>NZ_JBEPKW010000003.1:0-575994 GCF_040544855.1 Novosphingobium sp. 1529
CAGCCCAACCGCTGACGCCGTTCAACCATCGTACCGGGAGGCCACCAACCCTGCATCAGGGATGCGCAACCGACGCCGGACCGTTACCCCATCTAAAACCTGTGATAATAGAGGGACGCGGTGCGGGCGGCGCATCTTCATCTTCTCGGCCGGAATGTTCCACACGCTGCGATCGAAATCGAACTCTGCTGATTCGGCTTGGCGAAGTTCACCGGGGCGCACAAAGAGATGTGCTGACAGCTTCAAAGCGAACAGCGTGATGGCATGGCCGGTGTACCGCTCGATTGCCCTCATCAGTTCCCCAGCGCGGTGTGGAGTGGTGATGGCGGCGAGATGCTTGGATTTGGGGGCGGTCAGAGCGCCACGGAGGTCGCTGGTTGGATCGCATTCGGCTCGTGCTGTGGCGACTGCGTAGCGAAAAACGCGCCCCAGAACGCTTCGCATGCGGCGCGCGCTTTCGTAGCGGCCCGTCGCCTCAACCGCGCGTAAGACGACGAGAACTTCGTGCGCGGTTATCTGGGCGATCGGTCGCGTACCAATCTTGGGATAAGCCTTGTCTAGGAGCCAGCGAACTTTGCTGAGTGTAACCTCAGCCAACTGCTCACGCTCCTGCTTGGCAATCCACTCAAGCGCGACAGTCTTGAAGGTGCTGTTTTCCTCGATCCTGGCTTTGGCGGCGTCAATCTTTTGCTGGTGGGCGGGATCGATCCCGGTGGCGAGCAGGCGCCTGGCTTCTTCGCGCTTGGCGCGCGCGTCGGCAAGGCTAAGATCGGGCCATTGGCCCAGAAACAGGGTTTTCTGCTTGCTGAGCCAACTGTTAGGTCAGGCGCCACAGCTTTGAGCCATTTGGCTTGACGAAAAGATGCAGCCCGCCGCCATCGAACATCTTGTATGGCCGGTCTTTGGGTTTAGCGTTCGCAATCGTGGTCGCAAAGAGGGTGCTCATCTGGGTATCGCCTCGCCGAAGGGCGGAGAACGATACCCATCAGGATACCCATTTTGTTCCTGATTGGTGTCGCATTCGCCCGGATGTTGTCGGACGACTATACCACAAAATTTAGCTGATTTCGGCCACTTCACGGACGTCCACGGACGTCCGTGGAATGAGAGATGGTGCCAAGGGTGGGCAACGAATGGGTCGGGCGGCTGTTCCGCCAGCTTTTCCCGACGCAGGAATAACATGAAAGCACAGGCAATTGCCTATACGAGATAGCGTGCGAGCGAGGGGAGGGCATAGCATGGGGCCAAGAATGCAGGGCAGCGCGCCAGGAGGATCATGACACAGGAAACCGAGAAGACCGGTACAGTCGGCGCCGGTGCGCGCCGGGCAAGGCGCCTGACGCGTGCTAGCGCGCTGCTGGGCCTTGCCATGCTGACTGCCGCCGCTGCGCCGCCTGCCAGCAATGCGCCGGGCAAGCTGGCCATCGGCCTGGATCAGCCAGAGCCCGGCCTGCCCGAACTGGCTGCGCCTGGCCCCTATGTACCGGGCACCATGACGCGCACGATCGTGGCCTCGGGGCAACTGGATGCGACGGCGTCGGTCGCGGCGGGGCAAGTCGTGCGCGGCACGCGCACCCTGCCGTTGCGCATCTGGTATCCCGCGCGCGGCGCGGCCGGCGCGCACACCGTGACCTATTCTGCCAGCCTGACGGCAGAGCCGCCGCAGCCGCCGGTGCACTTCACCATAGCCGGGCGCGCGGTGGCCGATGCGCCGGCGGCGGGCCAGGGCTTTCCCCTGGTGCTGCTCTCGCATGGGTTTGACAACGATCCGGTGATGCTGCGCTGGCTGGGCGAAAACCTGGCGAGCAAGGGCTATGTCGTGGTGGCCATCGCCCATCATGATGGGCCGATCACCGATCCGCGCGGCGCCGTGCCGATGATGCTGCGCCGCCCGCTCGATATCGTGTTGACGTTGCAACGCCTGCGCGCCGGGTTGCTGGGGCCGCTGGCCGATCCGGCGCAGGTGGCGCTGATTGGCTATTCGTTTGGTGGCTATGGCGTGTTGACCGCAGCGGGTGCCCGGCTCGATCCCACAGCTGCGTGGCTGGCGCGCATGCCGGCCGCCCTGCGCGCGGCCTATGCCGGCAATGGCCCGGCCGCAGCCGATCTGCGCGCCGATGGCATTGCTGCTGTCGTGGCGATTTCGCCTGCTGGCGGCGGGCCATCGCCGGTGTGGGGCAGCGGCGTGGCGCAAATCCATGCGCCGCTCATGGTGGTGACCGGAACGGCCGATCGCACGGTCGGCTTTGATCCCGGCCCGGCCACGATCTTTGCCGGCGCCACGGGCAGCGATCGCACCATGCTGGCGTTCGAGGGGGCCGGCCATTCGATCGGCACCGATCCCGCGCCGCCGCAGATGCGCCAGGCCTTGTGGGACATGGACTGGTTCGAAGATCCGGTGTGGCGCAAGGCGCGGCTCAACGGCATCAGCCTGCATTTCATTACCGCCTTTCTGGCGGTGCATCTCAAGCACCAGGCGGCGATGCAGGCCTATCTCACCGTGCCGGCCGAACGCTCTGACAGGGCGGGGTGGACTGGCCCTGCCACGCCCTATGCAGCGGTGAGCCAGGGGGGCGAAAACCCCACCTGGAAAGGCTTTGTGCGCAACCATCAGGACGGCCTGATTCTGCGCCACCTGGCCCCCGCGCCATGAGCCTGGCGCGCGCCAAGGCCCTGCTGTCCAGCGATCCGGCGCAGGCGCGCGATCTGGCCTTGGCGGCAGGGCAGGGGTTGGAGGCGCGCTTCGTGGCGGCGGCTGCCATGCGCCGCTGTGGCGATGCCACTGGGGCGCTGCGTGTGCTGGCGCCGCTGGCACAAAGCACGGCCTGGGGCGTGCACTATGAACGCGGTGCTGCCCATGCCATGGCGGGGGAGGATGCCGCTGCGCTGGATGCTTTTAGTCTGGCACATCGCTTCAACCCGCAATCGGCGATCGCAGCCCATGCCCTGGCCGGCCAGCACGCCGTGCTGGGCCAGGCGCTGCCCCCGGCGCTGGCGCAGGCACAGCAACAGATCGTGGCGCAGGGCCATGCGCTCGCGGGGATAGACCGCGCCGATCCATGCTGGCTGCGCCTGCTGGCGGCGGCAAGCCTGGTCCAAGGTGGGCAGGATGCCGCCGAAGAATGGCTGCTGGCCGCCCTGGCCCGCGCCCCGGCCTTTTCTGCCGCCGCGCTCGATCTGGCGCTGCTCTATGAACGGCAGCAGCGCGGGCCAGAGGCGCTGGCCCTGGTGGCGCCGCTCGCCGCTCGCCATCCCGGCAATCCGGCACTACACGGCCTCGTGGCGGCAGCGCAGCTGCATGGCGGCGATGTCGATGCCGCCCTCGCCGCGCTGGATGCGGCCCTGGCATTGTCGCCTCATGACGCCGGTTTTTGGCACGTGCGTGGCCATGCCCTGGCCGCAGCCGGCGATGTGGCCGGCGCGGTCTTGGCCTACCGCCGCGCGCTGGCGCTGCGGCCCGATCAGGCAGAGCCGTGGTGGAGCCTCGCCAATCTCAAGACCTTCCACTCTGCGCCCGAGGATCATGCCGCGATGACAGCGGCACTGGCCGCGCCCGGCCTGGCGCCGGCCCAGGCCGCGCATCTCCATTTCGCGCTGGGCCGCGCCCTGCTCGATGCGCAGGAGCCGGCCGGGGCGATGGACCATCTCCACCGCGCCAATGCGCTGCGCCGCGCGCAGGTGCCGTTTGATATCGCCGCGCACGAGCGATTTGTTGCCGATACGATCGCCGCCAGCCCCGCGCCGTTTTTCGCCGCGCGTGCCAACTGGGGCGATCCGCGCCCTGGCCCGGTGTTCATCGTCGGCCTGCCGCGCAGTGGCTCAACCCTGGTCGAACAGATCCTGGCCAGCCACCCGGCGGTCGAAGGTCTGTCCGAGCTGGCCGATTTCACCCTGCTAGCGCGGCAATGGACCACGCGGCTGATCCGCGAAGGGCGCGCCCGCGATCGCGCGTCGGCACTGGCGGCACTGACCGCACCCGAAGCGCGCGCGCTGGGCGAAGCCTATCTGGCGCGGGTGGCGCGCGTGCGGCAGACCGATCGGCCGCTGTTCGTCGACAAGGCGCCGGGCAACCTGTTCAACCTGGCGCTGATCCGCGTGGCGCTGCCCCAGGCGCGCATCATCCACGTTTCGCGCGATCCCATGGCCTGTGGTTTCTCGCTTTATGCCCAGGATTTCGCGGACGGGCAGGGCTATAGCTATGATCTTGTCACGCTGGGCCGCTATTGTCGCGCCGCTGCCGCATTGGCCGCGCATATGCACAAGGGTTTGGGCCAGGCGATGATGGCAGTTGCCTACGAAGAACTGATTGACGACGCGGAAGGCACGGTGCGCCGCCTGCTGCGCCATTGCGGGCTGCCCTTTGCGCCTGAAACCCTGCGCTTTTTCGACAATCCGCGCGCCGTGCGCACGATCAGCGCGCAGCAGGTGCGCCAGCCGCTGCACCGCCAGGGCCTGTCGCGCTGGCAGGCCTGTGCGCCCTGGCTTGGCCCGCTGGCCCAGGCGCTTGGCCTGGCGGATGACAAAATCCGATGAGCGCATGCGATTAACACAGTTGTTGCACGCCAGCTTGGTGCGAAGCTGGCAATGCTCAAGACGAGTACCGGCCCAGACGCGGTCGAGCGGGTGGCGAGCGCCCGCACGGGGAGTCAAATCAGAAAGTGCGAGGGGTATAATGAACAATAGCGACCTCCTGTCCGCCATGCACCGTGCGCGCCTGTCCGCGCGGCTCCTGGCATCCACCGCCGTGGTTTCGGCCGCGATGCTGGCGACGGCGCCGGCCTGGGCCGATGAACAGGCCACCCAGCCCAGCGGCAAGATCGAAGATATCGTCGTTACCGCCAGCCGTTCGGGCGCGGAATCGGTGCAGAAGGTGCCGATCGCGATTTCGGTGGTGAACGTCGACACGATCACCAAGTCTGGCCAGGGCAACCTGTCGGATCTGCAGCGCTTTGTCCCCTCGCTCTCGATCACCGAAAGCGCGCCGGGCTTCAACAAGTTCAACATGCGCGGCCTGTCGACCGGCGGCTATCGCACGTCTGACACCTCGGACCGCTCGCTCGTGGCGGTCTATCTCGATGATACGCCGATCTCGGTGCAGGGGCAGACGCCCGATCTCAAGGTCTATGACTTGGAACGCGTGGAAGTGCTGCGCGGACCTCAGGGTACGCTCTATGGCGCGGGCTCGATGGCCGGCACCGTGCGCTTCGTCACCGCCAAGCCGCGTGCCGACGAGGTATCCGGCTCGATCGAAGGCACTGCCGCTTCCACCGAACATGGTGCGGCCAGCGGCAGCGTGCGCGGCATGATCAACCTGCCGCTGGTGAAAGACCAGCTGGCCGTGCGCGCCAATGTCTATGTCGGCCGCGATGGCGGTTTCATCGACAATGTCGGCGCCTATGCCGGGCAGAACCGCAACAGCAACACCACCGAACAGGCACGCGTGGCCCTGCGCTGGACGCCCAGCACGGCTTTCACGTTCGACGCTGCGTTCACCTATGAACACAGCAAGGCCAATGGCCTTAACACCGGCATGAGCGGGTTGGCGGACTACACCACGTTCACCAATGGCCCGGAAGGCACCAGCGACAAGTTCCGCCTCTACCAGGCCTCGGGCGATTATGACCTGGGCGGCGTGCACCTGATCATCAGCGGCGCGCATACCGATCGCGATGTCGGCTACCTGGCCAGCACCGAGCCGACCATCGGCTATTTCTTCCAGGATTACAGCGGCGGTACGCTGCCGGTTAGCAGCACGACCTATCCGCTCTACAAGGCGCCGACCAGCTTTGATCCGGCGGTGAGCAAGCTGATCCCCTATGAACAGTATTCGATCAACCAGAAGATCAAGGACACCATGCTGGAAGCACGCCTCGCTTCCGACAATACCGGCCCGGTGAAATGGACCGCCGGCGTGTTCTATGAAAAGCAGATCCGCCACCTGGTCCAGGACATTCCCGTCGCCGGGTTCGATACCCTGTCGTACATGAACTATTTCTATGGCCCGTTCCCGCAGACGGCCAATGGCCTTTATGATTCCAAGGCCGTGGACAAAGCGTTCAATTCCAATGACATCTTCTCGGGTCTTCAGGATACGGACGAACATCAGTTCGCCGCTTATGCCGATGCCACCTGGCACATCACCGACAAGCTCGATCTGTCGGGCGGCCTGCGCTACTTCAACTTCAAGGAAAAGTATTACCTGTTTGAAAGCGGCGTCTATGGCGTGATCAATCACGTGCCGCTGGAACAGAACGCCACGCTCAAGTCAAACGGCGTGAACCCGCGCGCCAACGTGTCGTACAAGGCCAGCCAGGACTTCATGGTCTATGCCGAAGTCGCCAAGGGCTTCCGCTATGGCGGGGCCAACCAGCCCGTGCCGATCGGCGACACCGGCATCTCGCAGACCTGCAAGAACAACCTGGCGTCCTATGGCTATTCCTCGGCCCCCAGTACGTTCGGCCCGGACAAGCTGTGGAACTATACTATTGGTGAAAAGGCGCGCCTGGCCGATGGCAAGGTGACGTTCAACGCCAGCGCGTTCTGGATCGACTGGAGCGACGTGCAAACGCGCCTGCTGCTCGATTGCTCGTACTTCTTCACCGACAACAAGGGCAAGATCCGCTCCAAGGGCCTGGAGCTGGAAACCACGGTGAAGCTTAGCCCGGAAATCACCTTCTCGGGCTTTGCCTCCTACACGGACTCGCGCGCCAACGGGAATATCCCCACGGTCGGCGCGTTTGACGGCAACCGCACGCCCTATTTCCCGCAATGGACCGCGTCGGCCTCGCTGTTCTACGATGCCAATGTCGGCACCGATCAGTCGATCCACCTGCGCGCCAGCTATCAATACCAGGGCGACCAGTTCACCACGTTCAACCCCTACAAGACCACGATCACCAATGGTCAGCTGGTGACCGATGGCCCCAGCGCAACCTATGCGCGGATCCCCGCGCAGAACAATGTCAGCGCGTCGATCAGCTATGACATCGGCCGCCTGGAAATCGGCCTGTTCGGCAACAACCTGATCAACGGCGTGAAGTATGTCGATGTGGCACGGGCGACCTATTACAAGGTCTATCAGCCGGGTGACCGCATCTCGTGGGCACGTCCCCGCACGATCGGCGTGCGCGCGCGCTACGCGTTCTGATGATGTGATCGGGGGGAAGCGGCTGTGCCTGCTTCCCCCTGACATTGCCGCCGGCCGGGCCTTGGCATAGGGTAAGGGTCATGCCGGCGCCCGATCCTCTGCTGCCCAATCCCTTGTTTGCCGCCCAGGTCGATTGGAACCTGCTGCGCCTGTTTGCCGATATCGTGAAGGCAGGCGGCATCGGCGCGGCGGCGCGCCGGCTCAACAAGCAGCAGCCCACGATCAGCGCCGCGCTCAAGCGGCTGGAAGAGCACGCCGGCGCGCGCCTGCTGCATCGCAGTGCCAGCGGGGTGGAACTGACCGCAGCCGGCCGCGCGCTTTATCTGCTGTGTGAAGACATGGCCCAGGCCGCGCGCGCCGCACCCCATCGTATTGCCCAGGCGCTGCAGCAGGTCGAAGGGCTGGCGCGCATCCAGGTCGTGTCCTCGATCGTATCGCCTGCGTTCGATGCTGCGATTGCCAGCCTGCATGCCCGCCACCCCGCGATCCGCATCGAAATCCGCGTCTCGCCCTGGCGCAGCGTGCTCGATGTGTTGGAACGCGGCGAGGCGGAACTGGGCGTGGGCACCGACAGCGGCGTGCGCGCCGGGCTGACCTACGAGCCGCTGTTCACCGAAACCCAGCAACTCTATTGCGCGCGCAGCAGCCCGCTTTACGGAACGCGCGTGGCCACCATGGCCAGCCTGCGCGAACAAGGTTTCGTGCTGACCGGGCAGGATGAGGTCGACACCATTACCCACCTGCGCCAGCGCTATCGCCTCGGCACGGTGGTGACGGGCCTGGCCGAAGACATCCACGAGGCACTGCGCCTGATCCGGCTGGGCACCGGCATCGGCTTCCTCCCCACGCTCGCCGCCGCGCCGGCCGTGGCGAGCGGGGACTTGTGGCCACTGCTGCCCGACGACCTGGCGCCATCCTATCCGATGTACCTGCTCACCCGCCAGGCGCCCGAGCGCGGCACGCCGGCGCAGCTGTTCCTCGACGAGATCACCGGCCACCTGCGCGCGCGGGAGGTCTAGGTAGCAAGGCAGCGGGACCCCGGATCAAGTCCGGGGTGACGAAAAAAACAATATATTACATGCACCTACCTCACCCCGGACTTGATCCGGAGTCCCGCTTTCTCAACGCAAAACCCGCGCATTGCGCTCCAGATGCTCGCGTTCAGCCTCCAGCCAGGCTTGCCCCCCGGACGTGGTGGGCGTCTGCGTGACAAAGGCAAACACCGGCTCGTGCACATCGAGGCTATAAACCAGCGTGCAGGCCATGCCGTCGATCGTGCAGTGCTGGTGCACCTGGCCATCGGCCTGGAGCGCGAAGTCACCGTGGAGCAGTGGTGCCCCGTGCCGTGCCGGGATGGTGGTGTGGGTGATGTGCGCGCCGTCGAGCGCGACCGAGACTTCGTAGCTCTCGATCTGCGCCGCGCTGGCGATGCCCTGGGTCAGGGCGTGGTCAAGGCTGGGCGTGGTGGCCAGCGCGGCGTCGATGGCCGGCAGGCGCGATCGCGCGAGGGCCATGTGCGCGCCGGCCACGATCAGCCCGCCGTCCATGGCATGGTCTGTCCCGGTCGCATGCTCGCGCAGCAGATGCAGCCGCAGCCCAAGCAGCGGGCCAGGCGTGGCGAGTTGCCGCCAATCCTCCACATAAGCGCCCGATGGCGCGAACTCGAGCACGCTGTTACCGATGAACGCCAGGCGCGCCGGTTCAGGCCATTGGTTGCGCGGTTGATAGCTGCGCGCCACCGACCACGACATTTCGCCGCGCTGCGCATCCCACAGCGTGTCGCCCACCCAGCCCTGGCGCGCGGTCAGTGCGGTGTCGTCGCGGCCGGGCAATCGCAGGTCGAGCGTGAAGCTGCGTGACTGGAACCAATAGACCGGCGTACCCTCGTCGGTCAGCCCGGTGCAGAAGGTGATGCTCTTGCGCCGGAACGCGCCGAGCAGGTGGCGTGGAAACGGCACCGTGCCCAGCGGCCGAGGCGGCAGCGCGGCCAGCAGATCGGCAACTTTCATGCACCCGCCTCTGGCCGGCCGAACGAGGCCAGCGGCACCGGATCGTTGAGCACCAGGTCGCCGCGCGCAATGCGCTGCTTGAGATAGGCGAAGGTCTGCGCCGTCTGGTTGAACAGGTGTTCCCCGCCCTTGATCGGGCGATAGCGCGGGGCTTCGCCGCGCACCACCGGGGCGATGACGTGGTCATAATCGCACGAGCAGAACAGCGGGAAGGAATAGCGCTCCTGCGCCACGGTCTTCACCCGGTGCTTGGTGGCCAGATAGCGGCCGTTGGACATGATCTCCATCATGTCGCCTACATTCATGATCAGCGCGCCATCGATCAGCGGCACATCGAACCAGGCGCCGTGCCGATCCACCACCTGCAGCCCCGGCGCGGTAACGTGCAGCAGGGTGAAGCATTCGTAATCGGTATGCGCGCCAATCCCGGGGCGGTCTTGCGCGGCGGGATCGTGGGGATAGTGGATCAGCCGCAACTGGCTGGGCGGGTGGCGCAGGTGCGCATCGAAATGCGTTTCGGCAAGGCCCAGCGCCAGGGCAAAGGCACGGAACAGCTGGTGGCTGATCCCGGTAAGATGGGCATACCAGGCCTGCACATCGGCGCGAAAGCCGGGCATCGCCGGCCACAGGTTTGGCCCCAGCAGCGGGCGGCGCTCGCTGCCGTGATAGTCTATGTTGATGTCATAGGCTTCCTTGAGGTCGGGCGGGCCGCTGCCGAACTGCTCCTCGCCCACCGGCACATAGCCGCTGTGGTTGTGCGACAGGCCGATATAGCCCTGCATCTTGGTGGCGAGATCCTGCGCGAAATAGTCCTGCGCCCGCGCCACCAGCCGCGCGCGCAGCCCGGCGTCGATCTGCGATCCCGTGACATAGAGAAACCCCGCCTCGACACAGGCGCGGTCCAGTTCCTGCGCCACGGCCAGGCGATCGGCGCGGCTTGGGCTTTGCAGGCGGGAGATATCGACAAGGGGCAGGGCGTGATCGGGCATGGCCGATCTTCTTCCCCTTCTGCCTGCCCCACGCCAGCCGGCAAATGCCAATGCCGGCCATCAATCTGGTCTATGGGCTCAGGCAGCCGCGAAATAGGCGGTGCACATCCGCCCCAGCTCGCGCTTGAGCACGTTCCAGTCATAGTTGGTGACCGACTCGCTGCTCGAACCCAGGCTCAACTGGCGGGCAAGGGTGGCAAAGATGATATGGTGCGCGGCCTTGGCGCACATTTCCGGGTCTTGCCCTGCAATTTCATCGCGATAGCGCATGAACGCCGCCAGCGCCTTTGCTTCGGCGAGCAGCGCGGCGCGCTTGCCCAGCGCGGAAATCGGCGGGTCGTGCTCGGCCCGCATCATCGTCAACCGCAGCAGCGGTGCGTTGCGGCGCAGCACTTCGGAATAGGCTTCCACATAGTGGGGCACGAATTCCTTGAGCGTGGCGCAGGAGGCGGCCAGCGCGGCCTGCATCGTGTCTTCTTCCTGCGCCAGCGTCTGCGTCGCGCGATAGAGCACGGCGCGCACCAGGCTGTCCTTGTTCTCGAACCGCAGGTAGATCGACCCGATCGAGACCTTGCCCCGGCTGCTCACCTCCTGAAGGGTGAAATCCTCGTTGCCGCGCTCCACCATCAGGGTTCGCGCGGTGGCCAGCATACGCTCGAGCGAGGCCTTGCTGCGCCCCTGCAACGGCGCCCGGCCCATGGATTCAAGCGACAATTCGACGGCATCCGCCAAGGCGGACATGTCCTGCGGCATCAAGGCAACCCCATGCTGGCACACGCTGAAACGGCGCGCGCATCCCTCTGCGCCTTAAAGGCATTTGTGGCGAACGCCAACCGGCCTGTCATACCGCTGCCACAGGACGCCGCCAGGCCCGGCCCAAGCCCATGCCCAGGCCCGGCGCGCCGCGTGGCTGCGGCGCTCAAGCGGGCTGCAACGCTGCTGGCCGGCGCAGGCCCAGGACGCCGCCCGCGATGGCGGCGATCAGCGCGACCACGCCGGCGACCAGGAACGCCCCCTGCATCGATCCCGCACCGCGCGCCACCAGGCCCACCACGATCGGGGAGACGGCCTGGCCCAGGAAGAAGCAGCTGGTCCACACCCCCATGCCCCGGCCGCGATGGCGGAACGAGAACTTGGTCTGCGCCCATGCGATCAGCGCCGGCACGGCCATGCCCGCGCCGGTCTGCTGCACCGCCAGCGCCAGCTGCATTTCCAGTATCGAATGCGCCAGGCCCACGCCAGCCAGGCCAATGGCGAACAGCACCAGGAACGTGGCGATCTGCACGGCATTGCCAAAGCGCGAGACGATGCGGAACAGCACCGCGCCGGCCAGGATGAAGAAGCTGGGCACGAAGGTGGCCTTGCTTACCGCCATCGGGCTGGTCACGCCCACTTCGGCCCAGGCGATGCTGCCATTGACGATGAACACGTAATAGAGAACCGAGCAGAACAGCGTCAGCCCGCCGACCAGGAAGGCCGTGCCGAACGGGAACGGGCCATCGGCCGCCGTGGTCGCCGGTGCACCGGCCGTACGAGTCTTGTCCTTAGCCTGGTCGGGCTCGAAAATGCACAGATACATCGCAACAAAGATCGGCAGGGCGATGAGATAGACCAGGAAGCTGCCGTTCCAGCGCCACGCCGCCACCGCTGCCACCAGCAGGAACACCATGGACTGGAACGCCGGACCGACCAGGCCCTGCAGCATCAGCCAGGTGCGGCGCTGGCCATCTTCCCAATAATCCGCGATCAGGGTGTTGACGATGGTGAGGATGCCGGCCTCGCACACGCCCAGCAGCAGGCGCGTGGCAAAGATCACATCAAGGTTTTCCAGGAAGAACGGCAGCGTGCCGACGATGCCGTAGAAAAACGTGCAGATCAGCAGCAGCGGCCGCCGGCCAAAGCGATCGACGAACAGCCCGGCAAACGGCGCCAGCACGGCAATGGCATAGCCCGGCGCCGTAACCATGGCCGGCACGCGGATCGCGGCATCGGGCACGTTCTTGAAATGGGTGATCATCGCGGCAACCACCGGGAACATCGCGATGATGGCAAAAACCGGCAGGAAGCCCGCCACGATCATCGTGGCGCCCTGGGGCTTGAGCGTGAGCGAGCCGTAAAACTTGCGGGCGAGCTGCATTCGATATTCTCCCGTCGGGGCCGTTCAGCCGGGGCCATTCCTGCTTGACGACGCAGGCCCTATCAAACTAGAATTTGGATTACAAACGAAACTGCGCGGGGAGAGTGACTTGCAGCGTCTGCGAATGGGCATGATCGGGGGTGGGCCAGGCGCCTTCATCGGGCCGGTGCACCGCTATGCGGCGGAAATGGACCGTGAGATCGAGCTGGTTGCCGGGGTTTTCTCCAGCGATGCCGCGCGTGGCAAGGCTGCCGCCGATGTCTATCGCGTCGATCCGGAACGCGCCTATCCCACGCTTGAGGCGATGTTCGCCGCCGAACGCGAGCGGGCCGATGGCATCGATTTCGTGGCGATCGTCTCGCCCAATCACCACCACCTGCCCGCCGCCCGCGCGGCGCTGGCCGCAGGCTTGCCGGTGATGACCGACAAGCCGCTGACCGCCACGCTGGACGAGGCAGACGAACTCGCTGGCCTGGTGCGTGCCGCCGGGCTGCCGTTCGGCGTCACCTATACCTATTCCGGCTATCCCCTGGTGCGCGAGGCGCGGGCGCGGGTGGCGTCTGGCGCGCTTGGCACCGTGCGCAAGATCGTGGTGGAATATCCCCAGGGCTGGCTTGCGACAGAGGCCACCGGCAAGCAGGCCGAATGGCGCGTCGATCCCGCGCGCGCCGGGCTGGGCGGCTGCATCGGCGACATTGGGGTTCACGCGTTTCACCTGGCTGAATTCATCAGCGGGCTGAAAGTCGTCTCGCTACTGGCCGATCTGGGCATTGTGGTGCCGGGCCGCGCGCTGGATGATGACTGTACGGTGCTGCTGCGTTTCGACAATGGCGCGCGCGGCGTGCTGCTGGCCAGCCAGATCGAAGTGGGCGAGCGCAACGGCCTGCGCATCCGGCTCTATGGCGATCGCGGCGGGCTGGCCTGGCGCCAGGAAACGCCCAACATGCTGGAACTGACCAAGCTGGACGGGCGCACCGAGATCGTTCACGCTGGCAGTGGCCAGTTGGGCCCCGATGCCCTGGCCCGCACGCGCACGCCGGCTGGCCATCCCGAAGGCTATCTCGAGGCCTTTGCCAATCTCTATCGCGATTTTGCCGCCCAGCTGCGGGGCGAACCTGCGCCGTTGCTGCCCGGCCTGGACGATGGGCTGCGCGGCATGGCGTTCATCGCCACTGCCGTTTCTGCCAGCCGCGCCGGTGCCGGCTGGGTGCCCCTGACTGTTTGACGGAGCCTGACACCATGAAGACCATCAAGGGCCCGGGCATTTTCCTGGCCCAGTTCGCCGGCGACGCCGCCCCGTTCAACAGCCTGGATGCGATCGGCACCTATATGGCCGGGCTGGGCTACAAAGGCGTGCAGATCCCCAGCTGGGACAAGCGCCTGTTCGATCTCGACCTTGCTGCGGAAAGCCAGACCTATTGCGACGAGGTGAAAGGCATGCTGGCTGACAAGGGGCTGGCGATCACCGAGCTTTCCACCCATTTGCAGGGACAGTTGGTCGCGGTGCATCCCGCGTTCGATGCGCAGTTTGACGCCTTTGCCCCGGCTGCCGTGCATGGCAACCCGGCCGCGCGCCAGGCCTGGGCGGTGGACCAGGTGAAGAAGGCGGCGATCGCCAGCCGGCGCCTGGGCCTGTCGGCCCATGCCACCTTTTCCGGGGCACTGGCCTGGCCCTATTTCTATCCCTGGCCGGCGCGCCCAGCGGGGCTGGTCGAGGATGCGTTTGACGAACTGGCGCGACGGTGGAAGCCGATCCTGGATGTGTTCGAGGACAACGGCGTTGATGCCGCCTATGAAATCCATCCCGGTGAAGACCTGCACGATGGCGTGACGTTCGAGATGTTCCTGGAACGCACGGGCAACCATCCGCGCGCCAAGATCCTCTATGATCCCAGCCACTTCGTGCTGCAGTGCCTGGATTACCTGGCCTACATCGACATCTATCACGAACGCATCGCCTGCTTCCACGTCAAGGATGCCGAATTCCGCCCCAGCGGCCGCAGCGGCGTCTATGGCGGCTATCAGGCCTGGGTCGATCGGCCCGGCCGGTTTCGCAGCCTGGGCGATGGGCAGGTCGATTTCCCCGCGATCTTTTCCAAGATGGCGCAATACGATTTCGCTGGCTGGGCCGTGCTGGAATGGGAATGCGCGCTCAAGCATCCCGAACAGGGCGCGGCCGAAGGCGCCCCGTTCATTGCCCGCCACATCATTCGCGTGACCGAGCATGCGTTTGATGATTTCGCCGCGGGTGGGGCCGATCGCGCGCTCAATCGCCAGCTGATGGGCTTTTGAGCGCGCCACGATCAAGTGCCTGTCATGCAAGCGTTTGCCCATTTGTGTCGGCGGGGCAGGCTTGACAGGCACGATGCAGAACAATAATTGAAATTCTAATTAAACGGGCGCACGTGCCGCGCTGGCGCCCGCACGATCGTACACCGGGAGGATGCATGACTGTCGCCGCCGATTCTCCACATCCAGCCGGTACGGGATGGCAGCGCCGGGATTTCCTCGCCGGGTTGGTGTTGCTGGGCCTTGCCGTTGGGCCGGCCGCTGCAGCCGTCGCCGCTTCTGCGCCGCAGGACGCGAACATCGTGCGCTACCAGGGCCTGATGCGCGATGTGGCACAGATCGTCATTCCGCGTACCGACACGGCGGGCGCGGGGGATGTGGGCGCAGGCGCTTTCGTCTTGCTGGGCCTGGCGCACGGGCTGGGCGGCGCGCACCAGCCGGTGACCACACCGGGGCTGGAGGGCTTTTCCAGCACCGATGGACGCTTTGACCATCCGCGCTGGCTGGCTCTCGAACTCGATCGCCGCGCCGGCGGTGATTTTGCCCACGCCGGGTTGTCGGCGCGGCAGGCCGCCGTGGCGGGCCTGGATCGCGATGCCTTTGCCGACGCGCCGATGGCGCAGCCCTGGCACACCATTAAGAACCTTGTCCTTACAGGGTATTACACCTCGGAAATCGGCGGTTCCAAGGAACTCAACTATGAACTCGTGCCCGGCCGGTGGGACCCCGACGTGCCCGTGACGCCCACCACGCGCGCCTATTCCAGCGACTGGACGGCGATCGACTTCGGCTGATGAGCAGACAGGATTTTCCCATGGATTTCGATGCAATTGTGGTGGGCTCGGGGATCAGCGGCGGCTGGGCGGCCAAGGAACTGACCCAAGCCGGGCTCAAGGTGCTGATGATCGAGCGGGGGCGCGAGATCCGGCACCAGCAGGACTATGACACCGAGATGAAGGCGCCGTGGGAGATGCCGTTCCGCGGGGAGGGCGATACCGCCCTGTACGAGCGCGAATATCCCGTGCAGATGCTCAACCGCCATTTCAACGAATTTACCGAAGGCCACTTCGTCAACGACGCGCAGAACCCCTATCAGACCGGGGACGGCACCGATTTCACCTGGTTTCGCAGCTATCAACTGGGTGGGCGCTCGCTCACCTGGGGGCGGCAGTGCTATCGCTGGTCAGACTATGACTTTGGCGCCAATGCCCGCGACGGGCATGGCACCGATTGGCCGATCCGCTATGCCGATCTGGCGCCGTGGTATGACAAGGTCGAGCGCTTCGTGGGCGTTTCGGGCGCGCACGAAGGCCTCAAGCAGTTGCCCGATGGGCAGTTCCAGCCGCCCATGGCGCTCAACGTGGTGGAACAGCACGCCCGCGCCGAAATCGCCAAGCGCTGGCCCGAACGCTGCCTGACCGTGGGGCGGACCGCCAACCTGACCGAGGCCAAGACCGAGGAAGGGCGCGCGCCGTGCCAGTATCGCTCGATCTGCGCGCGCGGCTGCTCGTATGGCGCCTATTTCTCCACGCAATCGAGCACGTTGCCTGCCGCGATGGCCACCGGCAACCTGACCGTGATCACCGACGCCGTGGTAGAGGCGGTGGATTTCGATCCCGCGACCCAGCGCGCGCGCGGCGTGCGCTATTTCGATACCAAGGCCCGCGTGCACAAGACCGCGAGCGCGCGGCTGGTGTTCCTCAACGCCGGTGCGTTCAATTCGGTGCACGTGCTGCTCAATTCCGCCACCGATGCCATGCCGCAGGGCCTGGCCAATTCCAGCGGTGTGCTGGGCACGCACATCATGGACCACGCCAATACCCTCTCGGCTACGGCGATCATGCCGGGGTTCGAGGGCCATACTTCGTTCGGCAATCGCCCGACCGGCATCGTCATCCCGCGCTACCGCAACATGGACACGCTGGACGGCATTGGCCACACGCGCGGCTATTCGTTCCAGGGTGGCGCGCTGCAAAGCACGTGGACGCAGGGCAAGCGGCTGGCGGGCACCGGCACCGATTACAAGAACACGCTGCGCAAGCCCGGGCCGTGGCGCATGGTGTTGGTGACCTTTGCCGATTGCGTGCCGCGGCCGACCAACCGCCTCACGCTCGATCGCAGCAAGACCGACGCCAACGGCCTGCCGCAGCTCAAGGTGGACTTTGCCTATGGCAAGGAAGAGCATGCCGCCCTGGCCCAGGCCAAGGCCGATGCAGCCGAAATGCTCACGGCGGCCGGCGGCCATGTTATCATGGGCTTTGACCGGCCGGGCGCAGGCGGCAGTTCCATCCACGAGATGGGCGGCGCGCGCATGGGCCGCGATCCCAAGACCAGCGTGCTCAACCAGTGGAGCCAGGCCCACGACGTGGCCAACCTGTTCGTCACCGATGGCGCGCAGATGAGCTCTTCGGCATCCCAGAACCCGTCGCTCACCTATATGGCCTTGACCGCGCGCGCGGCCGATGCCGCCGTATCGATGTTGCGCGAAGGCAAGATCTGAGCGTGATCGACCCCCATAGCCTGACCCACCGCCAAAAGACTCTTGCGCTTGCCACCCTGATCATTGCCCTGGTGCTCGAGATCGTCGACATGACGATCGTCAACACCGCGTTGCCGGCGATCAAGGCCAGCCTGGGTGCCGATGCCCAGGCATCGCAGTGGATCGTGGCGGGCTATTCGCTGGCCTTTGCCGTGCTGCTGATGGCTGGCGGGCGGCTGGGCGATACCTTTGGCTATCGCCGCATGTTCCTGGTGGGGGTTACCGGTTTTACCCTGGCATCGGCCGCCTGTGGGCTGGCGCATACCGGCACTGCCCTGGTGGCGGCGCGCCTGTTGCAGGGCGCGACCGGGGCGGTGATGGCGCCCCAGGCGATGGCCATGGTGCAGGTGATGTTTTCGCCGCTGGAGCGGGTGTCGCGCATGGCGCTGTTCGGCGTGATCGGCGGGCTTGCCGCGATTGCCGGGCCGGTGCTGGGCGGCTTGCTGATCGAGGCCAACCTGTTCGATCTGGGCTGGCGCGCGGTATTCCTGATCAACCTGCCGGTGGGCGTGGGCGCGGTGATCGCCGGCCTGGTCTTCCTGCCCGAGGCGCGATCGAGCCGGCCTGCGGGGTATGACCTGATCGGCATGGCGCTGTTCGGCCTGGCCATGGCGGCGCTGCTTCATCCCCTGATCGGCGCGGCGGAAGCCGGGCATGGCGGCGCCATGCTGTGGCCCCTGGTGGCGGTGGTGCCGTTGGGCGTGCTCGCCTGGCGCCACGCCGGCAAACGCGTGGGTGCCGGGCGGCCGGCGCTGTTCGATCCGGCGCTGTTCAGCATCGCCAGCTTTCGCCAGGGGCTGGCGCTGGCGATCGTGTTCGGCGCGGTGGGCGCGGGCTTTCTGCTGGTCTTTGCCTTTGCCATGCAGGCCGAACGTGGCCAGACGCCGCTGTTCACCGGGCTGCTCCACGTGCCTTATGGGCTTGGCGCGATGTTCGGCATTGGGGTGATGAGCCGCAATCTGCTGCCCCGCCTCGGCCGTTGGGTGCTCGTGCTGGGTGCAGGCGTGATGCTGCCGGCAACGGCGCTGGTGCTATGGGGGATTACCATGGCGCACTTGCCCTGGCTTGCCGTGGGGCTGTGCCTGATGCTGGCAGGCGCAGGCATGGGCATGACCTCGGGTTGTGTCGGCCCGGTGGTGGTCTCGCGCGTCGATCGCGATCATGCCGGGGCGGCCAGCGCGCTTTTGAAGACCAGCCAGCAGTTTGGCGCGGCATTGGGCGTGGCCCTGGTCGGCAGCCTTTATTTCGCCGCCGGCGCAAGGGCATTCGCCCCGCCCGCCATGGCCGCCCTGGCCGTGATCGCGGCATTGCAACTGGCGTGCATCGGCCTTGCCTGGCGCCTGCCGCACCGGCTGTTCGACTAGGCCGAAAAACGCCGGGATCGGCCTGCGCCCTCGGGCATTGAAGCGCCCATGGACAAGACAGCGGCAGACCCGTCGATCGAGCAGGAGCGCCTGCGCCATATCATTGGCGGCCTGAGCGAGGGGGTGCTGCTGGTTGACGCGGAACAGCGCATCGTCTGGGCCAACCCGGCAGCCCTTGTCATGCATGGCGTGGAACGGCTGGCAGACCTGGGCGCGGATGTTGACGATTATCGCCGCCGCTTCCAGCTGCGCTATCGCAACAACCACCGCCTGGAGCGCGGTGACTATCCGCTCGATCGGGTGATCGCCGGCGAGGCGTTCGATGAGGTGGTGGTCGAGGTGATCCCGCAAGGCGAGGACGAGCCGCGCTGGATCCACCAGATCCGCAGCCTGATCCTGTCCGATGCTGGCGGCACGCCCGATCTGCTGGTGCTGATCATCCAGGACGTATCCTTGCGGTATGAAGCAGAGCTGCGCTTCGAACGGGCATTCAACGTCAACCCCGCGCCGGCGGTGATCATGCGGCTGTCTGACCTGCGCTATGTCAAGGTCAACCAGGGTTTCCTCGATCTGACCGGCTACCAGAAGGACGAAGTGCTGGGCCGCACGCTGTACGAGATCGACGTGCTCAAGGACGCGGCCGATATCGACACGGCCAAGGAACGCATCCGCGAGGCGCGCACCGTGCCGCAGATGCAGGCCGATCTGGAACTGCCCGATGGTGGGCGCAAGCTGGTGATCGTGGCCGGGCAGCCAGTGGACCTGGATGATGAGCCCTGCATGCTGTTCTCGTTTGCCGACCTGGAGCCGCGCCGCCAGGCCGAAAACGAACTGCGCCACAGCGAAGAGCGCTTTGTCACCACGTTCCGCCTCGCGCCGGTGGCCATGGCGATCACCACGCGCGGCGATCACACGCTGTGCGATACCAATGACGCGTTCCACCAGTTGACCGGGTGGTCATCGGACGAGGCGATGGGCAAGACCATGCCCGCGCTCAAGCTGTGGGCCGATGCCACGTTCCTGCCATCCGTTGCCGAGCAGCTGGTCGAACGCAGCGCCTTTCGCGGGCGCGATGCGCAAGTGCGCGCCAAGGATGGCGGGGTAACCGACTGCCTGGTTTCGGCCGCGGCGATCCCCTTGCGGCGCGACACCTGCACGCTTTGGGTGATCCAGGACATTCACGAACGCCGCCACAGCGAGCTGGAACTGATCAGCGCGATAGAGGCGGTGATGAAGGATACCAACTGGTTCAGCCGCACCGTGGTGGAAAAACTCGCCAACCTGCGCGCGCCGCATGGCAGCGAGCGCCCTGCCGAAACCAGCGAACTGACCCGGCGCGAAAAGGAAGTGCTCAGCCTGCTGTGCGAAGGTGGTGACGATGCCACGATCGCACGCGAAATGGGCGTCTCGCGCAACACGCTGCGCAATCATGTGGCCCGCGTCTATGCCAAGATCGGCGTCAACCGCCGGGCGCAGGCCGTGCTGTGGGCGCGCGAGCGTGGCTATCCGCTGCAACGCCCGATCCGCTGACAGGCACGGTTGGATTGCAGCAGGCCCCCCGGATCAAGTCCGGGGTGACGCTAGGTATTTAAATACACCTAAATTTTCGTCACCCCGGACTTGATCCGGGGTCCCGCTTGATGTTTCGCAGAACGGCCGCCAGCACCAAACCCGCCCCGCCGATTTGGCCAGTTTGTACCATACGATTTGGTACTTCTGCATCTCTCGCGGGCGATTGGGGCGGCCTATCTCTCCATCATCGGCGCGATGGTCGCGCTACGTGATGGGAGGTTCCCATGAACGAAGACCGCATCGAAGGCGAAGTGCGCCAGGTGAAGGGCTCGATCCTGGAAGCGATCGGCAAGATCACCGGCAATGACCAGACCCGTGCCCAAGGCGCGGCGGAAAAGCTGGCCGGCAAGGTGCAGGCCAAGGCCGTGCGCAAGTCTGCCCGCCCATAACGCGCGCCCCGCGCCTTTCTTACCACCACCACACGAAGATACCTTTCTTCCCGCAGGAGATTTGCATGGCAACGACCATGATTGACGGTCGCATTGACGACCGTCTGGCCCCGCGCATGAACTGGTCGGCCCTGATGGCCGGCACCGTGATCGCGCTGGCCATTGAAGTGACGCTGGGCCTGCTTGGCGCCGGCATCGGCTTTTCCGCGATCAATCCCGGTTCGGCGAGCGGCGCCAGTGCCGGCGGGCTTGGCCTGGGCGCGCTGGTCTGGTGGACGGTCAGCAGCATTCTGGCGCTGGCCGCCGGTGCCTATGGCGCCACGCTGGTATCGCGCAGCCGCCGCCCGGTCGATGGCGTGATGCATGGCCTGGCAATTTGGGGCCTGACCCTGTTGCTGACCTTCTACCTGCTTTCTTCGGCGGTGGGCGGCATCGTTGGCGGGGCGTTCCGCGCGGTGGGCAGCGTGGCCACGGCAGCGGCCAGTGGTGCCAGCGCGGTCACGCCCACGGTGGCCAGGGCGGCCGGCGTGGACCAGGCCGATGTCGACGCGCAGGTTTCCGCGCTGCTCGATACCACGCCCAACGATCCGGCCGCGATGACGCCGGAACAGGGCCGCAAGGCGATCGTGGCGGAACTGCCGGCCATGGCCAAGGGCGGTGAAGAGGGGCGCGCGGCCGAACAGCGCGTGGCGATGATCGTGGCGGCGCAGAACAAGATCTCGCCCGACGAAGCCATGGCCCGCGTCGAAAAGGCCCGCCAGCAGTTCCTGGCCGCCAAGCAGAGCGCGATCGATACCGCGATCGACGCTGGCAGCAAGGGCGCCGATCTGGCCGCCGGCACTGCCTTTGCCCTGTTCGTGGTGATGATGCTGGGCGCCAGCGCTGCCGCCGCCGGGGGTGTTGCCGCCACCCGCCGCAACCACGCCTGAGCCAAGCCATCACCACTTTGACCAACGTTCCAACGCAAGGAGCATGATCATGAACGAACATCGCATTTCGGGCGCGATCAAGGAAGCGGCCGGCACCATCGAACAGGGCATCGGCACGGTTACCGGCGATGATGCCACCCGCCTGCGCGGCCAGAGCCGCCGCATCGAAGGCCGCGTGGAAGGCCTGGTCGGCAAGACGATCGACCGGGCGATCGACCGGGCAGTGGTTCTGATCGAACGCGGCGAGCAGCTGGTGCGCAACCATCCCCGGGCCAGTGCCATCGTTGCCGGCGTGGTCGCGCTGTCGCTCGGCCGCCGGTTGAGCGCGGCAACGCGGGGCTGATTGACGGAACCAGCGCGGCGGCGCGGAAGGGAGCGATCCTTTCCGCGCCGCTTTGCGCATGGTCACTGCACCGGTTCGAGCGTCGCCAGCGTGACATCGTTGCTATGCATCGCCACGTCGCGCATCAGTTGGCCATCGGCGCTGACGGTCACCGTCTCGCTCGCTTCGGGCTTGTCCTGGGCCAGTGCGGCCAGGCTGGCAAGCTGGGCCGGGGTCAGCCGCTCGGGCGCGCCCATGTCGATATAGGCGGAATAGGCATCGTTGGCGCGATAGCCGGTGCGATGCAGGGTATAGCGATAGCGACCGGGCGCGAGGTGGCTGAACGCCAGGCGCACCGGCGCCGCCGGATGATTGGGCACCAGCTTGCCAAAGAAACTGCGGTTGCTGGTCGGCTGGGCGGGCTGCTCGAAATCCCACACCACGGCGGCCACCTTGCGTCCGTCGCGCGCGATCCAGCTTTGCGCGTCGTCAGCCGGCACGCGGCGGCCCTGCAGGGCGTGGAGGTATTTGTAGGCAAACCACGCCGGCTTGCGGATGCCATCCTTGGTCATCAGGCCAAAGCCGCCGTGAAATTCGGTGGTTGGCGGGCCCGGCTCCTCGAACAGGTCGGAGTAGACCCAATAGCTCATCCCTTGCGCGGCGCCTTCCACGCTTTTGAGCTTGGACAGGATATAGGGCGCGCTGACGTAGGAATCGTGCACCAGGTCACGCGGGGTATAGCTGGTGCTCCATTCGGTGAAATAAAGCGGCAAGCCGGGAAAGGCCGAGGCGTCGATCTGCTGGCGCACACGCCGCACATCGCCGGTGATCGCCTGGGGGCTGGGATCGAGCTTGGTATCGTCCTTGCCCATTTCATCCAGAAACCCGCCATTCACGCCATAAGTGTGGGTGGTGACGAAATCGATCGTGCCGCCCTTGGCTTTCACTGCGGCGAGAAGTTCGGGCACCCAGGCCGCGCCCGCGGTGGACGGGCCACCGACCCTGAGCTGGGGATCGATCGCCTTGATGGTTCTGGCAGTCAGCAGATAGAGACCGAAATAGGCCTGCTGGTCGGCGTTTTCCCAGAAGCCGGCGAGATTGGGCTCGTTCCACACCTCGAAATACCATTGCCGCACGTCGTCCTGGCCATAGCGGGCAATCATGTGCCGCACGAAGGCGTCGATCAGATCGCGCCACGGGCCGGGCTGCGGGTGCGAGGTATTGCCTTTCCAGTAGAAGATCGTCTGATCAGAGGTTTTCAGCGCATCGGGGGTAAAGCCAAGTTCCACGAAGGGGCGCAGGTGCCGCGCCTTGAGATCATCGTAGAGCGCGTCGATCGCGGTCCAGTCATAGACGATCTTGCCGTTGACGCGCTTTACCGTGCCCAGCGCATCGTGGAAAATGTCGTGGAAGCGGATGGTGCGAAAGCCCAGTTCTTCGCTCGCGAGCTTGAGCTGCGCCATGTTTTCCGGGCGACGCAGCGTGCCGGGATAGTCTGACCCGATCGAGAGATCGAAGAACCGATCGATCGGCCCACCATCGCGCGCCACGTCAACGGCGATCTGGCGAGTGGCGGTGGCGGCAGGGACGGAGGCAGATGCGGCGGCTGCACCCGGTGCCGCGCCGGCCACGGGCAGCGGCTTGTTGGCCGGCATGCCCACCATGATGCCGCGCCCATGCGGCGCCAGATAGAGCGTGCCGGGATCGAGCATGTCCCCCGCGATCGCGCGCAAGGTGCCGAACTGCTGGTCCGGGCTGTTGATCCGCACCCAGTTGGCGCCGGCATCGTCAGACCGCCACAGCCCTTCCTGGCCCATGACCTTGCCCCACAGGAACACCGCGGGATACGCGTCCTTGACCACCGGCGCGCCAAAGCTGACGAGCCAGGCCTCGGTCACCTTGCGCATTTGGGTAACCTTGGTCTTGCTGTCGGGCGAATGGAACAGCCCCATCGGCAGCGCCAGCCACAGGTCTCTCACCCGGCCGGGCACCACTGCCAGCGTGCCCTTCTGCCAGCTTTCCACCTTGGGCAGGCCTGCGATCAGGGTGGTAAAGCTGCTGCCGCCATCGCCGCTGGCCAGCACCGCCGAACTGGCCTGGTCATAGACATAGAACAGCCCATCGGCGGCCTTGTCGGCCACGGGCAGATAGGACGTATCGGCCCGCGCGGCGATGCCGGTGGAAGGCTGCCAGGTCTTGCCCATGTCTTTCGAGACATAGAGCCCATCCTTCTCCGGCGCCCAGACCAGCGTGGTGCCCTTGGCCGATATCGCTGCCACGCCCGGCCTGCGCCAATCGCCGCCAGGGGCGGGCGAGTGATAGGCGGCGCTGGCAAACGGTGTCCACGTCGCGCCGCCATCGGTGGTGGTATAGCCATAGCTGGGACCATGATCGACCAGGCGCACCATGCTGCCCGGCTTGGCCCCGGCATAGTCGATGCTGAAATTGGTCTCGCTTGCCGGGGTGAACAGGCCCTTGCGCGGCGGGGTGCGCGCCAGGTCTTCCCAGGCGCCGCCACCCACGTCGCCAAAGGCGGCCAGCACGGCCGCGCCGCCGGTGGGAGAGGCCATCTGCAGCGTGGCGGCCTCTTCCAGATTGCCCACGGTAAAATCGAACGTCACCGGCTCGCCCGGCTTGGCCGAAGCAAGGTTGCGGCTGATCCACAGGCCATAGCCGGTGCCATAGATCATCTCGTCGGACTTGAACGGGTTGAATTTCAAATCGGCCAGCCAGTGGCCCATGGTGTCGCGGCCCTTCATGTAATCGACCAGCCAGGGATAGGCACCGGGATCGTGCCGCGCATGGGCCGAAAGCGCGTCCCAGTGCGCGCCGCCATCGCGCGAAAGATAGATATCATCGCCCGGCGCCCAGCGATCGATGGTCGAGACCGCCAGCGTGCCGTCGCTGGCCAGGTCCACGCCGGAGAAGCCGCCAGGCAGGCCGGGCGCGGGCGGGGTGGGGGTGATATCGTGCCAGGGCCCATCGTGGCCATCGCGCTTCCACACCGCGCCGGTCTTGATATTGCTGGGGTTGAGCGTGCTGGCCTGGTCGCCCCCGGCAAAGGTGACATAGAGGCTGCCATCGCGGCCGAACACCAGGTGTTGCGGCACCATCGCGGGCAGGCCCGGCACGGCGGCAAAGCTGGCGCCGCCATCGCGGCTCAGCATCAGCGCGCCCGTGCCATCCGTCGATCCGGCCCAGACCTGGCCGGGCGCCGCGGGATCGACCGCCACCAGGCTGAACCCGCCGACCTTTGCGCCGGTGCGGGCGAAAGTAAGGCCGCGATCGGTGCTCTTCCACAGGCCGTCGCGGTTGGAGCCGAAATAGAGCACGTCGCCCTGCCGCGGATCGACCGCCAGCCGCTCCCCCGTGCCGCGCCCGTCGCTGTTGCCACCTACGCCGATCGGCAGTTCGGTTTTCTGCCAGGTGCGGCCGCGATCGTCAGAGCGCAGGATCGCGCCCTTGCGGCTCCATTGCGTGAGATAGAGCCCGGCAGCGGCATAGACGCGGTCGGGCGCGTTGGGATCGACGGCAAAGCTCAGGATGCCCATCAGATCGCCATCGTCGCGGCCCAGGTGATCGAGCAGGGGAATCCAGCGTTTGTTCTCGAAATCAAAGCGGTACATGCCGCCGATATCGGTGCGGGCATAGAGAATGCCCGGCGTGCGCGGATGATAGAGAAACCCGTCGACAAAACCGCCCGCGCCAAATGGCACGGTCTGCCAGTGATAAGGCCCGCTCGCCAGCGGGGTGGCGGCGGCATTGGCCGCTGCCGGCGATTGCGCGTGAACAGGCGCGGCCACGCCGAGCGCCAGGACGCTGGCCAGGGTAGTGCAGGCCAACCGGCGCGCGCCACGGAACGGGATTCCAGGCATGACATTCTCCTTCCCTGGCGGTGGCGGGGGGAGCGGTGCGCTGCCCGGCCTTTGCCGTTGTGTTTTTGTTTGCGGGGACGAGGCATAATTTGCGCTCGAAATGTAGTCAAGATAGCGCTAACAATCCCGCGACAAACAAACCGCCGCTGGCCACTATGACGATGGTGCTGGGCTGGCCGTAAGAGAGGAGCCCTGTCGGCCATGCGTCCATTTCGCCTTGCTGTGCCCGTTGTTGCCGCCGCCTTTCCGCTGCTGGCCTTGCCGGTGGCGGCGCAGGCCGCGCCCTTTGCCCTGGCACCGGTCCTGACCGACAACGTGGTGTTGCAGCGGGGCAAGCCGGTGCCCCTGCGCGGCATGGGGGAGCCGGGCAGCGTGGTCCATGCCAGCCTGGACGGTGGCGCGCTGCCCGATGCGACCGTGGCGGCCGATGGAACATGGCAGATTGCCTTGCCGCCCCAGGCTGCGGGCGGCGGCCACCACCTGCGCTTTGCCACGTCGACCGGGCAGCAGACGCAGCTCGGCAACGTGGCGTTTGGCGACGTGTTCCTGTGTTCGGGCCAGTCCAACATGGAGTTCACGCTGCGCCACGCCACCAATGCCGACGCGGTGATTGCGGGCAGTGCCAATCCCGATCTGCGCCTGTTCAACGTGCCCAAGCAAAGCAGCCTGACACCGCAGCCGCAATTCGGTGCGGGTGTAGCCTGGGCGCCGGCTGGCCCGGCAAGCACGCCTGATTTTTCTGCCGTCTGCTATTTCATGGGAGCCAGCCTTCAGGCGACGCGCAAGGTGCCCGTGGGCCTGATCGCGGCATCGTGGGGCGGTTCGATCATCGAGGATTGGATGTCACCGGCGGCCGTGCGCCAAGCTGGTGGGCACGACGATGATTTGGAGCTGCTGGCCCTGCGCCGGCGCGATCCGGCTGCGGCCGAGCAGGCCTGGGGCAAGCAGTTGCGTGCCTTTTTCGCGCGCACGGCGGGGAA
Source organism: Novosphingobium sp. 1529 (assembly GCF_040544855.1). Lineage (NCBI taxonomy): Bacteria > Pseudomonadati > Pseudomonadota > Alphaproteobacteria > Sphingomonadales > Sphingomonadaceae > Novosphingobium > Novosphingobium sp. 1529. The sequence continues at coordinate 26,542 of NZ_JBEPKW010000003.1, forward strand.
GGGGGCGGCCCGCAGCGCTGACGTGGGCAAGCTGTGGGAAGACTGGGGCGATCCGGCCTATGCCCGGTTTGACGGCACCGCCACCTATACCGCCACGGTCAGGCTTAGCGCGCAACAGGCCCGGGCGGCCCGCGCGCTGCGTCTGGGCGTGGTCGACGATATCGACCAGACGCTGGTCAACGGCGTGGCGGTGGGCGCGGGGGTGGGCTGGAACACGCAGCGCCACTATATGCTGCCGGCCGGCAGCCTGCACGCCGGCACCAATACGATCACCGTCAACGTGCTCGATACCGGCAGCGGCGGCGGCCTGCATGGCGATAGCCTGCCGGCCCTGGAACTGGCCGACGGCAGCATCCCGATTGCCGGATGGCAGGTGGTCCAGGGCATGCCGCTGGCGCGTGCCGGCAAGATTCCGATGCCGCCATGGATCGCGGCGAGCGGGCTGACCACGCTGTACAACGGCATGATCGCCCCGCTGGGCGATATCCCGCTGGCCGGCATCGCCTGGTACCAGGGGGAATCGAATGCCGGCGATGCAACCGGCTATCGTGGCTTGCTGCGCGCGTTGATCGCCGATTGGCGCAGCCGCTTTGCCACGCGGCCTTTCGGCATCGTGCAGATTGCCGGTTATGGCCCACTGGTGGCTGGCCCAACCGATGCCTTCTGGCCGCAGATCCGCGAGGCGCAGCGCGATGTGGCGGCCAGCGATCCCGACGCCGGCCTGGCCGTGGCGATCGATGTGGGTGACCCTGACGATATCCACCCCACGCGCAAGAAGCCGGTGGGCCAACGGCTGGCCCAGGCCCTGGCCGGCAAGTCGGTTGCCGCGCTGCCGGTGGTGCTGCGCGAGGGCAACGACCAGGTGCGGCTGCGCTTCAACCGGCCATTGCGGGTGATCGGCGATGCCGTGCCGATCGGCTTTGAGCTGTGCGATGCGGCAGGCCATTGCCGGTTTGCCCCGGCAAAGCTGGACGCCCCCGATACGGTGGCCATCCCCGTGCGCACTGGTGACGTGACACTGCGGTATCTCTGGGCAGATAGCCCGGTGGTCAACCTGTTCGATGCCGATGGCAGCCCGCTGAGCCCCTTCACTATGCCGATACCCTGATCGCCCCGTCTCTCGCCTGGCCGATACGCGCCGCGCGATAGCGGTATCAATTTGGTATCGGGTTGGCCGTTTCGCTTGCATGCCGCATTGGCGGGGCTTAGGACGGCGGGGATGACTGATCAGGACAACGGCCGCGTCAAGCGTGGGCAACGCCGGGGCGCGCGTGGGCCGACGGTGGCCGATGTCGCGCGCCTGGCGCAGGTTTCGCCGATGACGGTGTCGCGCGTGGTCAACAGCGATCCCAAAGTGCACGAGGCCACCCGCGCCAAGGTGGAAAAGGCCATTGCCGAACTGGGCTATGTCCCCAATCTTGCCGCGCGCAGCCTGGCCGGCGGCCGGCAGTGCCGCATCGGCCTGCTCCATTCCAACCCGAGTTCGGCCTATCTCAGCGAGTTCCTGGTCGGATCGAACGAGCAGGCCAACGCCATGGGCGCGCAGTTGCTGGTCGAGCATTTCGAGGAAGAGGCCAGCCGCGAAGCGCTGGCAGCCAAGCTCTTGTCGCACCGCGTTGATGCCGTGCTGCTGCCGCCGCCCCTGTCTGACGATGTGCTGCTGCTGGAATGCATCAACCGCGCCGGGCTCGTCATGGCGCAGGTCGCCACCGGGGCACCTTCGCCGCTGGCCCATGCCGTAACTATCGATGACGAGGCGGCCGCCTATGCGCTGACCGCGCGGCTCACCGGGCTGGGACATCGGCGGATCGGCTTTATCGGCGGCGCGCCCAACCAGACCGCCAGCGCCCTGCGCCGCAACGGCTATCGCCGTGCCTTGGCCGAAGCGGGCATCGATGGCGATCGGCGCCTGGAAACCACCGGCGATTTCACGTTCCGTTCGGGCATGGATTGCGCGCTGGCGCTCCTCTCGCTCGACGAGCCGCCCACGGCGATCTTTGCCAGCAACGACGACATGGCCGCCGCCACCGTCGCCGCGGCGCACCGTATGGGGCTGGACGTGCCGCGCCAGCTATCGGTCTGCGGGTTCGACGATACGGCATCGGCGACCAATGTCTGGCCGGAACTCACCACCGCGCGCCAGCCAGTGGCCGATATGGCACGCGAAGCCGTGCGCCTGCTGGTGGACAGCGTGTTTGACCCCAAGGCGCGCGCGCCGCGCCATGTGCGGGTCGATTTCTCGCTGGTGCTGCGCGCATCCGACGCCACGTTGACCGCGCCACGCGCCGGTTAATCCGTACCCGGCCATCCCGCGCAATGCGGGGGAACGGGTCACGCCATTTTCGCTACGCGCTCTTGCGGTGACCACGCACGAATAGTGGGTGACCGTTGCGGCTTTGCCACAGTCCTGCAATCGTTTTAGCGCTATCGCCAGGCCATTTTCTGCGCCTCCCGCACCGCAAAAGCGCGTGCGATAAATCCTAGTTATCTCATTGATACGATAATTCTAAACCATTGAAATAACACAAATGATGCAAAGCGGCATAAATTACCGATTTGTTGCCGAATGCGGCTGTCCAGCGGCAAGCCCGCAGCACGGCGGGCGTTTGGCAATAATCCGGTTTGCGAATCATGTGTTGAAATGGTAGCGTTAACGCAGATGAGGTGCTCTGACACACGGAGCAATCAGGAGGGGGCTCTAAGGGAAATAGATCTGTTTCTCGCCATTGCCGCGCGTCTCTCACGACGCTGAGATCGGCATGGAAATATCTGTAAAAAATACATTTCTTTAGAGATAGCCTTAATTGGGAGGGGTTATGCACAACGTTTTCGGGCGCAGCACGCGCCGCAATGCGCGCAAGATCGGTTTTCTTGTCACGTCCAGCATGGTGATGGCCGCCTCGCTGGTGGTCGGCACCGCCCATGCGCAGGAAGCCGCTGCCGCCACAGACGCCGGCAAGGCCGCCGCTGCCGATGAGCCGAACGTGCCGTCTATCATCGTTACCGGTATTCGCGGCTCGCTGAGCAACGCGCTCAACACCAAGCGCAATTCGCAGGTGATCGTGGACTCGATCTCTGCCCAGGACATCGGCGCGCTGCCCGACCGCACCGTTTCTGAAGCGCTGCAGCGCGTGCCCGGCATCACTCTGCAGCGTACCGGTGACGTCAACACCCTGGAAGGCAGCGACCCCGGCCGCGTGCCGGCCGAAGGTGGCGGCGTGTTCATCCGTGGCCTTTCCTGGACGCGCAGCGAAATCAATGGCCACGACGTGTTCTCGGCCAACAGCGGCCGTGGCCTGAGCTTTGAAGACGTCTCGCCCGACCTGATGGGCGCGGTCGACGTCTACAAGACCCCGTCGGCCGACATGGTCGAAGGCGGCATTGCCGGCATCGTCGACCTGCGCACGCGCAAGCCGCTCGACAGCAAGAACTTCGTCGCCGTTTCGGGTGACTGGAACTATGCCGACAAGCGCAAGGAAGGCTTCTTCTCGGGCAATGCCGTGGTAAGCCACCGCTGGGACACGCCCGGCGGCACCCAGATCGGCCTGCAGCTTTCCGCGTCCACCGGCAAGACCGGCAACCGCACCGATGCGATCCAGACCGGATCGATCAGCACGACAACGCTGCCAGCGGCGCAATCGGGTCTCCCGGCCGGCACCACCGTGGCTCTGCCCAGTGGCCTGGGCTATCGCTCGGTCGAATGGACGCAGGTGCGCCACTCGTATGACGCGGTGCTGCAGATCAAGCCGTCGTCCAGCCTGCTGTTCACCTTTGAAGGCATGATTGCCAAGGTGACGCCGCGTGACGCTGAAAATGCCGTGCAGATCAACGACCAGAACGGCGGTTTCAGCCTCGATCCCAGCTTCACCTTCACCGGGCCGCAGCATACCCTGGCCTCGGGCACGCTGACCAATGCGCAGCTGGTCTATGACAGCCGCGTTGGCCAGCAGGACAAGGTCACCCGCGAATTCTATGGCAGCATGTTCTGGACGCCGACCGATCACCTGACGGTGAGTGTCGATGTCGATCACGTCAACTCGCACGCCAGCGTCTATAGCATGACCGCGTTCGACGGTTTCGGCCTGAACGGCGGCCGGCCCAACGTGGCGTTCAACCTGACTGGTGACCGGCCCAGCCTCACCTTCAGCGAAAATGGCCTGAGCCTGAGCGATCCGGCCAACTATTTCTGGTACGCTGCCATGCAGCACAACGAGAACAACCGCGCATCCTCGTGGGCGGAACGCGCCGACGTGACCTACACGCTCGATGACGGCAACTTCTTCAAGTCGTTCAAGGTTGGCCTGCGAAACACTGCCAAGGACTTGGTCACCCAATCGACCAACTACAACTGGGGCCTGCTCAGCACCGCCTATTGGGGTGGCGGCACGCCGATCTACCTTAACCAGGACCCGGGCAACGTGGGCCTGCCGGGCCAGACTACGCGCCTCAATTTTGGCAACTTCATGGGCGGGAACGTCAATGTGCCGGGCGGCTGGTTCCCTTCGGTTGGCTTGCTCGACAAGGGGGCAGCCAATGCCTACAAGTATCTGGTTACCACGCAGAGCGGCAATGGCGGCTGGTCGCCGCTGACCGATGCGGCCTTCAATGGCAGCGCTGGCAACAACAACGCCTATGGCACCAATACCCAGACCGAAAAGACGCTGGCCGGTTATGCCATGGCGAGCTTTGGCGAAGACAGCGGCCTGCTCGGCCGGTTCGATGGCAACATCGGCGTCCGCGTGATCCGCACCCGCACCACGGCGGTTGGCGCCATCTTCCTGCCCTCGCTCAGCTCTTCGTCGTCGAACTCGCAGACGGCGGCGGCGTGTATCGCCACCAATGGCGCCGCGGCGTGCCAGGCGCTGGTCAATGCCGCGACGTTCGTGGGCGATGGCAGCAAGACCCCGGTCGACGCGCGCAACAGCTACACCGACGTGCTGCCGACGCTCAACACGCGGTTCTACCTGAACGACAAGACCATCCTGCGCTTTGCGGTGGGCAAGACGATTTATCGCCCGAGCTTCACCGACCTGCAGGCCAACCAAACCTATGCCTATACCTTCCAGGCGGACGGCTTCACCCCGGCGGTGGTCGCCCCCCGTACCCTGACGGGCGGCAACCCCTATCTCAAGCCGATCCGCGCCTGGAACTTTGACGCCAGCTTCGAATACTATTTCGGCAAGGCCAATGCCGTGACGCTGGCCGCGTTCTTCAAGGACGTGTCGAACTACATCAGCCCCCAGGCATCGACCGTTACGCTGACGCGCAATGGCGTGACGCAGGATTTCCAGGTCAACATCCCGGTCAACGGCGGGCATGGCACGATCAAGGGCGTGGAAGCGGGTTACACCATGTTCTTCGATAGCCTGCCCGGTGCGCTGTCGGGCCTGGGCTTCAACGGCAACTATACCTTCATCGCCAGCACCGGTGGGCGCAACCCGTCCAACCCGCAGCTGGCGCCGGGCAGCCTGCTGCCGGGCAACCTGCCGATGCAGGGCCTGTCCAAGCATTCGTTCAACGCGGCTCTGCTCTATGAAAAGTATGGGATTTCGGCGCGCCTCGCCTACAACTGGCGCTCGGAATACTTGGCCAACGCCAACGGTGCCAACGTCAACCAGCCGGTGTGGAACGAAGCCTATGGCCAGCTCGACGCATCGTTCATCGTCGATGTGAACAGCCATCTCAAGGTCGGCCTCCAGGCGCAGAACCTGCTCAAGGCCAAGACCTATATCGATGTTGGCCCGGCCAGCCTGCACCCGCGCTATGCCTGGGAAGAAACCGACCGCCACATCGCGTTCCTCGTCCGCTCGAAGTTCTGATCGCGGCGGTATCTTGCTCCACACGGCCGGCTCCGGTTATCTCATGCCCCTGTTCCGCACAGGCGCATGAGACCGGGGCCGGAACGGGGAAGAGGATGTGATGAACGAGGCAGCGATCCGATCGATCACCATCCTGGGCGGTGGCACGGCCGGTTGGATGGCGGCCACGCTTCTGGCCAAGGCGTTCGATGGGCAACCCTTGCGCATTACCCTGGTGGAATCCGAAGAGATCGGGATCATCGGGGTGGGCGAGGCGACCGTGCCGCTGTTCCGCCTGTTCAACGACAGGCTTGGCCTGGATGAGCATGCCTTCCTGCAGGCGACGATGGGCAGCTACAAGCTGGGCATCGAGTTCTGCGATTGGGGGCAAGTGGGCAATACCCACTTCCATGGCTTTGGCGATTATGGCGAGCCGATCGGCGGGATTGCCCCGCACCATCATTGGCTGCGCCTGGCCCGATCGGGCGAAACCGCACCGATCGACGATTATTCCGCGCCTTATGCCTTGGCACAGCGCGGCAAGTTCACGCCGGCCGATCCGCGCCAGCCCCGCTATGCCCACGCCTATCATTTCGATGCGGTGCTCTATGCCCGCTATCTGCGCACGCTGGCTGAAAGCTGGGGCGTTACCCGCGTTGAAGGCCGCGTGGTCGATGTGCCGCTCGATCCGCAGACCGGGCATATCCGCGCCTTGCACCTGGCCGATGGGCAGGTGGTGGATGGCGAATTCTTCATCGACTGCACCGGCTTTGCCGCCGAGCTGATCGGCAAGCGCCTGGGCACGGGCTATGTCGATTGGTCGCACTGGCTGCCGTGCGACAGCGCCATTGCGGTGCCATCGGCGCGGCACGATCCGCCTGCGCCGTTCACCCGCTCCACCGCGCTGGCGGCGGGTTGGCAATGGCGCATTCCGTTGCAGCACCGCGAAGGCAACGGCATCGTCTATGCCTCGGCTCACATGAGCGATGCGGCGGCAGAAGACGCGTTGCTCGGCAGCCTGGGCGGCGCGCCATTGGCCAATCCGCGCCGCTTCCGCTTTACCGCCGGGCGGCGCGAGGCATTCTGGCAGCGCAATTGCGTGGCCCTGGGTTTTGCCAGTGGGTTCCTGGAACCCCTGGAATCCACCGGCATCCAGCTGATCCAGAACGGCATCGGCCGCTTGATCGAGTTTTTCCCCGACAAGCATTTCGATCCGCGCGTGGCGGCCGAATACAATCGCGTGTGCCAGGTGGAATGGGACCGCATCCGCGATTTCATCATCGCGCACTATTGCGTGTCGCAGCGGCCCGAGCCGTTCTGGCAGGCGGTGCGCGCCATGGACCTGCCCGATACCCTGCAGCAAAAGCTCGATAGCTGGCACGCGACGGGCAAGATCCCGCTGCTCGATGGGGAATCCTATCAAGAGCCGAGCTGGGCGGCGATCCTGCTGGGCAATGGCGTCTGGCCACAGCGCCACGATCCGCTGATCGACGCGCTGCCGATCGACATGCTGCGCGCGCACATGGCACGCCGCCGCGAGGATCTGGCGCGCATGGGCCGGTCTGCACCCGATCACCGCTTTTACCTTGCCCGCCATTGCCAGGCCGCGGCCTGACCGATCGGATCACCCCATGCCGCACGACACCGCGCCTTCCCACATCCGTTCCATCGTCATCGCCGGTGGCGGCACCGCTGGCTGGATGGTGGCTGCCGCGCTTTCGCGCACGATTGCCCCGCACCGTTGCCGCATTACGCTGGTCGAATCCGAAACCATCGGCACGATCGGGGTGGGCGAAGCGACCATCCCGCCGATCCAGACCTTCAACCAGGTTATCGGGCTGGACGAGGCGGCGTTTCTCCAGGCGACCAAGGGCACGTTCAAGCTGGGCATCGAATTTGCCGGCTGGCGCGCCAGGGGGCACCGCTATTTCCATCCGTTCGGGCGGCAGGGCAACGATTTTGGCGGCACGCAATTCCACCAGCACTGGTTGCGCGCCCAGGCGCTGGGTGATGATACCCCCCTCGGCGCGTTCTCGCTCAATGAACAGGCCGCCTATTCCGGTAAGATGCGGCAGCCCGATGGCGATCCACGCTCGGTCTATTCGACCTTTTCCTATGCCTATCATTTCGATGCCACGCTCTATGGTCAGCATCTGCGTACCTTGGCCGAAGAGCGCGGGGTGGAGCGCCGCGAAGGGCTGATCGAAGAGGTCGTGCTCGACGGGGAGAGCGGCCGCATCGCCAGCCTGCGGCTGGACGATGGCGGCATGCTCGATGGCGATCTGTTCATCGATTGCACCGGCCTGCGCAGCCTGTTGCTGGGCGAGGCGCTGGGCGTGCCGTTCGAAGACTGGACGCACTTTCTGCCGTGCAACCGGGCATTGGCCGTGCCGACAGACTGTGTCGACCTCATGCGCCCTTATACGCGCTCGACCGCTCATGAGGCCGGCTGGCAATGGCGCATTCCGCTGCAACATCGCATGGGCAACGGCATGGTCTATAGCGCCGAACATTGGAGCGATGACCAGGCCCATGCCGCGCTGATGGCCAATTTGGATGGCCAGCCGCTGGCCGATCCGCGCCTGATCCGCTTTACCACCGGCCGCCGGGTGCAGAGCTGGGCCAAGAACTGCGTGGCGATCGGCCTTTCGGCCGGATTTCTGGAGCCGCTGGAATCGACCAGCATCCATCTGGTCCAGATTGCCGTGGCCAAGTTGCTCAACTGGTTTCCCGACATGGGCTTCGACCCCATGACCATGGCCGAGTTCAACCGCCAGATTGCCAACGAATACGACCGTATCCGCGATTTTCTGGTGCTGCACTATCACGCCAACGAGCGCGAAGGGGAACCGTTCTGGGACCAGTGCCGGACCGGCGCGATCCCGGATTCGCTGGCGGAAAAGATCGCCATGTTCCGCCGCAGCGGGCGGCTACTGTCACGCGAAACCGATCTGTTTCAAGACGCCAGCTGGCTGGCGGTGCTGCTCGGCCAGGGCGTCATGCCCCAGTCCCACGATCCGCTGACCGAAAGCCTGCGCCCGCTGGAACTGGACCAGATGCTGCGCGGCATGCGTGACCTGATTGGGCGCGCAGCACAGGCCATGCCCAGCCAGGCCGATCACCTTGCCAGGATCGGCGGGACGATCGCCAACGCCCAGCGGGAAGCGGCGCTGGGCTGACCACCGGCCGGGAAAAGGCAAGGCGCGATAACCAGTTGCCAAGCCAGCATCGGCACCATAATGATAGCGCTATCACTCGACTGCGCGGGTTGAACCACGGTTTGGCTGCGACAGAATTAACGAGACGGGAAGGGACCAATCGCATGAAGGCCAAGGCACGTATTTTCACCCTCGCGCTGCTGTTGCAGGCCGGTTGCGCGGTGCCGGCCCTGGCCGCGCCGCTGGCGGTGCTTGATCGCAACGGCGCGGCGGTGAGCATCGAACCCTATGCCCCCAATATCGTGCGCGTCACCATCGCCACTGATCCCGACGTGGCGCGCAGCGCGCCTGGCGAAGGGCCCAATGCCACGCCCGATGCCGCTGGCTGGACCCATGCCATCGCCAACGGGGCTGACGTGTTCCGTTCCGGCGATCTGGAAGTGCGCGTCGATGCGCAGCCCTGGCCCAGCGCGCCGACGATGATGGCGCGCTATTTCGCGCCGTCGCTACCCAGCGTCTCGATCGGCTTTGCCCGCCCCGGCGGCGCCGCGCTCACGCGCATGAACAGCTGGGAAATGAGCCCGCACGATGTGGCGGGCGAGCACACGTTCCGCGTCGGCGCGAGCTTTTCCACCACGGCTGACGAGCATTTCTGGGGCCTGGGCCAGAACCAGCAAGGCTATGCCGATCTGCGCGGGCGCACCATCGATTGCCGCCACAATTATGACGCACCCGAGGGCGAAAGTGTGTGCGTGCCCTTCATGGTCACGAGCAAGGGCTATGGCATCGTCTGGGACAACCCTTCCGCCACCACGGTTTCGGCCGGGGTCAACGGCAAGACGCACTGGCAATCGAACGTGGGCGAGCGCGTCAGCTTTTTCCTGATCACCGGCAAGACCACCGACGAGATCTATGCCGGCTATGCCCGCCTGACCGGCGCCACGCCGCTGCCGCCCAAGGCCGCGCTGGGCCTGATCCAGTCCAAGGCGCGCTATGAAACGCAGGCCGAGCTGCTCGACATTGCCAAGGGCTATCGCGCGCGCAACCTGCCGCTCGATATCATGGTGCTCGACTGGTTCTATTGGACGGCGCTGGGCAACCTCGACATCGATCGCAGCGCCTTTCCCGATCCCAAGGGCATGAATGCCCAGCTCAACGCCATGGGCATGCGCTCTTTGATCAGCGTGTGGCCGCGTTTTGAAAAGGTTTCCAAGAACTTCGATACGCTCGCCGCCAAGGGCTGGCTGCTGCACGACAAGGATGGCAAGCCGGTCGATGGCCTGCCGATCCGCTCTGACCGCGCAGGCGCGCTGATCGATCCCACCGTGCCGGCCGCGCGCAAGTGGTTCTGGAGCCAGATCCGCGACAATATCCTGAGCCAGGGTTTTGACTGGACGTGGCTGGACGAGACCGAGCCCGATCTGGTGCCGGATGGCTATTTCTATTCGATCGGTTCGGGCGATCGCTATCACAACCTGTTCCCGCTGTTGCACACGCAAAGCGTTGCCGATGGCTCGGCACAGGACCGGCCCAACAAGCGCAACATGATCCTGTGCCGCGCGGCCTATCTCGGCGCGCAGCGCAATGGCTGCCTGTTCTGGTCGAGCGACGTGGACGCCACGTGGGAAGCACTGCAACGCCAAGTGCCCACCGGCATCAACGCCACGGCCTCGGGCATGACTTATTGGAGCAGCGACACCGGCGGGTGGCAGTATCCCGGCGGCGCGGGCGAGGCGACGACGGCGCCGCTGGTCGATCCGGCCGGCGCCACGGCGATGGCGCCTGCTTACAAGGACTATCCCGAACTGTTCGTGCGCTGGTTCCAGTACAACACCTTCACCCCCACACTGCGCATCCATGGCCAGCGGCCGGGCACCGCGCTGTGGCAATATGGCCCGGCGGCAGAGGCGATCCTGGCTGATACGCTGCGCCTGCGCTATGCGCTGCTGCCCTATACCTATGCCGCCGCGCGCCATGCCTATGACACCGGCGCGCCGATCATGCGCGGGTTGTTCATGGACTTCCCCGGCGATGCCCAGGCCTTGACGGTGAAGGACCAATATATGTTTGGCCCGGCGTTCCTGGTGGCGCCGGTCACGCGACAGGGGCAGACCCACCGCCCGGTCTATCTGCCCAAGGGCACCGACTGGTATGACTGGTGGACCGGGCGCAAGTTTGCCGGCGGCCAGACGATCGAGGCCGATGCCCCGATCGCCCAGATCCCGCTGTTCGTGCGCGCGGGCAGCGTGGTGCCGCTGGGCACGCCGATCCTTTCCACCGCGGAAAAGCAGGGCATTGCCAAGCTGCGCGCCTTTGCCGGCGCCAATGGCGAAGCCACGCTTTATGACGATGATGGCCAGACCAATGCCTACAAGACCAGCCAGGCCGGCAAGACCGTGGTGCGCTGGAACGATGCCAGCGGCCAGGTGGAATGGCCCGCCGGCATGAAGGGTAGTGCGGCGCGTCCGCCGGTCGAGGTGGTGCGCTGATGGCCGGGGGATGGCTCGGCGCCAGCCGGCGCGGCGTGCTGGGTGGCGGGCTGGCGGCGCTCGCCGTGGGTGGCGCGGGCCAGGCGCGCGTTGCTGCGGGCGGCCATCGCGCCCGGTCGGGCACCCTGGCGCCCGACTGGCAGTCTCTGGCCGCCGGTTATCAGGTGCCGGCGTGGTTCAGGGAGGCGCGCTTTGGCATCTGGGCGCACTGGGGCCCGCAGTGCCAGCCCGAGCGTGGCGACTGGTATGGCCGCTCGATGTATATTCCCGGCACCCCGGCTTACCAGCATCAGGTTGCTACCTACGGCCATCCCACGGCGCACGGCTTCATCGACGTGATCGGCGATTGGCACGGTGAGCATTGGGATCCCGATTTCCTCGTGCAACGCTACAAGGCGGCGGGTGCGCGCTATTTCATGGCGATGGCCTGCCACCATGACAATCTGGACCTGTTCACCAGCGATCATCATGGCTGGAACAGCACGCGCGTGGGGCCAAAGCGCGATGTGATCGCCGGCTGGGAAAAGGCGGCACGCGGGGCGGGCCTCAAGTTCGGCGTGTCGAACCACGCCAGCCACGCCTGGCACTGGTGGCAGACCGCCTATGGCTATGATGCGCAAGGGCTCCATGCCGGGCAGCGCTATGACGCCTGGCACCTGCGCCGCGAGCACGGGCAGGGCACCTGGTGGCAGGGCCTCGATCCCCAGGCGCTTTACACCGGACCCAACATGGCCCCGCCCGATGGCATCACCAGCGATGCCGCGATGGACAAGTGGCACCAGGCCAACGACGGGCAGTGGCTGGAAACCGTGCCGCCGCGCAACCCGGCCTTTGCCGCACGCTGGCTGGCGCGGCAAAAGAACCTGGTGGAGCGCTACCGCCCCGACATGGTCTATTTCGACGACTACGGCCTGCCGTTCGACCACTACGGCCTGGAAGCCGCCGCGCATTTCTACAACCAGGCCACTGCCTGGCATGGCAGCCCCGACGTGGTGCTGACAGCCAAGCGGCTGAGCGATGACCAGCAGCGCGCCGTGGTGGAAGACGTGGAGCGTGGCTTTGCCGCCGATATCCGCCCGCGCCCGTGGCAGACCTGCACCTGCATCGGCGATTGGCATTACAACCGCGACCGGTTCGCGCAGAAATCCTATGTGCCGGCCCATCAGGTGATCCAGCGCCTGGTCGATGTGGTATCCAAGAACGGCAACCTGCTGCTGTCGATTCCGCTGCGCGGCGATGGCACCTATGATGCCGAAGAGAGCAAGATCCTGGACGGGATCACCGCCTGGATGGCGGTGCACGGCGATGCCATGATCCATGGCAGCCGCCCGTGGCGGCGCTATGGCGAAGGGCCAACCAAGCTGGACACCGGCATCATGGCAGAGGGCAAGTCTGGCCCATTCACCGCGCAGGATATCCGCTTTACCACCAAGCACGGCGCGCTGTTTGCCGCGATGCTGGAATGGCCCGATGCGCCGGTACGGATCGCGTCGCTGGGCCAGCAGGCGGGCCAAGTGGCCTCTGCGCGCCTGCTCGGCGGCGGGCCGGTGCCGTTCCGCCAGGATGCCGATGGCCTGGTCTTGACCCTGCCGCCGCGCCCGGAAGGCGGCATGGTGCCCGTGGTGCAGTTGGACGGGGCCGGCCTGATCTGACGCGTCAACGTCTGTGGCCGGCCGCCTGCCTCAATGCTCGGCGCCGGCTGCGATCACGCCGGTGCCCTTCATCCGCGCATAGCGCACCTTGAGCACCTGGCCGATGCTGGTGAAGTTGAAGCCATAGTCGATCTGATCACCGTTCCACACCCGATCGAACACCCAGGTCTGCCCGCCCTTGCCGTCCGGGGCGTAATGCCCTTCCTCGGCACGCAGCAGGGTTAGCGTTTCGCCGGGCGCGGGCGTGGCGAGGTTGAGCGTGACGCGGGTATCGAACCCGGTGATCAGGAATTCATCCGGGCCAAGCTGGGCAATGGCCGCGCCGCCGGTGGGCTGCGGATTGCCGCGCGGCGGATCGAAGCCAAACGCATCCTGGCCAAAGCCCAGCGTCGCCTTGTAGCGGCCAATCAGCAGTTCGCGCTTGTGGCCCGCCGCCGGATCGGCCGGTTCGCTGGCCGCGTGCACCTGTCCTTGCGCCGCCGCCTTGGCCCAGACCGCCTGCATCGGGGCAAACAGGTGATAGATCCGGGCAAAGCCGTTGATCGTGTCGTCGATGCCCTTGGCGCCCAGCGGAAAGTTGTAATAGCCGGTCTGGTCCATCCCGAACGGGGAATAGCCGATCGTGCCCTTGCCCAGCGCGTCCCAGAAAAAGCGCGCATATTCCGCGTCGTTGCCGATTTCGGGGACCATCAACGGGTTGTCTGGCCGGCCATAGAGATCGAGATAGGCGTGCACAGCCTTTTCGTCGCGGTTGTAGATATCGGGCGCCACCAGATCGAGCGCGGGCGCGGCCACCTTGTAGATATCGATCACGTGGTGCACCGGGCCGCCGCTGGAATAGGTCGTCGCGCTCTGTCGGCCAAATGCCGAGGCGAGCGCGGCATTGGCGTACATCGGCAGGTTCTTTTCCGCCTTGCCGGCCTTGGCCACCGTATTGAGATAGCTGGCGACATACCACGCCTGGAAATATTCGTCGGCATCGCTGCCAAAGGCCTGGGCCCAGCTCGATCCAGCCGGCTTGCCATAGTGCTTGAGCAGGGCCTGCGGCGCCGGGCCGGCAAACAGCTTTTGCGCCATCGGCGAAAAGTCGCGCACGTTGCCATAGCTGCCGACCTCGTTTTCCACCTGCATCATGACGACGGTGTTCTGCGGGTCGATCTGGGCGATGTGGTGCATCAGCGCGGCAAAGGCGCGGGTATCGGCCTTGAGCGTTTCGCTGCCCAGCGGGCTCATCGCATAGTGCACATCGCCTTTGGCCGTGAGCATATGGGGAAAGCGCTTGGGATCGAGCTTGACCCATTCCGGGGCATAGGCCGGCGCAGTGTTCTTCCACGTGGCAAACCACAGCAGGATCAGGCGCTTGTCATGCTTGCGCGCCTCCCCCACGACATGATCGACCCAGGAAAAGTCGAACTGGCCCTCGCGCGGCTCGATCTGCTCCCAGGCGACCGGGATTTCCAGCGTGTTGGCGCCCATGGCATCGATCGTGGGCCACACTTTCTTGAGCGGCTCGGGATAGTTGCTGGAATTGTTGGCTTGGGCGCCCAGCATCAGGAACGGCGCGCCATCGACCATCAGCATCGCGCCCTTGGCTGTGCGTTCTATGCGGGGAAGGGGGGCGGCGGCTGGCGAAGCAGCGTCTTGCGCCTGCGCCGCCATCGGCGCCATCAGGCTGGCCAGGGCCGCGATCAGGGTCTTGGCCGTGCGCCGGCGAGGCCGAATTTCCGTTTGGCTGTTGGGCACAACACAAAGCATCGTCTTCTCCCTGTTGGTAAGTTCGGCTCTGGCCCAGGGCGGACCGGCCGTGTTCTTTGCCGTGCCAATTCAAAACCACTTGACAGCGAGCCACATTGCATGATGGTAGCGCTATCAGAATTTGTCAACGATTGCCCGAGGGTTGGGGAGAAGGAAATGGACGGGGTGTCATCCATCGCAGCGCTGCTGCCGGCAGACTGGGAATCCGGGCGATTCCTCGGGCGGGTGGAAACCGCGGCCGGGCCAAGCCCGATTCTGGTGGAACAGGGCGTGGCCTATGACATGGCCGGCGTGGCGCCCACCGTTGCCCAGCTCGTCGACATGCTGCCGCTCGACGCCAGCGCCGGGGTCGCGCTCGGCCGGCTCGATTCGCTGGCGCTGCCGCTGCTCAGCCCGATCGACCTGCAGTGCGTGAAAGCCTGCGGGGTAACCTTTGCTACCTCCACCCTGGAACGCGTGATCGAAGAGCGCGCGCGCGGCGATGCTGGCAAGGCGCAGGAAATCCGCGCCCGCATCGAAGACCGCGTTGGCGGCTCGATCCGCTCGGTCGTGCCCGGCTCGGCCGAGGCAGAGGCGCTCAAGGCGCTGCTGATCGAGGATGGCCTGTGGTCGCAATACCTGGAAGTGGCGATCGGGCCCTATGCCGAGGTGTTCACCAAGGCGCCGGTGCTGGCGACCGTTGGCCCGCTGGCCGAAATCGGCGTGCGCAGCGATTCGACCTGGAACAATCCCGAACCCGAAGTGGTCCTGCTGGTTAATGCCGCCGGCACGGTGGTAGGCGCCACGCTGGGCAATGACGTGAACCTGCGCGATATCGAGGGGCGCAGCGCGCTGTTGCTGGGCAAGGCCAAGGACAACAACGCCTCGTGCTCGCTCGGGCCGCTGGTGCGCCTGTTCGATGATGGCTTCACGCTCGACGATGTGCGCCAGGCCGAAGTGGACCTGCTGATCGAAGGCACCGATGGCTATCGCCTGGAAGGCCATTCCAGCATGAACCAGATCAGCCGCGATCCGCTCGACCTGGTGCGCCAGACCTTGAGCGAACATCACTATCCCGATGGTTTCTGCCTGTTCCTGGGCACGCTGTTTGCCCCGGTGCAGGACCGCGACGATCCCGGCCGCGGCTTTACCCACAAGGTGGGCGATGTGGTGACGATCGCCACCCCGCGCCTGGGCAAGCTGGTCAATACCGTGGTCACCTGTCCGCAGGCCGCGCCCTGGACCATGGGCATCACCGCGTTTTATGCCAACCTCGCCCAGCGCGGCCTGCTGGGGCGCGCGGCATGAGCGGCGCCAACGGCGCGCGCAACGGTGCATCCCACCGCGCGATCTATCCGAGCCTGGCGGGCAAGCGCGTGTTCATCAGCGGTGGCAGCAGCGGCATCGGGGAAGGCCTGGTCGAAGCCTTCGTGGCCCAGGGCGCGCATGTGGCGTTCTGCGACATCGCGCAAGAGCAGGGCGAGGCCGTGGCGGCGCGGCTGGGCAACAGCGCCGCGCCCGCGCCGCTGTTCCTGCCCTGCGACTTGCGCGATGCCGATGCGATCGCCGCGATGATGGCGCAGGTAGAGGCGCAGTTGGGCGGGATCGACGTGGTGATCAACAACGCCGCCAACGATGATCGCCATGCCGTGGACGAGGTTTCGCCCGCCTATTGGGACGAGCGGATGGCGGTGAACCTCAAGCACCAGTTCTTCGTGACCCAGGCCGCCGTGCCGGCGATGAAGCGCGCCGGTGGCGGTGCCGTGATCAACCTGGGGTCGATCAGCTGGCACCTGGGCCTGCCCGATCTGGTGATCTACCAGACGGCGAAAGCCGCGATCGAGGGGTTGACCCGTGGCCTGGCGCGCGAGCTGGGCCGCGACAACATCCGCGTGACCGCGATCATTCCCGGCAACGTCAAGACCCCGCGCCAGGAACAGTGGTACACGCCCGAGGGTGAGGCCGAGATCGTGGCATCGCAATGCCTTGATGGGCGCCTGATGCCGGCCGATGTGGCGGCGCTGGCGCTGTTCCTCGCCTCTGACGATGCGCGCCTGATCACCGGGCACGAATACTGGGTCGACGCCGGATGGCGCTGAGCGCAGCGCACGTTCCGGCCCATGTCCCGGTCATCGCCGGGGCGACGCCGCAGGCGGTGTGGCCACTGGCGGCCACGCTGGGCGAAGGCCCGGTATGGGCCGCACACGAGGGCGCGCTGTGGTTCGTCGATATCAAGGCGCCGGCGATCCATCGCTTTGTCCCGGCAAGCGGTGAAACCGCCACGTGGCCGGCGCCCGCGCAAGTAGGCTGGGTGTTGCCCTGCGCCGATGGCACGCTGCTGGCCGGCCTGCAAACCGGCGTGCACCGCTTCGATCCGGCAAGCGGCGCCTTTACCCTGCTCTGCGCGCCCGAGGCGCATCTGCCGGGCAACCGCCTCAACGATGCCACGGTCGCGGCCGACGGCGCGGTGTGGCTGGGCTCGATGGACGATGCCGAAACCGACGAAAGCGGGCGGATCTATCGCCTCGATACAGATGGCTGCATCGATAGCGGGCTGCCGCCGGTTTCGATCACCAATGGGCCCGCCTTCTCGCCCGATGGGCACACGCTCTACCACCACGATACGCTGGGTCGACGCATCTGGGCGAGCACGGTGCACGACGGGCGCGTGACCGGCACCCGCCTGTTCGCGCAAATCGAGGACGGCGCCGGCTATCCCGATGGACCGGTGGTGGACGCGCAAGGCTGCCTGTGGGTGGGCCTCTTCGCCGGTTGGGCCGTGCGCCGCTATGACCCGGCGGGAAAATTGATCGGCGTCGTGCCATTTCCCGTGGCCAACGTGACCAAGGTTGCGTTCGGTGGCCCGGATCTGCGCACCGCCTATGCCACCACGGCAACCAAAGGCCTGAGCACGGCAGAGCGCGCGGCCCAGCCATTGGCGGGTGCGCTCTTCGCCTTCGATCCCGGGGTGGCCGGCTTACCGGCCCATCTCGCGCGGGTATAAAAAGACATATGGGAGAGGACAGGATGAACGATTTGGCACCAGGCGCGGTCAACATGCGCCTGATCGGCGCCATCGTGGCGGTCGCCACGATCGGCGGCTTCATGTTCGGCTATGATTCCGGGGTGATCAACGGCACGCAAAAGGGCCTGGAGGCTGCGTTCGAACTGGGCAAGGTGGGCATCGGTGTCAATGTCGGCGCCATTCTCGTCGGCTCTTCGATCGGCGCATTCGGGGCCGGGCGCCTGGCCGACCAGATCGGCCGGCGCGGGGTGATGAAGCTGGCGGCGGTGCTGTTTCTGGCCAGCGCGATCCTCGCTGGCGCTGCCGGCTCTTCGCGCATCTTCATCGTCGCACGGGTGATCGGCGGGCTGGGCGTGGGCGCGGCCAGCGTGATTTCGCCAGTCTATATTTCAGAAGTGGTGCCGGCCAACGTCCGCGGGCGCCTGTCGAGCGTGCAGCAGGTGATGATCATCACCGGGCTGACGGGCGCCTTTATCGTCAACTATATCCTGGCGCATGTTGCGGGAGAATCCACGGCGATCCTGTGGGCCGGGCAGCCGGCGTGGCGCTGGATGTTCTGGCTGCAGGCGCTGCCGGCGGCGATCTATTTCCTCGCGCTCATGGGCATCCCCGAAAGCCCGCGCTATCTCGTGGCCAAGGGCGATGACGCTGGCGCGCATGCCGTGCTCACCCGCCTGCTCGGCGCCGCCAGTGCCACCCGCACCGTTGCCGAAATCCGCCAGAGCCTGGCAGCAGACCACCACCGCCCCAAGCTTTCCGACCTGATCGACCGTGCCACCGGGCGCATCCGTCCGATCGTGTGGACGGGCATCGGCCTCGCCGTGTTCCAGCAACTGGTCGGCATCAACGTGGTGTTCTATTATGGCGCCACGCTGTGGCAGGCCGTGGGCTTTTCCGAAAGCTATGCGCTGCAAACCAACATCATTTCGGGGGTGGTGTCCATCGCGGGCTGCCTCGCCACGCTGCTGCTGGTCGATCGCATCGGGCGCAAGCCGCTGCTGCTCACCGGCTCGGCCGGCATGGCGGTGACGCTGGGGATCGTTGCCTGGGCGTTTTCGACGGCGGTGCATGGCGCCGGTGGCGCGGTGTCGCTGCCGGGCAACAATGGCGTGATCGCACTGCTGGCCGCCAATGCCTATGTCGTGTTCTTCAACATGAGCTGGGGACCGATCATGTGGGTCATGCTGGGTGAAATGTTCCCCAACCAGATCCGTGGTTCGGGCCTGGCGGTTTCGGGCTTTGCCCAATGGATCGCCAACGCCGCCATTTCCGTCAGCTTCCCGGCGCTGGTCGTGTCGCCGGGCCTGGCGGTCACCTATTCGTTTTATGCGGCGGCGGCGGCCGTGTCGTTCTTCTTCGTGCGCGCCATGGTCAACGAAACCAAGGGCGTGACGCTCGAACAGATGCAAGGCTGATTGCCGCGCGCCGGGCCTGTTTCCGCCATGCGGAGCAGGCCCGGTCAGCGCTTGGGGCTGGTTTCCGGCAGGCCGATAGCGCCGCGCAGGCCGGGAATCCATTGCCCCTTGTGCGCATCGAAAAACGGAAACGTGTTGGTATAGGCCCAGACGCAGATCGGCACGCCCAGCGGGTGGAACGTTTTGAAAACGCTGCGGTAATAGGCGATGCGCTGATCTATGGGAATGGATTCGAACGCACCGGTTTCGCCCATCAGCGGGATCTTGCCGGTGCGCGCGACATAGGCCTTGATCCGCTGCACATCCACCGGCAGCCGCGCCAGATCGGCCGGCTCGCCATACGTCCGGCCCAGCGGCGGGGAGGGCGATACCCAGGTGGCGCCCTGGTGGGTGAAGGCGAAGGGTTCGTAATAGTGGAACGTGGGCCAGACCTGCGGATCATCGGGCAGGTTCAGCGTGGCGAGCGAGGTGATATTGCTCCATTTCTCGCCGCCGATGATCACCGGGCGATTGGGATTGTGGCGGCGAATGGCCGCCAGCGCCGGCGCAAACGTGGTGACAAGATTGGCGTTGTCCAGCGCGTCCTTGGGTTCGTTCTCGATCTCGAACCACAGCGTCTGGCGCGGGCGGCTGGCATAGTGATCGGCGATCTGCTGCCAGACGGCAGTAAACCACGGTTGCGCGCCCACCGGATCGGTGTTGATCGCCTCGAAATTGTGGCTGTTGAGAATGACTTTGAGCCCGGCGTGCAGGGCGCCATCCACCACCTGGTCCACCCGAGCAAACCACGCCGGATCAATCGTATAGGGCGGCGTTGCCAGGCTGTGGCTCGACCAGTTGACCGGCAGGCGCACCGTATCAAAACCCGCTGCCTTGATCCGCGCGAAATCGGCCGGGCCGAGGCGATTGTGCTGGATTTCCCCGCCATGGGCCATGTCCAGGTGGTTGCCCAGGTTGATGCAGGTGGCCATCGGCAAGCTGGCCGGCTTGCGCGCCATGGCGGCGTGCGGGACAAGCGCGGCACCGGCGAGCAGCAGCGTGGCGAGAGCCTGGCGCAGCGGCGCAGGAAAGCGAGGCATTGCAGGCATCGTCATTCGCCTCCATCATCTCCAGGCAGCGGCACGTGGCCGGCCGGACGAGTATGTAATGCCTGCTATGGCGTGCCAAGCCTGTGACAGCAAAGGATTTTACCGCTGCGTCACGCCATTAGCGCACAACCCAGGCTGTGGTATAAGTTCCATAATAAAGGTTATGTTAAATGAAGTTTCCAGTTAGTTGCATGCCGTGCAATCGTACTGGCCTGTTTCGCACTTGCGGAATATGCTGAAATCACCCATTTGGAACGGGCCTTTCAGGCATCCTCTCCCAAACTTTCAAAGGCCAGCCTTCGGGCTGGCCATTTTTTTGTCTACAGCACGCGTCAACCAGGTGTCGGTGGTTCAGGCGGCGTGGCCAAGCGCGCGTTTGACCGCTGGTATAATAGTATAAACCGCTTCGCGCTGCGCGCCACGGTTTTCATGGTCGACGCAATAGCCCTGGTAATGCCGCCGGATCAGCCCGGCGCGCACCAGATCGGACACTGCGCGGCTGACATTGGTGCGCCCGGAATGGCGTAGCCGATCCCGCAATTCGGTGGCGATGGCCTGTTCGGCCTGCGCCGGATCAGCCGGCAATGTCCCTTTCCGCGCCAGTTGTGCGCGCACTTCTTCCACCACGGCGCGCCGCCGGGCGTCACGCTGTGCCATCGGGATCAAGGCATCGCTCAACCAGTCGCGCACGGGAATGGCTTGGCCCCCTTCGCGCACATAGGGCCCCGCGCTGTCTGACGTGCCGGCGGCTCGGGCAATCAGATTCAGCACCATGAAGGTATAGCGCGGCCGGGTGGATACTTCGGCCAGCTTTTCCAGTACGGCCGGCAGATCGATGTCATGCGGCGGCTGGACCCGCGCCGCAGCGGCGCCGCCATCCGGCCCAGCCACGGGCGCGCCCTTCCCCGCCAGCACACGCCTTGGCCGCCGTCCGGCCTGTGAGGGCGGCAGCGACGTGGCAGGCTCCGAGGCAAAGAGATCGGGCTGAAACATGCGAACATTTCAAGCACAAACCGCCGCCCTTGTGAATCCCCTGGATGCACGTGCGGCCAGGCCCGTGTCGATTAGCCAGTGGTGACACTTTACCCAAGCGCCTGGGTAAAGTGTCAGTCGTGGCGCTTCGCGAGGTGCGCTGCGGCCGACCGTGCGCTCTAATGCTGCCAAACATGGTGGCCCCAACCAGTTGATGGATGCGGCCAAACTGGCCGCCTGACCTGCTGCGCCCTTGACGGCAGCCGGCGTAGCGGCCAGTCCGCGATCGGTTTGGTTTCAATAGAGGGCAGCGCGGATATGGGTTTCAAGGTCTTGGCGCAAAGCCTGGCGACCGCGATGGTTGCAGCGCTGCTCGTTCCCAGTGCGGCCGGGGCCGAACCGCTGCTGGTCGGTGGCTATACCGGCGGGGGCGGCCAAGGCATTGCCGTCTATGATTTCGATGCCCGCACCGGCCATATCGCCGCGCGGCCGCAGCAGGTCATGCCGGCGAGCAATCCGTCGTGGCTGACGCTTTCGGCAGACAAGCACCACCTCTATGCGGTGAACGAAAACAGCGACGGCCAGCCCGATCCGGTTGGCCGGGCATCGGCCTATCGCGTCGATCCGCGCAGCGGGCGCCTCGCGTTCCTCAACCGCGTCGGGTCACTGGGCGCAGAACCCACCCAAGCCAGCCTCAGCCGCGATGGCCGTTTCCTGTTCATTGCCAACTATTCGGTTTCGGCCGATCCGGGTGGCACGCTGGCCGTGGCCCCGGTCCTGGCCGATGGCCGCCTGGCGCCAGTGGTGCAGATCAAGACCCACCGCGCCAGCATGGTCGACGTCGATCGCCAGGCTTCGCCTCATGTTCACTCGGTGGTCTCGTCCCCGGATGGCCAGTTTGTGTTTGCCCAGGATCTGGGCGCCGATCGCATTCAGATCTACCGCTATGACGCGGCGCATCCCGAGCATCCGCTCAGCGCGCTGCCGGGGCAGCCGTTCCTGGCCCTGCCGCCGGGTTCGGGCCCGCGTCACATGGTCTTTGCCCCCGGTGGGCGGCAGGCCTATGTCACGCTGGAAATGGCCGGCGCGGTCGCTGTGCTCGACCATGCCGATGGGCATCTTACCCTGCGCAAGGTGATCCCGCTCACCCCACCCGGCTTTGCCGGCAAGGTAGGTGCAGCAACGCTGCATCTCTCGCCCGATGGCCGCTTTCTGGCCGTGACCGATCGCGGCACCGACAATATGCTGGTCAGCTTTGCGATCGATCCTGCCGATGGCAGCCTGCGCCAGGTCGATCGCCACGCGGTCGATGGCGTGCAGCCGCGCGAATTCACCTTTTCGCCCGACGGGCGCTTCGTCCTAGTGGGCAACCAGGGCAGCAACGCCATTGTCGTGTTCCGCCGCGATCCGCAGACCGGGATTGTGGGTGAAAAGGTCCAGACGGTGGCGTTCAGTCAGCCGTCGGCGCTGTTGTTCCTGCGCTGAACCGCCAGCGCCACACCAGCGCGGGCAAAAGCAGCAGGGTCAGCAGCAGCGAGGTGGCCAGCCCGCCCAGGATCACCACGGCCATCGGCCCCTGGATCTCGCGGCCGGATTGGCCGGTCTCGATCGCCACGGGCAGCAGGGCAAAGGCGGTGACCAGCGCCGTGAGCAGGATCGGCGTCACCCGCTCGCGCGTCGCTTCCAGCAGAGTGTCGAGCGTCCACGGCCGCCCTTCCCCCAGGACGAGCTGATCGACATGGGCGACCAGCAGGATGGCATTGCGCGCGGAAATGCCGAACAGCGCGATGAAGCCGACCAGCGCGCCCAGCGAAACCACGCCCCCGGTCAGCGCCACGGCCAGCACGCCACCGGCCATTGCCGGCGGCATCCCCGCCAGGATCAGCAAGGCCGGCCGCACCCCGCCAAAGGCCAGGATCAACAGCGCCACCATCGCCACGCCGGCCAGCGCGACATGCGCGAGCAACTGGCGCTGCGCCGCAGCCGCACCTTCGGCCGTGCCCGCCCATGACAGGAACACGCCGGGCGGCAAGGCCACATCGCGGGCGATGCGGCCTTGCGCGGCCTTGACCACATCGGCCACGGCATGGCCGGGCACGACATTGGCCGTGACAATCTGCCGACGCAGCCCGCCCTCATGGGCGATCAGCGCGCGCGCCTCCCCCGGTGAGATCGTGGCGATATCAGCGAGGCGCACCGCGCCGCCGCTGGCCCCGCCGGCCGAGGCGCGCACCAGTGTGTCGCCCAAGGCCTCGGGATCGCGGCGCAAGTCTGGCGGCAGCGTGACGGCAACATCGATCGCGCGATCGGCCAGCACGACCTGGCCCACCGTCTGCCCGGCGAAGGTGGCGCGAATGGCATCGCCAGCATCGGCCGCGGTCACGCCATGCAGCGCCATGCGTGC
Source organism: Novosphingobium sp. 1529 (assembly GCF_040544855.1). Lineage (NCBI taxonomy): Bacteria > Pseudomonadati > Pseudomonadota > Alphaproteobacteria > Sphingomonadales > Sphingomonadaceae > Novosphingobium > Novosphingobium sp. 1529. Next base: position 50,277 of record NZ_JBEPKW010000003.1, read on the forward strand.
CGGATCGAGCGTAACCCCCAGCATCGGCGTGCCGGGTGCAGCCTTCATCGTCACATCGGTGGCGCCGGGCACGCCGCGCAGCGCCGCGGCAATCGTGGCCCCGGTGCGATCCAGAGTGTCGAGATCGGCCCCCTGCACGCTGATCGCGATGGCGGCGGTTTCGCCCGAGAGACTTTCGCTGATGCGGTCACCCAGGAATGTCGTCACTTCGCCCTGCAAGGCCGGGGTGGCGGCCAGGGCGGCGCGAATTTCAGCGAGGGCAGCGTCTTCGCCGCGCCCGCCCACCGATTTCAGGCGCAAATGGAACTCGCCCTGGCTCGGCGGCCAGGTATCCTCCCCGGCTTCGGCGCGGCCGATCTGTTCTTCCACACTCAAGACTTCGGGAATGGCGAGCAGGCGGCGCGACAGCTCTTCCCCGGTGCCGCGCATCCAGGCGAGCGAGGCGCCCGGCGGCCCGCTCACCTGCAAGACATAGTGCCGCTCGCGAAACGTGGGCAAAAGCTCGCTGCCGAACGACAGCGTTCCGACGAGTGCAAGCGCGCCCAGCGTCGCAATCGCCCCGGCGGCCACGCCGGGCCGCGCGCAAAGCCGGCGCATCAGCCCTTCGTGCCAGTTCTTGAACCGTTCGAGCAGCGCCGGTTCGGCCACCGGGTTGCGCCCGCGCAATAGCATCAGCGCCAGCGCCGGCGTTACCGACAGCGCGACCACCAGCGAGGCCATCGTGGCGAGCAGGAACGCCAGGCCCAGCGGCGCGAAGAATGCGCCTTGCAGGCCGGTCAACAGGATAACCGGCAGCATGGTCAGCGCCAGGACGAACGTGGCATGGACCACCGGCGCGCGCACCTCGATCGAGGCGGCGGCGATGATCGCGCGGCGGTCGGCCTCGTCCGTCACGCCGCGCAGCCGGCGCACGATATTCTCGATATCGACGATGGCGTCATCGATCACCACGCCCAGCGCCACGGCGAGGCCACCCAGCGTCATCGTATTGATCGTCTGCCCGGTGCGATCGAGCACGATCAGCGCCGCCAGCAGCGACAGCGGGATCGATACGAACGCGATCATCACCACGCGCACATCGCGCAGGAATACCAGCAGCACGACAAAGACCATCACCGCGCCGATCGCCAGATCGACGGTGATGCCCGAAAGCGCCACTTCGACGAAGTTGGCCGGGCGATGCAGCGCCGGGTAAAGTGTCACGCCCTGGGCACGCAAGGCGGGGGCGATGTCATCGATCGCGCGTTCCAGGGCGCGCGTGGTGTCGAGCGTGTTGGCGCCATACTGGCTCGACAGCGTCATCAGCACGCCGGGCTTGCCCATGATCAGCGCATCGCCCACCGGCGGCGCAGCGGCGTCCGCCACTTGCGTGACATCGCCGATGCGCACGGTTCCGCCCGGGCCAGTGGTCAACACGGCAGCGGCAATCTGCGCGCCGGTGGTGGCGCTGGGGCCGGGATCGACCAGGATGCGCTGGTTGGGCGTATCGGCAAAGCCGCCGCCATTGACATTGACCGCCGCGCTCACCGCCTGGCCCAGATCGGCAAAGGTGATGCCGCGCGCGAGCAGGCGGGCGGGATCGGCACGCACTTCGATCCGGCGCTGCTCTCCGCCAAACACGTTGGCGCGGGCCACGCCGGGCACGGCGAGTAGGCGCGGCTTGATCGTCCATTCCGCCAGATCGCGCAGTTGCATCGGCGACAAGCGCTTGGAAACCAGGCCGATCTTGAGCAGGTCCATGGTGGACGACACCAGCGGCGTCAGGCGCGGGGTATCGACGCCGGGCGGCAGGCGCGGGATCGCATCGGCCAGTGCTTCGGAAACCTGCTGGCGCGCGCGATAGGCGTCGTTGCCCTCGCGAAAGGTGATATCGATCACCGACAGGCCCTGGATCGATTGCGAGCGCACCGTCTCCACGCCATTGGCGCCGTTAATCACCGCCTCGAGCGGGCGGGTGACGAGCATTTCCACCTGCTGCGGCGAAAGACCCGGCGCTTCGGTCTGGACGCTGGCCTGGGGCGGCACGAATTCGGGAAACACGTCATAGGCCGCGCTGCGCAGCGTAGTCACGCCCAGCGCCAGCAGCACCACCGCGCCCAGCAGCACCAGCCAGGGATGGCGCAGCGATTGCCTGACCAGCGCCGACAGCATCAATCGTCCCCGCCGTCGGCCGAGGGCTGCGGTGCGGCGTGATCCAGGCCGAGCAGCGTGCCGGCGCCGGCGACGACCACCTGATCGCCGCCGTGCAGGCGCCCGATCGGCACGAACCAGCCTGGCGCCATGGCGCGGCCGTCTTCCAGTGGCACGCGTTCAAAGTGGTCGAGGCTGGTGGCGCGCCACACGAACAGGCCGGCATCGGTGCGCACGATCGCGCTGCGCGGCACGATCACGCCCTGCCGCACCGGCCCGGTGGCCGAGGTGGTGGCCGCCAGGATGCGGCCCACGCCGATGCGCGGCGCCTGCGGCCCGGTCAGCAGCGCCAGCGCGCCGCCGCTCTGCAACTGGGTGTCCCCCGCTGCGGCCGGGCCAAGCACGCGCACCTGCGCGCTGCCTGGCGCGAGGTCGATCTGCACCATGGCCCCGGCAGGCGGCGCGCCGGCGGGGAAATCGAGGCGCAGGATCGCCACCTCGCCCCGGCTGGCCTGCCGCGCCAATGCTTCGGCCGCGCCGCAGCCCAGGTGCGACAGGCCAGCACCGAATTCAAAAGTCACGCGCTGGCACGCCAGGTTGAGGCGGGCAGCATCGGCGCGGGCCTGGGCGCGGGCGCTTTCCACCTCGCGCTGCGCAGCGCCGGCATCAGCCCCCGCCAATGCGGCCAGACGTGCGGCTTCCCTAGCAGAGGCGGACGCGGCCGCCCGCGCGCTGTCGATCTCTGCCCCGATCGCGGCCAGCGGCCCAAGATCGAGCGCGCGGGCATAGCCGGTTTCGCCCTGGCTCTGCGCCGTGGTGGCAAGCGCTGCGGTGACGATTCCGGCGCGCCGGCGCGTGGCATCGTCCACCACGAGTGCGCCCGTCGTGTTGGCGGGTGCGGCCGGCGCCGCGTGGGGCGCATCATCGCCATCGGGCGCCGCGAAATGGGCATAGCCCCACCCGCCCAACGCGCCCAGGGCGATGCCCAGCAGCAGCGCGGAAAAGGCGCCGCGACCTAGAGCCATGGCTGCACCAGTGCGGGGTCGATCATCGTTTCGGGTCCATCAAGCGGGCGCCGCAGCGCGTCTTCCAGGGCAAGATCGGCGCTGCGCACGCGGGTAAGCGCGTCGACCTGAGCCAGTTGCGCTTCCTGCGCGGCAATCTGCGCGGCGGCCCAATCGGCCGTGCCGATCGCGCCAAGCTTCAACTGCAGGTTGGCCTTGTCAGCCGCGCGGGCGGTGGCGGGCAGTTCTTCCCCGCGCAGGCGCGCCAGTGCTGCCTCTGCCGCAAGCCGCTCGGTCTGCGCCGCCTCGATCGCGGCCTGCGCATTGGCCAGCGTGGTCTCGATCGTGGCGCCGGCCTGGGCACGGTGCGCTTCGGCTGCGGCAATGGCGGCGCGGTTCAAGTCCCAAGAGGGCAGCGAAAGGTTGAGCGCGAACGGCAGCTTCACCAGGCCGCGCTCCCAGGTGTAACCCGGCCCCAGGCTGATCGCGGGATAGCGCTGCGCCACTTGCGCGCGCAGGTCCGCCTCGGCCTGGTCATAGCTGGCGAGCGCGCGCAGCACATCGGCGCGCGCGGCAATCGCCCGTGCCCGCTCCGCCGCCGACAGCGCCGGCAGGCTGGCCTGGGGCGCGGTGAAATCGTTCCACAGCAGCGCTTTACCATCAAGCGCACTGACCGGCACACCCAGCACGCCGGCCACGGCCGCGCGTCCGCCAGCGGCCCGTGCGTGCGCATCGTTGAGCGTGCGCAGCGCCGCCGCCCGGGCCGCGCGATAGGGATAGAGGTCAAGACTGGCGATTTCCCCGCGCCGCGCCCGGTCTTCCAGCACCGCCAGTTGCCGATCGCGCAGCGCCAGGATGCCGGTGCCCAGCCGTACCTGCTCGGCCCCGGCCATGGCATCGATCAAGCCGCGCTGCAGCGCCACGCGTTCCGACCAGACCGTTTCGGCCAGATCCTGGCGCGCCACCAGCACGGCCAGGTCGGCCTTGGCCAGGCGCGCCGATCGCCGCCCGCCGATATCGAGCGGCAGGTTAACCGAGCCACCCAGCAGCCACGGCGAGGACGTGCTGGGATCGTTGGCATATTCGCTCGACAGCGTGAACGTGGGCGCGGCCACCTTGTGCGCGGCGCGGGCATCGCGCTGGGCGGAAAGCACCGCCGCGCGCGCCTCGGCCACGCGCGGGTCTTGCGCCAGGATCGCGGCGAAGAGGTCGAGCCGGTCGAGGCTGTCAGCCATCTGCGGCGCGGCAGGGGCAATGCCTTGGGCGATCTGGCGCAGCTTTGGCTCTTCAAGCTGTGTTGTAACCCGCGCTGCGCTGCGGGCCGTCAGGTTGACCGGCGCGGGCGGCACCGGCGCGCAGCCGGCCGTGGCGGTGAGCAAGGCAGCGGTGATGGATAGTCTGCGCCTCACTGTTTTCGCTTTTCTATTTCTGTGCTTGGCCCAGCACCACCCCCAACCCCCTCCTCTGAAGAGGAGGGGGCTATGAACCCGCTCTCCCCGTCCGCTTCAGAGGAGGGGGTCGGGGGGTGGTGTGAAGCCTCACGCAATGTCTGCCATTCCCAAGCAACAAGGCGTAACCGCCCTGCCGCTTCAAGAAAAGTGACCATTGCGCAACATTGGCTGGATCAGAACGTGATGCGCGCATCCACCATGAACGAGCGCGGCGCCAGGAACTGGAACTGGTCGTCCACGCCATAGGTCTTGCCATTGGCGATCGAGGTGATCGCGCGGTTGTTGAACACGTTCGACACCGTCGCGCCGAGGCGGAAGCGGTTGGCGATCATCTGGCTGATGGCGAATTCGCCCACGCTGTAGGGCGCGATGCGATAGCTGCGCGGGCCAGTGGCACCGGCCGTCGCTTCGGTGGCGTATTGCGGGCCGGTGAACTTCTGGCTGAACGAAACGCGCGTGCCATTGTGGTTGTAGAACGCGCCCAGTGCGGCGGTGGAGAACGGCGCGCTGGCGATCTGTGCTCCGCTCGTCACCGAATGGGCATAGTTGTACGAGCCATTGGCAAACAGGGTCAGGCCGGTCACCGGCACGAAGCTGACCTGGCCTTCCACGCCCTTGTAGCGCACCTGCCCGATATTGACGAGCGCGTTGGAGGGCGCCCCGGTAGAGGTATCGGCCGCGATCTTGTTGTTGACGTTGATGATATAGCCATCGACGTCAACCGAGACGTGGCTGCCGTGCCACACCGTGCCGACCTGATAGTTGGTCGAGGTCTGCGGTTGCAGCTTGGCCAGGTTCTGCTGCTGCACGGCCTGGTCGGTCGAGGTGCCCGACGGCGTGTAGAAGCTCGACAGGTCAGGCACGTACATGCCCTGGGCATACTGGCCATAGAACGACCAGTTCTCCTTGGCCTGCCAGTTGATCGTGGCGAACGGCAGCGTCTTGGTCCAGGTGGCGGCCGTGTCGATCGGATTGCGGCTCTTCTGGTTGACCGGCCCGCTGATCGAGCGGTTGAAGTGCACGTACTTGACGCCCGGCGTGATCGACAGCGCCTCGACCGGGTGGAACTCGAACTCGGCAAAGAGCTGGTACTGGTTCCACTTGGAATATTGCAGGTAGTTGATGTTGGCATAGGCCGCGCTGGGCAGCGTGCCGACGCCGGTTACCGGCGCGAACTTTTCGTTGTACGACGGCATGCCGGTGGTGCGATCAAGGTCAAACCGCGCGCGGTCGGTATCGGCGTGCTCGTACCAGCCGCCCACGCGGATCTTGCCGAGCGCGAAATCATAATTGACCTGGCCAATATAACCCAGCACGCGATACTTGTTGAGCTTGTAGTACCCCGGAATATCGCCCGCCACCGTCGTGGTCTTGTAGGGCGAAGCCACCGTGCCAGCGCCGCTCAACGCCAGGACCGAGCCGGTGTTCCCCGACAGCGTGTTGTTGGTATAGCCATACATATAGGCGCGGTTGTCGAGCGACAGGCCCGGCGCCAGCTTGCTTTGCAGGCGGATGTACGAGAAATCGGTAGTCTTGTCGGTGCGGTTGTACTGCCAGTAATCCTGCTTGGTCGGATCGCTGCCCAGGCCATAGTTGAGGCCATATTGCCCGATCTGCGAGGTGGGCGTGCAGTTGTCAGCCGTCAGCTGCGTGCCGGCGGCCAGCGCGGTGCCGCCGGTGCCGCAAGTGGCGCCCTTCTGCAGGTCAGACTGGTAATAGAAGTTGCGATTCCAGGTGCTGAGCAGCGTCAGCGTGTTGGCCGTGCCGAGGGGGATTACCGCCTTGGCGAACAGGTTCTTGGAATTGACCGGCGAATTGGTCAGCGCGCCGTCCGAGCGCAGGAACTGCCCAGCGAGCACGAACTTGGCGCCGCCCAGCTTGTCGATCGCGCCGCTCTGGAATTCGCCGCGGCCGATGAAAGTGTTCCAGTTGCCGAGCAGGCCCTGGACCTGGCCGCCCATCTGGTCGCTCACCGCGCGCGAATACATGTTGATGTTGCCGCCATAGGTGGCCTGGCCCAGCTGGCTGGCATTGCCCGGGCCGCGATCGACCACGACGGTTTCGATCGTGGTGGTGGGGAAGAAAGCGGTGGAATGGTGCGTCGGGTTGTTGGTGTCGGCAAACGGGATCGAGTCATAGGTGACGTTGTAATCGCCATCCTGGAAGCCGCGGATCGTCGCTTTGGTTTCGGTAAAGCCGGTGCCGTTGTTGCTGCCCGAAATGCTCACGCTGGGGGTCAGCGCGATCAGTTGGTTGAAATCCGACGCGGCGTTGGCGTTGTCGATGAATTCGCGGCTGACCGCGGCCTGCGGCTGCGTGGTGGTGAGCGAGGCAGTGATCGGCGCCACTTGCGCGGCGCGGCTGCCGGTCACGATGATGTCGGACGAGGTGAGCGACTGCGCGTCGTTGGCCTGGCCGGCCTGGTTGGCGGTGGTGGATTGCGGATCGGATGCGGCCGGGGCCGCTTCTGCGGCGGCAGTGGCGGGGGCATCGGCCGCGTGGGCTGTGCAGGCGAGCAGGCTGGAGGCAGCCAGCAGGGCGCCGCGCAAGGGGTGCTTGATCATGATGTTCCTCAATTTATCATCAGGAAGAAGGGGATCGGGTGTCAGTGCGCCGGCCACTCGGCGCGGGCAGCCGCGACCATCGGGGCAAGGCGGGGATCGGAAAGCAGGGCCTGGGCAGCGGCGGTCGCCATGCCGTGGGCGGCCTCTACGTCGGTGGCAAAGTGCACGCCGCAGATCTCGCGGCTCAGCGTGTAATCCTGCGCCTTGGCCATCAGTGCGGCAGCGCGGTCGGGCGCGAGCTGCGCCAGGGTCCAGGCGACCGACCAGGCAAAGGCGGAATGCCCGCTGGGATAGGCCTTGAGCGCCTGCTCGCCCTTGCCGCAATGCGGCAGGGCGGGATCGACCATGAACGGTCGGGCGCGGCGGAAGTGATGCTTGGCAGCAGCGACCACGCGCTCCACTTCGTCCTGCACAAGATTGGCCAGCGCCAAAGTATGGGGCAGCGTGGCAATGTCCTTGCCCAGCGCCTTGTCAAAGATCGCCGGCTCCTTGTGCTCGCCATCCCAATCGGCCTGGGTGATCCGCTCGGGCGACGAGGCCGCGATCAGCGCGCGCAGGCGATCGAGATCGAGCTTTTCCTCCAGCGAGCCGGGCGCGGGCGGCGGGGCAAAGGCATGGTCGGGCGCAAACGTCGTTGCCGAAAGCCAGCGCGGCGCCGGATCGGCATGATCGGCCGCGTGGGCCGCAGGCACAACCATGCAGGCAGCCGCCAGCGCGGCCGCAGACCGGAAGAATCGCATTGTGTGAAACCCCATGGGCGCCGGGCCATTCCCGTTGCGCCTGCCGACCCGCTAGGCACCGTCCATGACATTTGTGCGACAAGTTCCGCACCTGGCATGATTTGCCCGCAACATTGCAAATTGAGAATGTTTTGGGGCGTGGGTGTTAGGTTTCGCACCACCCCCCGACCCCCTCCTCTGAAGAGGAGGGGGAGAGCCACTTTAAGCCCCATCCTCTTTAGAGGAGGGGGTCGGGGGGTGGTGGAAACCTAACGCAAACGCCGCAATCACCCAGGAAACATCATCCGCACTTCCAGCCCCGGCGCATTGTCGGCCAGGGCCAGCGTGCCGCCGTGAAAGCGCACGATCGCTTGGGCGATCGACAGGCCCAGCCCGCTGCCGCGCCGGCCGGCGGTTTCCGGGCCCCGTTCGAACGGGCGCACCACGCGGCTGCGATCTGCCGGGGCGAGGCCTGGACCATCGTCGGCCAGGATCACCATCGCGCCCTCGTCGCGCTGCTCCACCCGCAGCGTGGCCGTGGTGCCGGGCGGGGTGTGCGTCGCCACGTTTTCAAGCAGGTTGACCAGCAACTGGTTGACCAGCCCGGCATCGGCCCGCACCACCGATGAGTCCACCCGGCCCAGGCGCAGCGCGCCGCCGTGGTCGGCCAGCACCGGCTCCATCGTTTCGGCCACGTCGGCCACCAAGGCACCCAGGTCGAGCGGGGCGACGGCAGTGGGATGGCGACCCGATTCCAGCTCGGCCAGGCGCAGCAGCGCATCGAAAATGGCGATGACCGAGGCGCACTCGCGCTCTGCCCGCTCGACCAGCGCATCGGTATCGGCGGTGGCATTGGCCGCAGCCAGCAGGCCGCGCAGCCGGGTCAGCGGGGTGCGCAGGTCATGCGCCAGGGCGCTGGAAAACTGTCGCTGCGCGTTGACCAGTTCTTCCATGCGATCGAGCATGCGGTTAAGACTGGCCGCCTGCTGGGCAAACATGCCATCAAGCCGATCGGTGGCGATGCGGCACGACAAGTCACCGCGCGCGATGGCATCGGCTGCGGCCTGGGTTTCCGCCAGGCGCAGCGCCGTCTGCCGCGCAAACAGCATGGTTGCGGCCAGCCCCGCCAATAGGGCGCTGGCAAAGATCGCCACGATCACGCCAGGCAGGATCGCCTGTAGGCTTTCGGCCGCCTCGCTGTGCTGCACCACCACGAACAGCGCACCATCGGGCAGGCGTGTGGCCAGCGCCCGCCCCTTGTGCACCACATGCGCGCGGCTGACATAGCGCACCGGTGAAAAGCCCGGCGGCGGCGGCGGAATGCGCAGCCGCCCGGCCAAGAGGCGGCCATCGGCGGCAAACAGGATATAGGTGCGCTCGCTCAGCGCCTTCTGCTGCTGCCACGCCTCGATCCGCGCGGCGACGATCGCGGCGTTCACCGACTGGCCGTTCTCCGGCGCCAGATACTTGCTGCTATGGTATTCCAGCGCATCGTCGATGCGCCGGGCAATGCGTTGCTGCGCCACGGCAAAGACCACCAGCCCCATCGCCAGCATGGCCAGCGCAAACAGCGCGCCGAACTGGATCGCCAGGCGGCCCATGCCCAGCGGGAACGCCGCCTCGCGCCCGCCGCGTGCGGAAGCGATGCTGCCGGCGATCACGCGCATAGCCCGCTGCGCAGCACATAGCCGTGCCCGCGCTGCGTCTCGATCGGATCGATGCCCAGGTCGAGCAGGCGGGTACGCAGCCGGCTCATGTTGCTTTCGACGATATTGGTAGTGGGCGCAAAGGCATAGCCCCAGACATGTTCGAGCAGCATGTCGCGCGTCACCACCTTGTCGGCATGGCGCATCATGTGCGCCAGCAGCGAATAGAGCTTGCGGTTGAGCAGCGCCTGTTGCCCGGCAAAGGCAGCGCTGTGGCGCGAGGGATCGAGTTCCAGCCGCCCCACGGCCAGGCGCGCCGCCTCGGCCGGGCCTGACCGCCGACGGGTGATGGCGTTGAGACGCGCGAGCAGTTCTTCCATGGCAAAGGGTTTGGCCAGGTAATCGTCCCCGCCCGCTTCCAGCCCCTCGATCCGGTCGGCCAGCGAACCAAGCGCGCTCAGCACCAGCACCGGAGGCCGCGCGTCACCAGCCGCGCGCATCGCGCTCAACACTTCAAGCCCGCCCAGATCGGGCAGCATGCGATCGAGCACCACGGCGTCATAGCGTCCGCGTGACAGCCGCTCCAGCGCAGCACGCCCGGTCGCGGCATGATCGGCCGATCGCCCCGCAGCGCGCAAGCCGTCGAGCACGTGCGCGGCGATCACCGGATCGTCTTCCACCACCAGGCAATGCATCGCCACCCCCATGGAAAAGGCGTGACCTAGGGTCGGAATGTTGCCGTGGTATGACGGCAATCGAACGATTGCGCGCGATCCCCGCCGGTCAACGCCAAATGCCCGGCACCGAACATGTTTTGCAGCGTTATCTGGCGCATGACCCCACCCACCATGACCTTTCGCCCCGCCTCCGTCGCAATCGTGACCGGGGGTGAATCCGGCATTGGCCGGGCCACCGCGATCAAGCTGGGCCGGGCCGGTGTGCCGGTGGTCTTGACCTATTTCAAGGATGCCAATGCTGCCGATGCGGTGGTGGCAGAGATCACCCACACCGGCCGACAAGCCGCAGCGATTGCTGCCGATGTTGGTGACGAGGCCGCCGTGGAAAGCCTGTTCGAACTGGCCGAGCGCCGCTTTGGCCCGGTCAACCTGCTGGTTAATTCCGCCGGGCTCAACATGACCGGGGTGATGATCGAGGATATGGCGCTGGCCCAGTTCGATCGCTTGATCCGCGCCGATCTCTATGGCCCGTTCCTCACCTGCCGGCGCATGGTGCGTGGACTGGCATCGGCAGCCACGCCACATGGCGGTCGCATCGTCAACATCTCGTCGATCCATGAAAACGCGCCGCGCCCCGGCGGCGTAGATTATGACGCGGCCAAGGGCGGGTTGGCGCAGTTGACCAGAACTCTCGCGCTCGAACTCGCGCCCAAGGCCATCGCGGTCAACGGCGTGGCGCCGGGCATGATACTCACGCCGATGAACCAGTCCGCGTTGGATCACCCTGAGGAATTGCGGCGCAAGCAGGCGGCGATACCCTGGGGCCGCGCCGGCACGCCAGAGGAAGTGGCCGATCTTGTGCTGTTCCTGCTCTCGCCCCTGGCCGACTATATCACCGGCACCACCGTCACGATCGACGGCGCGCTGTCGCTTACCGTTGCGCAAGGAGCCTGAGCCATGGTCGCCTATGTGGTGGAAGAACTCCAGGACGTGACGCTCGATATCGCCGGGCCGGAAGGCCGGCTGGCGCATTACGATCTAATGAGCCCGTTCGTCTGGACCGAAGGCAGCACTTACCGTCTCTTGGTAAGAGTGCTGCCCAACCCATTGGAACAGAACGATCCCACTGGCATCATCTGGGCAGGCGATTCCACCGATGGGCGCTGCTTCAGGATGCGGGACGCCCCCGCGATCGTGCCAGGCCCCCACCCCGACGACGCTGGCGGATGCGAAGATCCCACCGTGGTGCACGGCGAAGACGGCAACTATACGATCTTCTACACCGGCGTGGACGCCAAGCGGTCGCAAGGATCGCTGCTGGTGGCGCAAGGGCCCTCGCTGACCGACCTGCGCGAGCATCGCGTGCTGCTCAAGGCGCCAGAGGGCGAAGGCAATATCAAGGAAGCCACCGTGGCCCAGGCGCCGGACGGAACGTTTCGCCTGTTCTACGAATATGCCAAGGACAATGCCTCGCGCATTGGCCTGGCCACCGGGCTATCGCTGGAAGGGCCGTGGACGGTGATCGACGATCCCTTCACCGTGCGCGACGACAGCTGGGACAATTGGCACCTTTCGACCGGGCCGATCGTGCAGCGCGATGGCCAGGATCCGGTGATGTTCTACAACGGCGCCACTGCCGATGCGCGCTGGCGCATTGGCTGGATCAGCTTCTCGCCCGATTTTTCGCGCATTACAGGGCGCGGCATCGAGCCGATCCTGTTGCCCCCGCCCGCGCGCAGCCGCGACGCGACAGACATTGCCTTTGCCGCCTCGTGCCTCGTCATGCCCGATGCAATCTGGCTCTATTATTCGTTGGAAGACAAGATCCTGCGCCGCGCGCGGATCGCCTGCTACGGTTGATCGCCGTCAGTCTATGGCGATGCCCTGCTCGGCAAAGAACGCCGCCACTTCGCCCAGCGCGGCCTTGTGCCGCTTCCATCGCGCCAGGGCATCGCGATAGATCGGGCGACGGACCTGGGCGGCGCTGGGCGTGGAAACCGGGGCTCTGTTGCGGTGAAAATCGAGGCAGGCCGCGTCCCACGGCAGCCCGGCATGATCGAGCATGCGGCGCGTCACGCCTTCCTGGTCTGCCACCAGGTCTTCGTAGGAAACCTCGAGGATGCGGCCCGGCATGGCCGCTTGCCAGAAGCGCATCAGCCCGTCGAAGCGCGCATAATAGCGGGCGATGTCCATCAGGTCATAGCTGTAGTCGTAATAGCGCGAGGTGATCGCAAACAGGTTGCGGAAGTTGCTCAGCACCGTGTCCATCGGATGGCGGCGCAGGCATATGATGCGCGCGTTGGGCAAAGAACCGGCCACTATTCCGGCATAATGAAAATTTCCGGGAAATTTGTCGACAAAGCGCCGCGTCGTGTCGCGTCGGTGATGGCGCGCGCGGACAAGGTAATCATGGCCGATGGCGCCCAGATCCGCCGCACGCAGCGCGGCGATGGTGTCGGGATCGAGCACGGTGCGCGTGCGCGTGCCGGCGGCGTGCTTCACCGCCAGCGGCATGGCCTGCAGTTCGCCGGCGCTTTCCACCGCAGGATGCGAAGACAGGATGCGGTCGACCAGCGTGGTGCCGGTGCGCGGCATCCCGATCACGAAGATCGGCGCCTCCGTCGGCGCGCCAGACACCGCCGCCCGCGACAGCCCCGGCCAGGCCGCCTCGATCGCGTCGAAATTGGCGGCATCGCTGGCAAAGCGATAGGGCAGCCGGGCGCGATGCTCCGCATTGGCAGCAGCCAGCGCGGTGAACGCGGCGTCGTGCTCGCCAAGATCGTCAAGCTCCTTGGCCAGGGCATAGCCCAGCAGCAGGCGATCGCGCGGATCGTGCGCCGCGTCCAGTTGCGCGCGCAGGCGTGGCACATGGTGGCTGTCTGCCGTGTGCCGCTTGAGGCTGGCGAGCAGATGGTGCGCGCGGCCATGGCCCGGCGCGCGCGCGATCAGCGCTTCGAGCGCGGCCTCCGCCTCGCTCACCTGCCCAACGAAATTGAGCGCGGCAGCATGGTTGTAGCGGTATTCGAGAATGTCGGGCGCTTGTGCCACGGCATGGGCAAAATGGGGCAGCGAGGCGGCATGGTCGCCCAGGCGGGCATAGACGCAGCCCATGGTATCGCGGCTCAGCGCATCATCGGGCAGTGCGTGTTCGGCCTCGGCCAGGGCCTGCGCGGCAGCGCTGTCCTGCCGGGTCATGATCAACAGGCGGGCAAGCTGCGCGCGGTATTCGCCCTGTGGATCGCGCGCCACAGCCTGGCGCAGCAGGGCGATCGCGGCGCTGATCCGTCCCTGCCCGGCTTCGGCCAGGCCCAGCAGGAACAGCGCCTCCGCCCGCTGCGGGGCCGCATCGCCAACCATCTGCGCCGCGCGCGCAACGGCCGGCCAATCACCCCGCGCCAAGGCGGCGCGCGCGGCGGCAATCTGCGGATCGGTCTTGCTCATCCCGCCCTGTGCCATGGGCGCGGTGGAACTGGCAAGCGTCGCCACGAGGTCAGCGCTGCACCGCTTCCTCATTGCCCGCGCGGCGCTGCTTGATCGCATCGATCACCGGCACGAAGGGGAACATGAACTGTTCGCGGATGGTCAGGCGGCGTCGCTCGTCCTGGCCAACCAGGATCCCCTCGCCCTCGCGATAGGTGCCCAGCACGCGATCGATCAGGATCATCGAGTTGGCATAGTTGCAGCGGGTTTCTTCATAGCCGACCGAATGGTGCAGGCTGTGATGGCGGATCGTGGTGAAGAAGAACGAATAGAACCACGGCGGGTCAGACTTGACGTTGGCATGGGCAAAGCCAGCCACCACGTTGCCCACGCTCGCCGCACACAGGATCGCCACCGGGCTGAAATCGAGCAGCGTAATCACGCCCAGGCTGATCAAGAACAGCTCCAGCGGATTGCCGACATAGCCTTTCAGCGCGTTCAACTGGGTAATATGATGGTGCGGCGCATGGGTCAGCCACAGCGGCGTCCAGTTGTGCATCGCGCGATGCATCCAATATTGGCCAAATTCGAACAGGAAGAAGATCAGCCCCACCTGTGCCAGGAACGGCAGGTGTTCCAGCCAGGGCGTGGCCAGCCCGGCGCTGGCCTTGGCGGCCTTCATCGGCGCATCGGCAAAGAAATCGGTGGCACGGGAAATCACGGTGGAACTGAGCACGACATAAAAGGTGTCGGTAAAGAACTCGCGCCAGTTCATCCGCCAATCGGCGTGGCGTTCGAACAGCCATTCCAGCAGCAGCAGCCAGGCGGAAATCGCCGTGGCCACGATCGTGAGAGTCCACGGGTAATCGATCACGCTCTTGGGCGCATAGGCCCAGAACAGGATCACTGCCAAAAGCGTGGCGGGCGGAATCAGCCCGATCAGCCGCTGTTTCATGTCTGTCCCATCCATGGCGAAGCTCTGTTACGAAATTCTGGGAAATAGCGGGACCCCGGATCAAGTCCGGGGTCCCGCTTCCTGTCGTCACGATCCATTCACGCAGCAACAGGAAGCGGGCTTTTCGCCTCACTTGTAGTGGAAGGTCATTTCCAGGCCGACGCGGCGCGGCGTCAGGACGCCATAGGCATAGAACCGTTCCACTACGCCGCTGCGGGCGCGGTTATAGGAACTTGTGTCGTTCTCCACCGCCGTCACGGCATACTTGTCAAAGATATTGTCGGCATAGACGCCCACGTCGAACATCGGGCTGTGATAGGTTACCGAGGCGCGGTGCGTGGTATAGGCCGGGATCACTTCGCCATTGCCGCGCAGGCCGACGCGGGAATAGATGTCGCCGGTATAGGTCATCGCCCAGGTCGCTTCGATATCGCGGCCCTCGGTCAGCGGGTAGGTATAGGTGGCCCCAACGCTGCCCGAATGCTTGGTCGAACCCGGCAGACGATCGCCGGCAAAGGCATCATAGTTGACCCCACTGCTCACCACGATGCCCGGGGCATCGGCGGTAAGGTGCGCGTCGTTGTAGGAATAGGTGCCATCGATCGTCAGTTGC
This sequence comes from Novosphingobium sp. 1529, assembly GCF_040544855.1. Lineage (NCBI taxonomy): Bacteria > Pseudomonadati > Pseudomonadota > Alphaproteobacteria > Sphingomonadales > Sphingomonadaceae > Novosphingobium > Novosphingobium sp. 1529. The sequence continues at coordinate 65,456 of NZ_JBEPKW010000003.1, forward strand.
GGCGTGATCTTGAGGTGTCCCGAGAAATCGATGCCCTTCGACACGGCGGTGCTGCCGTTGACAGTGATGCCCACTGCGCCGTTGACCGTCTGGCTCGGCACCTGCACGCCCGCCCAGGTGACGATGAAGCCGCTCAGCGTAAACTGGAACTTGCGGTCAAACAGCGACCCACGCAGGCCCAGTTCACGGTTGCGCGTCTTGTCCGGGCCATAGGCCAGCTCGTTGGGCAGCGCGCAGACGTTCTGCACCTTGGGATCAAGCGGCAGGACGCATGGCGCCACGCGGTTCACGTTGCCGGTACGATAGCCCGTGCTGTAGGTGAAATAGGCCATGAGATCGGGGCTGAACTTGTAAGACGTGTTGGCCTTCCAGACAAAGCCGTCCTTGCCTGTGCTGCCCGACTTGATGCGCTGCGGGGCGAAGACCACCAGCGGATAGGGCGTGTACTTGCTGAACAGCGGCGTATCCGTGCCGCCCTCGGCAAAGGCGTCATACTTGAAGTAGCGCAAGCCGCCGGTAACCTGCCAATCCTTGGTGATGTGGAACGTGCCTTCGCCATAGGCCGCCTTTTCCTTGGTGCGGGTGTTGACGAACGACATGTATTCGAGGTTGTCGGGCCGATAGATGCCGGCCCAATCGGGATAACCGGGCACATATTCGCGATACTGCGAACCATAGCGCATGTTGTTGTAGAACCCGCCGATCACCCAGCTGAACGGGCCGCCATGGGTCGAAACCAGGCGCACTTCCTCGTTGAACTGGTGATACTTCGAGGTCGCCTGATTGTAGGACGAAAACTCTGGAAAGGCTTCATAGCCATAGTCCAGGTCCAGCAGCAGGTCGGTGTTGTCGCGCTGGGTATAGATCTTCTGGTTGGTAAAGGCCGTGGTCGCCACCAGCTGGGCCACGTCGAACACGTTGACGTTGAACTCGGCCGAATAGAGGTCCGACGTGCGGTTGGTCGGTTCCAGATAGCGCCAGGGCGCTTCATACTTGCCAGTGCCCAGCACGCCAGCGCCGTTGGCCTGGCGGCCCTGCGTCTTGGTGATCTGGTGGGCGTAGGTCAGATAGACCTTGAAGTCCGGGCTGGCTTCCAGCAGCAGCTGGTTGCGCGTGGTGAAGGTGTGTTCATAGTTCACATCCTTCTTGGAATAGAAGTTCGCCGCCTGCTGCGCCGGTGTGCCAAACGAGCCATCGGCCGCCGTCGTGCCGCGCACCGGCTGCGGGTTGGACACGCCGGGCTGGCGCAGCAGGTAGTTGTAATCCATGAAACCGGGGTTGTCGTAATACCCCACGGTGCTGCGCAGCGCGATGTGGTCTTTCACGATCGGGATATTGACCGTGCCATCGGCATTCACGCCGGCTTCGCTGCTGTGGCTTTCGCCAAACCAGCGGCCATGCAGATCGACGCTGTAGTGGTCGGTATCGGGCCGGTTGGGCATGTAGCGCACCGCGCCGGCCAGCGTACCCAGGCCATAGAGCGTGCCCTGCGGGCCCTGCAGCACTTCGACGTGGTCGATATCGAGCAGCTTGAAATCGAGATAGAGCGGCACTTCGCCCAGGTAGACACCCACCGCGCTGTTGGCGCTGGCGCCTTCCACGCTGGAATCGCCCGAGTTGATGCCGCGCAGCACGATCTTGCCGGTGGAGCCCGGGCCGGTATCGGCCACGGTCATGCCCGGCGTGAACGCGGCAAGCGACTTCACGTCGTCGATACGCTGGCGGGCAAGTTCCTGCGGGCTGACCGCGCTGATGTTGATCGGCGCATCCTGCAAGGTGGTGGCGCGCCGCGTGGCCGTCACCACGATGTAGTTGGCGTCGCTGCCAGACGCGGCCGCGGCATCGGCCGCTGGCTCGCCTTGCGGTTGCGGGGCTGCCTGCGCGTAGGCCGAATTCGGCGCCAAGGCCGGGATGAGCAGCATCGTGGCGCCCAGCAGGTTCGTTCGGAAAGATCGCTTGGTCACTTCAGCCCCTCGCTTTGTTCTCAAAAAGCCTGTGCTGTGACATCCCCTCCCAGGGATCAGCCCGCTTGCCGGGCAAGTGCCGACCGCTAACCGGCCTGGCACCAAGATTTGCGTGGCAAGCGAACCCATCCGGCTCGCTTGCGCCTGCCTTGCCAAAAGTGGTCGGGATCAAAACGCGGCGCCAGGCCCTGGCAGGGTGGGAGCGCTTGCTGTCGCTCCGGCAGTCAGCAACCGGCCTGAAATCCGCACTATTACCCATCGCCCGCACCGCAACGCGGCGTGGCTCTGGTGACCCGCTCTTGGTATATTTATTGTGTCGCCCTGAACTATCGACACCTGCCACGGTACCGATATTACATAATCGGTCAAGCGTAATAATTTTCGTGGCATTCAGTATGATTCACTCACAGGAAATACGAGGAAACCCGCCATTTTTCCTCGCACTTGCGGCATTGCGGGGTACCGTCACCGCACACGCGCGGCCCACAGCGATGCCGTTGCTGGCCAAAATTGCCGCTTGATTCGCGACTCAATCTGGCGTCAAAGTGTGATCGCTGCACAGCATGCCGTTCACGGAATATCGCGATGAACGCTGGATAGGCGGCGTATGCGTCGCTTCCAGCATGGCGATGCCAGAACGCGCTGCTGCATTTCTCACCCATGGCGTGTGTTATTACAAAAATGACGATGGGTAATATTTTTGCCATGGACAAGGGTGGGCTTTGCAACCATGGTGCAGTGCGAAAGGGGCGCGAATCATGATGAAGATGATCGGCACGGCGGGTAAGATCGCACTTCTGGCCAGCACACTGATGATGGCGTCATGCTCCTCGGCACCCGATGCCGGAGCCGCGAAGAAAACCGAATTCAATATCGGCTGGTCGATCTATGCTGGCTGGATGCCATGGCCCTATGCGCAGCAGGCTGGTATCGTCAAGAAATGGGCCGACAAATACGGCATCAAGATCAATATTGTTCAGGTGAACGACTATGTCGAATCCGTGAACCAATATAACGCCGGCAAGTTTGATGGTGTTACCGTCACCAACATGGATGCGCTGACCATCCCTGCCGCCGGGGGCAAGGATACCAGCGCGATCATCGTCGGTGACTATTCCAACGGCAACGATGGCGTCCTGCTCAAAGGTGCCAATTCGGTTGCTGCCCTCAAGGGTAAGCAGATCTACCTGGTCGAGCTCTCGGTGTCGCACTACCTGCTCGCCCGCGCCCTGGGATCGGCCGGCCTGTCGCTCAGCGATGTAAAGACAATCAATACGTCAGACGCTGATATCGTGGGCGCCTTTTCCAGCCCCGATGCCCCGGCCGCAGTGGCCTGGAACCCGCAGCTGTCGGTCATGCGCGGGCAGCCTGGCGCCAACGAAGTGTTTTCCTCGGCACAGATTCCGGGCGAAATCCTCGATCTGATGGCGGTGGATACCGCCACGCTCAAGGCCAATCCCGCGCTGGGCAAGGCACTGGCCGGCATCTGGTATGAAACCATGGCGCTGATGAAGCGCCAGGATGCCCAGGGCAAGGAAGCGCGCGCCGCAATGGCCAAGCTCGCCGGGACCACGCCCGATGTGTTTGACAAGCAGCTGACCACCACGTTCCTCTATGACCAGCCCGCCGCAGCAGTGGCCGCGGCAGACAGCCCGGCGCTGGTCACGACGATGACGCGGGTGCGCGATTTCAGCTTTTCCAAGGGTCTGTTCAAGGGCGCCAGTTCGGCTGACGCGGTTGGCATGGCCTTTCCGGGTGGCAAGACGCTGGGCGATCCCGCCCATATCACGCTGCGCTTTGACGACAGCTTCATGAAGCTGGCAGCCGCCGGCAAGCTCTGATCCGGCGGTTCTAATCCGGCAGGCCCGGCACGCTGCCGGGGCTTGCCGTCTGTTTCCAAGGGGTTCACGCGATGCGCTGGGTCAACCGCAAGATGCGCCGCAATGACAGGATGATCGCTGGCGCGGTCCCGATCCTGGCGCTGCTGGTGCTCTATCTCGTCTTGGCGGCGCAGCGCCACGCGCTCAACCCCAGTGACAAGATCCTGCCGCTGCCCGATGCCATGGCGCGCGGCCTTTCGGCCCTGCTGTTTCAGGCCGATCCGCTTTCGGGCCACTTCCTGTTCTGGACCGACACGTTCGCCAGCCTTCAGCGGCTGGGTCTGGGCCTGGGCATCGCCACGCTGGGCGCGCTGGTCGCCGGGCTGGTGCTGGGCGTGTTGCCGCCGGTGCGCGCCACGCTGGGGCCACTGGTCACCGCGATTGCGGTGATCCCGCCGATCGCGCTGCTGCCGGTCTTGTTCATCGCGCTGGGCCTGGGTGAAACGGCCAAGGTGGCGCTGATCGTGGTGGGCATCGCCCCGCCGATGATCCGCGACATCACCGATCATATCGCCAGCCTGCCGCGCGAACAGATTATCAAGGCGCAGACCCTGGGGGCCAGCAGCTGGCAGATCATGATCCGCGTTGCCCTGCCCCAGGCCATGCCGCGCCTGATCCAGGCGGTGCGCTTGGCGCTTGGGCCGGCCTGGGTGTTCCTCATCTCGGCCGAGGCGATCGCCGCCGATACTGGCCTCGGCTATCGCATCTTCCTGGTGCGGCGCTACCTCGCGATGGACGTGATCATCCCCTACGTCGCATGGATCGCGCTTCTGGCGATTACCCTGGACTTTGCCCTGTCCCTCGCCAGCCGCCGCCTGTTTCCCTGGGCTCATGGAGCAAGCCATTGACCGCGCTCCTTTCCCTTCGCGATATCTGGGTCGAATTCGGGGACAAGATCGTCCTGGAAAAGATCAATCTCGATGTGGCGGCCGGCAGTTTCGTCTCGATCGTCGGGCCATCGGGCGCGGGCAAGAGCAGCCTGCTACGCCTGGTCCTGGGGCAAGAGGCGCCAAGCCAGGGAACGATCAGCCTGGATGGCGCGGTGCTGCCGCCCGAATGCGGCCCCGATCGCGGCGTGGTGTTTCAGCGCTATTCGGTGTTCCCCCATCTCACCGCCTTACAGAACACCATGTTCGGCCTGGAATGCGCGCAAGCGCCGCTGCTCGCGCGCCTGTTTGGCAGCGCCCGCCGCGCCGCGCGGGACGAAGCTGTCGCCATGCTCGAGGCGGTTGGCCTGGGCGATGCACTGCAGCTCTATCCCGCGCAGCTGTCGGGCGGGATGCAGCAGCGCCTGGCGATTGCCCAGGCCCTGCTCAAGCGGCCGCGCATCCTCTTGCTGGATGAGCCGTTCGGCGCGCTCGATCCCGGTATCCGTGCCGACATGCACGTGCTGATCCGCCGTCTGTGGCGCGAACACGCGCTGACGGTGATCATGGTCACCCACGACATCCGCGAGGCGTTCTCGCTCGGCACGCGCGTGCTGGCGCTCGACAAGCGGCGCCACGATCCCCACGCGCCGCACCGCTATGGCGCCACAGTGGTCTATGACCTGCCGCTGCGCCCGCGCGAAGACGAAGCGCCGGCCGAAACCGCCGAGCCGGAAGACAAGACGCCGCCGCAAAAGGTGGCCGTATGACAAGAGAGGAACTCGCATGAGCAGCGAACCCGCCAGCCTGGCGCGGCTCAGCATGAGCTTGCCGGCCGATCTGTTCCGCAAGCTCGACATGATGGTGGAAGAGCGCCAGTTGCCCTCGCGCTCGCAACTGATTGCCGAGCTGATCCGCCACGCCCTGGCCGACCACGAAGCGCTGACCCGCCCGGACGAGATGCTCGCCGGCACGATCACCATGGTCTATCGCGGTGACCGTGGCCGCGTGCGCCACCAGCTGGCGCAGACCCAGGCCGATTACCTCAAGGAGGTGATTTCCGCCCAGCACGTGTTCCTGGAAGACGACCAGAGCTTGGAAGTCCTGCTCGTTCAGGGTCCGGCCGTGCGGCTGAAAGAACTTTCCGATGCGCTGCGCCGCGTGCGCGGCGTGCAACAGCTTGAACTTGTCACCACCACTGCCCTGCTGCCGCCGATCTATGTTCAGGACGACGGCAAGAGCACCAGCAATGGAGCGGCCGCATGACCGATACGCTCACCCCTTCCCCGGCCCCAACCCCGGCCGCAACCCCGGCCGCCGCCGGAGGCAACCTCGCCAACCCGCTTGCCGCGCGCGATCATGCCCGCAGCATGGGCGGCACGGTGGTGGAAACCATGCCGGTGCTGCCGCCCAAGGCTGATGATCTGCCCGAGGGGGTCGATCCGGCAGACCTGGTGTGGGAAGAAACCACCGCTGCCGGCGGCTATGCCACGCGGGTTCTGGCACGCGGCACGCGGCTGCGCCTGATCGATACGCGCGGCGATGCCTGCGCCGGGCTGCAAGTATTCAACGCCGCCATGCCGACCGAGCGGCTCAACGTGGCCGATACGGTCAAGGTGCAGTGGAACGCCTATCTCGGCGCGGGCAAGCTCCTGCTGTCGGACATGGGCCGCGTGCTGCTCAGCATCGTGGAGGATGAAGCCGGTACGCACGATTGCTTTGCCGGCACATCGAACGCGGCCAGCAATGCTGCCAAATATGGCGAGGGCCGCAACAGCGGCGCCTGCCCCAACGGGCGCGATCGGTTCCTGCTCGGCGCAGCCAAGCATGGCCTGACACGGCGCGACGTGCATCCCTGCATCAATCTGTTCAAGGGCACACGGATCGAGGAAGACGGCACGATCACGCCGCTGGTCGGCCCGTTTGCGCCCGGCCGGCAGGTGCTGCTGCGCGCCGAAATGGACGTGATCGTGGTCATTGCCAATGTGCCCCACGTGCTTGATCCGCGCGCGGAATACAGCGTCACCCCGCTGCGCGCCACCGCCTGGCGCGGGCCGGCAACGCTGGGCAACGATCCCATCCGCAACGCGACACCCGAAGGCCTGCGCGCCTTCCTCAATGTCGAAGACTATTTCCGCCGCTAAACGCGAAGGACGGATTGCGATGTCAACCGATACCCACCTCGCCGGCCTGTCCGGAACCATCGTGCATGACGAGATCGTGCCCGCCCGCGCCCCCTGGCTCTATCATGTCGCCAAGGGGCAGACGCTGCGCATCGTCGATCTGGAGGGCAACCAGGCGGTCGATTTCCTGCTCTACAGCGCGGCCGACGATGCCGAACGCTATTCCGCGCAGGATACCGTGGCGGCGCAGGGCAACCTGTTCCTGCGCGCGGGCACCACGCTGTTGTCCAACGAAGGGCGCCCGATGATGACCATCGCGGCCAGCGCGGTGGACTATCACGATACGATTGGCGGGGCCTGTTCCTGTGAATCCAACACCTTGCGTTATGGTCATCATACCAAGTGGCAACATGCCTGTGTCGAAAACTTCCTGGAGGCCAACCTGTGGGAAGGGCGCGGCAAGCGTGACATCGTGTCGAACATCAACTTCTTCATGAACGTGCCGGTGGAGGCCGATGGCGCGCTGGGCATCGTCGACGGGATTTCCGCGCCGGGCCTGACGGTGGACCTCAAGGCCGAGATGGACGTGGTGGTCGTCGTGTCCAATTGCCCGCAGATCAACAACCCGTGCAACGCGTTCAATCCCACCCCCGTGCGCATGATCGTGGCGGCATGATGTTCGATACCGTCCTCATCGCCAATCGCGGGGCGATTGCCACCCGGATCATCCGCACCCTGCGCCAGATGGGCCTGCGCTCTGTCGCGGTCTATTCCGAGGCGGACGAGGGATCGGCCCATGTCGCCCTGGCGGACGAGGCCGTGTGCATCGGCCCGGCACGCGCCAGCGAAAGCTATCTCAATATCCCGGCGATCATCGCCGCGGCCAAGCAGACCGGCGCCGGCGCGATCCACCCCGGCTATGGCTTCCTGGCCGAAAACGTCGAATTTGCCGATGCCTGCGCGGCAGAGGGGATCGTCTTCATCGGCCCCACCCCCGACAATATCCGCACGTTTGGCCTCAAGCACAGCGCGCGCGAACTGGCCAAGGCCCATGGCGTGCCGCTGGCGCCGGGCAGCGACCTGCTGACCAGCGAGGACGAAGCGGTGGAGGCGGCGGCGGCCATCGGCTATCCCATCATGCTCAAGGCCACGGCCGGCGGTGGCGGCATCGGCATGCGCGTGTGCGAGACCGAGGCCGACGTGCGCGAGGGCTTTGCCACCGTGGCGCGCCTGGGGCAGAGCAATTTCGGCGACGCCGGCGTGTTCCTGGAACGCTATGTGCGCCGCGCCCGCCATGTCGAAGTGCAGATCTTTGGCGATGGCGCGGGGCGCATCGTCGCCCTGGGGGAGCGCGATTGCTCGCTGCAACGCCGCAACCAGAAGGTGGTGGAGGAAGCCCCCGCGCCGCTGCTGCCCGAAAGCGTCCGCGCCGATCTCTATGCCGCCGCCATCCGCCTGGGCGAGGCGGCGCGCTACCGCTCGGCCGGGACGGTAGAATTTCTCTACGATGCCGATCGTAAGGAGTTCTTTTTCCTGGAAATGAACACCCGGCTTCAGGTCGAACACGGCGTGACCGAAGAGGTTATGGGCATCGACCTGGTCGCATGGATGGTGCGCGGCGGCGCGGGTGACTTCACGTTTCTGGACAGCGCGCCCACCACGCCGTCGGGCCATTCGGTGCAAGTGCGCCTCTATGCCGAGGATCCCGCGCTGGACTACCGACCAACCTCCGGCACGCTGACAGCGGTGGAATTTCCCGCCGATATCCGCACCGAAACCTGGGTGGTCGCGGGCACCGAAGTGAGCGCATGGTACGATCCCATGCTGGCCAAGCTGATCGTGCATGCCCCCACGCGCGAGGCGGCGGTGGCAGCGATGCAGCAGGCGCTGGCCGCCACGCGCATCGACGGCATCGAAACCAACCTGCGCTGGCTGCGCCAGGTGGTGGCGAGCCCCGCGTTTACCAGCGGCGAGGTTTCCACCCGCGTGCTCGACACGATCAGCTTCGTGCCCGCCAGCCTGCGCGTGATCGCCGGCGGCACGGCCACCACGGTGCAGGACTGGCCCGGCCGCCAGCATCTGTGGGCCGTGGGCGTGCCGCCGTCGGGGCCGATGGACGATCAATCGTTCCGCCTGGGCAACCGCCTGCTCGGCAATCCCGAAGGCATGGCTGGCCTCGAAATGACGCACACCGGGCCCACCCTGGCGTTCACCGCGCCGGCGCGCATCTGCCTGACCGGGGCCGATTTTGGCGCGACGCTCGATGGCGTGGCGGTGCCGCTGGGCGAAGTTATTGCCGTGGCTGCGGGGCAAACCCTGGCCACCGGACGCACGCGGGGCGGCGGCATGCGCGGCTATCTGCTGATCGGCGGTGGTCTCGATATCGCGCCCTACCTGGGCAGCCGCGCCACGTTCGAACTGGGCCAGTTCGGCGGCCATGCCGCGCGGCGCCTGGTGGCGGGCGATGTGCTGCACCTGGGCGACGAGGAAACCGCTGCGCCACTTCCCGCCGTGGCTTTGCCCGCGATGGGCAGCGAATGGACGCTGCGCGTGCTCTATGGCCCGCACGGCGCTCCCGATTTCTTCACCGATGAAGACATCGCCATGGTGGTCGGCGCCGATTGGCAGGTGCACTACAACTCCAACCGCACCGGGGTGCGCCTGATCGGCCCCAAGCCGCAATGGGCGCGCGCCGATGGGGGCGAAGCCGGACTGCATCCCTCGAATATCCACGACAATCCTTATGCCATCGGCGCGGTGGATTTCACCGGCGACATGCCGATCATCCTTGGCCCCGATGGCCCGTCGCTGGGCGGGTTCGTCTGCCCGTTCGTGGTGATCGCGGCCGATCGCTGGAAGATCGGGCAACTCGTGCCGGGCGATCGCCTGCGCTTCGTGCCCGTGTCCATCGCCGATGCGCAGGCCGCCGATGCGGCGCAACGCGCGCTGGTGGCAGACGGCACGCCGCCGGCGCCGCGCCCCGCGCGCGAGATCGAGACGCTTTCGCCGATCCTGGCGGAGATCGCCGGGCACGGCACGCGCCCGCGCACGGTCTATCGCCAGCAGGGTGATCGCAATATCCTGGTCGAATACGGCCCGATCACGCTGGATATCGAGTTGCGCATCCGCGTGCATGCCTTGATGACCGAGCTGGAACGCATGGCGTTGCCCGGTGTGATCGACGTTGTGCCGGGCATCCGCTCACTGCAGGTCCATTTCGACGGGCAAAGCCTCGATCAGCAGGCCATGCTCGCCGCGCTGGTGGAGGCGGAGGAGCGCCTGGGCGATCTGGAAGATTTCACCATCCCCTCGCGCATCGTCCACCTGCCGTTGAGCTGGCGCGACCCCGCCACGCTGGAAACCATCCAGAAGTACATGGGCGCGGTGCGCGACGATGCGCCTTGGTGCCCCGACAACATCGAGTTCATCCGTCGCGTCAACGGCTTGCCCGATGCCGCCGCGGTGGAGAACCTGATCTTCGAGGCTAACTACCTCGTCATGGGCCTGGGTGACGTGTACCTGGGCGCGCCGGTGGCCACCCCGGTCGATCCACGCCACCGCCTGGTTACCACCAAGTACAACCCCGCCCGCACCTGGACCCCGCCCAATGTGGTTGGCATCGGCGGCGCCTATATGTGCATCTATGGCATGGAGGGGCCGGGCGGATACCAGCTGTTTGGCCGCACCATCCAGGTGTGGAACACCCACCGCCAGACCGACGCCTTTATCGAGGGCAAGCCCTGGCTGCTGCGCTTCTTCGACCAGATCCGGTTCTATCCGGTGAGCGCCGATGAACTGGTGGAATGGCGCCGCGACTTTCCCACTGGGCGCCGGTCGATCCAGATCGAGCCATCGGAGTTTCGCCTCGCCGATTACCGCCAGTTCCTGGCCGACAATGCCGCTGAAATCGCCGCGTTCGAAGCCCAGCGCGTGGCCGCTTTCGACGCGGAACGCGCCGATTGGCAGCGCCGTGGCGAGTTCGACCGCGTGACGGACCTGGCCGATGCCGATGCCCCCGTGGCCGGCAGCGTGGACGTGCCCGATGGCGCCGATCTGGTGGAAGCGCCCTTTGGCGGCAGCGTGTGGAAGCTGCTCGTCGCCGAAGGAGACGAGGTCAAGGCTGGCGATACCATCGCCGTGCTGGAGGCAATGAAGATGGAGTGCGCGGTGGAAAGCCCCGGCAGCGGCGTGGTCGCCGCGCTCTACATGCAGGAGAAGCAGGCCCTGCAACCCGGCGCGCCGATGCTCGCCCTGCGCCGGCACGCGGCATGAGCGGGCCGGCGCCGCGCCTATCGGCCGCCGCCCTCGCCCAGGCGGTTGGCAGCGGGCGAACCACAGCGCTCGCTGCGATGGAACAGGCACTGGCGCGCATTGCCGCCTATGATGCCGTGCAGCCGCAGATCTGGATCAGCCGCCCGGCCGATGCCGCCCTGCTGGACGCTGCCCGCGCCGTCGATGCGCGCGTGGCGGCGGGCGAACACCTGCCGCTGGCCGGCGTGCCCTTTGCGGTGAAAGACAATATCGACGTGGCGGGGCTCGATACCACCGCCGCCTGCCCCGCCTTTGCCTATAGCCCGTCAGGATCGGCTACGGTGGTGGCGCGGCTTGAGGCGGCCGGCGCGATCTGCGTCGGCAAGACCAACCTCGATCAGTTTGCTACCGGCCTGGTTGGCACGCGCAGCCCCTATGGCATTCCGCGCAATGCCAGCAACCTGGCCTATGTCTCGGGCGGGTCCAGTTCGGGCTCGTCGATCGCGGTGGCCGCTGGCTTGGTACCGTTCGCGCTCGGCACCGATACCGCCGGATCGGGCCGCGTGCCCGCCGCGTTCAACCATCTGATCGGCATGAAGCCCAGCAAGGGCCGCTGGTCCACATCTGGCCTGGTGCCTGCCTGCCGCTCGCTCGATTGCATTTCGGTTTTCACCGGCGATACCGCCGATGCCCGGCTGATCGATCATGTTGTCGCTGGCTATGACGCCGCCGATCCCTGGTCGAAATCGCTGGCCGACAAGCCGATCGCCGGCCGCGTGATCGGCGTGCCCAAACGCGCACAGCGCCAGTGGTTTGGTGACGCGGAATCCGAATATTTCTATGATCGCGCGCTGGCCCAGCTGGCCGAAATCGGCACCTTGGTTGAAATCGATTATGCCCCGCTGCAAGAGGCGGCGCTTCTGCTCTATGGCGGGCCGTGGGTGGCGGAACGCACCGCCGCGCTGGCGCCGCTGCTGGCCAGCAACCCCGGCGCGATCGATCCCACCGTGCGCGCCGTGGTCGAACCCGGCCTGGAAAAAAGCGCGGTCGAGCTGTTCAACGGCATCTATCGCCTGGCCGAATTGAAACGCCATGCCGACCAGCTGTGGGACGAGATCGACGCACTGGCGTTCCCCACCACCGGCACGGCCTATCGCGTCGCCGAATTGCAGGCCGCGCCCATCGCGCTCAACAGCAACCTTGGCGCCTATACCAACTTCGTCAATCTGCTGGACATGGCTGCGCTCGCCGTGCCGGCCGGGGTGCGCCACAACGCCACCGGTTTTGGCATCACGCTGATCGGCCCGGCCGACAGCGACCGCGCGCTGCTCGATCTGGCCGATGCCTATCTTTCCGTGGCCCAGCTGCCACCCCCACCCCCGCTCGATCTGGAGGGCAAGATGCAGACCGTGAAACTCGCCGTGGTTGGCGCTCATTTGAAGGACATGCCGCTGCACTGGCAGCTGACCAGCCGCAACGCCACGTTCGTGGAAGCAACCACCACCGCGCCCAGCTATCGCCTCTATGCCATGGCCGACAGCGTGCCGCCCAAGCCCGCGCTGATCCATGCCGGAGACGAAGGCGCGGCGATTGCGGTGGAAGTCTACGAACTGGGCGTGGCCGAGTTCGGCAGCTTCACCGTCGAAGTGCCCGCGCCGCTGGCGATCGGCACGGTGACCCTGGCCGATGGCAGCAGCGTCAAAGGCTTCGTCGCCGAACCACGCGCGATCACTGGCGCGCAAGACATTACCGACCTCGGTGGCTGGCGCGCCTTCATTGCGCAGAAGGCCTGACCACCATCATATTTCGTCACCCCGGGCTTGATCCGGGGTCCCGCTTCCTTTGAGCGGCGGGAGAGGAAGCAAGCTGGACCCCGGATCAAGTCCGGGGTGACGAAGAGGAGGAAAGCCGATGAAGCGCTTTGTTGCCGCCACGCTCTTGGCGCTCGCCCCATTTGCGGCCCCAATTGCCGCCCACGCCGCTCCCAAGCCCAAGGTTATCGCCGTGCCCGGCTTTGCCGATTTTCTTGCGGTTGACGGCGACACCGTCTGGGCGACCAATCGCGGCCGGGTGGAGCAATGGTCACTCACCGGCATGAAAGCGACAGTGCCGCTGGCCCATCCGTGCGGCGGGATGGCTGTTGCCGATGGCGCACTGTGGGTGGCCAATTGCGCCGATCGCACCGTCAACCGCATCGACACCGCCACCGGCAAGCTTGTCGCCACGATTGCCAGCGGCATCGCCAACGACAAGGAAGGCGAACTCAATGTCGTGGCGGGCGCGGGCTCGATCTGGGTGGCGAGCGATGCCAAGGGCGTGGTCTCGCGCATCGATCCGGCGACCAACACGGTGGTTGCAACCGTCACGGTCGATCCCGGCAGCTGGTACATGGCCGCTGGCGAAGGCGCGATCTGGGTGGTCAGCGCCGCACAGCAAAGCCTGCAGCGCATCGATCCGGCCACCAACACCGTCACCGCGCGCACCCCGCTGGGCAAGGCGCCGGGTTTCCTGGCGGCCGGCGAAGGCAGCGTCTGGGTGCAGGAACAGGGCGATGGCACCCTGGCGCGTATCGACCCGAAGACCGGCGCGCTGCTCGGCCGGGTAAAGGTGGGCGAAAATCTCAAGTGGGGGGATATCGATACCGGCGCCGGCAAGGTGTGGCTGCGCACCACCGATGATCAGGTCTTTGCCGTGATCGACGCCCAGACCATGGTGATCGACGCGCGCGTGGGCAAGCCCGCTGGCAGTGGCGGCCTGCGCTTTGCCCCGGCAGGAATCTGGACATCGGCGCATGATGCCCACACGCTGACATGGTGGCCCAAGCCGCGCAGGTATGGGAAGTAAGCGTTAGGGTTCCACCACCCCCCGACCCCCTCCTCTGAAGAGGAGGGGGTTTGGGGTTGGTGGAAACCACGCACCAACATCACTCCGTCACCCACCCCCCAGCCGTCGCCACATAAAGCCGCGCGACATTGAGGAACTGCTGCGCGCGCGCCTGCACCAGCGCGGTGCTGGCGCGCTGCCAGGTGCGCTGGCTGTCGATCACCTGCAACACGCCGCTGTTGCCCACGTCAAAGCTCTTGCGCGACAGCGTGCGCGCACGGTCTGCCACGTTCAGCGCATCCTGCTGCATCGCCAGGCCTTGCGCATCGTTGTCGAGCGCGTGGAGCAGTTCGGCCACTTGGGCAAAGGCGGTGAGGACGGTCTGGCGATAGGTGTGGTCGGCCGCCCGCGCCCGCGCCACGGCCGCCTCGCGCTGCGCCTTGAGCGTGCCGCCATGAAAGATCGGCGCAGTCAGCCCGGCGAAGATATCATATCCGCGAAAGGCATTGGCGGTAAGATCGCCCAGCCCCGGCGCCCCTTGTTCCAGCGTCGCGCCCAGGGTGATGTTGGGATAGAGCCGCGCGGTGGCCACCCCAATCTCGGCCGTCGCGGCATGCAACTGCGCCTCGGCCGCGAGGATATCGGGCCGCTTGTGCACCAGCGCCGATGGCAGCGAGACCGGCACTTGCGCGGGCAGGGCAAACTGTTCCAGCGTGAAATCGGTCTTCCCCAGCGTATCGGGCGTCATGCCCAACAGCGTGGCGAGCATCGCCCGCGCCTGGGCCAGTTGCTGCTGCAAAGCAGGCAAGGCCGGCCGGTCTGCGGCAAGCTGGGCCTGCGCGCTCAGGACTTCTACCGCCGTGCCCTCGCCGCCCTGCTGCCGCTTTTGCATGAGGTCGAGATTGCGCGCGTCATCGCTGAGCAGCGCCTGCTGCGCGGCCATCTGGCTGCGGATTGCAGCGATGGTCAGCACCTGGTTCACCACCTGGCCGGCCAGTGCCAGATGCGCGGCCTCGGTCTGGCGCTGCTGCGCCAGGGCCAGTGCGCCGCTCTGTTCAGCCTGGCGCTTGAGGCCACCGAACAGATCGAGGTCATAGCTGACGCCGCCGCCCACCGAATAGAGATGGAAATCGGGATTGCCATCCAGCCCCAGCGCGGGTGAGGCGCCAAATCCGAAGGCCGCCAGGTTCACCTGCTGCTGTTCGGCGCGGGCATTGGCATCGATCTGCGGCGCGCGGCGGCCCAGCACGGCGCGCCATTGCGCCTGCGCCGCTGCCAATGTCGCATCGCTGGCGGCCAGGCTCTCGTTATGGGCCAGCGCCTGATCGACCAGCTGATCGAGCGCATCCGAACCAAACGCGCGCCACCATTGCGCCTGCGGCCCTTCGCCCAGGCTGGCCTGCGGCGGGGCGCCGGCGGCAGGCGCGACATCGTCGGCCGCGCGATAGGCGGTGGCCACAGGGGCGGCCGGGCGATGGAAATCGGGGCCGACCGTGCATCCGGCAACCAGTGCAGCCGGGAAGAAAGCCAACGGAACAAGGCATCGTCTGGCGCGCATCGGTCAATCCATGTGCAGATGAAGATCGTCACCATCCCGGCTGCGGCGTGGCCCGCGCAGGAACAGCAGCAGCGGAATGGCCAGCAGCGTGACCAGGAACAGCGCCCAGAACGCATCGATATAGCCGACCATGGCCGCCTGGTTGGTGATTGCTGCGTTGATCCGCGCCACTTGGTCCGGCGCGTGGAAATCCAGGCCCGGCGCCGTCCAGGGCAGCACGGGATTGTCGGGCCGCACCCCTTCGACCAGGCGGGCATGCACTGTGGCGGTGTTGCGCACGGTCATCGCCTGCAGCACCGAAATGCCGATGGCCGAGCCGATGTTGCGGATCAGCGTGAACATCGCCGCGCCTTCGTTGCGGAACCGGGGATCGAGCGTGGCAAACGTGATGGTGGACAGCGGCACAAAGATCATGCCGGTCCCCAGACCCTGGATGAAGCCCGACCAGATCATCAGGCTTTCATCCATGCCCAGCGAAAACGCGCTCATCCGATACATCGACCAGGCGCTCAGGATAAACCCGATCAGGATCAGCAGCCGCGCATCGACACGCTTGATCAGCCGCCCGGCCAGCATCATCGCGATCAGCGAACCCACCCCGCGCGGCGCGGTGACGAGGCCGGTCAGCACCACCGGATAGTGCATCAGCCCTTCCAGCATGGGCGGCAGCACGGCGAGCACCGAAAAGATCAGCACGCCCAGGAAAAAACCGAAGATCGAACCCAGCGTGAAATTGCGGTTGGCAAACAAGGCCAGATCGATGAACGGGCGCCGCGCTGTCAGGATGTGCACCACGAACAGATAGGCAAAGAGCAGCGCGAGCATGGCCTCGACCACGATCTCGGTGGCGCTGAACCAGTCCTTGGTCTGTCCGCGATCAAGCATCAGTTGCAGCGAACCTACCGCCAGGCCCAGCATGGCAAAGCCGAACAGGTCGAGCCGGGTCTGCGTACGTTGCGGGCTTTCCTTGAGGAACAGCGACAAGCCGGCAAAGGCCAGCGCGCCGATCGGCAGGTTGATGAAAAACACCCATCGCCACGTCAGGTTATCGGTCAGCCAGCCGCCCAGCGCCGGGCCCACGATCGGCCCCAGCACCGCGCCCATCGACCACACCGACATAGCCGGGCCATGGCGTTCCGGCTGGTTGATATCGAGCAGGATGGCCTGGCTCATCGGCACCAGCGCCGCGCCGAACACGCCCTGCAACAGGCGGAATCCCACGATTTCGGTAAGATTGGTGGCCATGCCACACAGGCCCGAGGCGATGGTGAACCCCACGATCGACCACAGCATCAGCCGCCGCCGGCCAAACCGTCCGGCCAGCCACCCGGTCAGCGGCGTACAGATCGCGGCGGCGACGATGTACGATGTCAGCACCCAGGTGATCTCGTCGGCCGAGGCCGAGACGCTGCCCTGGATATGCGGCAGGGCGACGTTGGCGATCGTGCTGTCGAGCGAGTTCATCACCGTGGCGGCCATGACCGAGGCGGTGACCATGCGCCGCACCCCGGCCGGCGGATAGCCCGCGGTCATCGCCGTGGTCATGGGCGCGCGGCCTGCCCGCTGCCGGCACCCCTGGTATCGACCGTCACTTCCGCGCTCAAACCGGCATGGAGCGGCACCCCGGCCGGCGGGTTCTCGATCTCGAACTCCACCGGCAGGCGCTGCACAACCTTGACCCAGTTGCCCGTGGCGTTTTCGGCCGGCAGCAGGGCAAAGCTGTTGCCCGTGCCAGGGCTGAAACTGGCCAGGCGCGCGCGCAGGTGGAGCGACGGAAAGGCATCGAGCCGCACAGTCGCCCGCTGCCCGATGCGCATCTGATCAAGCTGGTTTTCCTTGAAATTCGCCTCGATCCACAGATGCGTGCCGGCCAGGGTGAACACCGGCTTGGCCGCCGTGACATAGCTGCCCACCTGCAATTGCGGCACCTTGGTCACCACGCCATCCTGCGCGGCGCGCACCACCGTGTAAGACAGGTTGAGCCGCGCCTGATCGAGGGCCGCCTGCGCGCGGCGGACGGCAGGTTGGTCGGCGATCGGCGCATCGACCTTGCCCGAAAGGCCGGCGGCAAGGCTGGCATTGTGCTGCTGCGCGGCGACCACGGCGGCGCGCGCGGTGCGCTCGGCCAGCACCGCCTGATCGGCCTGGTTCTGCGAGGAAATGCTCTGCGCCAGCAAGGCCTTCTGCCGCGCCGCCTCGCGCATGGCGTAGTCCAGCTGGGCGCGCGCCGTCGTCAGTTCCGATTGGCCTTGGGCATAGGTGGCGCGCTGCGCCTCTACCTGGGTGCGGGCATTGGCCAGGTCGGCCTCGGCCGCCGCCACGGCCACCTGGAACGGCGCGGGATCGATGCGGAACAGCACGTCGCGTTTCTTGACGCGGCTGTTTTCGTGCACCTCCACCGCGATCACCGGCCCGCTGACATTGGCGCTGACGGCGACAAGGCCGGCCTGGATATAGGCGTTGTCGGTGGTTTCGTGCCCCTGGCTGCCCAGATAGAGCCAGGTTCCCACCGCCGCAGCGATTACCACCCCGCCGACCAACAGGGGCAGGCGCCACCGCTGCCGCCGTGCCGGCGGTGCCGGATCTGCCACCACGTTGGCGTTCGGGCCACTGCCCGCCACATCATCTCGTGCCATTCTTTTGCCCACATCGCGCCCCGGCGCGCAAAGACGCCGTTTCGGGGTTCTCGTATCGCTGCATGCCCATAAGTCGAATGATTATTTGGCGATTTAGATATAAGCAGTGTGCATGATGGCTCTCGATCTCAACCTGCTGCGCGTGTTCGATGCGCTGATGGAAACCCGCAGCGTCACCCGCGCCGCGCGCCAACTCGGGCTTACGCAGCCTGCGGTCAGCCATGCCCTGGCACGCCTGCGCCGCGCGATGGACGATCCGCTGTTCCGGCGTCAGCAAAGCGGCTTGCAACCCACTGCGCGCGCAGAGGAAATTGCCGGCGGCGTGCGGCGCGGCCTGGTCCAGTTCCAGGCCGCCCTGGCCCCCACGGCGTTCGAACCGGCGCGCGCCGATCGCACGTTCACCTTGGCGGCCAGCCCCTATTTCTGCCACCTGATGGTGCCGGCCCTGGTGGCGCATGTGCGGCAGGTCGCGCCCGGCGTCAGCCTGCGGATCGTCCCTTCCGGAGAGGCGGTGGTCACCCTGCTGGACCATGGCACGGCTGATCTGGCCCTGGGCGCCGCGATGAGCCTGCCCGAACGGATCGTGGTCGAACCGTTTTACGAAGAACAGATGGTGTGGATCGCCGCGCCGGATAATCCCGTGGTGACCCAGCGCCTGCCACTGGCCGCGATCGATCCCGCCGCACGGATCACCATTACGCCCGGCGGCCCGGCGCCGCTGCCGGGCTTTCCCGCCGGGATAGGCGCCACGGCGCAGGCGGATCTGGGCGATTGGCGCACCAGCCCCACCGTACCCAGCCGCATCACCGTCTATGAATCGCAGACCGCCGTGGCCCTGGTGGCGCGCACCGATCTGGTCGCCCGCGTTTCCGCGCGCATCGCAGCGCCGGCGGTGGCGCGCGGCGATGTCGTCGTGCTCGATGGAGTGGATGAGGAAGTGCGCATTCCCATCGCGCTGATCTGGCATGCCCGCCAGCGCGCAGACCAGGGCCTGGCCTGGCTGCGCGCGACGATCCGCGCCTTATAGCTTAGACCAGGCGCTCCACGATGGTGACGTTTGCCACCCCGCCCCCTTCGCACATGGTCTGCAGGCCATAGCGGCCACCCGTGGCCGACAGGGCGTGCAACAGCGTGGTCATCAGCTTGGTGCCCGATGCCCCCAGCGGATGGCCCAGGGCAATCGCGCCGCCGCGCACGTTGAGGCGCGCCGGATCGGCCCCGAGCGCGGCCAGCCAGGCCATCGGGATGGAGGCAAACGCCTCGTTCACCTCGAACAGGTCGATATCGCCCAGCGCCATGCCGGCGCGTTGCAGCGCGCGGCGCGTGGCCGGGATCGGTTCTTCCAGCATGATCACCGGATCGCCGGCGGTCACCGTCAGGTTGACGATCCGCGCGATAGGCGAAAGGTTGTAGCGCTTGAGCGCCGCCTCGCTCGCCACCAGCACACCCGATGCGCCATCGGTCATCTGGCTGGCATTGCCCGCCGTGAGCGAGCCGCCTTCGATCAGCGGCTTGAGGCTGGCCAGCGCATCCAGCGAGGCATCGGCGCGGACGCCTTCATCGCGTGCAAACGGACCGTCTGCCGTCATCACCGGCACGATTTCAGCGTCGAAATGCCCTGCCGCGATCGCTGCAGCGGCCCTCTCGTGGCTGGCCAGGGCATAGGCGTCCATCGCCTCGCGGCTGAAGCCATACTTGTCGGCAATCGCCTGGGCGCCATGGAACTGGTTGAAGGCCGGCACGCCAAAGCGGCTCTGCACCGTTTCCGGCCAGGGGCCCTGGCCCAGCCCCGCCGCTGTGTGCAGCGCCACGTTCGACCCCATCGGCACGCGCGTCATGCTTTCCACGCCGGCGGCGATGACCACGTCCTGGGTTCCGCTCATCACCGCCTGCGCGGCAAAGTGCAGTGCCTGTTGCGACGATCCGCACTGGCGATCGATCGTCACGCCCGGCACCGATTGCGGCAGATTGGATGCCAGCACCACGTTGCGGCCCAGGGCCGAACCCTGCTCGCCCGCCTGGGTAACGCAGCCCAGGATCACGTCATCCACGCCGGCCGGGTCCATCCCCGCGCGCGCGATCAGGGCATTGAGCACCACGGCGCCAAGATCGGCCGGATGCACGCCAGACAGCGCGCCCTTGCGCCGGCCGCCGGCAGTGCGCGCGGCGGCCACGATATAGGCTTCAGGCATAAGTCATCTGTCCTTGTTGCTCGGGAAAAGGCACGCCGCCACTCAGCGCGGCGCCATGCGGATGCCGCCATCGAGGCGCACATCCTCACCATTGAAATAGCTGTTTTCGATCAGCCCGATCGCCGCCGCGGCGTATTCGGCCGGCATGCCAAAGCGCTTGGGAAACGGCACCGATGCCGCCAGCGTTTCCTTCACCGCGTCGGGCGCGGCATTCATCAGCGGGGTATCGAAAATGCCCGGCAGGATAGTGTTGATCCGCACGCCATCGCCCATAAGATCGCGTGCAATGGGTAGGGTCATGCCGACGATGCCACCCTTGGAAGCCGAATAGGCGGCCTGGCCCACCTGGCCATCCTCGGCCGCGACCGAGGCGGTCATCACGATTGCGCCGCGCTCGCCATCCTCGCCAGGTTCCAGCGTCAGCATGCCGGCTGCCGCCTTGGCCACGCAGCGGAACGTGCCGACCAGGTTGACCTGGATAACCGAATTGAACGCATCGAGCGGGAAATGCCCGATCGTGCCATCCTTGCGCGATCGCGCGGCGGTCTTGGCGGGAAAGCCGATGCCGGCGCAGCACACCAGCACGTTTTCCTGGCCGTGCGCCGCGCGCGCAGCGGCAAACCCGGCATCGACCGATGCCTCACTGGTCACGTCAACCTGCGCGAAATGGCCGTCGATTTCTGCCGCCAGGCTGCTGCCCAGGGTTGCATTGAGATCGAACAGCGTCACCTTGGCGCCGCGTGCCGCCAAGGCGCGCGCAGTCGCGGCGCCCAGGCCCGATGCGCCGCCGGTGACCACGGCAACAGTGGATGGTCCAATTTTCATCTGATCGGCTTCCTCTCGATTAGGCGTAAGCGGTAATGCGCTCGATGATGATCGCCGGGGCCATGCCGCCGGCCGCGCACATCGTGGCGAGGCCCAGGCGCTGGCCGGTGCGCTCCAGCTCGTCCAGCAACGTGCCCACCAGGATGGCGCCGGTTGCGCCGATTGGGTGGCCCAGCGCGATCGCCCCGCCGTTGACGTTGACCTTGTCGCGATCGAGCCCCAGGTCGCGGATGACCTTTTCCGGCACCACGGCAAACGCCTCGTTGATTTCCCACAGATCGATGTCCGCCACCCCCAGGCCGGCACGGGCCAGAGCCTTGCGGGCGGCGGGCACCGGGGCATTGAGCATCAGCGTGGGATCATCGCCCGCGTTCACTGCCGCCACCACCCGGGCGCGGGGCACCAGGCCATGACGCTCGCCAAATGCGCGGGAGCCGACCAGTACGGCTGCGGCGCCATCGACCACGCCCGAACTGCTACCGGCGTGATGCACCGGCACGATCTCAAGATCGGGATAGCGCCGCGCGATCTGCCGACGAAAGGTATCGCCGGCCGCGTTATAGGGCATGTCCATCAGGTCGGCGAAGGCGGGCTTGAGCTGTGCCAGGCTTTCGGCCGTGGTCTGCGGGCGGGGGAACTCCTCGTGGTCGAGCACCACCGCCCTGGCGTCGTCGAGCACGGGCACGACCGAGCGGGCAAAGCGCTTTTCGGCGATGGCAATCGCCGCGCGACGCTGGCTTTCAGCGGCAAAGGCATCGAGCGCCTCGCGCGTGATCCCCTCCATGCTGGCGACCGCATCGGCACACACGCCCTGGTGTGATTGCGGATGCCGCTGGTCGAGCCGGTCATTACCCGCCCCCATCATCGTCGGGCCAAGCCCGGCCGCCACTTCGGCCCTTTCGCGATCGGCGGTGAAGCTCATCATTTCGGTGCCGCCGGCGATCACCGCGTCTTCCAGACCGGCCATCACCTGCCCGGCGGCGAGCGCTATGGCGGTGATCCCCCCACCGCAGAACCGATCGAGCGTCATGCCCGAGGTCTGCACGTCCATCCCGGCGTCGAGCAGGGCCATGCGGGCAAGGTCGCCGCCCTGCTTGCCGCGCTGCGAGGAGGTGGACCAGATCACATCGTCGATCACGGCGCCCGCGAGACCGTTGCGGGCGACGAGAGCCTCAAGCACTGTTGCCGCGAGGTGCTGTGGGTGAAGATGGGCGAGTGCGCCCTTGCCCGACTTGCCGATGCCGCGCGGCGTCCGCACCGCGTCAAAGATATACGCATTGCCCATGGCGAGTCGGCCTCCTCTGGCTGCATCGATCTTTATTAATCGATTGATTGGTTTTGTAGAGCGCGTTTTACGCAAACCGCGTCGCTTGTAAACCGCCTTGACGCGCGCATTCGCTCCCGACGCGCGCAGTCGAGGAAAAAAGATCAATTTCTCAGCGGTTCAGTCCTTGCCCGGGCGCAATCCGCGCAGGAACAGGTCGCGCAGCAGCGTGGCGTAGGCCTGCTTGATTCCCACGTCGACCTTGGCCACACCCAGCGTGGTGGGCACCGAATAGGCGGCGAAGAAGATATGATCGGCCGCGCCGACCAGCGCGTAATAGAGCAAGGCCGGATCGACATCGACCATTGTGCCTTCGCGCACGCCCTGGGCCACGATCTGGCGATAGGCGGCCATCATCGGCGTGATGAACATGTCCGACACGCGCGCGCTGGCTTCCGGTCCGCCGGCTTCGACCATGTAATGCACCAGCCGGTTGAGATAGGGCGAACGGTAATAGGCGTTAACGATCCCCTCGACGTGGATCGTCATCTTGCGCTCGGCCGAGACATCCATCGCCACCAGCGCGTCGAGGCCGCTCATTTCCCGTTCGGCCTCGCGCTCCAGCAAGGCCATCAGCAGTCCCTGCTTGTCACCGAAATAATACTTGATCATCGCGGAGTTGACGCCGGATCGCCGCGAGATTTCGCTCAGCGATGCTTCGATCTGGGTGGCTTCGGACAGGATTTCTGCCGTGGCATTGAGCAGCGCGGTGCGTGCCGTCTCGCGCCGGGCGGCACGCAGGGTTCCTTCGCGGGCGATTTCGGATGCCGTCGTCATCCCAGCAGTCATAAACCGATCAATTAACATCGCAAGGGGGGATGCAGACGGGCGCGGCGGAGAATTCTCCGAAGCAGGCGTATTGACACCGCCGTGCGACCGCCGATAGAAGTTAGCCAATCGATCGATTAACTTTGACGAATGGGCGCGCCGGACTTCCTGCCGATCAGACGCCCGCCATACCGAGAGAGGATACCCCATGAGGCTTCAGGTGGTTACCGCGCGACTCGCATTCCTGCTAGGATGTGCATGGTCCCCCGCTTTGGTTCACGCGCAAGCTATGCCTGAGGCGTCGGCCGAAGCCACGCCCGCAGCCGCGCCCGACGACATTATCGTCACCGCGCAGCGGCGCTCGCAGTCGATCCAGACCGTGCCGATCGCGATCACCGCGCTCAGCGGCGACCAGTTGGGCAACAAGGGCGTGACCAATGCCAATCAGCTTGGCCAGATCGTGCCCAACCTGCAGATCAACAGCGCCATGGGCGATACCCAGCCCAACTTTGCGCTGCGCGGGGTCAGCGTGGCCAACGAATATAACCCGAACCAGGTCTCGCCGATTGGCGTCTACATCGACGACGTCAACATGGTGAACCGCGTGGGCCAGGGCGGCGGGCTCTATGATCTTCAGCGCGTGGAAGTGCTGCGCGGGCCACAGGGCACCCTGTTTGGCCGCAATACCACAGGTGGTGCGATCAACTTCATCACCAACACCCCGACGCTGTCGGGCAATCGCGGCTATGCCGAAGCCGGATATGGCAATTTCAACACGTTCAAGGCGCAAGGCGCGCTCGAAACGACGATGGTGGAAGACGAACTCGGCTTCCGCGTGGCCGCCACTTATGAGAAGGGCGACGGCAAGTTCCGCAACATCTATCCCGGCCAGCCCGACGCCGGCTCGGTCGATAGCCTCCAGGTGCGCGGCACGCTGCATATCCGCCCTGGCGCAGGCCCGCTGGATATCGTGATCAAGGCCTATGCCAGCCGCGCCAACGGCACGCAGCAGCCGATCAAGGGTCTTGCCGCCACCGCCGCGCCCGGTTTCTTTGAAATCAACGAAAATCGCATCGGTCAAAACCGCACGCGGCAATACGGCACCTCGGCCAAGATTTCCTACGAACTGTCGCCGCGCCTCTCGTTCACGTCGATCACCGCCATCGGCAATGGCCTGCTCGACGCCGCATTCGATGCCGACGGTTCGCCACTCGATATCCTCGATCTTCAACAGAAGGCCAAGTTCGACCAGTTCAGCGAGGAAGCCCGCTTCAATTACGAAGGCAAGGCGGTCAAGGCCGTGGCCGGCGTGTTCTATGGCTGGGACAAGACCGTCTCTGACAACGGCTTCGATATCGGCAGCGCCATCGCGCCCGGCGTGGACGGTGGGTTCTTCCAGCATTTCCGCCAGGTGCGGCGTACTTATGCGGTGTTCGGGCAGACCGACGTGAACCTGACGCCCAAGCTCGTGGCCACGGTCGGCCTGCGCTACAGCGCCGATCGCTCGGCCTATGACGATGGCTATGCCTATCTCTTCATGGGCGCTTTCGGCGGCACGCGCACGCCGCTGTTCACCACGGTGCCCTGCACCACCGGCGTCGGCACCTGCCCTTATGACGCCAACGCGCGCTATGCCATCAAGGGGCGCAACAACGCGCTCACCGGCCGCGCCGCGCTGACCTATACGTTCGACAGCGGTACGCTGCTCTATGCCAGCTACAACCGCGGCTATCGTTCCGGCGCGTTCAACGGCGGTGGCTACACCAATTCGGCCGGGATTACCTATATCAAGCCGGAATACGTCAACGCCTATGAAATCGGCGCCAAGGGGCGTTTCCTCGATCGCCGGCTGTCCCTCGCCCTCGCCGCCTTCTATTACGATTACCAGAACCAGCAGTTGCAGGATACGCGGCCCGGTCCGGTCTCGTTCCTGCTCAACGCGCCCAAGTCGGAAAGCTATGGCTTCGAAGGCGAGGCGACCTATCGCGCCTCTTCGCGCTTCTCGGTCAATGCGTCGGTCGGCTATCTCCACGCCACCTACAAGGAACTCACGCTTTCCGGCACGAACCTTGCCGGCAACGACCTGCCTTTCGCGCCGCGCTGGACCGCGCAGGGTGGGTTCGACTGGGCACCGTTCGACATTGCCGGCGGGCCGCTGACCTTCTCTCCCAACCTCAACTACGTCAGCCGCCAGTTCTTCTCGCCGTTCAACGCCGTCAACGCCGCTGGCGGTGCGCAGGTCAATTCCGAATTGCAGCAAGGCGCCTACATCAAGGTCAACGGCGCGATCACCTGGACGCGCGGCAACGTCACGCTGCGGGCTTGGGTGCAGAACCTGTTGCAGGAAAAAACCCTGGCCTACGGCCTCGATCTGCGCGGCGCCGGCTTCCCGTTCAACTATCTCGTCCCGGCCCAGCCCCGTACCTATGGCGGGTCGGTTCGTTTCACGTTCTGATCCCGGCACCAGGAGCCTTCATGATCCCTATCGAGACCCGGCCCGCCGCCAGCGACGAACTCGCGCTGTTCCGTGATGCCGTGCGCAAGTTCTTTGCCGCCCACTTGCTGCCCAACCTTGACCGTTGGGAGGAGCAGGGCATTGTCGACCGCGCCTTCTGGCACGCTGCCGGGGAAGCGGGTCTGCTCTGCCCCACCGCGCCCGAGGACCATGGCGGGCTGGGTCTCGATTACCGCTACAACGCCGTCATCGGCGAGGAACTGGCCTATACCGGCAGTTCGGCGGGCCTGGTCCTGCAATCAGACATCGTGCTGGACTACATCGTCCACTATGCGTCCGAGGAACTCAAGGCACGCTGGCTGCCGCGCATGATCACCGGAGAGGCGATCGTCGCCATCGCCATGACCGAGCCGGGCACGGGCAGCGATCTTCAGGGCATCCGCACCACGGCGGTGCGGGATGGCGACGCCTATGTGATCAACGGCAACAAGACCTACATCACCAACGGTCAGCTCGCCGATCTGGTAATCGTGGTGGTCAAGACCGATCCGGCTGCCGGGGGCAAGGGCATTTCCCTGATCCTGGTGGAGGCCGATCGGCCCGGTTTTGCCCGTGGGCGCAATCTCGACAAGATCGGCCAGCACTCGGCCGATACCTCGGAACTGTTCTTCAGCGATGTGCGTGTGCCGGTCGACAACCGGCTGGGCGAGGAAGGCGCCGGCTTTGCCTATCTCATGGCACAATTGCCGCAGGAACGCCTGTCGATCGCCATCAGCGCGCAGGCCCTGGCGCAGCGCGCGTTTGACGAGGCCGTGGCGTTCACCAAGGATCGCAAGGCTTTCGGCAAGACGGTGTTCGATTTCCAGAACACCCGGTTTCAGTTGGCCGCGCTCCAGGCAGAACTGCAAGTGGGCTGGAGCCATATCGACTGGGCGCTGGAACGCCACGTGGCGGGGAAGCTGACCACTGCCGAGGCTTCTGCGGCCAAGCTCTATCACACCGAGTTGCTCGGACGCGTGGCGGACGCGGCGCTGCAATTGCATGGCGGCGCGGGCTACATGAACGAGTATCCGATCGCCCGGATCTGGCGCGATGCGCGCGTGATGCGGATCTATGGCGGCACGTCGGAAATCATGAAGGAAGTGATTGCCCGCAGTCTCTGACGGCTGTTCGGCAATCCGGGAAAAAGGCGCCGCCCGATCGTTGGATCGGGCGACGCCTTCTTGCGTTCAGAGGAAAGTTTCGCCTGCCGCTGCCTTGGTGCGCAGCAGGTTGGACACCGTGATCGGCGCACCTTGGGCAATCTGCTCGTCCAGCGCGGCCACGATCCGCACCAGGCCGCAGTGGTCGCCCCAGAGCATCGGCCCACCGGTATAGACCGGCCAGGCATAGCCCGCCACAAGCGCCATATCGATGTCTGACGCACGCAGCGCGATGCCTTCTTCCAGCAGCTTGGCCCCTTCGTTGACCACCGGAAACAGCAGGCGCTCGATGATATCCTGCGCCGACAGCGTGGGTGCAGGCTGGCCCGGGCGTGCGGCAAAATCGCGGATCGTGGCTTCGGCGAAAGCCGAGGGCGTGCCGCGCCGCTGCGCGTCATAGTCGTAATAGCCGCTGCCCGATTTCTGGCCCAGGCGCCCGGCTTCGCACAGCACTTCCTGCACGGTGCGCCCGGCGGTGTTTTCCTTATCCCAGCCGATCACATCCAGGCCAACAAGGTCCATCATCTGGAACGGCCCCATCGGAAAGCCATAGCCGACCATGGCCGCGTCCACGTCCCACGGCATCACGCCCTGCTCCAGCAGGCGATCGGCCGCTTCGCTGCGCCGCGCCATCGCCCGGTTGGCAATGAAGCCATCACACACGCCCGACAGCACCGCCACCTTGCCCAGCTTGCGGCCCAGCGTCATGGCGGTCTGGATCACGCGGTCGCTGGTCCTGGCCCCGCGCACCACCTCGAGCAGGCGCATGATGTTGGCCGGGGCAAAGAAGTGCAGCCCGACCACGTCCGCCGGGCGGGCGGTGACGGCGGCAATCGCGTCAAGATCGAGGAACGAGGTGTTGGACGCCAGCACCGCGCCCGGCTTGGCCAGCGCATCGATCTGGCGGAACACCTGCTGCTTCAAGTCAAGCCGTTCGAACACGGCTTCCACCACCAGATCGGCATGCGACACGGCATCGAGCGCCGCGGCCGAGGCAAAGGCGGCTAGGCGCGCGTCGCGCACGCCTGGCGTGATCCGGCCCTTGCTGGCCAGCGCCTCCAGCGTGGCGCGCACATGCGCGGCGCCACGCTCCAGCGCTGCCGGGTTCACGTCGATCATCGTCACCGGAAAGCCGGCGTTGAGGAAGGCCAGGGTGATGCCGCTGCCCATCGTGCCCGCGCCCACCACCGCGACCGAGGCAATCGCCACTTCGCCGCAATCGCGCGCCACCGGCACTTTGGCGGCGGCGCGTTCGGCGAAGAAGATGTGGCGCTGTGCGGCCGATTCCGGGCTAGCCATCAGTTCCTCGAACAGTTCCCATTCGCGGGTCAGCCCGGCCTCGAACGGGCGGTCGGTGGCCGCCTCGATCGCGCGCACGATGTTGCCCGGCGCCTTGAAGCCGACGAAGCTTTTCGCATGGCGGGCGCAATAGTCGGCGATCGTGGCGGCGGCCTCCTGCGGGGTAAGGTCGGCCGGCAAGTCGCGCGTGCGGCGCAGCGGGGCGCCGCTTGCCACCAGTTCGCGGGCATAGGCCACAGCCTCGGCGCGCATGTCCTGGCCTTCCAGCACGCGATCGATCAGGCCGATGCGCAGGGCCTGCGCCGCAGCGACCGGTTTGCCGCCGACGATCAGGTCCAGCGCATGGGCCACGCCGATCAGACGCGGGGCGCGCTGCGTGCCGCCGGCGCCAGGCAACAGGCCCAGCGCCACTTCGGGCAGCCCGAGCTTGGCGGTGGGCACGGCAACGCGATAATGGCAGGCCAGCGCCAGTTCCAGCCCGCCACCCAGCGCCGTGCCATGGATCGCGGCAACGATCGGCTTGCTGGCCCCGTCAAACCGATCAAACATGTCATGCAGGCCAGGAGCGGCAAAGGGCTTGCCGAACTCGGTGATATCGGCCCCGGCAAAGAACGTGCGCCCCGCACACAGGATCACCACGGCGGTCACTGCCGGATCAGCCAGGGCCTTGCCCATGGTTTCGTGGATCGCCTGGCGCACCGCCTGGCCCAGCGCATTGACCGGGGGCGAATCGATGGCGAGCACGGCCACGCCGTCCTCGTGCGTCAGAGTGCAAAGCGGATTGGTCATCGATCGGAAAGCCTCTCACCATGGCGGCCGGAAACAGCCCCGGCCCACCTTGATGGCTGGCTTAAAAACTCCACATGGCGAAGTCAATTGATCGATCAGTTAAGTTCATTGTTGCACCGCTGGCCCGGTCGTGGCTATGCTGCTGGCCAGACGATCGCCGGCCACGGCGCGCGTCCGCAACGGCGCCCCGGAAAGAGACCGCGCCGCCCGAAACGAGAGGTTGTCGATGCACCCCAGCGAGTTTGCCCGCGCCACGCCGGACAAGGCAGCCATCATCATGGCCGGCTCGGGCCAGACCATCACCTTCGCGCAGCTGGAAGCCCGTTCCAACCAGGGCGCGCATCTGTTGCGTGGCGCCGGGCTGCAACCGGGCGCGGTGGTGGCGATCATGCTGGAAAACGACGCGCGCTATCTCGAGATCACGTGTGCGGCCCATCGCGCCGGGCTCTATTTCGTATGCCTGTCCACCCGCCTCGCCCCTGCCGAGATCGCCTATATCCTGCAAGACAGCGGTGCCCAGATGCTGATCGCCTCAGGCACGCTGGCGCCGCTGCTGCAGACGCTGGGTGATGCCGCGCCGGCCTTGCGCTATACGCTCGGCCCGGCTGTTCCGGGCTGGCAGACCTGGGAAGACGCTACCGCCTCGCTGCCGACCACGCCGATCGCGGACGAGCGCGCCGGGATCGACATGCTCTATTCTTCGGGCACCACCGGCCGTCCCAAGGGCATCAAGCCGCCCCTGCCGAGCGATCCCGCCATCACCACGCCCTCTCCGCTGGGCACCGTCTGCGCGCGCTTGGGGTTCGGGGCCGAGACGATCTATCTCAATCCCGCGCCGCTCTATCACGCTGCGCCCCTGCGCTGGTGCCGCGAAGTGCTGGCGCTGGGCGGCACGGTGGTGATCATGGAAAAGTTCGATCCCGAAGCGGCCCTGGCGCTGATCGCGCGCTATCGCGTCACGCACAGCCAGTGGGTGCCCACCCATTTCGTGCGCATGCTCAAGCTGCCGGACGAAGCACGCGCGCGCCACGATTGCTCGTCGCTGCGCCTCGCGATCCACGCCGCTGCACCCTGCCCGGTGCCGGTCAAGCAGGCGATGATCGACTGGTGGGGCCCGATCCTGTTGGAATACTATTCCGGCACCGAGGCGATCGGCATGACACTGATCACCGCGCCCGAATGGCTGGCCCATCCCGGTTCGGTGGGACGCGCGATGATCGGCACGCTGCACATCTGCGATGAGGACGACAATCCCCTGCCCCCGCGCCAGGAAGGGCTGGTGTGCTTTGCCGATGGCCCGGCCTTTTCCTATCACAACGACCCCGAAAAGACCGCCGCAGCCCATAATCGCCATGGCTGGGCCACGTTTGGCGACTTGGGCTGGCTTGACGAGCACGGCTATCTCTATCTCACCGATCGCAAGAGCTTCATGATCATCTCGGGCGGGGTCAACATCTATCCGCAGGAAATCGAGAACGCCCTGGTGGTCCACCCGCGCATCGCCGATGCTGCCGTCGTCGGCGCGCCGGATGCGGAAATGGGCGAATGCGTGGTGGCGGTGATCCAGCCCATGGACATGGCCGATGCCACCCCGGCTTTTGCCCGCGCGCTGATCGACTGGCTGCGGCCACAGCTTTCCGGGGTCAAGATCCCGCGCCGCGTGGAATTCATGGCCGAGCTGCCGCGCCATCCCACCGGCAAGCTCTACAAGCGCCTGCTACACGATCGCTATCGCCAGCCTGACGCCGCACTGCCGGCGCTGCTGGCATAGCGCCTGCCAATTTGACCAGACACAAGACCGGAGAGTGCCAAGATGAGCGGGTTTGTCGTCAACCAGATCGCCGATCCCACGTTGTATGGAGACCCGCAGCGGCTGCACCAGTTCTATGACTGGCTGCGCCGCGAACATCCGGTCGCCTGGGCCGATCCTGAGGGCTTCCGCCCGTTCTGGGTGGTCTCGCGCCACGCCGATATCCGCGAACTGGAACGCCAGCCCGAAATCTTCAACGCCGGCCCGCGTATGACTCTGCTGCCAATCCCGGTGGAGCAGGCCAACGTCGCGATCTTCGGCGTCGAATCCGGGGTTTTCCCGCTCACCGCGATGGACGGCGCCCACCACCAGGCGATGCGCGCGCTGACCCAGGATTTCTTCCTACCCAAAAACATCCGCAAGCTGGAAAGCGCCATCGCGCAGCATGCTGCCGCGTTTGTGGCGCGCATGGCGCAGGATGAAGGGCAATGCGACCTCGCCACCGATATCGCCTTCTGGTATCCGCTGCGCGTCGCCATGGCGATCCTGGGCATCGACGAGCAGGACGAGGCGCGCATGCTGCGCCTCACCCACGAGTTGTTCGGCGCGTCCGATCCTGCAGTGCGCCGTCCCGGCCTGACCGAGGCCGAACATATCGTCGCGGTCAAGCAGGACTACATCGCCTTCTTCGATGCGATCACGCGCGATCGCCAGGCCAACCCGCGCGATGACGTGGCCACGCTAATCGCCACCGGCATGCCCGGCGGCGCCGAGATGAGCGCGGAAGAGCGCTTGGGCTATTACGTGATCATTGCCACGGCCGGGCACGATACCACCGCTGCCTCGATCGTGGGCGGCATGCAGGCGCTGCTCGACAATCCCGAGCAGATGGCCCTGCTCAAGGCCCATCCCGAATTGTTGAAGACTTTCGTCAACGAGGCGATCCGCTGGACCGCGCCGGTCAAGCATTTCATGCGCAATGTGACGCAGGACTATACGCTGCACGGGCAGACCCTGCGCGCGGGCGATCATGTCTTGCTCTCGTTCGGCGCGGCGACGCGCGATCCCGAGGCCTTTGGCGATGCCGACCAGCTCCGCATCGATCGCGCGCTCAACAACCACCTCGCTTTCGGACACGGCCCGCACACCTGCCTTGGCCAATATCTCGCCAAGTTGGAGATCGAGGCGTTTTTCACCGCCTTCTTCGCGCAGATCGCCACGATCGAGCCGGCCGGCCCGCCGATCTATACCGAAGGCTCGTTCGTCAGTGGCATCCGCGCCATGCCGGTGCGCTATTCCCGCCTGCCGCAGCCGGTGGAACCGGCATGACCGCCGCCGCATTCGAACAGATCACGCTCGCGGTTGACCAGGGTGTCGCCACGCTCACGCTGTACCGGCCGGACAAGCTCAACGCCTTCACCACGCAGATGATGCGCGAAATGGTGGCGGCGTTCGACGCGATCGATGCCGATGACGCGATCCGCGCGGTGATCATCACCGGCAGCGGCCGGGCGTTCTGCGCCGGGGCAGACATTTCCGGCGGCGCCGCCAACTTCCGGGTCGACGCCAGCGCGGCCAGTGCGCCCGACTACAGCGATCCGGCCACGCGCGATGGCGGCGGCATTCTGGCCCTGCGCATCTTCCAGCTGAAGAAGCCAATCATCGCCGCGATCAACGGCCCGGCGATCGGCATTGGCGCCACCATGCTGCTGCCGATGGACCTGCGCATCGCCAGCGACACCGCGCGTTTCGGCTTCGTCTTTGCGCGGCGTGGCATCGTGCCGGAAGCGGCATCGAGCTATTTCCTCCCCCGCCTGGTCGGCATCAGCCGCGCGCTGCGCTGGTGCTACACCGGCGCGGTGTTCGGCGCCGATGAGGCGCTGGCAGGCGGCCTGGTGGAACAGGTCGTTCCGCCCGCAGACCTCTTGCCCACCGCCCAGGCCCTGGCGCGCGAGATCGCCGATAACGCCGCGCCGGTTTCCGTCGCACTCACCCGCCAGATGCTGTGGCGTGGCCTGGGCATGAGCGATCCGATGGAAGCCCATCGCATCGAAAGCCGTGGCATTCTCACCCGCAGCCAGAGCGCCGACGCCCAGGAAGGCGTCGCCGCCTTCCTCGAAAAGCGCCCGGCCCGCTTCCCCGATCGCGTCTCGGCCGACATGCCGGACTATTTCCCGTGGTGGGAAGAGACGCCCTATGGCTGAGGCGCGATAAGCGCCAGCGCCTGCACTTCGCTCACCACCTCGGCATATTTGGCCTGAAGGTCGAACAGATTGGCCTGGTGCGGCGCGGGGTGGCGGTCGCCGCAGGCATCGGCCACCACAAACGGCAGGAAACCATGCTGGCACGCATCGAGCGCGGTGGCGCGGATGCAGCCGGAGGTGGAGGTGCCGCAGATCAACACCGTATCCACGCCCATCGCGGTCAGCGTGGCGGCAAGATGCGTGGCGAAAAATGCCGAGGCATAGCGCTTGGTGATCACCACGTCGCCGTCCTGCGGGGCGAGAACGGCGGGAAAGGCGCCGAGTGGAGAGCCTTTTTCGAACGCCTTGAGCGCAGGCACCTTGCGGTAGAAGACGCCGCCATCGGCCCCGCCGGGCTGGTATTCCACATTGGTGAAAATCACCGGCAGCCCAGCAGCGCGTGCGGCGGTGGTGATCCGCACGGCGCTGTCCAGCGCGCTTTCGATCCCAGCATAGAGCGGCGATCCCGGCTGGAGATAGGCCTCCACCAGATCGACCAGCAGTAGCGCCGGGCGCTGCCCGAACGGCAGGCGCCCGTCGAACGCGCCGGCATAGTTGGCATCGAGATCGCCGGCGTCCTTGGCCATCGCCTCAGATCACCCCGCGCGCGGCCAGGTCGTCCAGGTCATCGGCACCCAGGCCCAGCAATTCGCCATAGATTTCCGCATTATGCTGCCCCACCACCGATGGTGCCGGGCGGCGCACGCCGCCGGGCGTGGCGGAAAACTTGGGGAACGTCGATTGCATCTTGAGCGGGCCGAACCGCTCGGTCTCCACCTCGATGATCGCCTCGCGCGCCTGGAAATGCGGATCGTCCAGCATGTCGGGGGCGCGATAGACGCGGCCGGCGGGGATCGAATGCGCGATCATCAGCGCGTCCACCTCATCCATGGTCAGCGTGCTGGTCCAGGCATTGATCAGCGCGTCCAGCTCGGTCTGATTTTCGCCCCGCGCCAAATGCGTGGCATAGCGGGGATCATCGCCCAATTCGGGCCGGTCCATCGCCGTGGCCAGGCGCTTCCACAGCGAATCCTTGTTGGCCCCGATCATGAACTCGCCATCCTTGCAGGAATAGACGTTGGACGGCGCGATACCCTTGAGGATGGAGCCCGACCGTTCGCGGATCAGGCCCATGCGATCGTATTCCGACACCAGGCCTTCCATCACCTGCAGCACGCTTTCATAGAGCGCGGTGTCGATCACCTGGCCCTGCCCGGTCTTGTCCTTGACGTGCAGCGCCGCCAGCACGCCCATGCAGCCATAGGTGGCGGTCAGCGTATCGCCGATCGAAACGCCCATGCGGCTGGGCGGCCGATCGGGTTCCCCCACGATATAGCGCCAGCCGCCCATCGCCTCGCCAATCCCGCCAAAGCCGGCGCGATCGGAATAGGGGCCGGTCTGGCCATAGCCAGACATGCGCGCGATGATCAGATGCGGGAATTCAGCCAGCAGCACGTCAGGCCCCATGCCCCACTTTTCCAGCGTGCCGGGCTTGAAGTTCTCGATCACGACATCGGCGTGGGCGATCAGCCGCCTGACCAGCGCCTGGCCTTCGGGCACGCGCAAGTTGGCGCTGACCGAGCGCTTGTTGCGCGCGATCACTTCCCACTGCACCTTTTCGTTGCCCTGGCCCCACTCGCGCATGGGATCGCCGGTGACGGGCGGTTCCACCTTGATCACGTCGGCGCCCATGTCGCCCAGCAACTGGCCGCAGAACGGGCCGGCCAAAAGCTGGCCCAGTTCGACGACGCGGATATCCTGCAAAGCACCTTTGGTCATGGTCACTCCGCCGCTTCTGCTTGCGGCCACACCGGCGGGATGGGCGCCGGCAACCCGGTTTCCGCCTGGCAGGCCGCGCGCAGGGCATCAAGCCCCGGCCCGGTGTTGAACACCGGCAAGGCGCCGCCCCGGTCGGCCATCATCGCGTCGCGCAGGGCCTGCGTCGCTGCCGCGTCCACCACGCCGGCGTCATCGGCCACTACGCCATAGGCGCGCGCGCCCTGCGGCGTGACCAGCCCCTGCACGATCTCCTTGCCCACCAGCGCCGGATCGCGTGCCAGCGGATCGCCCCAGCCACCGCCGCCCCAGGTGATGAAGTGCAGCTGGTCGCCTTCCTCCACGGCCAGGTCTTCCACCTTGTTGCCGACGATGACCTGGCTGCCATCGGCCTTTTCCAGGATCTTGCGCGCGCGCTTGCCCGGATCGCCGCCGTTCACGCCCCAAGGCGGCACGAACCAGCGATCGTCATGGATGGCGATCGTGCCCGCGCTCAGGAAACGGTAGGTCATGTGAATGCCGTTGCCGCCGCGATGCAGCCCCGCCCCGCCCGAATCCGGTTCGGTGGAATAGCGCTCGATCATCATCGGGAAATAGCGTTCGAGGAACTCGTTGGGCACGTTGGTAAAGCCCGGCCATAGCGAATGGCCATCCGGCCCATCGCCCAGCGGCCGGCCGGGAATGCCGCCAAAGCCGATCTGGAACAGCTGGAACCAGGCATGCCCCTTGCCCGGCCGCGTATCGTTGCCGGCATAGAACAGGTGCGGCGACGACGAGAACCCTGCGGCGTTGAGAAACTCTGGCGTCTTCTGCCCCAACAGACCGCCCAGGATATCGAAAATCCGGCCCAGCGCATGGGTGCGGCCCGATAGCGCGGCCGGAAAGCGCGGCTTGAGCAGGCTGCCTTCGGGAATGCGCACATCGATCAGGTCATAGAACCCGTCGTTGAACAGGATCTGCGGATCGAACACCATGATCATATAGATGCCGAAGAACATCTTGAACATGTTTTCATTGAGATAGAAATTGATCGAGGCCACGCTCTGCGGATCGGTACCATCGAAATCGAGCACGACGGTCTCGCCATCGCGCCACATCGTGCACTTGATGCGATAGGGGCCAAAGCCCATGCCATCGTCGCAGATATAGTCTTCAAAGCTGACCGGCTCTTCGCTCACCGCCTGGCCCAGCAAGGTCTTCATGGCGCGGTGGTTGCGCGCCAGCAGTTCCTGCGTCGCCGAAACATAGACATCGTCGCCAAACCGCTCGGCCATTTCCACCACGCGGCGCGCGGCCACCCGGCAGCTGGCGATCAAGGCATTGAGATCTGCCGCGCACCAATCGGGCTTGCGCGTCTGGTGCATCACCAGCTTCATCAAGTCGGCGTTGTATTCGCCCTTCTTCCAGATCTTGACCGGCGGAATGCGCACCCCTTCTTCATAGATGGAGCGGGCATTGATCGGCATCGATCCCACCACTTTGCCGCCGATGTCGCTCTGGTGCCCGAACATCGAGGTATAGGCGATTAGGCGCCCGTCCTTGAACACCGGCAGCAGCACCAGCCAATCGTTGGAATGGCTGATCGCTCCATCCACCGAATAGGGATCGGACAGAAAGATCATGTCGCCATCTTCCAGCGTCCCGTCATAGTTGGACAGGAACCCGCCGATGAAGCTGCCGAACTGGCCCACGATCATCTTGCCGGTATGATCGGCAATCAGCGGAAAGGCATCGCCCTGCTCGCGAATGCCCGGTGACATCGCGGTGCGCACCAGGGTGGCATCCATTTCCACGCGGGCATTGCGCAGCGCGTTCTCGATGATGTCGAGCGTGACCGGATCGATCGCCACCTTGGCAAACGGGGTGTGGTTGGTCTGGACGATTGTTGCAGGCATCGGGCTTCCCTTTCGTCAGGCCAGGGTGATGAGGATATTGCCCACGGTATCGACCGTGGCGATGCAGCCGGTCTCGATCAGCGTGGTCGAATCCATTTCGCACACGATCGCCGGGCCATGAATCACGTCACCGGCCTTGAGCCGCGCGCGGTCATAGATCACCGCGGCCTGCTCGGCCCCATCCATCCACAGCACATGATCGCGGATCTTGGCGGCGGCAGGATCACCGTTGCCCTGCTCGAGCGGTGCTGCCGGCAGATCGAGCGCGCGACCCAGTGCCACGGCGCGCAGGTTCACGATCTCGTGCGGGGTGTCCATGTTGAACGTGAACAGTCGCTTGTGCTCTTCGTCAAAGCGGGCGAGCACGCCGGCAATGCCATCGTCGGCCAGGGTCTGCGCGGTGATCGACAGCGGCACTTCAAAGGCCTGGCCGGCATAGCGCACGTCGATTTCAAAGCTGGTGGTGATTTCCGCCTCGGGCACGCCATCGGCCAGCAGTTCGCCGCGCACGTGGGTGGCCATTTCCTCCAGCACGGCCACCAGATCGGCCGGCGCGGTATCACGCGCCAGGCGCGACCACGATCGCGCGGTTTCGGTGCGCATGCGCGTGGTGGCATCGCCCAGCGCGCACAGCACGCCGGGGCTGACCGGCGAGACGGCGGGCCACGATCCCATCAGCCGCGCCACGGCATTGACATGCAGCGGACCCGCGCCGCCAAAGCCCATCAGCGCAAAATCGCGCGGGTCATAGCCCTGCTGCACCGAAATCATGCGCAATGCGCCGAACATATTCTCGTTGACGATATCGATGATGCCGCGCGCCGCTTCCATCAGGCCGATGCCCAGCGCATCGGCAATGGTCTGCACCGCCGCCTTGGCGCCTTCGCGATCGAGCTGGAACGTGCCGCCCAGCAGGTTTTCCGGCAGATAGCCCAGCACGACATTGGCATCGGTTACGGTGGGGGCCGTGCCGCCTTTTCCATAGGCGACCGGCCCCGGCACCGCTCCTGCGCTCTGTGGCCCGACCCGAAGGGCTCTGGTCAGCGCGGGAACATAAGCGATCGAGCCACCCCCGGCGCCCACCGTCTTGACGTCCAGCGCCGAGGCGCGAACGGAAAGGTGGCCCACTTCGGTGGTGCGCTGGCGGCGCGGCTCAAGGTTTTCGATCAGGGCCACGTCGGTGCTGGTGCCGCCCACATCGAGCGTGAGGATATTGCGGATGCCGGCATTGCGCCCCACCCAGATCGCCCCGGTCACGCCGCCCGCCGGGCCCGACATGAGGATGTTGACCGGGTGCTCCTCGGCCTTTTGCGCGCTCATCAGCCCGCCGTCCGAGCGCAGCAGCGAGAGCTTGCCGGTCATCCCCTCTGCCGCCAGGCGATTGCGCAGGTTTGACACATACTTGCCCACCACCGGGCGCACGCTGGCATTGGCCACCGTGGTCAGCGTGCGTTCGTATTCCTGCATTTCGGGCAGCACTTCATGGCTGAGCGACACCGGCACGCCGGGCAGCACCTGGGCGGCCAATTCGCCGATCCGCGCCTCGTGCGCGCCGTTGGCATAGGCGTTGATCAGGCTCACCGTCACCGCCTCCACGCCCTGCGCCTTGAGCCTGGCCAGCTGCGCGCGCACGTCCGCTTCGTCCAGCGGGCGCACTTCCTGGCCCTCGGCGTTCATCCGGCCTTTCACCGTCACGGTATCTTCCAGCGCGGCGAGCGGCTGTGGCTTGGGCCAGATGATCCAGCCCGCCAGGCCGCCGGGCACATAGCTGCGCGCGATCTGCATGATATCGCGATAGCCTTCGGTGGTGACCAGGCCGACGCGCGCACCCTTGCCTTCCAGCACGGCATTGGTGGCAACGGTGGTGCCGTGCAGGAAATAGTCGATCGCCCCGGCGGTGATCCCCGCCTTGGCGCAAACGGCGGTCACGCCGTTGAGAATGCCTTCGGAACTGTCATGCGGGGTCGATGGCGTCTTGTGCCGCCAGAACGCGCCGCTGTCGGTGTCGAACAGCAAGAGGTCGGTAAACGTGCCGCCAACGTCCACGCCAAGCCGGTAACCCATCGATCAACCACCCTTTCCAAAAAGCGTTCGTGCGTGCCGGTGCATCCTGCGGTTCAGGCTTGCGCCGGCCGGGGGAACGGCGGCGCCTTGGCCACCATGCCCGGAAGCGTGCGATCCATCACCGAGCCCAGCCAGTGATTGGCCTCGACCAGGGCGGCCAGGTCCAGCCCGGTGCCCACTCCGGCGCGTTCAAGCATGTAGACCACGTCCTCGGTCGAAACGTTGCCGGCCGCGCCGGGCGCAAACGGGCAACCGCCCAGGCCACCGATCGCGGCATCGACCGTCACGGCGCCCGCGCCGATCGCCGCCCAGACATTGGCCAGGCCGGTGCCGCGCGTGTTGTGGAAATGCACCCGCACCGGAATGGCCGGCACCGCCGCGCGCACTTTGCCCACCAGCGTGGCGACATGCGCCGGGTTGGCCACGCCGATCGTATCGGCCAAGCCGATTTCAACGGGATTGGCCTGGGCCAGTGCCACGGCCATGGCCACCACGCGGTCCTCGCTCACTTCGCCTTCGAACGGGCAGCCAAAGGCAGAGGCGATGGTTACCTGGCCGGTCTTGCCCGCCTGGCGTGCCATGGCGATGATCTCGCTGGCGGCCACCACCGAGCCGTCGCTGGTCTGGCCCTGGTTGGCCTTGGCAAAGGTGTCGGTCGCCACCGAGACAGCACCCAGCTGGTCGATCCGCCCGGTCTCGATCGCGCGGGCCGCACCGCGCGCGTTCATCACCAGGCCGATATAGGTCACGTCGTCGAGGCGCGGCAGGCCGGCGCAGACCGCCTCGGCATCGGCCATCTGCGGCACCGCCTTGGGATTGACGAAACTGGTCACCTCGATCCGCCGCGCGCCGGCGGCAATGGCGCGTTCGACCAGCGCAATCTTGTCGGCGGTGGAAATCATGGTCTTTTCGTTCTGCAACCCGTCTCTCGGGGCAACCTCGACCATTTCGATGGATTCTGTATACATTACTCGGCAGCCTCCCGCTGACTCTGCTCGGCCAGCCCGCGGTGTGCATCGGCATAGGCGTGATAAGCGCGCAGGATGTGGCCGGTCATGATCGCTTCGGCCCAGGCGCCGTCCCGCCGGGCAAAGGCGGCGATCAGTTCTTCGTGCTCGCCGTAAGAGCGGTGTAGCGCCTCGCGCCCGTAATGGTGCGCCGTGCGCCACACCACTGGCTGCTCGATCAGCGTGGCGAGAAGCGCGGCGAGGCGGCGCGATCCGGCCACGTCCAGGATGGCAGCGTGGAAATCGCGATTGCCTTCGAGGAACCCGGCGACATCGGGCACGGGCTTGCGAATCGCCTCGCCCAGCCGGCGATTCGCCGCCCGGATGCGCTCCAGCGCTTCATCGCTCATCCGCTCGGCGGCGCGGCGGGCGGCCTTGCCTTCCAGCATCGCGCGCAGCTCGAACGCATCGGCCACATCGTCGATCGACCAATCCGCCACAAAGCTACGCTGGGTATCGGTGCGCGTCACCAAAAGGTCGGATTCCAGCCGGCGCAGCGCCTCGCGCACCGGGGTGCGCGACACGCCGCAGCGTTCGGCCAGCGCCTCTTCCGCCAATTGCGCGCCGGCGGGCAGTTCGCCCGACAGGATCATGCTGCGGATCGCCTCATAGGCGCGGTCAGAAGCGCGTGACACATCCTTCTCCAAAGACCTTGACCTGAGATTTGTATACAATACTATTTGTATCCATCAAGCCGCGTCAGCCATGGGGGCACGAAAAAGACCGGCGGGTGATATCGGCGCCAAGCCCTGGGTGGGGCCGCGCCAGCGAACAGGGAGAATGCAATGCGACTTTCCCACTCGAGCTTCCTTGCCACCGTTTCGGTGCTGGCCGCCATGGCCACGCTTGCCACCACCGCGCCTGCCCTGGCGCAAGAGGCGCCACAGTCTGGTGCCGCGTCTGGCGACGATAGCGGCATCATCGTCACCGCGCGCCGCCAAAACGAGCGGTTGCAGGACGTGCCAGCCTCGGTCGCCGTGCTCACCGCCGATGCCCTGCAGCGCACCGGCGCGGTCAAGGCAGAGGATTTCGTCAAGCTGACGCCGGGCGTTACCATCGTCACCGGCACGGCCGAGGCCGGCGATACCCAGATCAACATCCGCGGCATGAACGGCGCGCGCGACGCGGAAAGCTCGGTCGCGCTGGTAGTCGATGGCATCCTCAAAACCAACACTGCCCAGCTCAACCAGCCGCAGGGCACGCTGCAACAGGTGGAACTGCTCAAGGGTCCGCAGGGCGCGCTCTATGGCCGCAACGCGGCCGCCGGCGCCATTGTGATCCAGTCGCTCAAGCCCACCGACACGATGACCGGCGCGGCCAAGCTGTCCTATGCCGATTACAACACCTGGGAAGCGAGCGCGCACATCGCCGGCCCAGTGGCCGACAATGTCGGCTTCGTCCTGGCGGGCTATTACTACAAGACCGACGGGTTCTACAAAAACACCTTCACCAATTCCAAGACGGTGGACGACAAGGAAAACTGGGCGGTCGATGGCCGCGTGATGGTGGGCCAGGGCGGCCCCACGCAGCTGGATATCAAGGCGCGCTACAGCGAGTTTCACGGGGCCTCCTTGCCATTCAACGCCGCGTTCCACCTGCCCAATTTCGGTGGGGCGTTCTATGAGAACGTCAACACCCACCCGTTCCATTTCTACAACAACATCCGCCCCACCAACGACCAGACCAGCTTTGACGCCTCGATCAAGCTGGACCATCAGCTGACCGACAAGATCAAGCTGGTGGGCTGGGCGCTCTATTCCAACGTCAACCAGGATCTGGTCGCCGATGGCACCTCGGCCGATTTCGGCCGCTTCCTCAGCGCCGCCAATCCCCAGGCGCAGGCCGCGGTCAATTCCTGCTTTTCCAGCACGGCGGCGCTTACCGGTTATCCGGTCAACCCGCCCGGCTTCATCGGGCAGACCCCGGTGCCGTTCATCTTTGCGCCGACCACGGGTTCAACCTTTGGCCCCTACAGCCCGACCACCTGCGACGGCACGCAATACCAGGTGCGCAAGCAGCAGGATTTCAGCACCGAATGGCGCCTGATCGGCGATGCCGGGGCGATCAACTGGCAGCTCGGCGCCTATTACCTGCACATCAAGCGCACGGTCGGCGTGAGCCTTGGCGCCGATACCGGCAACGGCGTGATCAAGCAGCTCTACAACGCGCCCGATTCCACCAACCCCACCACGCTGCTGCTGGCCGATCGCTTCAAGACCAATGTCTATGCCGCGTTCGGCTCGGTGGAGTGGAAGCCCAACGAAAAGTTCGATGCCGGCCTCGCGCTGCGCTACGATATCGAGGATCGCAAGTCGTCCTCGCTGGTGCCCACCGCCACCGATCCCTTCACCGGCGGCCCGATCAACCCCGGCCAGGCGTTCGGCCCGTTGACCGACAAGCATGCCCGCTTCGAACAGTTCGAGCCCAAGGTCACGCTCAGCTACAAGCCCACCCGCGAATTCAACCTCTATGCCAACTGGGGCATCGGCTTCAAATCGGGCGGCTTCAACAACCAGGGTTCGGCGCAGATCATCAAGGACAACTTCGTCAACGCCTTTGGCGCCAATGTCACGGTCAACGACCAGTATCGCAAGGAATGGTCGAGCGCGTGGGAGGCCGGCCTCAAGGGCAATCTGCTCAATGGCGCGCTCACCTTCGACCTCGCCGGGTATTACACCCAGGTCCACGACATGCAGTTCTTCGAATTCTTCGTCGGCAGCTTCGGCCTGTTGCGCGTGGTCTCGAATATCGATCGGGTGGACCTGAAAGGCATCGAGGCCAGCGTCACGGTCAAGCCGGTCAAGGGCATCAAGCTGTTCGGATCGTTCAACTATACCGACAGCGAGATCAAGAAGAACTCGTCGCGGCCCTATACCGTGGGCAACAAGTCGCCCTATACCGCCGATTACACGCTCAACGTGGGGGGAGAGTTCGAGCAGGCGATCAGCGGTGACCTGCGCTTCTTCACCCGCGCCGATTATCGCCTGACCGGGCCCACCTGGTTCCACACCGTGCAGAACCAGTCGGTGCCCACGGTATTTTCGGGCCTGCTGCCGATTTCGGCGCTGCAGCTCCCGGCCTTTGTCGGCGATGGCAAGTATGACGTCGCGCGGCGCGATGCCTTTGGCATCGTCAACCTGCGCGCCGGCATCCAGACCGATCGCTTCAGCCTGGCGGTCTTCGCCAACAACCTGCTCGACAAGCAATATCTCAATGAAGTGATCACGGCGGTGGAATTTGGCGGGTCGTTCATCACGCCCGGCACCCGCCGCCTTATCGGCGTGGAAGGCAGCGTGAAGTTCTAAGGTTTCCCCACCTCTTCATGCCTGCCAACCATGAACCCGGCCGCATCTGGATCGGTGCGGCCGGGTTTTTCCTGAATGATCAGCCCTGGCGCGCGATGGCAACCGGCGCGACATCGCTTTGGCCCGGCGCGATCGGCACGGCCTGCCCAGCAATCACCGCCGTGCCGCGCTCGCGGCGCTTGGCGGCATAGAGCGCGGCATCGGCATTGCGCAGCAGGTCACTGCGGCTCGCGGTCTGCGCATCGAGCCAGGCAGCACCGATCGTTGCGGAAACACGGAACGTCTGCTTGTCGGCGCGGATCGAATAGCGCAGGTCAAGCAACAGGCGGCGCAACAGACCGCGCAGATCGCGCAGCAAGGCCTGGTCGGTGATCAGCAGCACGAATTCATCGCCGCCCAGCCGCGCGGCAAAGCTGCCGGCCAGATAGGGCGCCTGCAGGCGCGAGGCGATCACCCGCAGCACATCGTCACCCGCCTGGTGGCCCAGGCGATCGTTCACCGCCTTGAAGTGATCGAGATCGATCAGCAGCAGCGCACAGCGTTGCCCGGCGGCCGCAGTCGTCTTGATGCTGTCATCGATCACCTGGTTGCACCGCCCACGGCTGGCGATCCGGGTCAGATCGTCGGTATGGGCGGCGTGGCGCAGCGCCTCTTCCATCTTGTGGCGCTCGGTAATGTCCTGGAAAACGCCAATCAGCGCAACCGGCTTGCCGTTTTCCAGTTCCAATTCACCCATGCTGCGCACGCGGCGATAGTTGCCACGTGCGGTGGTGAAATCGGCTTCGACATCGAATGGCTCGCCCGTCACCAGCGTCTGCTCGATCGTGCTCACCAGGATTTCACGCGACTTTTCGGCATAAAAATCGAGTGCGGCTTTCAACGATATCTCCGC
The DNA here is from genome assembly GCF_040544855.1 of Novosphingobium sp. 1529. NCBI lineage: Bacteria > Pseudomonadati > Pseudomonadota > Alphaproteobacteria > Sphingomonadales > Sphingomonadaceae > Novosphingobium > Novosphingobium sp. 1529. The sequence goes on from NZ_JBEPKW010000003.1 coordinate 109,343, forward strand.
GCCACACTCCATCTCATGAATGGCATAGGTCTGGTCGGACCATTCCAGCTGGTTGTCCCCCAGCGTCAGCCGCCACGAGCCGATGTTGGCAATGCGCTCGGCCTGGCGCAGTTGCCGGTGCTTGCGGCTCAGATCGCGCAAGTTGTGCCCGCGCTCTTCGGCCATCTGTACGGCCAGCGCGGCCGTGCGCCGCGCCGAAATGAGCGTTTCCACCAAGGTGGCCAAATGCCCAAGCATCTTGAGTCCGGCCGGATCGATCGTGCGCGGCTGGTCATCGATCACGCACAACGTGCCCAGCGGCAGGCGCGGCGATGTGTCATCGCTTGCGTCCTCGGCGGCATGGATCGGCACGCCCGCGTAGAACCGGATATCGGGCGCACCGGTGACCAGCGGATTGTCCGCAAAGCGGTCATCCTGCCGCGCATCGGGAACGACGAGCACATCATCGGCAGCCACGGCGTGGGCGCAAAAGGCGATGTCGCGCGGGGTTTCGTTCACGTCCAAGCCGGCCTTGGCCTTGAACCACTGGCGGTGTGCATCGACCAGCGAAACCAGCGCGATCTTGCAGCCCGTCAGCTGCTGCGCCAGTTGCACCACCGCGTCGAATTCCTGCTCTGGCGCGCTGTCGAGCAGTTCCAGGCGTTCCAGCAGCGCAAGCCGTGCCTCTTCCGATGTGTCTACCACATCCCGTCCCTTTCCTGTCCCGACCCTTTGCCAAGAAATTAACGAACCAGGGTAAACTTTTCCCTAATCCCTGCACTTCGGGTGGCAGCATAGGGCCGGTCGTATTACTATTTATTGTTATAGGTCAAAGCGTTGCAACAAAGAAGAAAATCTGTCCGCCTGGCCGGGTAAAACCCGATATCTTAAGGTGCGCGCCTAACCCAAACCGGTTCGGCTCATTCGGAATGTCCGCTGATTTCCGCCCCGGCATCGGGCGCGAAGCGGCGGTTCCAGATCGTGGCGCACAGCGATATGGCGGTCACCGTCCAGAACGCCGCGGCAAAATCGTCGAGCAGCGGCCGCGCATGGCCGTGCAGCAGCATCGCCACGTGCAGCGCTGCCGCCGCCAGACAGATGCCCAAGGACAGCATCAGCTGCTGGAACGTGGCATAGAATGCGGTGGCGCTGCTCATCTGCTGCGGGGCGATGCCGTCATAAGCGATGGTGTTATAGGCGGTGAACTGCAACGACATGAAAAAGCCCGAGAGCACCAGCACGCCAAACATCGCCCATACCGGCCAGCCTGGCCCGAACAGCCCGCAGATGGCATAACCCGCCGTGCCGATCACGCCATTCCACACCAGGGTGCGGCGAAAGCCCAGCGCCCGCAGCACGCGCGGCGCAGCGGCCTTCATCGCCAGCGAGCCGATCGCCGTCGCTACCGTGATCATCCCGCTGCGCGCTGCGGAAAAGCCGAAACCAACCTGCATCATCAAGGGCAACAGAAATGGCTGCGCCCCTTGCGTGATCCGCGTGACGGAGCCGGCAATCACCGACAGGCGGAACGTGCGATCCTGCAACAGCGCGAGGTTGAGGATTGCCCCTTCCCGCCCCTTGGCGTGGCGGACATAGAACACGCCGGCGACGGCGCCGACCGCGAGCAGGCTGCCGGCCAGTGTCCCCTGGCCGGCACGGCTGGCCATTTCAAAGCCGAACAGCAGGCAACCCAGCGATACGCCGCTGAGCACGAAGCCAGCCCAATCGATCGTGGCCGGCACGTCTTCGCGAAAGTTGGCGATATAGCGACTGACCAGCCAGAGGCCGAGCACGCCGACCGGCAGGTTAAGGTAGAAAATCCAGCGCCAATCGAGATAGGTCACGATGAAACCGCCCAGCGGCGGCCCGATCACCGGCCCGATCAAGGCCGGCACCAGCAGCCACGACATGGCATTGACCATATCCTGCTTGGCCACGCTGCGCAGCAGCACGAGCCGGCCAACCGGGATCATCATCGCCCCGCCCATCCCCTGGAGAAAGCGCGCGGCGACCATCAAGGAAAGGCTGGGTGCCTGGCCACAGGCAAAGCTGCCCGCCATGAACAACGCGATCGCGGCGCGAAACACGGTGCGCGATCCGAACCGGTCTGCCAGCAGGCCCGACGCGGGAATGAACACCGCCAGCGCCAAGAGGTACGAGGTCAGCGCAATGCTCATTTCCGCCGGCCGCACGCCGAAATCGCGCGCCATTGTCGGCAGCGCGGTGGCGAGCACGGTGGCGTCGACGAATTCCATGAACAACGCCGAAGCGACGATCAGCGCAACCAGGCGATAGTTTGCGCCCGATGCCTCCGGCCCGCCAGGATCGCGCGCCGGGGTGAGCGCGTGGGCGGCCGGCACGATGCCATCGCGGATCTCGGCGTTGACCGTGGCAATCCCCCGGCGGCGCGGCGCTAGCATGGGCAGCCCCACGGGCCGAGCCGGGTGCAGGCAGGAAAGATCATGGGCAAACGTTCACTTCTGGTCTGACGAGACAGCGCACCACCATCGCCGGGAAGCGGGGCGCGCAGCAACGGGAAAGGCCACGGGCAACCCCGCCAGCCTTATGCTTGCCCGCGATATAGGCACCATGGCCGGATTTGAAACCCCGCCCCTTTGGCTGGCTTTGGGCTTGCCGATCAACGCTTGCCCGGGGGATCGGCAACGAACGCGGGCGGTGTTGCCTCGTCGGCAAAACGCCAGGCGGAAAGATAGGCCAGCTTGAGGATGCGCGTCATCTTGCCGTAGTTGATCTTGTCGGCCGTGTCGGTGGTGTGGTGATAATCGGGATGGAAACCGGTGAAGAACCAGAACGCGGGAATGTTGTTGAGCACGAAGGGAAACTGGTCGCTGCGGAAAAACACGTTGAGCGCGTTTTCGTGGTCGAACCGGTCGTCCAGCACCAGCCCGACGCTGCGGTTGGCCTCCGCCACGGTGCGCGCATAATCCGGGCTATAGGCCGCGCCTATCAGGTTGAGGCGGTTGGTGGTGTCGGCGGGAATGTCGATCAGCCCGGTGGTCTGGTCGCTGGGCGCCTCGTTGCGGCCGATCATGTCGAAATTGATCATCGCGCGCGTCGTCGCCAGCGGGCGCAGGGGATGGGCGGCCATGTAATAGGCACCCAGCAACCCGCGCTCTTCGGCGGCAAACACCGTGAACAGGATCGATCGCCGTGGCCGCGCACCATTGGCCATGAACGCGCGCGCCAGCTCCACCACGCCCACCGTGCCCGAGCCGTTGTCATCCGCGCCGTGCCAGATCTCCGGGCCGTTGGACCCGTCGTGATCGTGATGCGCGCTGATGATCACGGTTTCGGGCGCCAGGGTAGGGTCCGATCCATTGAGCAGCCCGGCCACGTTCCAGGTGGTCCCGCGCGAGCGCACGGTGTTTTCCAGGTGCAGCGTTACCTCGGCCCCGGGCACGGCGCGCGATTGTGGCACCAGCGCGCGGTCGATCGCAGCCTGCAGCGCACTGGCGCTCTGCCCCGTGCCGGCCAGCAGCGCCGCCCCGGCCTCATCATCCACGGTGATCACCGGAATATGCAGCGCATCATCGACCAGGGCCTGCGCCGGGATCGGCGGTGTACGCTTGGCGCTGCCGCCAATGCGCATCATGCGGTCGAAATTCGAGGGATGCTTGCGGTTGGGCTCGGCCATCACCACCAGCGCCAGTGCGCCATGGGCCTGCGCGTTCAGGGCCTTGACCCGGTTGGTGGCATAGCGGGTGTTGCCCGTGCCGCCAAAGCGCGAGGCCGGATCGTTTTCCTGCGGCTCGTGCTCGAACACCACCACGATCCGCCCCTTGGCGTCAATCCCGCGATAATCGTCATAACTCACGCCAGGGGCGGTGATGCCATAGCCGGCAAAGACCAGCGGCGCGGTGATATCTACGTCATCGCGATAGCCGCCCACCAGATGCGGCGCCTGCCAGCGGCGCGTGGCATTGCCGCTGCGCAGGGCCACGAAATTGGCCGCCGCATTGGGCCGGTATTCGACCAGCGGCACGCTTTGCAGGAAGCTCGGCGCGCCAGCGGCGTCCTGCGCCACCGGTTCGAGGCCCGCCTTGGCAAATTCGGCCGCAACCCACTGCACCGTGGCATCGTCACCGGGTTGCAACGACATGCGCCCCTGCAATGCATCCGACGCCACCAGACCCAGATCGGCGCGCAGATCGCCCTCGCGAATGCGGTCAAACCCGGCGGCCTGGTTGGCCGGAACCGGCACGCCGGCGCCATCCTGGGCCAGGGCAGCAGCGGGCAGGGCCACTGACAGCAAAAGGGTGAGTGCGGCCTGTTTCATGGGGGGCATGCTCCACGACGATTGGGGGATATGGCCCAGCTATACCCCCCTGATCATCGCTGGCAATCATGCCCGCCAACGCAGCGGTTCAAAACCGGTAGCTGATCCAGCCGGCAATGAAATCCGAACTGCGATAGCCCGCATCGGTCAATGCCGCGCGCGCCATCAGGTGTTCATAGCGGCCCGTCAGCGTCAGGCGCGGCGTGGCATTCCACACCATCTGCGCGCGCACCACATCGGCAATCTTGCGCCCGCGCCCGTTCTGCGTGCCGGCAAAGGGCTGGCCATTGGCGCGATAGACCGCGTCGTGCACATCATCGCGCCAGGCCAGTTCGTATTCCGCGCTGATCCGCGCATTGCGAAACGGGGTGAAGCTGGCGTTCGGCGTCACCGCCACCAGGTTCGACGGGGTGAGATAGAGCTGATAGCTGAAATAGATGTTGTTGCCGAACGGGGCATAGGCATTGCGCAGCTTGCCCTGGCCATAGCCACCGCCGCCGCTGGCATAGTCGACATGCACGCCAATGCGCGGCGCGGTCTTGGCCGGGCCGTTGCCGATCCGCCAGGTCTGCGCCAGGAACGCCTGCCAGGCATCGATGCCCTGGTTCATGAACGTGCCCCACTGGTGGTTGACCGACCAGTCCAGCCCCAGCCGCCCAACATCGCCGCGCAGCTGCGCCCCGGCGTAATACCGCGTGGCCGGGCCGATCCGCCCGCCCCAGGTGCCCACCAGGTTGCGCCGCCGCCAGGCAAACAGATCGAGATAGAGCTGCGAGCCGCCCAGCGTGGTCTTGGGCAGGACAAACCCCGCCGTCACCCCGGAGAAACGCCGCGCGGGATCGATCACGTCATCATCGGTGCCCAGGTCGCCATAGGCCGTGGGCTTGAGATCGAACACCGTCAGCCGCGCCTTGGCCCCGCGCACCCAGCCGCGAAAGCCGTTGAGGGTATAGCGGATGGTGTTGTTGTCGCGCTGGGAAACCAGGATATTGGGCCCATCGGTAAATTCCTGCCGGCCATAGCGCGCGCCAACCTCGGCGCTGCCGATGTCTGCCCCCACTTCGACGAAATGCTGGAGCAGAACCAGGTCGTTGCGCAGCGTGGCCGCCGGCGTGCCGAGATTGCGCCCGCCCAGCCCACCGTGCGAAACTTCGCCATAGAGGCGCAGGTGCGGCCCGATATGCAGATCGGCGCCCAGCGTTTCGCGGTTGATATCCTGCCGCTGCGCCTGGGCATCGCGCAAGTTGGGGTTCGTCGTCAGGTTCATGCGCAGGCGCAATTCGCCCGAGACCGTGAGATAGACATCGCCATCGTCATCGAGCGGGATGAACTTGAGCCGGTCGAGCGGATCGTCGCGCTTGGCCGGGTTCTGCATCACCCGCCAATCCTCTGCCCAGCGCGACAGGGCATAGCCGCCCGGTGCCGCCGCCGCATCGCCATTATAGGCGGCCGGATAGCTCTTGCGCTGGGCTTCGCCAGCCGGTTCGGCGGTGGTTTCGGCCAGGGCCGGAGTGGCGGAAAGCAGGCAAAGCGGGGCCGTGGCGGCCCGCAGCCGCGAAAAACGCAGGTCCATGATGGTTTCTCTCCCTAGATGCGCCGCTGCTTAGGCAGCGTGCGCCTGTTCCACCGCGGCCGGCAGCGACCGGCCGTGCAGCGCAGCGTCGAGGCGTTCATGATCGAGCGCGTTTTCCCAGCGCGAGACGACCACGGTGGCCACGGCATTGCCGATGAAGTTGGTCAGGCTGCGGCATTCCGACATGAAGCGGTCGATGCCCAGGATCAGCGCCATGCCCGCCACCGGCACGCTCGGCACGATCGACAGCGTGGCGGCCAGCGTGATGAAGCCCGCGCCGGTAACCCCGGCCGCGCCCTTGGACGAGAGCATCGCCACGCCCAGCAGCAGCAGTTGCTGCCCCAGCGTCAATTCCACGTTACACGCCTGGGCGATGAACAGCGCGGCCAGCGTCATGTAGATATTGGTGCCATCGAGATTGAAGCTGTAGCCAGTCGGCACGACCAGGCCCACCACCGTCTTGGAACAGCCGGCCCGCTCCATCTTCTCGATCAGCGCGGGCAGCGCGCTTTCCGAAGACGAGGTGCCCAGCACCAGCAGCAGTTCTTCGCGCAGATAGGCAATCAGGCGCAGGATCGAAAAACCCGCGAGGCGCGCCACCACGCCCAGCACCACGAGCACGAACAGCGCGGAAGTGACATAGAACGCCGCCACCAGCTGCGCGAGATTGGCCAGGCTGCCCACGCCATACTTGCCGATGGTGAATGCCATGGCGCCAAAGGCACCGATCGGCGCGGCCTTCATCACGATGGACACCAGCTTGAACACCACGCCCGAAACGTCTTCGAGCAGATCGAGCACGCGCTGTCCGCGATCGCCGACCGAGGCCAGGGCAATGCCGAACAGCACTGCCACCACCAGCACTTGCAGGATATTGCCCTGCGTCAGCGCCGAAAGGAACGTGTCCGGGATCATCGCGCCCAGAAAGCCCACGATCGTGCTTTCGTGCGCCTTGGCGGCATAATCCGCCACCTTGCCGGCATCGAGCGTGGCGGGGTTGATATTCAGCCCCGCCCCCGGCCGCAGCACATTGGCCACGATGAGGCCCACGATCAGCGCCAGCGTCGAAAAAAACAGGAAATAGGCAAAGGCCTTGGCCGCCACGCGGCCCACTGCCGCCAGATCGCGCATGCCGGCAATCCCGGTGACGATGGTAAGGAAGATCACCGGGGCGATCACCATCTTGACCAGCTTGATGAACATATCGCCCAGCGGCTTGAGCGCTTCACCTGTTGCCGGATAGAAATGCCCCAGCAGCACACCCGCGGCAATCGCGGTCAAGACCTGGACATAGAGGTGGCGATACCACTTGCGAGGCCGCTGTGGCCCCTGCCCGGCCACGGGCGCAGACGGAGTGGTGACAGCGAAATTCATCGTGGGAAAGCCTTTCGTCCTCTCGGCAGGGCGCGTTGCTCGGTCCTGCTCAGCCATTACCATAGGCGGTGGCCCTGCCTCCCGAAAGCTTTTGCTATTGCTTGCATAAGCGGCGCTTTTTCAGCACATTATCAAATCGCGATGGCATTCTGTGTCCAGAAATCGGCACACTGGAAAATCCAGATGTGCAGATTTTGACACATCATGCTATACGTCTGGCGTGGGTAGTTTGAACCGATTCCGCGCCGTGGCGATGGCGCTGGTGGCCGCCGTGCTGGTGGCCATGGCGGCGGCCGGGGTGGCCGGCGCGATCACGCGCCATGTCATGCTGGCCCGACTGCAAACGCGCGCCGGGCAAGACCTGCGGCTGCGCCAGGCCCTGCTCACCAGCGAAATCGCGCGTTTTCGCCTGCTGCCTCGCGCGCTGGCTGATGACCGGGACCTGGTGGCAGCCACGCCTGTCCCTGGCCATACGCCCGCCCCGGCAGCGCAAGCCGCGCTCAACCGCAAGCTGGAGGCACTGGCCCAGGAATTCGGCGCGGCAGCGATCTATGTGATCGATCGCCAGGGCATGGCCTTTGGCGCCAGCAACTGGCGCCAGCCGCACAGCTTCATCGGGCGCGACTACACCTTCCGCCCCTATTTCCAGCAGGCCCTGCAAACCGGGCAGGCACAGCAGTTTGCCCTGGGCACTGCCAGCCACCGGCCTGGGCTCTACCTCGCCACCCGCGCCGCCGGCGGGGCGGCGGTGGTGGTGGTCAAGCTGGAGTTCGACGGCATCGAAAGCGCGTGGCGCCGCGCGGGCGGGATCACCTATGTCACCGATCGCGCCGGCGTGATCCTGGTGGCGAGCCGTCCGGCCTGGCGCTTTGCCGCAACAACCGCGCTCGATCCTGGCCTGGCGCGGGTCGAACGGCTGTCGCTGGGTGTGGCAGCCCTGCCCACGTCGCCCTTTGCCCTGGCCCGCGACGGCATGGTGGTGCCCGCCGGCACGGATACGCCGCACCTTGCGGTCGCGACGGCGCCAGATGCAGCGGGCTGGCGGGTCAACCTGGCGCTGCCCTTGGCCGGCGCGGTCTATCCCGCCGTGCGCGTGGCCCAGGCGATCACCGCGCTGATCGTGCTGCTGATCGGCGCCGTCGCCGCCGCGCTGGTGGAGCGCGCGCGGCAACGGCGCCGCCGCACTGCCCAGTTGGAAAGCGCGGTGGCCCAGGCGACAGCTGAACTGCGCAGCGAAATACACGAGCGCGCCGCGGCCGAAGCCCGCGCCGCCACCCTGCGCGAAGGGCTGCGCCAGGCCAACCGCCTGGCCACGCTGGGCCAGGTCACGGCCAGCGTGGCCCACGAAACCGCGCAACCTGTCGCCGCGATCCGCAACTATGCCGCCAGCGCCGCGCTGCTGCTCAACCGCGGCGAGAGCGCCGAAGTTGCGCAGAACCTGGCGGCGATCACCCGCCTGGCCGATCGCATCGGCGCCGTGACCGAGCATCTGCGCGGCTTTGCCCGCAAGGGCAGCCGGGGCGATCGCGCGGTGCCCCTGGCCGAGGCGATCGATGGCGCGCGGCTGATCCTGAAAGAACAGCTGGGCCGTGTGGCGCTGTCCCTTCCCGCGCCCGATCCGGCCTGGCAGGTACGGGCGGAAAAGACCCGGCTGGAACAGGTGCTGGTGATCGTGCTGCAAAACGCGATCGAGGCGCTGGCCGGCACCGCCGCTCCGGCGATCCGCCTGGATATCCGCCGCGATGGCGCGATGGTCGATGTGGACATCGCCGACAATGGCCCCGGCCTTGCCCCCGATATCGCCGCGCGGCTGTTCACCCCGTTTGCCACGAGCCGGCCGATGGGCCTTGGCTTGGGGCTGGTGATCGCCAAGGACATCATGGAAGAATTCGGCGGCAGCCTGGTCCATGTGCCCAGCCCCACCGGCGCTTGTTTCCGCATCAGCCTGGCCGTGGCGGAATAGCCAGTGGCAGAACCTGCCCGCCTGATCGCCCTGGTCGAAGATGACGAGGATCTGCGCGCCTCCACCGCGCAACTGCTGCGCCTGGCCGACTTTACCGTGGAAGCCTTTGCCGACGCGCCCGCAGCGCTGGCGGCGGTGGGTACTGCGTGGCCCGGCCTGGTGATCAGCGACGTGCGCATGCCCGGCCTTTCGGGCATAGACCTGTTCCGCGCGCTACATGCCCGCGATGCCGAACTGCCGGTGATCCTCATCACCGGGCATGGTGACGTTGGCATGGCGGTCGATGCGCTAAAGGCAGGCGTCTGGGATTTCCTGACCAAGCCTTTTGCCGCAGAGGCCCTGATCGCGGCGGCAGAGCGCGCCGCCCATGCCCGCGCCCTGGCCCTGGAAAACCGCCGACTTCAGGCCCTGGCGCAAGACAGCGGCGGCAGCGCGCTGATCGGCGCCTCGCCCGCGATCCGCCGCCTGCGCGACATGATCCCGACGCTCGCCGATGCCGATCTCGACCTGCTGATCGAGGGCGAAACCGGCACCGGCAAGGAACTGCTGGCGCGGCTGATCCACCAGGGCGGCAAGCGCCGGCGCCACCGCCTGGCCACGATCAACTGCGCCGGTCTGGCGCCCGCGCTCGAGGACGAGATATTCTCGCTGTCGGGCGGGGCCAGCCTGGTCCACGCCAGCTATGGCACCGTGCTGCTCGACGATATCGACGGCGCCAGCAGCCGCTTTCACAACCTGCTCGTGCCCGTGCTGGAAGAGCGTGCCCTGGCCGTGCCGGGCAAGGCGCCCGTGCCGCTCGACCTGCGCGTGATTGCCACGGCCGGCGCGGGCGGCCAAGGCAGCGAGGCGGCCGCCCCCCTGCCCCCAGCCCTGCTGCACCGCATTGCCGGCATGCGCATCGCCATTCCGCCGCTGCGTGCCCGGCGCGAGGATATTCCGCTATTGTTTGCCCACTTCGCGCAAGAGGCCGCTGCCCGCGCCCGGCTGCCAGTGCCACGCCTGGTGCCCGCCGTGCAGGATCGGCTCGATCATCACACATGGCCCGGCAATGCCCACGAACTGGCCCGCTTTGCCCAGCAGTTCGTGCTGGGCCTGGTCACGCCCGACAGCAGCGACAATGCTGCACCTGCCCCGCAACCCTTGGCAGACCGCGTCGATGCGTTCGAGCGCGAGGCGATCATCGCCGCCGTGCGCGCCGCACAAGGGCGCATTGCCACGGCGATCGCCACGCTGGGTCTGCCGCGCAAGACCTTTTACTACAAGATCAACAAGCTGGGCATCGATCTTCAGGCTCTGCGGCAAGAATGACAGCGCCGCGCCAAAACGGAACGATGCCGTTCAATTGAGCAGGGCGGCTTCTCCCCACACCACTGGATCGGGCGCCACGCTGGCATTTTCCGGGCGAGCGATCAGCTCGATCAGATGCACGCCGCGCACATCGGCCGCAAGCGGCACCAGCGCATGGCCCGCGTGCAGCGGTGCGGACTGCGCCAGCAAGCGTCCATCGCCATAGACCAGGAACGTCACCGCGCCGCTGTTGCCCCAGGCCGCATCATCCACCCCGACGCGCGCGGTGAAGCGGGCATGGCCGGCGTTGCGCACTTCCATACGCGATCCAGCCAGGATGCCGATCCCGGTATCGAGCTTTTCGTGGCCGGCCTGCAACTGCTGGCCATAGGGGCCGGTATCGACCGCCGCCCCGCCCCAGCCGCCATAGCGCGGATGCTCGCCGCCCCCGCGCGTATCGTTCCACGGCAGCAAGCCGCGATGCACCAGCGGATCGGGCTGTGGTTGCACCACGCCATCGATCGCCGGATTCACACTGCCGGGCATTTCCGACAGATATAGCCCGCCCGCCAGGCGATGGCGGCCCACCAGCTTGAGCAGCACGGTTTCATGCGGGCCAAGCGGCACAGTGGTTTCGCCGGTGAAGCTGCCGGTCTTGCCGGTCCACAGGTCGGTCGTGGCGATCGTTCCGGTCAGCTTGGCATGCTCGGCCGTCAAGGTGGCGTGGGTCGGCGCGGCGCTGCGGTTGAGCAGGGCCACCGCCTTGGTGCCATCGGCCAGCGTCTTGACGTAGATCTGCACTTCGGCGCTGTCATAGGCGAGCACGGCCTGGTTGCCGGCGCGATCCTGGTTGAGCGCAATCGCCTGGGCCCAGCCGAGCAGCGCGATCTGGTCGGACGTGGCCTGCCGCAGGTCCATCCCGATCAGCAGCGGGGCGTTGAGCATGGCCCACAGCGCCAGGTGCGAGCGCGCCTCCACCATATGCGCGGCATCGAATTCGCCCTTGCCGATGAACAGCATGTCGGGATCGTTCCAACTGCCGGGATGGGCATAGAGCGCGCGCCGCGCCGTGGTATCGAGGTTGTGCAGCAGGCGCGCCCAGGTGGGGGAGATGTCCTCGCTGGTGCGGCTGATGTTGCCGATGTCCTTGCCCCAGCTGCGCACGTCGGCCGAACCCCAAAGGCACAGCGACAGCACATAGTCGCCCGCCGGGCGGGTGCGCGCCAAGGCATCGGCCACCGCGCCATAAAGCCGGCGCACTTCGGCAATGTCGGTGCGTGGCAGGTCATCGAAATCGATCACCGGCCCGAGCGGGCGATAGAGCCCGGCCTTGACCCGCGGATTGTCTGGCCCAAGCCCGCGGATGCCGCAGCCATCCACCTTGATCAGGTCGAAATTCCACTCGTGGAAATAGAGCGCGATATCCTGCTCGACGTGGCCATAGAGGCCGGTTTCGCGCTCGGCCTGGGTGCCTTCGGGCAGATTGGGCGCATCCACGCCGCCGAACACCTGGCTGCAGTTGTTGCGGCCAATGTCGGAATAGATCCCGGCCTTCAGGCCCATGGCATGCAGCCGATCGGTCAACGGGCGCAAGGAGGTGCCGCCATCGGCCGTGGCGGCAGACGGGAAGTTGGCCGTGCGCACCAGCATGCGGCCATCGGGCATGCGCCGCTTGAGCCACCAGCCATCGTCGATATCGACATAGCGATAGCCCTTGGCCGCCAGCCCGCTGTCGATCAGCAAGCGGGCCGAGGCCATCAGCTTGGTTTCATCGACCGCCGCGCCAAAGGCATTCCAGCTGTTCCACCCCATCGGCGGCGTGGCGGCTTGCCCGCGCGTGTTGGCGCTCCACCGGCCAGTGGGCGCCAGCGGATCGGGCGCCGCTGCGGCGTGGCAGCCCGGCGTCAGGCAGGCAAGCACGGCAAGAAACGACGCAAGAGGCAGCTTGGTCATGGGGCGGTCCGTTCGGCAGGGGCAATCGCGCTGATATCGCTACCATGCAACGCGGCGCCCTTGGGCGCAACCATCCGCTACGCCCGCGCCTAAATCGAACCGCGGGTCAGCCGAACGCGGCGTCATCCTCGTCCATGCCGCCAGCCGACAGATCGAGCGCAAAGCCCTGGAGCCGGGCCTGCTGATCGCCCAGCGATCCCGCCGCCGCGGTCAGCCGTGGGATGCGCGCCGGGGGCGCTGGCCGCGCGCGCGGGGCGGCCGGGTTGGCGATGGGCAGCTTGGCCCGTGCCTTGCCATCCCGCGCGCGGCCGGCTGGGCGTGCCGCGCGCGGGATGGCATCAAGCGTGAAATACCCAAGGCTGGCCTGCAATTCGTCCGCCTGCTCGGCCAGCTGTTCCGAGGTGGCCGAAACCTGTTCCGAAGCGCCGGCATTCTGCTGGGTCACCTGGTCAAGCTGCTGGATCGCCTGGTTGATCTGCGCCGCGCCGATATCCTGTTCGCGGCACGCGGCGCTGATCTCGCTGATCAGTTCGGCGGTGCGGCGGATATCGGGCACCAGGCGGCCGAGCATGTCGCCCGCCTCGGTCGCGGCCTTGACCGTATCGGCAGAAACCGCGCCGATTTCCGAAGCGGCAGTCTGGCTGCGTTCGGCCAGCTTGCGCACTTCGCTGGCCACTACGGCAAAGCCCTTGCCATGCTCGCCGGCCCGTGCGGCCTCGACCGCGGCATTCAACGCCAAGAGGTCGGTCTGCCGGGCGATTTCCTGGACGATGCCGATCTTGTCGGCAATGGTGCGCATGGCTTCGACCGCCCGGCTGACCACCACGCCCGAGCTTTCGGCATCCTTGGATGATTGCCGGGCGATCTTTTCGGTCTGGGCGGCGTTGTCGGCGTTCTGCTTGATGTTGGCGGCCATCTCTTCCATCGCGGAAGAAGCCTGCTCGCTCGCGGCCGCCTGCTCTGCCGCGCCTTGGGAAACCTGTTGCGAACTCGCGGCCAGTTCCTGGCTGCTCGACGAGACGGTTTCGCTGGCGTCGCTGATCTGGCCGGCAAAGGTGCGCAGATTGTCCACCAGGGCGTTGATGGCGTTCTTCATGCGCTGGTGATCGCCTTCGCAGGCGATTTCGACCTTTTCGCGCAGATCACCCTCGCTGACATTGGCGAGCACGCGGTTGCCTTCGGCAATGGGCAGCAGGATCGCGTCGAGCATGCTGTTGATGCCCTGGATCAGCCCGGCAAAATCGCCGGAAAAGCGCTGCGCCTCGCCACGCCGGGTCAGCTCGCCCGCGGTGGAGGCCTTGATCAACTGCCCGATCTCGCCGGTGATCGCGCGCAGGTTGCGGCGCAGCCCTTCGATATTGTCGTTGATGAAGGCCTTCTTGCCGGGGAACTGCTCGATCGGCGCATCGAAATCGCCTTCGCCAAACGCCTTGATACAGGCCATGGCCTTTCTCTTGACGGCAATATGTTCGCCCACCATCGTATTGATGCCCTGCGCCATCGTGGCGAAATCGCCGTGATACCGCTCCATCGGCAGGACCACATCGATATCGCCCTGGTCGTGCGCTGCGCTCATCGCGTTCATGTCGCGGATCAGACCAATAAGGTTGCCGCGCAGGGTTTCGATCACCTCGTTGATGAAGGCTTTCTTGCCGGGGAAGGCTTCGAGCGGGGCGTTGAAATCGCCCACGCCGATCGCCTGGACGCAGGCCATGGTCTTTTTCTTCACGGCGATATGTTCGCCCACCATGGCGTTGATCGCGCCGGCAACCTGGTGCAATTCGCCCTTGAAGCGATCGGCAGCGATGGTCGCGTCGATATCGCCGCGCGAATGCTCGCTGGCCATGGCCTGTACCGCCGCGCCCAGATCGCGCGCAGGGGCAGTGGCGCTGTCGAGCAGCTGGTTGATCGCCTCGGCCAGGGCGGCGGAGCGGCGATTGCCGAACGGAACCGCCAACCGGGCACCGAGGTCACCGCTGGCCAGCGCCGCCTCGACCCGGGCGATGTCGCGATATGTGGGGTCGAGCGACCCGATGAAGAATGTTGAGCCGGCCATAAATCCTCGCCTTTGCCATGCCTGGGCAGGCCCGATGATCTAGCGGGGCGCGCTGAAGGCGGCGTAAAGCGGCGATGCGCCGGACTACGCAGCCAAGCGGCGCGCTGTTATTAGGCATCGCCCAGGCCCATGATTCTGGCGGCAAATTGGTATCGTTTCCACACCCGCACGGCGCGCGGGCGAGAGCTGCGGAAAGCCACGCGGAACGGCGCCTCAGACTCCGCTGGCCGCCATGACAGGCAAATTGCATGTGATACCATTGCAGGGCCGATTGCACGGCTGGATCGGCGCACGATGGCTCCTTTCGTCCCGCACGACCGCGCTGGCGATCCGCTGACTGTATGCGGGGCGACGCCAGCCCCCATGCTCATTTGTCGTGGTATTTATATAAATCAGTTATATAAAGTCGCGCGCCTTCCCACAAAATGCCGCTTGTGCCGCTGCGCTTTGCAGAGTTTCGACAACGCATGCGAAAGCCGCTTGGCCCCACCCCTTTGTAGCGAAACCAAGGCTTTCGCCATACGGTGCGGGAGACGGCACAAGGACAAAAAAATACCTATTTGCTACCATTGCACTCATTTGCCTGGCATGTATAACAAACCTGTCTTGCACGGTGCTGCCGGTAGGGCACGCGACAGACCACGATCCCATCGTTCAACCAACCCGAAAGGTTATTGCGTGGAGGCCAAGTTGATCACGCCCACAAGTTCCCCTGAACCGGGCGCAGGCGCCACGGCCACCTGGATGCACCGCGAAGCGGCCGAGGCCGGCGCGGCGGTTGCCCGCTTCATGGCCCACAATGCCCAGGCCCTGGCAGACCTGGGCGCGCGGCTGCGCCAGGCCCCGCCATCTTTGGTGCTGACCTGTGCGCGCGGATCGTCGGACCATGCGGCAACCTATGCCAAGTACATGATCGAAACGCTGCTCGGCGTGCCGACTGCCTCGGCGGCGTTCTCCACCGTGTCGCTCTATGATGCGCCGATGCGCGCCGCGGCCGGCAACGCGCCGCTGTGCATCGCCATTTCGCAGTCGGGCCACAGCCCCGACATGCTCGCCACCGTAGAGCGCTATCAAGCCGCTGGCGCCCTGGTGGTGGCCCTGGTCAACAACGATCAATCACCCCTGGCGCAGATGGCCGACGTGGCCCTGCCGCTGTGCGCCGGGCCGGAAATCTCGGTGGCGGCGACCAAGTCGTTCATCACCTCGCTGGCCGGCATTGCCGCGCTGGTTGCCGCGTGGAGCCAGGACGAAGCGCTGAATGCGGCCCTGGCCACCCTGCCCGCCGCGCTCGATGAAAGCTTTGCCCTGGATTGGGACGCCGCCCGCGCCGGCCTGCAGGATGCCACCAACCTGTTCCTGATCAGCCGCGGCTATGGCCTGTCGATCGCGCAGGAAGCCGCGCTCAAGCTCAAGGAAACCAGCGGCCTGCATGGCGAAGCGTTCAGCTCTGCCGAAGTGCGCCATGGCCCGATGGCGATCGTGCGCGATGGTTTCCCGGTGCTGGGTTTCGACATCGGCGGCCAGGCCGGGGCCGACGTGCGCCAGGTCTGCGCCGATTTCGCCGAACGCGGTGCGCAGGTATTCCTGGCCACGCCCGAGCCTGAAGCCGTTCCCGCCGGGCCGAACCTGACCGTGCTGCCCGCCGTGGCCGCCGACGAGGCGATCGCCCCGCTGCTGCGCATTGCGAGCTTTTATCGCATGGTCAATGCGCTATCCATCAGCCGGGGCTTCAATCCCGACGAGCCTCCGTTTCTGGCGAAAGTGACCCGCACGCGATGACCGTTCTGGCGTTTACCAACGGCCATATCCTGCTGGGTGATCGCATCGTTCCTTCGGCTACGGTGCAGATCGAGGCCGGGCGCATCGCGGATATTGCGGCCGATGTGCCGGTTGATGGCACCGTGTATGATCTCGACGGCGGCTGGTTGCTGCCTGGCTTTGTCGATAGCCAGGTCAATGGCGGTGGCGGCGCGCTGCTCAACAACGATATCACGGTTGAAGGGCTGGCGACGATTGCCCAGGCGCACGCGCGTTTTGGCACCACGGCCCTGATGCCCACGCTGATCACCGATACGCCGGCGGCGATTTCCGCAGCGCTCGACGTGGTCGATGCCGCCATTGCCCAGGGCCTGCCCGGCATCGTGGGGCTGCACATCGAAGGGCCGTTCATCAATGCCGTGCGCAAGGGCGTGCACGATCCCGCGCTGATCCGCCGCCTGGACGAAGACCTGCTGGTGGAACTGTGCCGCCCGCGGCGCGGCAAGGTCATGCTGACAATCGCGCCCGAACAGGTGGAGCCGCAGGCGCTGGAACGTCTGCGCGCGGCCGGCGTGATCATCAGCGCGGGGCATACCAATGCCACGTTTGCCGAGGCGCAGGCCGGCTTTGCCGCCGGGCTGACCGGGGTGACGCACCTTTATAACGCCATGTCACCCTTGCTGCATCGCGCGCCTGGCGTGGTCGGCGCCGCGCTGCTCAACGATGCGGTGTGGTGCGGCATCATTGCCGATGGCGTGCACGTGGCCGGGCCTGCGCTGGAAATCGCGCTGCGCATGAAAGGCACCGAGCGGCTGATGCTGGTGACCGACGCCATGCCCAGCGTGGGGATGAGCGCCGGTTCGTTCGAGTTGAACGGCCGTACCATCACCGTGACCGATGGCGTGTGCCAGGACGAGAACGGCACGCTGGCCGGCTCCAGCCTCGACATGGCGGGCGCGGTGCGCACGATGGTGGCTCTGACCAGCGCTGACGTGCCGATGGCCAGCCGCATGGCCAGCGCGACGCCGGCCGCGTTCCTGGGCCTGGCCGACGAGATCGGCACCCTGGCCACCGGGCAGCGCGCCGATATGGTGTGGCTGGACGCCGCCCTGCAGCCGGTGCAGTGCTGGATCGGCGGCGGCGCCGTGATCTGATCTGCGTGGCAGGTGGCGCGCCAGCGATGCTGCCCCCCCTGCCACGGCCTGCCTGAACAAAGCCCCAGAAGAAAGCTGATGCAGCCCATGTCCAGCCTGATCCTTGCCGCGCCGTTCGATGGCTGGCTCTCTCCGCTCGACGATGTGCCCGATCCAGTCTTTGCGCAAAGGCTGCTGGGCGATGGCATGGCGATCGATCCGCTCGATGGCACGCTGCATGCCCCCGCCGATGGCACGGTGGTGTCGGTTCACGCCGCCCGCCACGCCATCACGCTGCGCCTGGCCGGCGGGGTCGAAGTGCTGATGCACATCGGGCTGGAAACCGTGCGCCTTAATGGCGAGGGCTTTGTCGCCCATGTCGAGGCCGGCGATACCGTGGCTGCCGGTGACCGGCTGATCAGCGTGGACCTGGGGACGGTGGCGCCGCGCGTCAAAGGCATGATCACCCCGATCGTGATCACCGAAACCGCCGGCCACGCCGTGATCGAGCGCGCCGCGCCCGGCCGCATCGCCCGTGGCGCGCCGCTGTTGGTGCTGGGTTCCGCGCAAGCTGAAAGCGCCGCGCCCGCTGCTGCCTTTGCCGCCACGGCGCAGGCCACGCTGCGCCTGCCGCTGGCGCATGGCCTGCACGCCCGCCCTGCCGCGCGGCTGGCTGAACTGGCGAAGAGCTATGACGCCGATGTGCGCATCGTGCCGGCCGCCACGCCAAACGCCACACCGTGCCGGTTGCGCAGCCCCAGCGCGGTGATGGCCCTGGGCCTGCGCCATGGCGATGCATTGACGCTTCTGGCCAGCGGCCCGGCCGCAGCGGCCGTGATCGAGGCCCTGGCCGACCTGATCGCCACCGGCATGGGCGAATTGCGCCCGCTGGGCCAATCCGCGCCCGCGCCGGCACAAGCGGTGGCCGAAAGCACCGACACCAGCCCGATCGCGCCGGGCGAGCGGCTGATGGCAGTAACTGCTGCGGCCGGCTATGCCATTGGCCAGGCGGCCTGGCTGGAACGCCCCGAACCGCCGCGCACCGCCCGTGCCAGCGGCGATGCCGGCGCCGAAATCGCCCGCTTCACCCAGGCCCTCGCTGCGTTTCGCGCGGCCCTGGAACAGCGCGCGCAGGAACAGGCCGGCAGCGAGCAGGCCGCGATCCTGACCGCCCATCGCCACTTGCTGGACGACGAAGACATCCTGGAAAGCGTCGGCGATGCCATGGCGCGTGGTGACAGCGCCAGCCTGGCCTGGCAGCGCACGATGCAGGCCCGCGCCGCCACGCTGCGCGCCGCGCCCGATCCGCATATCGCCCAACGCGCCGACGATTTCATCGATCTGGAATGGCAACTGCAATGGCACCTGGCTGGCCAGGAACCGCCCGCCGTATCGCTGCCCGAGGCGGCGATCGTGATCGCGCGCGATCTCGTGCCTTCGCAAGTCGCGGTGCTTTCACCCGCGCAAGTAGCCGGCCTGGTTACTGCGCAGGGCGGGCCAACCTCGCACGTGGCGATCATCGCCGCCAGCAAGGGCATCCCCGCGCTGGTCGCGGCCGGGCCGCGCGTGCTGTCGATCGCGCCGGGCACCCCGCTGCTGCTCGATGCCACCGGCGCCACGCTGACGGTCGATCCCGATGCCGCCACCTGGGCCACGGCGCAGGCCGAAGCGGCACGGCGCCAGGCACGCAAGGCCGCTGCCCAGGCCGCGTCCGGCCTGGAAGGTCGCACCAGCGATGGCCTGCGGATCGAGGTCTGCGCAAACCTCGGCAAGCGCAGCGAGGCCGCCCCGGCCGTAGCCAACGGCGCCGAAGGCTGCGGCTTGCTGCGCACCGAATTCCTGTTCCTCGATCGCGCCAGTGCACCCGATGAAGACGAGCAGACCGCCGATTACACCGCCATCGCCCAGGCACTGAACGGGCGGCCGCTGATCATCCGCCTGCTCGATATCGGCGGAGACAAGCCAGCGCCGTATCTGCCAATGGCGGCAGAGGAAAACCCGGCGCTGGGGCTGCGCGGCATTCGCGTGGGGCTGGCCCAGCGCGAGATGCTGGTGCCGCAGCTGCGCGCCGTGCTGCGCGCGGGCGCCGGGGCAGAGGCAGGCGCGGTCAAGGTCATGGCGCCGATGATCGCGCGGGTCGAGGAACTGCGCGCCGTGCGCGCTGCCCTTGATGCCGAGGCCGCCAAGCTGGGCGTGGCCACCGTGCCGCTGGGCGTGATGGTGGAAACGCCCGCCGCCGCCGTGATGGCCGATGCCCTGGCCGCCGAATGCGATTTCCTGTCGATCGGCACCAACGATCTTACGCAATATGCCCTGGCCATGGACCGTGGCAACCCGGCCGTGGCAGGCAGCATCGACGGACTTGATCCCGCCGTGCTGCGCCTGATCGGCCTGTGCTGCGAAGGCGCGCAAAGCCACGGCAAATGGGTGGGCGTGTGCGGCGGCCTGGCATCCGATCCACTCGCCGTGCCGATCCTGATCGGCCTTGGCGTGACCGAACTTTCCGCCGCGCCGGCGATGGTGCCCGAAATCAAGGCGCTGGTGCGCGCCCTGTCTGCCCAGGATTGCCGGGGCCTGGCCAGTGCCGTGCTCCAGGCATCGAGCGCCGCGCAAGTGCGCGTGCTGGCCACACAGATGATCGAAAGGGTTACCCAATGAGCCAAGCCGTGAACAACGCGCTGCAACATCTGCAAAGCCTGGGCCGCGCCTTGATGCTGCCGATCGCCGTGCTGCCGGTGGCGGCGCTACTGCTGCGCCTGGGCCAGCCCGATCTGCTGGGCCTCGATTTCGTCAGCGCGGCGGGCAATGCCATGTTTGCCAACCTGGGCCTGCTGTTTGCCACTGGCGTGGCCACCGGCTTCGCCAAGGATGGCAACGGCGCCGCGCCGCTTGCCGGCGTGGTGTGCTTCCTGGTGGCGAGCGAAGGCGCCAAGGCGCTGCTGGCGGTGCCGGCCGATGTGGTGGCGGGCGTTGCCAAGGCGGCGCTCCCGGCGGTGACGGCCGCCTGGCGCAGCGCGCAAGTCGATCATGTCGCCGTGCCGTTGGGTATTGTTTCAGGCATCATCGGCGGCATCGGCTACAACCGCTTTTCCACGGTCAAGCCGCCCGAATACCTCGCCTTCTTCGGCGGCCGGCGGTTCGTGCCGATCATCAGCGGGGTGGCCGGCGTGGCGCTGGCCGGGCTGCTGGGCGCCAGCCTTGCCAGCATCAATGCCGGCGCCAATGCCGCGAGCGAGGCGGCGTTGGCCAGCGGCGGCATCGGGCTGTTCATCTTCGGCACGCTCAACCGCCTGCTGCTGGTGACGGGCTTGCATCACATTCTCAACAACATCGCCTGGTTCGTGCTGGGCGATTACCACGGCACCACCGGCGATCTGCGCCGCTTCTTTGCCGGCGATCCGACTGCTGGCGCGTTCATGAGCGGGTTCTTCCCGGTGATGATGTTTGGCCTGCCTGCCGCGTGCCTGGCGATGTATCACACCGCGCGGCCCGAGCGGCGCAAGGCCACCGGGGGCATGCTGCTGAGCCTTGCCGCCACCTCGTTCCTGACCGGGGTGACCGAGCCGATCGAGTTCAGCTTCATGTTCCTGGCGCCGGTGCTCTATGCGTTCCACGCGGTGCTGACCGGCATTGCGATGGCGCTGATGGCGGCGCTGGGCGTGCACATGGGCTTTGGCTTTTCGGCCGGGCTGCTCGACTACGTGCTCAATTTCTCCAAGGCGCAGAAGCCCTTGCTGCTGATCCCGGTGGGGCTGGTCTATGCCAGCGTCTATTACGGGGTGTTCCGCTGGGCGATCCTGCGCTTCGATCTCAAGACGCCGGGCCGCGATGACGTGCCCATGGGCAACGGCGGCGCGCCGGTGCTGGCGGGCGAACGCGGCCAGGCCTTTGTCGCGGCGCTGGGCGGCGCGGCCAATCTGGTGGAAGTGGGCGCCTGCACCACGCGGCTGCGCCTGGTGGTGGCCGATCAGGCCAGCATCGACGAAGCCGCGCTGCGTGGCCTGGGAGCTAAAGGCCTGATCCGCCCCTCTCCGCGCGCCCTGCAGGTCGTGCTCGGCCCGCAGGCCGATCAGGTGGCGGTGGAAATCCGCGCTGCAATGGGTGCGCCTGCACCCAGCGCGGCACCGGCCAAGGCCCCGATTGCCGAGGCCGGCAGCTTTGCCAGCATGATCGATCCCGCCAGCGTTCCGGCCGAGTTGGCGCAGGCGCTGGGTGGCACGGCGGCCCTGGCCCAAGCCCGAAGCGTACATGGGCGCCTGCTGCTGCCGGCCGGCACGGTGGTAGACGAAAGCACCCTTGCCGCGCTCGGAGCGCGCGGCGTAGTGGCCACGCCCGCCGGCCCGCAGGTGCTCTTTGCCGAGGCCGCGATCGTCCCCTGGCGCTCCTGAGCTACGTCAGGGACGATGCGGCAGCGCCATCAGCGGATGGCGCAGGCACAGCAGCGTTCCGCCCAGCACCACGAAGGCGGTCAGCGCCAGCGGCAGCGCCAGCCCGGTGTGCAGCACCAGCACGGCGCCGGCCGCCGCGCCAATAAAGATCATGGCGATCGCCAAAAGGCGCGTGCGCAGGTTGGGCCCGCCCGCGTCAGAGGCAATGCCGGTGATCGTCAGGGTCAACACGGTGGTGGTCAGATCGGGCACTTTGAGCTGGCGCACCGTGGCATTGCGAAAACCCATGGCCCCTGCCGTCAGCCCGATCATCACCAGCACGGCCCAGGCGGGATGCGCCACGATGCCGTCGGCGCCGGGCACCAGCGCCACCGCCGCAGCCGCCAGGAACAGCACGGCTTCAAGCAAGGCCGCGCGCAGCAGCCAATAGCGCAGCGGATGGCTCGACGCGTGGCGCCACAGCCGCCCCGCCACGCTCGCGCCCACCATGAACAGGCCCAGCGCCACCAAGTAGGGCACGGGCGTGAAACCCGGCGCGCGGGCCAGCGCAAAGGCCAGGAACACCACATTGCCGGTCATGTTCGCCGTAAACACCTTGCCCAGGCCAAGGACGCTGACGGCGTCGACAAAGCCGGTCGTGGCCGACAGCAACAGCAGCAGGCGCGGCAGCGGCGATGGCGTGCGCACCGCCACAGGCGCGCCGGCGACGGGGGGCGATTGGGGCGGATGAGAGTCCATGGCACTTTCCCTTTCAGAACCGGAACGAAGCTTCGCCGGCAAACAGATCGATCGGCCGGCCGGCACCGGCCTGGACCAGAAAGCCGCCGGGCACGAAATGGCTGGCAGAGGCAGTCAGCGCCAGTTCGCGCGTGGCCTGCCAGGTTACCACCGCCTCTGCCTGCTTGCCGAGAAAGCGCGCCTGGCCGGCCGTGGCGGGGTGCAGCTGACGGCCGGGAATGTCATAGACGCCATCGCCCCGGCTTTGCCGCCAATAGGCCATGCCCGTAACACCCAGTTGCACCGCGCCGCCGTTCAGCTTGCCCAGCGCGAGCGTAAGCGCCGGGTGCACGTCGATCAGGTTGCGCGGGCCCAGCGGCGAAAGCTCGCCGAAATACTTGCCTTTGGGAAACAGCGGGTTGAAGCCGTTGATCCGGCCATCGGCGGGCGCCTTGTCGCCACTCGCGAGATCGACATGGAGCGACAGATCGGGCGTGGCCGGCAAGGCCGGAAAGCGGCGCCCGGCGCGCAGCGCCACCGACCAGGCGTGGATGGGCGCGCCGGCCAGGCGCCCGCCCTGGGCCATCGCCTCCATGTCCCAATAGGCAGACCCGGCACGCCCGGCGCTGCGCAGGCCCAGGGTAACGCGCCGTTCGTCACCCAGTCCGCCGGGAAATCCGGCCTGTTGCAGGCTGGCGGCGCGATCGTGATAGACCATGGCATAGGCATCGATCCGCACGGCATGCCCGCTGCCCAGCCAGCGCGTGGCATATAGCCCCCACAGCGCCTTTTGCCGCGATCGCCGATCGTCCATGCTGTGCGGCCCGGCCGCGACCGGCACCAGGTAGAACAGGCTGGCAGTATAAGGGCCGGAATCGAGCAGCGCCCGCGTGCCATCGAACGGCAGCGGCGTATTGGGGCCATAGCGCGTGCCGACCAGCCGCTCGCTGCCCAGGCTGACCAGCTGGCGCCCGCCTTCCAGGCGCAGTGTGGTGCCCGGCGCGATCGGCACGGTCACATCGGCAAAGGCCTGCAACAGATCAACGCCGGTGCGATCGACCGGCGACGGTCCGCCGACCACGCCCTGCGCCGCATTGGCCAGGCCCTGAACAAACACGCGAAAGCGGCCGACGTGCAGATCGGCATGGGGCATCGCCCGCCAATAGCGCGCGGTCTGACCCTGGGTTGCCTCAACCCGCGCGCGCAGTTCCAGGCCGGTCGACAGCCACACCTGCGGCGCCGCCAATGGAATGTATTTCAGCGGCGCGGTCCACCGCGCGCGGCGGGCGGCGGGGTCGGCCAGGCTCGACCAGTTTTCGGTATAGCGCGTGATGGTCAGGGTGGGCGGGCGCCAGGCCTCGATCACGCTGCGTGGCAGGGCATCCTGATCGGCAGACTGCTGCGCGCGCGCAGCCCCATGCGGCACCAGCGCCGCCAGCATGGCCGTGACGACGGCCCGGCCGGCGCGGGGCACGCTCACATGCGCCCCTCGCGCCGCGCATGTTCGGCCACCAATGCCGCCAGGACAAAGCCGCCGGCCAGGCCGAGATGCTCGAAAAACGCGTTGGTGGCGGCAAAGCGCGCCGGCCCCTGCAGCGCCCAGAACGGATTGGCGAGGCAGGCCGCCAGCACCGTGAACACGCCCAGCATCCCCGCGCCCAGCCACACCAGCCGGCCGACCAGGATCAGCGCCGGGCCGATCAGTTCCACCGCGATGGTCACGCCGGCCCACAGCGCCGGCAGCGTCATGCCGAAATGCGCCTGTTCGGCAACCGCGCCGGGCCAGTCACCCAGCTTGGCCAGTGCCCCCACCAGATAGGCGCCCACCAGCAGCAGCCGGGCAACGAACCAGGTGGGCGGCCAATCCAGGATGGCATCGACAAAGCGCGGATCGGCCGGGGCCGGTGGAACAGGCGCAAGACGGGGCATGGCGCTTAACGCATTGCGTTCTGGTGGATTTCGGCGATGTAGCCGCCCGGGAAGCGCACCAACGCGGCACGGCGGCCGCCCACTTCGCGCGCCGGCACCAGGGTTTCCACGCCAGCGGCGGTCGCCTTCGCCAGGGTGGCGGCCAGATCGGGCACGGCATAGCCGGTCATGTCGCGGCCCCAGGGCCAGGGCAACTGGCCGTTGGACACCAGCACCGTCAATTTGCCATAGCCGCTCTCGATCATCACGCGGCGGATCGGGGCCGGCAGGCCCGCCTCGGCGCCCGGCGCGGTCTTGTCGTCAGACACCACGCGGCCATGGGCAAAGCGGGTCCATGCCGCGATGAACGCGTCGGCGGCATCGGCGGTCAGGTACACGCGGTTTTCCGGCACGGTGGCCAGCGGCGCATAGTGCGGCGTGGCGGTGTGCCAATAGAGCTGCATGTTCACGCCGCCCGGCCACTGCACCACCACATCGCGCCCGATCGGATCGGGAAAGGTTTCGATAAGGCGCGTGGCACCGGCGGCGCGCGCGGCCTTCACCGCGGCGTCCATGTCCGTCACCAGATAGCCGGTGCGTTCGGCGCCAAACGGATAGGGGATCGGCGTCTTGAACCCGAACACCGAGACCGTTCCTGCCGGGGTAAGCACAAGCTGCGACTTGGTCAGGCTGGGCGTGGGGGTAACCTGAAATTCGCCCTGCTTGCTGGTTGTACCGCCAAAGGTGGCCTGGAACGCGGTGACGAACGCGTCGAACTGCTCCTGCGGCACATAGACGTGGGTTGTATCGTATTGCGGGCCCACGGCATAATCGGCCATCGGCACCGGCTTGGCAGCCAGCGGGGCCGAGGCCGACAACAGCGCGGCCGCAAGGGCGAGGGAAAGGCGCAGCTTCATCATCGTTTCTCCTGTCAAACCGCCCAGCAGCCGCAGCCCAGTGCGCCCCAGAACGTTTGCACATCGGCAACCGGCGCGGCCTGGCCCAGCGCAGCGGCATGATCGTGGCCATGGACACCGCAGGCGCTGGCGCAGCCGCACGCATTGGCCAGCATGTTCCGTGCCTGGTCGGTCTGGAAATAGCCGCCGAACGTGTTGACCGGCGACCAATCGGGCATGGCCGGCGGCAGATCCGGGGCCAGCGGGGCAAAGTCCCCCTGCCCATGCACCACTTCGCCGCCCAGCACGGTCAGCACGCTGCGGATATGGGCGATATCGTGCTCGGGCACGGCGAAGTAATCGGCGCTCAAGAGCGCGCAATCGGCCAGCTGGCCGGCCATGATCTGGCCTTTCTTGCCCACCTCGTTGGAAAACCAGGTGTTCTCGTGCGTCCACATCGCCAGCGCCTTTTCGCGGCTGACGCGGTTGGCGCCGGGATAGAGCGCCATGCCGCCCACCGTTCGGCCCGTGACCAGCCACGAGAGCGATACCCACGGGTTGTAGCTCGCCACCCGCGTGGCATCGGTGCCGGCGCCCACGGGAATGCCTGCCGCGATCATCCGCGCGATCGGCGGCGTGCGCTCTGCCGCGCGGTGGCCATAGCGTTCGACGAAGTATTCGCCCTGATAGGCCATGCGGTGCTGCACGGCGATGCCGCCGCCCAGTGCGGCGATGCGATCGATGTTTCGGTCGCTGATCGTTTCGGCATGGTCGAAGAACCAGTTGATACCCGTCAGCGGGATATCGCGGTTGACCTTCTCATAGACATCGAGCGCGCGCGAAATCGTCTGGTCATAGGTGGCGTGCAGCCGCCAGGGCCAGCGATGCTCGGCCAAGAGGCGGATAACCGGCTCCAGATCGCCTTCCATGCTTGGCGGCATGTCGGGGCGCTCCACCCGGAAGTCCTCGAAATCGGCAGCCGAATAGACCAGCATCTCGCCCGCGCCGTTGTGGCGATAGGTATCATCGCCCTGCCCCGGCGAAACCTGCTTCACCCAGCCGGCAAAATCGGCCAGCTCTTCCTTGGGCTTTTGCGTGAACAGGTTGTAGCTGATGCGCACGGTGAGCTGGTTGTCGGCGTGCAGCTTTTCGATGATGGCATAATCATCGGGATAGTTCTGGAAACCACCCCCGGCATCGATCACCCCGGTCACGCCCAGGCTGTTGACCTCGCGCATGAAATGGCGGGTGGAATTGACCTGGTAATCCTCGGGCAGCTTGGGCCCCTTGGCCAGCGTGGAATAGAGGATCGTGGCATTGGGCTGGGCCAGCAGCAGCCCGGTGGGATTGCCGGCGGCATCGCGCACGATCTCGCCGCCGGGCGGATTGGGCGTGTCCTTGCCATAGCCCACCACCCGCAGCGCGGCGGCATTGAGCAGCGCGCGATCATAGAGATGCAGGATGAACACCGGCGTATCGGGCGCCACGGCGTTGAGTTCGGCCAGCGTCGGCAGGCGCTTTTCGGCAAACTGGTGCTCGGTAAAGCCGCCAACCACGCGCACCCATTGCGGCGCAGGGGTGCGGGCAACCTGGGCTTTGAGCATGGCCATGGCATCGGCCAGGCTGGGCACGCCGTCCCAGCGCAGCTCCATGTTGTAATTGAGGCCGCCCCGGATGATGTGCATGTGGCTGTCGATCAGGCCGGGGATCAGGCGGCGCCCGCCGGCATCGATCACGCGCGCCTGGGGCGCGGCAGCGGCGCGCACGTCGGCCTCGCTGCCCACCGCCAGGAAACGTCCGTCGCGGATGGCCACGGCCTGCGCCTGGGGGTTGGCGCGATCCAGCGTGGTGACCTTGGCGTTGACGATCAGGGTATCGGCCATGGCCTTACGCGTCCTTTTCCGGTGCGGAGCCATCGGGCAGGCGGCCGAACACGTGGCTGCGGCAATCGGTGCGGACAAAGGCAGTGATCGAATGGCCGGCAGCGGCATGGCGCACCAGCGGCACCACCTGTTCGCCCACCAGGATGCCCAGCAGCCCGACCAGCGCGATGACCGGCGGCGCGGGGGAACGCACCCCGATCAGCGAATAGACAATGCCGACCAGCAGGCCGGCCGCCAGCGACGCGAGATATGCCTTCATGGCGCAGTTTCCTTGGGGAAACGGCCCGCCCCGCAAGAGGGATGGGGCGGGCCGCCGGGGGGATTGGTAACAAAGTCTGCAATTTCGCCTGATGGTCACCCCGGGCTAAACCCGGGGTCCCGCTTCCTTGTCAGCGCACGGCCAGAAGCCAGCGGGATCCCGGATCAAGTCCGGGATGACGGAGACAGGATCAATGCTCGGCGCCGCCCACCACTTCGTGCGCGAACTGGCCTCGCTGCGGCGCGCCGTGGAGCATGGTATAGGCATAATCGACGCCCATGCCGTAGGCACCGAAATGCTCGCGCGCGATGGCCATGACGCCGTCATAGGTTCCGCGCCGCGCCCAGTCGCGCTGCAGTTCCAGCACGGCGTTGATCGTGGTCAGCGAGTGGGCGCCGGCCTGCTCCATGCGGCGGATCGCCACATCGTGCGCTTCGGGCGAGGTGCCGCCCGAGGCGTCGGTGATGATATAGACCTCGAACCCTTCCTCGATCGCGCTGAGCGTGGGGAAGAGCAGGCAGGCTTCGGTCCACAGCGCGGCGATCACCAGCTTCTTGCGGCCGGTGGCCTTGACGGTGGCGACCAGTTCGTCGCTGTCCCAGCTGTTCATCGAGGTGCGCTCGATCGGGGTTTGCTGCACCACGTCGAGCAGTTCGGGCCAGATATAGCCCGAGAACGACTTGGTCTCCACCGCCGTCAGGATGATCGGCGCGCCGAACAGCTTGGCCGCCTTGGCCAGGGCCACGGTGTTGTTCTTGAGCTGCTGGCGATCGATGCTGGTGACGCCAAAGGCCATCTGCGGCTGGTGATCGACGAAGATGAACACGGTGTCGTCAGGATTGATCAGCGACTTGGCATGAAAGGTCATGGGATCTGTCCTTGAAGGAGAAAGGGTGTGGGTCAGTCGGCCAGCAGATGCGCTTCGAGCAGCCACAGCTGCTTGTCGCTCTCGCGCGAGATCTGGGTGAACAGGTCGGCCGTGGTGGCATCGCCCTCGCCCGCCGCGCTGTCGATCGCGGCGCGCACGGCCTTGCCGAACAGCGCAAGGCTGGCCGCCAGCGCGCGGATATGCGCGTCACCGCCATGGGCGGCGAGCGGATATTCATAGAGCGTGGTGGCGCCGGCGGTGGTCTGCACCCGGCCATCGGCGACATGGCCCAGCGTGGTGATCCGCTCGGCCAGGAGATCGACGAATTCCTCTACCTGGCCATGCACGGCATCGAACAGGCCGTGCAGTTGCAGGAAATGGCGGCCGCGCACGTTCCAGTGCGCCTGCTTGGCCTGCGCTTCCAGGTCGAGCGCATCGGACAGCCGGGCCTGGAGCAGCGCCACCGATGCCTTGCGGACGTGGGCGGAAAGATCGATGCTGGTTTCGTAGGTCATCGGCTCAGGCCTTGAAGAAGCTGAGCAGATCGGCGTTGATCACCTCGGGATGGGTCGAGGCCATGCCATGGGGGAAGCCGGCATAGGTCTTGAGCGTGCCGTGCTTGACCAGCTTGATCGCCAGGTGCGCCGAATCCGCGATCGGCACGATCTGGTCGTCTTCGCCGTGCATGATCAGCACGGGCACGTCGATCGCCTTCAGGTCTTCGGTGAAATCGGTTTCGGAAAAGGCCTTGATGCAATCATAGTGGGCCTTGGCCCCGCCCATCATGCCCTGGCGCCACCAGTTGTCGATCAGGCCTTGCGAAACCTTGGCATCGGGGCGGTTGAAGCCGAAGAACGGGCCTTCGGGCACATCGCGGAAGAACTGCGCGCGGTTGGCCAGCAGCGCCGAACGGAACCCGTCGAACACGTCCATCGGCAGGCCACCGGGATTGGCCGGGGTTTGCAGCATGATCGGCGGCACCGCGCCGATCAGCACGGCCTTGGCGACGCGGCCGGGCTTGGCCCGCGCCACATAGTGCGCCACTTCGCCGCCGCCGGTGGAATGGCCAACGTGGATCGCATCCTTGAGATCAAGATGATCGGCCAGCTCCGCGACGTCGGCGGCATAGGTATCCATCTCGTTGCCGTCGCCGGTCTGGGTGGACCGGCCATGGCCGCGCCGATCGTGCGCGATCACGCGATAACCCTGCCCCAAGAAGAACATCATCTGGGCATCCCAATCGTCGGCAGAAAGCGGCCAGCCATGGTGGAAAACCACCGGCTGCGCGGTCTTGCTGCCCCAGTCCTTGTAGAAGATTTCGGTGCCATCGGCGGTGGTGATCGTGGGCATGACGTGAAGGCTCCCATTCCGGCCGCAACACCAGGGGCAACCTTTGCCCGGTGCGGCCAGCTTTGTGTTCCAGCCCAAGTGTGCGCCCTCGCGCCTGCCCTGCCAGCCCCAGCATGGGGGCTGGGCGCACCCCCATTTCGGGTGGCTACCCAGGCCGCGACGCGCGTGGTATCGCCTTCGTCCATGCCCGCGCGCACCGATACCACGATAGGCATCCTGATTGCCGACGATCACCCGATGCTGCGCGAAGGGGTGGCCGCCGTTATCGCGATGCAGCCCGACATGGCCGTGGTGGGAGAGGCAGCGACCGGCGATGAAGCCGTGGCGATGTACGATGCCCTGCGCCCGGCGGTGGTGCTGATGGACCTGCGCATGCCGGGGATGACCGGCCTTCAGGCGATCGAGGCGATCCGCGCCCGCCATCCCCAGGCGCGCATCCTAGTTCTCACCACCTATTCCGGTGACGCGCAGGCGCTGCAGGCGCTGCGCGCGGGGGCGGCGGGTTTCCTGCTCAAAAGCAGCCTGCGCCGCGAACTTCTCGGCGCGATCCGCACCGTCCACGAAGGCCAGCGTCACCTGGCGCCCGATGTGGCGCAGGAAATTGCCCTGCACGCGATCGACGAGCCGCTGACCCCGCGCGAAACCCAGATCCTGCAACTGATCGCCTCGGGCCATGCCAACAAGCAGATCGCCTGGACGCTCAACCTGGCCGAGGAAACGGTCAAGTCCGGCATCAAGAACATCTTTGGCAAACTGCATGTCAACGATCGGACCCACGCCGTGACCAAGGCCGCGCGGCGGGGCATCATTGAACTGTAGGCGCGGCATTGCCGTGCTGGCGGCCGGCGGGCTGGCGCTCATGGCCAGTGCGCCGATGGCCCAGCGGCAGGGCCAGGCCCAAGCGCCAGTTCAGGCGCCGGTTCAGGCGCAAGCGGGTGTGCTGGCGGGATACAAGCACGAACACTGGACCCTGGAAGAAGGCGCGCCGGGCCGGATCAACGCGCTGACGCAATCGCGCGACGGGTTTCTGTGGATCGGCAGCGTGGAAGGACTGTTCCGCTTTGACGGGTTGACGTTCGAACCCGTGCCCCAGCCCGGCGGCCAGGGCGCGCGGCTGGTGGTGTCGCAACTGGCCAGCGCGCAGGACGGCACCGTGTGGGTGGGGCTGGGCCGTGGGCGCGGGGTGATGGCCTGGCGCGATGGGCGGCTGGTCGACATGGCAATGCCGCATCCCTCGCGCCAGGTCACCGACATGGCCCAGGCGCCCGACGGCGCGATGTGGGTGGTGCGGGGCGGCCGCAGTGATGGCACCCTGGCCCGCTATGCCGATGGGCGCTGGCAGGAATTCGGCCAGGACGCCGGCTTGCCCGCCGAACAGGCGTGGAGCACGGCGTTTTCCGCCGATGGCACGCAATGGCTGGTAACCGAACGCCAGGTGCTGATCCGCCCGCGCGGCAGCCAGCGCTTTGCCGCAACCGGCATCGCGGTTACCCCGCGCGCCAGCCTTGCCGCCGGGCCCAATGGGGCGATGTGGCTGTCAGACGCGGCCGGCACCCGCCTGCTGACCCTGGCGCAAGGCCGCGTCACGGCCGGGGCGCGGCTGGCGATCAACCCCGATCCGGTGGGCGGCACGCGCATGCTGTTCACTACCGACGGCGCGCTGTGGGAAACCACCTGGAACAGCGGCGTGCAGCGCCTGACTACGCCCGACAAAGCCACCGGCAGTGCGCAGGCCGCGCCTGCGGCGATGCGCCGTTTCACCTTCGATGCCACGCAAGGGCTGACCTCTGACCAGACCCATGCCCTGTTGCAGGATCGCGAGGGGAACCTGTGGATCGGCACGGAAATGGGGCTGGACAAGCTGCGTCGCGTGCCGATCGTGGTGGAAACCGCGATCCCTGCCAATTCGCCCACCAGCTATCGCCTGGCCGGCGGCGATGATGGCGTGGTCTATGTTGGCGATGCCCGCGCCACCTATGCCATTGCCCCTGGCCAGGCGGCGCGCACGATCCTGCGCTTGGCCAGCCCCGCTGGCGCATTGTGCACGGCGCGCGGGGGCGGCGCATGGCTGGTGACGGGTGAACGCCTGGTGCGGCTGAACCCGCGCGGCGCGGCTGGGCGGGCCATTGCCCTGCCGCGCGGCCTGATGCCGCTGGCCTGCGGGCAGGATGGCGCGGGTCGCATCTGGCTGGCGGCGCTGGACCAGGGGCTGTGGTGGCACGAAGGCGGCGCCTGGCACACCCTGGCGACACCGCGCGCGCTGCCCGCCAACATCGCGATTGGCGGCGATGGCCGGGCGATCGTGGCATTTCGCGGGCCGGCGCCGCGCAGGGCAGATCTGCCGTTCGTGGCGATTTCGCCCGCACAGTTGCAGGTCGACGGGATCGAAGGCCTGCTGCCCGGCCCCCTCGGCGATGGCCCGCTGATCAGCGGCGCGCGTGGTCTTCAGGCGCCACTCGCGCGGGGCAGCACACCCGTGCTGGCAAGCGCAAACCCCTGGGCAGCCTCGCTCAATGGCCTGGTGTGGACGCGCAGCGGCGATGGCTGGGGCATTGGCGATAGCGGCATCGTGCAGTTGCGCGGCGCCGATCTGGCGCGGGCGTTGATGCACCCCGGCCAGGCGGTCCCCTGGCGCCGGTTCGATTTTCGCGATGGCCTCAACAGCTTTGCCCAGAAGGCCGCCGGCGCTCAGGTGGTGCAGGGCGGCGACGGGCGTATCTGGTTCCTCACGCGCCGCAACTTGGTGTGGATCGATCCGGCCGCGCTGCGCCGCAATCTGCTGCCGCCCGCGGTCATGGTGCGCAGCCTGGTGGCTGGCGGCACGCCGCGGACGCCGGGCGCCGGGCTGCGCCTGCCGCCGGGCACGCAATCGGTGCGGATCGATTTTACCGCCACGAGCCTGACCGTGCCGCAACGCGTGCAGTTCCGCACCCGCCTGTCTGGCCCGGGCCTGCCAGGGCAATGGACCGCCCCATCGACCGAGCGCAGCGTGACGTTCAGCGATCTGGGGCCGGGCCGCTATACGTTCCAGGTCATCGCTGCCAACGAGGACGGTGTGTGGAACGCGGGCGGCCAGACCATGCAGTTTGCCATCGCCCAGCGGTTCTACCAGACTTGGTGGTTCCCCCTCGCTGCGATCGTGGCGCTCTCGGCCATGCTCTATCTGCTCTACATCGCGCGGGTGCAGTATCTGGGCCGGTTGATCCGCGATCGCATGGCCGAACGCACCAGCGAGCGCGAACGCATTGCCCGCGAACTGCACGACACCTTGATCCAGGGCGTGCAGGGCCTGATCATGCGCTTTCAGTCGGTGGCCGATCACCTTTCGCACGATCCCGCCGCGCAAGCCGTGCTGACCCCGGCGCTGGACCGGGCCGAGGAAATGCTGATCGAGGGGCGCGACCGGGTGAAAGGCCTGCGCCGCCTGGAAGACCGCCACCTGCGCCGCGAACTGCAACGCCTGCTCGACAACCTGGTCACCGGCGCCAGCCTGACGCTGAACGTCAAAGGCGAAGTGCGGCCGCTGCACCCCGATATCGTCGATGAAATCCTCGCCATCGTCGGCGAGGCGCTGTGCAACGCGGCGCGCCATGCCCAGGCCGATGCGATCGATGTGAACGTGGAGTATGGCGCGCGGGCGCTGGCGGTGTTTGTCAGCGACGATGGCATCGGCATTGCCAGCATCGACGGCGAGGACGGCGCGAACGGCAGGGCGGTCAGCGCGGCGCTGATGAAGGGCCATTATGGCCTGATCGGCATGCGCGAGCGGGCGCGGCGCATTGGCGCATCGTTTTCCATCGAAAGCGGGCATCGCCTCGGCACGCTGGTGCGCCTGTCGGTGCCCGCGCGCCTGGCCTACGCCGCCTGAATAGCGTCAAGGCGCGGTGGGCAAGGCAGGTTCGGGCGTGGCGCTCTTGTGCGGATGGCGCAGGTTCTCGATCTCGGCAGCGCGGCGCTTGAGATAGAAATCGCGCGTGGCGTTGTAGGGATCGGCCGATTCCGCGCGGAACTTCTTGAGCTGGCCATCGATCGCCACGCGGTCATCCAGCCCGCCGATCACCGTGACGGCCAGGCCATACGGCACGGTATCGAGTGGCTCGCCCACAGCCAGCGGGAACCAGGAGCGATCGACCGTGGTGCCAATCAGATCGCGCAGCGTGGTCGGCCCGATCAGCGGCAGGAACAGGTATGGCCCCGATTTCACGCCGTAAAAGCCCAGCACATCGGCCAGGCCATTGGGCCGATAGGGTATCTTGAGCGGCTTGGCCTTGGCCACGTCGATCAGCCCGGCGAGGCCAATGGTGGAATTGACGGTAAAGCGCACCAGCACCTGCCCCGCCTTGCCGAACTTGTGTTCGAGCAGGAACGCCACGAAGTTCGACGGCTCACGCAAGTTGTAGAGCACATTGTGCAGCCCGTGGCGCAGCGGCGAAGGCAGGCCGTGGACATAGAGCCGCGCCACCGGCGCCACCACCAGCTTGTCGCCCTTCTGGATCGCCTCGTAAGACTTTTCGTTGACGGCGTGGACCGGGTCCTGCCGCGAATAGGCATCGCCCTGCACCACGATACCGGGTTCTTCCTGCACATCTGCAGGTTCGGACGGGGGCATGGCGGCCGGCGGCGCCGTAGGCGCAGGCGTGGTGGGCCCAGGCGTGGTGGGCGCGGCCGCAGGCGGGGAGGCAGGTGGGACGGCAGATGGCGCAGCAGATGGGGCAGGCGTTGCGACGGGCGCTGCCTGCGCCACGGGGGGCTGGCTGGGCGGCACGGCGCTGGATGGCGCCTGGGCATGCGCGGTTCCGGCCAGCAGCAAGCCGGGCGCCGCCACCATGGCCGCCGCCCACTTGCAGCCGGCCGACTTTGCTTTTCCCATCGTCGTCATATCCTGCCACTTGGCCGGATTTCCTGTACGCCAGATGAACTGAAAGCCGCATTTCCGTAAATTACGGGCAGTCCCCGCAGGTGTAACAATGCTGCGTCAATACGCGACAAGTTGAGTGCAGAAAGCCGGTCCAAATCGCGGCAAAATGGGACAAGATGCCCCAGGTGCGCGCCCGGCCAGCGGCCCGCGCCATGCGGAAAACCCGTAGATTTCCATATAACAGAACCTTAAGCATGCGGCCGGCATGATCCATGGCTGCTGCAAAGGGCTGGCCTTGACGCGATGCGCGATTTTCAAAGCACCATTCTGGAAATGATCGCCCGCGGCGCGCCGCTGGCCGCCACCATCGACCGGCTGTGCCGCGAGGTGGAGCGCCGCGCGCCCGGCGTGGTCTGCTCGGTGGTAACAGTCGATGCCATGCGCCGCCTGCGCCCACTGGCTGCGCCGAGCCTGCCGCCTGCCATGCGCACGGCGTTCGACGGCATTGACATCGGCCCTGGTGTCGGCGCCTGCGGCACCGCGACGGCGCTGGGCATCGAGGTTGTCTCTGCCGATATTGCCACCGATCCCGCCTGGGCGCCCTATCGCGATCTGGTGCTGCCCCTGGGCATCAAGGCATGCTGGTCGCGGCCGATCATGGCAGGCAATGACCAGCCGGTGGGTGCCTTTGCCTTTTACTATCACGAAGCGCGCGGGCCTTCGGCGCTGGAGCGCGTGCTGGTGGACCGCTCCATCGCGCTGTGTGCCATCGCGCTCGACCGGCAACGGCGGGTGGAAGAGCGGGATCGCCGTGCCAATACCGATGGGCTGACCGGCCTGCCCAACCGCGCCGCGTTCAACACCGCGATGGCCACCGTCGATTGCAGCCAGCCCGGCAACTGGGCGCTGTTCCTGATCGACCTGGATGGCTTCAAGGCGGTGAACGATACCTATGGCCACCACGCCGGTGACCGCTTGCTGGTGCAGGTAGGGCAGCGGCTGGCACAAATGGCCGCGCCGGATACGGTGTTCCGCATCGGCGGCGACGAATTTGCCGTGCTGGTGCAGGATGACGAGCACCTGCGCACGCTCGATGCCCTGGCAGAGCGGCTGCTCGACGGCTTGAAAGTGCCCATCACCATACCCGGCCACGTGCTGCGCCCGGCCGGCACCATGGGCATCGCCATCTTCAACGCCGGCGATGTGACGCCCGAACGCGTGCAGCAGAACGCCGACTTTGCGCTCTATCACGCCAAGGACGTGGCGCGCGGTGGTTCTATCCGCTTTTGGCCGGGCATCGGCACGCGGATGACACGGCGCATTACCGCGGTGCGCGAGTTGGACGCCGCGCTGCGCGAGGGCCGCCTGGTGGCGCATTACCAGCCGGTCGTAGACCTTGCCACCGGCACGGTGAGCGGGCTGGAGGCGCTGTGCCGCATCCGCATGGGGCAGCGCCTGCTATCGGCCATGGCGTTTCACGATGCCACCAGCGATCCGCAGACCGCCAATACCCTGACGCGCGAGATGATCCGCCAAGTGGCGCGCGATGCCCGCACCTGGCTCGATCTAAATGTGCCCTTTGCCCGCGTGGGCATCAATGTCAGTTCAACCGACCTGCACAGCGCCGGCTTTTTCGGCGCCACCGCCACCGCGTTCGAGGAACACGGCGTACCGCTGGACATGATCATCCTGGAAGTGACCGAGGCGGTCTATATGGATGATGATGGCGGCGTCATTCGCCGCTCGGTCGCGGCGCTGCGCGAACGTGGGCTGAAAGTCGCGCTCGATGATTTCGGCACCGGCTTTGCCTCGCTCACCCATCTGATGACCGTGCCAGTCGATTACATCAAGATCGACAAGTCGTTCGTGGATCGCATCGCCACGCACCGGCCCAGCCAGATCATCGTCGAAGGCGTGATCGACATCGCCACCAAGCTGGGTATCCAGGTGGTGGCCGAAGGCATCGAGGCGGCTGACCAGGCGCAGATCCTGCAAAGCCTCGGCTGCGTCCTGGGCCAAGGCTATCTCTATTCGCACGCGGTCGATTGCGATGCGATGACCGCGCTGCTGCGCGGCGGGCCGCTGCGGACCCTGCCAGCCCCGCGCGTGCAGCAGCAGGCCTGATCACCCGTCAATCGCGCGGGCGGGTGGCGCGCGGTGGCTCTGCCCCGGTTGTCCCCAACAGCGCCATATCGGCCCAATGGGGCCAGGCAATCACTGCCGGCTGCTCTCCCAGCCAGACCAGGCGCGGGCGACGCGGATCGAGCGCGGGCCAGGTGCCGATCGGCGCGCTGGCCGGAATGCCGCTGCGGGCAAAGGCCAGGAGCGCGCCGGCCATAGTGTCTTCCAGCGCCTGGTCCACCCCCTGCCAATCGCGCGTCACGCGAAACAAGTTGAGCGCGTCGCGCGTGCGCAGCCAATAGGGCACGTCACCGGTGTGATAGGCGCCGACAGTGGCCGGATCATGATCGGAAAAGACCACCCCTGGGGCATAGGGCTGCCGCCGGGCAAAGAGATAGGCATAGACCGGCTGCGTGCCAAAGCGGCGCTGCGCCGCCGCCCAGACGGCCATCTGCCGCCCGACAGTGGCATCGCGGGCGATATCGGCCGCCGCGCGGGCGGGATCAGGCCCGGCATAGGCCGCCAGGATGGCATCGGCCTCGCCGCCAAACCGCGCCTTGACCGCTGCGGCCAGATCCTGCGCCGTGGTCACCGGCCCCAGCGGGCGAAAGCTTTCGTCGCGGGTATAGCCGATCAGCACGGGCACATCGTTTTGCCCATGGGCGGCAAACACCGCTTCCGCGCGGCCGGTGATCACCTGTCCATCGCGCACGATCGGGCTGCGCGGGCTGGCAGCGGCAATGATGCGGTCACCGGGCAAGGTACGCAGCTGCGCCAGCGAGGTCGCGCCCAGTTCCTGTTGCAGGGCCAGCCCTTGCGCCTCTCCCTCGGCCAGGGGTGCGGGGCCGAGCATGCCGCCAAACGGGCTACCGCTCATCGCCACGGCACGGGCAAACAGACCGCGCGCCATCGGGCTGATCTGCAACAGCGCCACTGACATGGCCCCGGCCGATTGGCCCACGATCGTGACGTTATCGGGATCGCCGCCAAAGCGGGCGATGTTGCGCTTCACCCATTGCAGCGCGGCGATCTGGTCCATCAGGCCATAGTTGCCCGATCCATGCCCGCTTTCGGCCGACAGCGCAGGATGCGCCAGGAAGCCGAGAGCCCCGACGCGGTAGGCGATATTGACGCGCACCACGCCCTCGCGCGCCATCGGCTCTCCCGAATAGTTGGCCATCGAGGCGGAACCGATGTTGAACCCGCCGCCATAGATCCACACCACCACGGGGGCTTTGCCCGCCGCCTTGGCCTGTGGCGCCGGCGCCCAGATGTTGAGGTAGAGGCAGTCCTCGCTCGTCGCCTCGTTGCCGAAATAGTGGTTCTGCAGCGATCCGCGCAGCGGTTGCAGGCATTCGGGGGCATAGCGATCGGTGTGCAACGTGCCGGCCCACGGGACAACCGGCTGCGGCGCGCGCCAGCGCAATTCGCGCAATGGCGGCGCGGCAAACGGCACGCCCAGCCATGCCTGGATGCCCGAGGGCAGCGTGGTGCCCTCGATCATCCCGCCATCGACGGCGATGGGCGCAGCCTGCGCCGGGGCGGCGAGGCCCAGCGCAAGTGCCGCCAACAGGCGTCGGATCACTTGCCCGTCCCGGCCGGGCCCGGAACCTTGAGCACGCGGTGGAAGAAATCGAACGTGGCATTGAGCGCCTGCATCGATGCGGCGTGGGTTTCGGCCGGGGTGCGGCCAATGAAGCTGTGATCGACATGGGGGATGTAGATCGCCGTGACCGGCACGCCCGCTGCCTTCAACGCCGCCTCGCCCAGGTGCGATTGCGCCACGGGCACGGTCTTGTCTTCCTCGCCATGGATCAGCAGGAACGGCGGGTCTTTCGCGTCGATATAGGCGACCGGGCTGACACTGCGGAGCTTGTCGGCGCTGCACGGGCCATCGCATCCCAGCAGGCGGGCACCGGCCGAATTGCCATCGGGCGTGGCATTCATGCCGGCAAAGTCATAGACGCCGTACCAGGTCACCGCGCCTTGGACGCAAGCATCGGCACCGGCGGCCGGATCGAGCGCGGTGTTCTTGCAGGTCAGCGCGGTCAACGCGGTCAGATGCCCGCCGGCAGAGCCACCCCACAGCGCCACGCGCGCCGGGTCGATGGCATATTGCGCGGCGTGCCCGCGCAGGAAGCGCAGCGCGGCATTGGCGTCCTGCAGCTGGGCGGGAAACTTCGCCTCGCCCGACAGGCGGTATTCCAGGCTGGCCACGGTGAAGCCTTCGGCCGCGAGCGCAGCAAGCACCTTGGGCCAATCGGCAAAGGCACCGGAATGGCGGGTGTGCCCGGCCATCCAGCCACCGCCGTGGATATAGAGCACCAGCGGATGCGGCCCCTTGGTGGCCGGCACATAGATATCCAGCGCCTGCGGGCGATAGCCGGGCAATTGCTGATAGGTCACATCGCGCCAGGCCTTGACCCCGCCAGGAAAGGCCACCGGCACTTGCGGAAAGCGATCGGCCAGAACCGGCGCGGCTTCGGTGGGGAAATCGCGCGCGGGTGCCACGGCCGGCGTGGCGAGCAGGGCCAGCAGCCCCAGCGCAGCGGGAAGGCGTGCAAACATCAGGTCTCTCTCCATGGTCTTTGTTATCGTTGTGTCGTGCCGGGCGTGCCCGGCCGGTCAGTCGGGAAAATCGGGCTTGTGGCGGGCCTGGGCGGCCAGGCGGATCGGCGCGTTGACCGCGCCATAACCGGCATAGCCGCGCCGCTCGACCACCTCGAAAAACACCCGGCGAGCAAAGGCGCGGCTGTAGAATTGCAGGTATTCGGCTTCGCCATCGCGGTCATAGAGAATGTCGCGCGCGGCCATCGACTCGATCAGCTCGGGCTCCAGCCCCCAGCGTGCCTCCAGATCATCGAAATAGTTGCGCGGGATCGCCAGGCGCGGCAGGCCCTGGGCATGGGCGGCATCGGCCACGGCCACGATATCGTCGGTGGCAAAGGCGATGTGCTGCACCCCAGCGCCGAAATAGTTCTGGATGAAGCGCGAGGTGAGCGATTGCGCCGCCAGCGAGCCATTGAGCGTGAAGCGCACCGAGCGATCGGCGTTTTCCACTGCCTGGCTCTGGATCAGGCCCATCGGATCGGCAATGTCGAGCTGCGGCGTCTTGCCCACGTCGAACAGCGCGACGTAGAACAGCAGCCAGCTGAGGAATTCCTCGTACTGCATGGTCTGCGCAATGTGATCGATCGCCAGGCGCGGGCCGGGCACGGGATCTTCGAGCCGGTGGGGAAATTCGTGGGCCCACATCGCCGCGCGGGTGGCGGCATCGACGAAATAGATCAGGCTCCCGCCCACGCCGCGCACGCTGGGGATCGGCCATTCATCGGGCGCCAGCGCCTGGATGAACCGCGGCACGCGCAGGAAATCGGCCCGCGCCAGTGCGCCGGGCACATCGTCCACCGCCAGGCCCAGCGCGCAGACCGAGGCGCCGTGGACCACGTCGAAACT
This sequence comes from Novosphingobium sp. 1529, assembly GCF_040544855.1. Classification (NCBI taxonomy): domain Bacteria; kingdom Pseudomonadati; phylum Pseudomonadota; class Alphaproteobacteria; order Sphingomonadales; family Sphingomonadaceae; genus Novosphingobium; species Novosphingobium sp. 1529. The sequence continues at coordinate 149,420 of NZ_JBEPKW010000003.1, forward strand.
GTGGGCGAGGCCTTCGGGTTCGCAGTTGATCACGATGTTGACGGGGTTTTCCAGCCCCTGCGTCCAGCGCGTGACGTCCTTGCTGCGGTGGCGCGCGGTGGGGCGAAAGCCCAGGGGGCGCAGCATCGCCGCCAGATTTTCCGCCTCTTCATGGCTGGCGGCAAATTCGATGAATTCCACGCCGCTGGTTTTCACGCGCGGCGGCAGGCTGGCGGCGCTGGCCGAAGGGCGAGTGATCCCGCCTTCCAGCAGGCGCAGCGCGCGATAGCCATCGAGCGCCACCCCGCTGGCCGATCCGGCGCGGAAACGGTCGTTGAAGATTTCCAGGCTCCAATAGCCCTGATAGCCGATCTTGCGGATCGCGGCGGCCCAGTCATCGAGCGGGAAATCGCCCTGGCCGGGCATGGAGCGGAAATGGCGGCTCCACCCCAGGTGATCCATGTCGAGCATGGGGGCGTCGGCCACCTGGACGATGAACAGCTTGTCCGCGCGGATATCGCCGATGCTGGACGAGGGAATCTTGCGCGACAGCGAGTGGAACGAATCCAGCACCAGGCCCAGCGCGGGATGATCGGCATCGCGCACGATGCCCCATGCCTCGCGGTGATCATGCACGTGTCGGCCCCAGGCCAGCGCTTCGTAGCCCAGGCGCAGGCCGCGGGCGGCGGCGCGCTCGGCCGCCTCGGTCAGATCGGCAATGGTCCGCTCGCGGTTGCCATCGGCGATCGGCGAACAGCTGGAGCAGACCAGCAGCAAGTCGGTGCCGAGTTCCTGCATCACGTCGAACTTGCGCTCCAGCCGGTCGAACGCGCGGGCGCGCTGCGGCTCGGGCAGGCCATCGAGATCGCGGAACGGCTGGAACATCGTGCAGACGAGGCCCAGGTCACCCATCAGCGCGGCAATTTCGCGCGCGGAGAGATGCGTCGAGAGCAGGTCGTTCTCGAAGATTTCGGCGCCGTCATAGCCGGCCGCAGCGATCGCCTGCAGCTTGGCCTCGAGCGTGCCCGAAATCGATACGGTGGCGATGGATGTCTTGAATGCGGGATTCGTCATGGCCGCCTGCCGTTCGTTGCCTTTGGTTTCCTGCCCCGGCCACGGGCCTATCACGGGCCGCTGCTTGACAAAAGCAAAAATGTTAGGGACTAGTTCGTTACATAAATTGAACTGGCCCGGGGAGCGGAAACGAACCTGCCGGGCCTTGCAACGAGGGACAGGTGCGGCAAGGAAGGGCATACGGCGCAACCAGGATGGTGCCCGCAGCGATGCGGGGCCAGGCCGATGCGCGCGCGATTGCCCAGGAGAGTTCCTTGCCGGAAGACGACGCCCCCGCCCCACTAGCCGACGCTTCTGCTGCCACTGCGGCAAAGCCGCCGCGCCGCTCCCGCGCCGAAACGCGCGAGGCCGCGATCAACCAGATCGTGGACATCGCCACGCAGGAATTCGTGGAAAAGGGCCTGGCCGGCGCGCGGATCGACGAGATCGCCGGCAAGGCCACCAAGCGCAAGATCTACTACTATTTCGACGGCAAGGAAGAGCTTTACCGCGCCGTGCTGGAGCGCGCCTACCGCCGCGTGCGCGACAGCGAGGCGCAGGTGGATATCACCACCGGCACTGCCGAGCAGGCGCTGCGCCGCCTGATCGAGCATGACGTGCACTATCACGCGCGCCATCCCGAACTGGTGCGCCTGGTGATGAACGAGAACATCCACCACGCCCAGCATCTCAAGCAGATCACCGAACTGCCCAGCCGCAACCACAGCGTGATCGATATCCTGCGGCAGCTGATCAGCCGGGGCGAGGCTGAGGGCAGCTTTCGCGTCGGGATCGACCCGGTCGATCTGCATTTCAACATGACGGCGCTGGCGTTCTACAACGTTTCCAACCAGTTCACCTTTGCCCACAATTTCGGCGTGGACATGACCAGCGACAGCGCGCTGGCCCACCGGGCACGCCAGGTGGCAGACATCATAATCGCCTGGGTGACGCGCAAGGATTGAGCGCCTGACCGTGGCCTGCAAAGGCTGCGGCCGCGCCGGCCTGCACCGTCATCCGCGCATGCGGGAGAGAGACAGGCATGGCCACACCCATCACAGCAAGCGCCGGCACGTGCCCGGCGCAATGGACCCGCACGGGCCTGGCCATCGTGGCCCTGTGCTTTGCGATCAACATGGCCGACGGCATCGATGTGACGATCCTGTCGTTCATCGCGCCGCGCATCCAGGCCGATTGGGCGATCGGTGCCGATACCATGGGCCTGCTGTTTGGCGCGGGGCTGGTCGGCATGGCGATCGGCGGCATGGGCATTGCCCCGCTGGCCGACCGGCTGGGCCGCCGCCGCATCATCCTGGCAGCACTGGGGCTGATGTCGGCCGGGATGGTCGCCAGCGGTTTTGCCGGCTCTGTGCCCATGCTCTATGGCTTGCGCGTGGTGGTGGGCATGGGCATCGGCACGGTGCTCGCAGCCATGGCCGCGCTGGCCGCAGAATCCGCGCCGGCCGCGCAGCGCAACCTGGCGGTGGGCATCGTCCAGGCGGGCTATCCCTTTGCCGCAGTGTTTACCGCGCTGCTGACCGCGCATCTCCTGCCGCTGTGGGGCTGGCACCGCCTGCTGCTGATGGCGGGCGGGTTGACGGTAGTGCTGTTTCCCGCCGCGCTGCTGATCCTGCCGCGCAGCGGTGCAGCGCGGACGGCCGATGGCCCGGCGCGCGAACCGGCAGGGCGGATCGGTGACCTGCTCTCTCCCGCCTTCCGTGCTCGCACGCTCACGCTGTGGGCGGCGGTGTTCTGCGGGCTGATGGTGCTCTATTTCATCGTCAGCTGGATCACCAAGCTGTCGATCGCGGCCGGCCTTTCCGAAACCGACGGCATCTATGCTGGGGCGCTCTACAATTTCGGGGCATTCGTCGGCACGGCGGGGATGAGCATGCTGGCCGTGCGGGTGCCACTGGGGCGCCTGGTGCCCGGCATGCTGGTCAGCGCTGGCGTCGCCATGCTGGTGTTCGGATCGCTCGCCATGCCGGTCGCGGCAACGCTCGCCCTCGCCTTCCTCATCGGGGTCACGCTGCAGGGTGGCTACAACGGCGTGTGGCCGCTCGCCGCCTCGGTCTATCCGGCGCGGATGCGCGCCACGGGCGTGGGCTGGGCGATCGGCCTGGGCCGCGCAGGCGCGGTGATCGGCCCGATGATGGGCGGTTGGCTGATGGCGGCCAAGGCGCCGCTGCCGCTGCTGTTTGCCGCCTATTGCCTGCCGCTGCTGGCCTGCGCCGCCGCCGCATTTGCCGTTGACCACATGTCTCGGCGTGTTGCGGAATAATTTGACAGGAACTAGTTCGTAACATAAATGAGTCGTCGGAAGGCGAAACGGCAAACGTTCGCCAGGGAGGATGACCATGCGTTTGGAAGGCACTCGTCTCGTGCTGTCCGCGTCTGCGCTGAGCGTGGCCGTGGCCCTTGCAACCCCGGCTCTGGCGCAGGCTGCGCCGCAAGCCAATGCTGCGCCCGATACGGCGCCGGCGGCCGAAGCGGCCCAGCCCGATGTCAAGGAAATCGTGGTGACCGGCTCGCTGATCCAGCGGCCCAACAACACCGCCGTCAGCCCGATCGTGTCGGTCAGCAACGAAGCGATCAAGGCCAGCGGCAACGTCAACCTGCAGGATGCGCTCAACCAGTTTCCGGGCTTCACCCCAGCCGGCAATTCCGGCACCGGCGGCCAGGGCACCGGCGGGCGCGCCTCGGTCAACCTGCACGGCCTTGGCCCCAACCGCAACCTCGTGCTGCTCGATGGCAAGCGCCTGCCGCTCTCGGATATCTCGGGCACGGTCGATACCAACATCATCCCGGAATCGATCATCGGCGGGGTTGACGTGATCACCGGCGGCGCATCGGCCGTCTATGGTTCGGATGCCATGTCGGGCGTGGTCAATTTCAAGACCCTGCGCAGCTTTGACGGGGTCAAGGCCGACGTCCAGAACAGCCTGAGCGAAAAGGGCGACGCCTACAAGTTCTCGGGCTCGATCGCGTTCGGCAGCAGCTTTGCCCAGGATCGCGGCCATGTCATCGCCGCGTTCAGCTATACCGACCAGGACCCGATCAACGGCAAGGCGCGCAGCTTCTTTTCCGACAAGACGCCCTCGTCCTACATCGGCACCGGCACGTTCGTGCCAAACGCCACCAACGCGCCCAATGCTGCCGTCGTGCAATCGGTGTTCGCCGGCTATGGCGTGACCAGCACGATCAACCCGCTGCTCAACCTGGGCTTCAACAACGACGGCTCGCTGTTCGTGCAGACCGGCGCGGTCAACTACAAGGGCCAGACCAACAGCGGCGGCTATGCCCTGGTCGGCGGCAACGTGCGCATGCCGGTGGGCCAGCAGGTCGATTTCATGAACGGCCTCAAGCGCAAGACCGCCTTCATCAAGGCGGACTATGACCTGACGCCCAACCTGACCCTTTATGGCCAGTTCCTGTTCGTCGATCTCAACGTCCACACTGCCAGCGGCAACACGCTGACGCAGTTTGGCCAGCTGACCACCATTCCGGTCACCAACCCGTTCATTCCGCAAGACCTGCGCACGGTGCTCGCCTCGCGCCCCAATCCCACCGCCAATTTCCTGTGGAACGGGCGCTATGTCGGCCTGCCGTACAAGAGCTGGGATGAAGACTATACCGTCCAGCAATACATGGCGGGGCTGAAGGGCAATATTGCCCCGGGCTGGACCTTCGATGTCTATGCCTCGTACGATCAGTCGGTCCACAACCAGACGATGCGCAATGCCGTGGTCAAGAGCCGCGTGCAGAACCTGCTGAGCGCGGCCGATGGCGGCAACTCGCTGTGCCAGGGCGGCTTCAATCCGTTTGGCGATGCTAACATGCGCTCGGTCTCGGCTGCCTGTGCCGCCTATATGACCAAGGACGCATTCAGCGCCGAGCGCCTGGGGCAAACCCAGTTCCAGGGCCAGATCAACGGCAAGCTGTTCGATCTGGGCGCAGGCCCGGCGCAGATCGCGCTGGTCGCCGGCTATCGCAAGAACACCTACAACTATCGCCCCGACAGCGACCTGCAGGCGCAGAACCTGGAAGCGGTGACCGCCTCGCAGCCGGCCTCGGGCCGCATCTCGGTCAAGGAACTGGCCGGGCAGATCGACATTCCGCTGGTGGCCGACAAGCCGTTCATCCGCGAACTGGGCATCGGCGCGGCCGCGCGCGTATCGAACTATTCGGTCAGCGGCACGGTGACCAGCTATGAAGCCGATATGCGCTGGCGCCCGACCGACACGATCATGCTGCGCGGCGGCTATCAGCGCGCGGTGCGTGCGCCCAATATCGGCGAGCTGTTCTCGCCGCAGCAGGGCACGCAGCTGGTGATCGGCACCCCGCCCGGCTCGCTCGGCGATCCGTGCGACTATCGCTCCACCGCGCGCACCGGTGCCAATGGCGCCCAGGTGGCCGCGCTCTGCGTGGCGCAGGGCGTACCGCAGGCGGCGATCGGCAGCTATTCGTTCCCCACCACCGCCACCGGGCAGCTGGTGTCGGGCAACATCGGCCTGCGCCCCGAACATGCCGATACGTTCAACGCCGGGATGGTATTCAACGCCCCGCGCGGCGGCGGTCTGTTCGGCGATTTCTCGTTCTCGGTCGATTACTACAACATCTCGATCAAGAACGTGATTTCCACCGTGCCTGGCCTCACCGTGCTGTCCAAGTGCTATAATCTCGATGGCAGCAATCCGGGCTATGCCGCCAGCAACCCCTATTGCGCGCTGATCCAGCGTGACAGCAACGGGCAGCTGGTGAACGTCGCCACGCCCTATCTCAACCTCGGTTCGCTCAAGACCGACGGCGTGGAAGCGCAGGTCAACTGGGCAACCCCGGCGCCGTTCCTGGGCCGCACCGGCAAGATCTATGCCACCACCACGGTGGGCTGGCTCCATGCCTACAAGGTGCAGCTGCTGCCCGGCGCTGCGGAAATGAACTATACCAACATCAGCAATGGCGCAGCCAACCCCAGCTCCGTGCCGCCGCGCGCCACGCCGCGGTGGAAGGCGCTGACCACGCTGGGCTATCGCTCTGACAACATGGGCATCGGCCTGCGCTGGCGCTTCCAGAGCGCGATGCAGGATGTCAGTTCGGTGCTCACGCCCAACAACACGCAGGTGGGCATTGCCGCCTACAACCTCTACGACCTGTTCGGGAATGTGAAGGTCGGCAAGATGTTCGAGCTGCGCGCCGGCATCAACAACCTGCTCAACGCCAAGCTGCCCTACGTCGCCAGTTCGCAGAACGGCACCGACGTGGCGCTCTATGACCCCATCGGCCGCTCGTTCTATATCGGCGCGCGAGTTAGCTTCTGATCCACCCTGCCCCGGCGCTGCATCCCTGGTGGTGCAGCGCCGGAGCCTTTTTGCAAAGACACAGGTTTTGATGATCCGCTCCGGGCTTCTTGGTCGCGCCATCCTGGCATCCAGCTCTCCACGCCTGCACGAGGAAGAGGCCCGCGCCCTGGGGCTGGAGCTGACCTATGAACTGTTCGATTTCACCCAGCGTGGCCTTGCCGATGCCGATCTTGCCGGCGTGGTCGACAATCTAAAGCGGCAGGGCTTTGCCGGCTTCAACGTGACCTATCCGTTCAAGCAGGCGATCATGCCGCTGATGGATGAACTCGCGCCCAGTGCCCAGGCGGCCGGCGCGGTCAACACCGTGGCGATCCGCGATGGCCGGCTCATCGGCCACAACACCGATATGCCCGGTTTTCGCGACAGCCTGCTGGCCGGCCTGCCCGGCGCGGCGCTCGGCCATGTCATCCAGTTGGGCGCAGGCGGCGCCGGTTCGGCGGTGGCCAACGCGCTGCTTTCGCTTGGCGTCGCGCGCCTGGAACTGGTCGATCCCGATGCCGCGCGGGCCGGCGCTCTCGCCACTGACTTGGCGGCACGCTATCCCAGCGCCCGCGTGCTGGTCACGCCGCTGGCCGATCTCGATACCGCGCCGGCCGATGGCATCGTCAACGCCACGCCGATCGGCATGGCCGCCAAGCCGGGTACGCCGATCCCCGCCGATGCCATCGCCACGCACCACTGGCTGGCCGATATCATCTATTTCCCGCTGGAAACAGAGCTGCTTCGGGTCGCACGAAGCAAGGGCTGCCGGGCCATCAACGGCATCGGCATGGTCGTGGGCCAGGCCGCGCTGGCGCTTGGCATCATCACCGGCCACACGCCCGATGCCGAACGGATGAAGCAAAGCTTGGCCTGATCGGCCGGCTCAGCCGGCGGCGCGCGCCACGGCGTTGATCAGCTGTTCGGTGGCAAAGGGCTTGCGCAGCACTTGCGCATCCGGGCCGGCGACGGCCTCGATCGCGGCAAGATCGGCAAAGCCGCTCATGAACACTACGCGCAGGGCGGGGTGGTGGCGGGCGAGCTTGGCCGCCAGTTCTGCGCCGGTCATTCCCGGCATGGCGAAATCGATCGCGGCCACTTCGGGCAGCGCCTCGCCCGCCTGTTGCGCGCGTTCCAGCAGGGCCAGGGCCGCAGGACCATCGGCCGCCACGTCAACCACATGGCCGTGATCGGCGAGCGCCGCCACCAGCGCACGGCGCAGATCGGGATCATCGTCCACCAGCAAGACCCGCGCCAGGCTGGTGCCGGGGCCGGCGGGCGCGGCCGGCGTATCGTCATCCTGTGCGGCGCTGGCGGTGCGCGGCAGGAACAGGCGCACCGTGGTGCCCTGGCCCGGCGCGCTGTCGATCCGCACCGCGCCGCCAATCTGGCGCATGCTGCCATAGATCTGTGCCAGGCCCAGGCCGGTGCCCTTGCCCACCGGCTTGGTGGTAAAGAACGGCTCCATCGCGCGGCGCAGGGTTTCCTCGTCCATCCCCGCGCCGGTATCGGCCACTTCGACCATGACATAGCGACCATCGGCAAGATCCGCCGCGCCCTGCGCCAGATAGGGATGCAGCGCGATGGTCAGCGCGCCGCCCGCCGGCATGGCATCGCGGCCGTTGACCGCCAGGTTGAGCACCGCCATTTCCAGCTGCGTCGGATCGGCCAGCACCGCCCAGCCCTCGCCAGCCGGATCGGCCAGATGGCAATCCAGGGTGATCAGCGGGCCCAGCGTGCGCATCAGCATCGGGCGCAGGCGCTCGATCACCAGCGCCGGATCGAGCGCCTGGGTCGCCAGCCGCTGCGTGCGGGAAAAGGCCAGCAACTGAGCGATCAGGTTGGCCGCGCGCTGCGCTGCCTGGCGCCCTTCGCCGGCCAGACGCTCCACCCGCGCGGCATCGCCGCTGCGCCGGGCGATTAGATCGAACGAAGCCAGGATCGCGCCCAGCACGTTGTTGAAATCGTGCGAGAGGCCGGCGACGAGCTGGCCCATCGCCTCCATCTTCTGGCTTTGCACCAGGGCTTCCTGCGCGGCGCGCAATTCGCTGGTGCGCGCTTCCACCCGTGCCTCCAGCGTGGCGTTCAACTCGCGCAGCTGTTCGGCGATCGCTGCCCGCTCGCTCACCAGGCGGGTGCGCTCGGCGATCTCCTCCATGAAGGCAACGTCATCGGGATGCCAATCGCGCGTCGTCCGGCTGTTGAGATAGACGATCGTGCGCAGCCGCCCTTCGCGCAGGAATGGCACGACCAGGATGGCGCGGGTATCGACCGTGCGCGCGGTTTCCAGGCTGCGCGCGTCGACCCGCGGATCGGCGGCGAACAGATCGCCCACCACCACCGTCTCTCCCCGGTTGAGCGCGGCCACGATGCGGGCGCCGAAATCGGCCGCCGGCATGCGCCCCAGCAGCGGCGGGGCCGTGCCATCGGTCCAGCAGATATCGTAATCGAACACGTCCTCTTCGGCCAGCAGTTGGCCAAAGCCGGTGCGGCTCACCCCGAAATGCTCGCCCATCAGCGCGGCAATCTCGTCCAGCGCGGCGGTGGTATCGTAATCGCGCAAGACATCGGCGATCTTGAGCCGCAGCGCGATGCGCGCCTCACGCCGGGCGATCTTGTGGAACACTCGCTCCAGCCAGGCCGCGCCCAGTGCGATGGCCAGAATCAGCAGCGTGATCGTGGCGATCAGCACGGCCAGAAACGTCTGGCCGATGCCGCTGGTCACCATGTGCGCGTGCGCCGCGCTGTCCATGGTGATCACGGCAGCATGCATGCCGGCATAGTGCATGCCGGCAATCGCCAGGCCCATCAGCCCGGCCGCGCCCAGCCGCATCCCCAGCGCCTGGTCCCGCGCGGCAAACCACAGCGCAGCGGTGGCCGCACCGATCGCGATCAGCACCGAAATGCCCACCCACAGCCGGTCATAATGCATGGTGCCGGGCATGCGCATCGCCGCCATGCCCACGTAATGCATCGCCACCACGCCCAGACCCATCAACAGCCCGGCCGAGGCGATGCGCCGGGATGACAGGCCGGTGCGGCCCAGCGCGGCAAAGCCCGCGCCGGTAAAGCCGATGGCGATGGCCAGCGACAGCAGCGTCAGCCCCAGGTCATAGCCCATTGCCATGCCCGGCACGCGAAACGCCAGCATGGCCACGAAATGCATCGACCAGATGCCGCCACCCAGCGCGATCGAGGCCGCCGCCAGCCACACCCGGCGTGCCCAACCCTGGCCCACGCGCACCCGGCCGGCCAGGCTGAGCGCGGTGAACGAGGCGAACACCGCGATCAGAATCGAGAGAATGACCAGATTGGCCTCGTGCGTTCCGGTCGTGTTCATGGCCCCCTGCTCCCACAGAACCGCGACCCCGGCAATCCCATCATGGTGGCCATAAAGGGACATGCCGCGATGGCGGATCGGGGTGCGCAACGCACGGGCCGGGCTTTGGTGCCCGCAATCAATCCCGCGTGGTTGCGCGCGCCTTGAGCCGGGCATGGATCGCCTCGGCCTCGTTGCGATCAGCCAGGGGCACAGGCCCCTGCGCCAGGGCATGGGGCGGCGGCAAACGCAGGCCTTGCGCCGCGATGCCGCGCGCCAGCCCCAGCCGCCGCGCCAGGGCCGCACGCGGTGCGTCGTCGCCCTGCGCCAGGCGATCGTAATCGACAAAGCACTGGCGCGCCGCCACCGTGGCCGGCTGTTCCAGCAGATGGCGATAGACCCCGCACCACGTGCGCAGCCAGAACGCCAGCTTATCGGGATCGCCCGCAACCGGCGCACCGGCAGGCAGGCAGAACGGGCGCTGGTGCACGCCGAATTCGTGATGGCCCAGCCAGCGCATGTAATCGGCGCGAAACCGGTCGCCCGCCGCCAGGGCGCAGGCGCGGCGGTGCTGGGCCAGCAGGCTGGCGGCCTGTTGCAGCGGATCACGAAACGGATGGACCAGCACCGCGCCGGGCAGCGGGGCCAGCGCGCCCACGCGCAGCACATTGGCGTTGTTCTTGGACAGATAACGCCCCTGCCCGCGCGCGTGGCAGACCAGCGCCATCATCTCCCCGAATGCAGCGAGCGTGGCGGCATCGGGCTGGTGCGCGCACAGCCCGCGATCGGTGTGGTAATCGGGCCCGCAATGCAGGCGCCAGAACACTTCCTCCATCGCTTCTGCCGTATCGAGATCGTGTTCCAGCCCATCGCCATGACCGCGCGGCGTGCGCGCCAGCCGGCGCCGATGGCGTGCCACCAGCCCGGCCCAGGTGTTGGGCGCCAGGGGAAACGGCATGTCGGCATAGCGCAGGCTGGCAAAGTGATCGGCCGCCTCCAGCCGCTGCATCAGCACGGTGGTGCCCGCCCGCGCGAGGCCCGCCACGAAGACCGGGGGGCGCAGCGTCAAGGCCGCCGCCGCCCGCCCGAACCGCGCGCGTTCCAGGTCAAAGCTAAGGTCCAGCGCGGCGCGGCTGCCCAGGGCCAGCCGATGCAGCAGCCGGTCAAGCCGGCGATAGGCGGGCGCGCCGGCCGGCGCCGCTGCGGGCAAGGGCAAATCGGACGAAGGCAAGACAGATCCCCGCAACAAGAATGGCCAGGCGCACCAGCGGATCAAGCAAGGCCGCAGTGGTCGGCACGCCCAGCTGCGGCCCCAGGCTCAGCGCCAGTGCCAGCGGCAGGGCGGCCAGGGCCAGTGCGCCCCCGGCCACGAGCGAACGGCCCATCAGGTGGATGGCCAGCAGCCGCGCGGCGCGTTCCTTCCAGCAGTCAGAAGCGCGGCGCCGCGCGAGGACACGCAGCGCACGCCGGCCCGCAAGGCCCAGCGCGGCAAAGCGGCGCAGCACGCCCCAGCGCCGCACCAGGTGCAGCGTGGCCAGCAGCGCGCCGGCCAGAACCAGCGCGGCGGCGATCACCGCCGGCCAGCTCCACCACCGCGCGCGGCCTTGCGCGCCAGGCGGATCAGCCGCTTGACCGGATACCACACGAAGGCCAGCAGCCCGAGCAGGATCGCCCCGACCACGCCCAGCGCGGTAGAGGCCGCGCCCAGGCCCAGGCCAGGGCCGACATAGGCCTGCGCGGGAACGGCGGTGGCGGCCAGCAACAGGATCGCCGGCAACAGCAGGCGCGACGCGGGGGCGATCGGCAGAACGGTCATTCGCATCGGGCATTCTCCGCAGCTTGGATGCCGATCTTGTCGGCGACGGGATCGATGTAACGGGTCCAGCGCAGCTCGAACCGGTTGCGGTCAGCGTCGGCGCTGATGAAGTTCCAGCGCACGGTGCCATCGGCGGCCAGGCGCACGACGCGGCCCAGTTCGGTCTCTTCCACCATGGTATCGCCACCGGGCAGCGGCGTGGCACGGCCCTGCGCGCGGGTGTGGATGTTCAAATCGCGAAAGGCGCGGGCCAGCGGTTCGCTCACCTGGTCGGTGGCGAAATCATAGACCAGCATGCGGTTGGTGCCGTCGGGTTCGGCCTGTTCGGGCTGGTCCCAGGCAAAGCGCCAGTGGTTGTCGAACACCGAGATGCGGTGATCATCGAGCACGCTGACATCGTGCTGAAACCGCCAGGGCAGGCCGCGGCTCCACACCACCTTGCCGGTGGATGGGCGATAGAGCAGCAACAGCGACAGGTTGCGCAGGCTGATCAGCAGATCGCCCGATCGCCAATAGGGGCCATCGCCCGGCACCGGCTGAATATCGTTGAGGTGGATGGGATCATCCGAATAGGGACGGCCGCGCCAGAGCTGGCCCATATTGTTGGCATCGAGCAGGTCGATCACAGCAGTGCGGCTCAACACTTTGCCCGCAGCGGTCAGGTGCATCAGCCCTTCGTCGGCAAATTGCGGGCCAAGGCCGGGGCGCGTGGTGCGCGGCAGGCGGTAGGACGCCCATAGCGTGCCATCGGGCGCGCGTTCCAGCGAGTGGTGGAAAATGCCATCGATCATCCATTCCGGCCGTCCGCAGGCATCGATCCGTACCAGGGGCGAGGTATCGTGCACGATCAGCCCGCCATCGGGCATCAGCATCGGATGCATCGCCATGAAGCGCTGGTTGGTCTTGTCTCGCGCCAGATCGATCAGCGCCGAACGGAACGTGGAATGCGCCAGGATCGCGGCGATATCCGGGGCATAGGTGCGCACCACCTGGCCATCGCGCAGCCGCAACAGCTGCACCACCCAGCGCCGGCGCGCGGTATCGAACACGGTCAGCAGGATATAGCCGGGATCGACAAAGCCGGGCCTGCGCCACAGGCCGCCGGGCAGCGGCTCATAGGGTTGGCCGATCGTGGGGTGATAGGGCAGCAAAGCGCCAGCGGCGCGCCCCACGGTATCGGGAATGCTGGCCACCTGCACCGCCAGTTCGCCCAGCGCGCCATGGCGGCGCGGCGCCAGCAGCACGAACCCGAAGCCCAGCAGCACCAGCGCGCCCAGCGCCAGGGTCAGCCCCAATGCCCACAACGGCACCGGACGGCTCATCAGGCGCTCCCACCGCGATGGCGCCGGGGCGCGCGGTGATGGGGCAACAGGATCAACAGGCAGTGCAGGTATTTGGGGCAACGCCGGGCGGTTCATGGCCACGGCATCTAGCGCGCAGTTGTATCACCGCAATTTCGCCGGGCTACAGGCCTGCAATCTTTACTGACACAGTGAAACATCAACAGCGACGGGCACATCCAACAGGGATGAAATAGTATTCTGTATCAAGGTGATGCCGCAGAAGAAAGGCCATGCTGCAGCCCGTGGGACTGCGGCATGGCCATACAACTTGTTACAAAATTGCCGTCCGGCGTCAGGCCGGCAGGCTGACCGCGTTGATGATGTGCGCCTGGGTATATTCGAGCAGGCCGGCCTCGCCCAGTTCGCCGCCCAGCCCCGATTGCCTGACACCGCGGAACGGGATGGCGGGGTCGATCGCCAAGTGCTGGTTGACCCACACCGTGCCAGTATCGATCCGCCGCGCCACGTCCATCGCGCGGGCCACGTCCTTGCCCCAGACGGTGCCGCCCAGGCCATAATCGCTGTCGTTGGCGCGGGCGATCACATCGTCCACGTCAGAGAACTTGAGCACCGGAAGCACGGGGCCGAACTGCTCTTCGCGCACCAGCGGCGCATCGTCATCAAGATCGGCGACGATGGTCGGCGCGATGAAGTAGCCCGGCCGATCGAGCGGCGCGCCGCCGGCCAGCACGGTGCCGCGTTCGCGCGCATCGGCCAGCAGGGCGGAAACCTTGTCGAACTGCATCTTGTTCTGCACCGGGCCGATCGTGACGCCCTGGCGGGTGCCTTCGTCCACCACGGCATCCTGCGCCAGGCGGGTGATCTCTTCCAGGAATTCGTCATAGACGGTTTCGTGCACATAGGCGCGCTTGATCGCCACGCAGACCTGGCCGGCATTGACCATGGCGCCCTGATAGACCTTTTCGGCGGCCAGCTTGGCCGGCATGTCATCCAGCACGATCGCGGCATCGTTGCCACCCAGTTCCAGCGTCACGCGCTTCACGCCGCTCGCGGCCGAGGCCATGACCTTCTTGCCGGTGGCGGTCGATCCGGTGAAGGCAACCTTGGCGACGTCGGCATGGGTGGACAGCGCGCCGCCCAGATCGTTGACATCGGCAATCACGTTGACCACGCCCGGCGGCAGAATCTGCGCGATCACCTCGCCCAGCAGCAGCGTGGTGAGCGGCGTGGTGGGCGCGGGCTTGGCCACCATGGTATTGCCGGTGAGCAGGCACGGGCCCAGCTTGTTGGCCAGCAGCACCACCGGGAAATTCCACGGCGTGATCGCGGCACACACGCCCAGCGGGGTGCGGTGCTCGATCACCGTGTTGCCGCCCTCTTCGCGCAGCACCTTGTCGGTCACGCGCATGCCGGCAAAGGCCTTGAGCACGAAATAGGTGGCCATCATCTCGCCACGTGCCTGGTCCAGCGGCTTGCCCTGCTCGGCGGTCAAGAGCTGCGCGAAATCCTCCTGCCGGGCGTGCACCGCCTCGGCCAGCTGGTCGATCAGCGCGGCGCGATCATCCTGGCTGCGCGCCGCCCAGGCGGGAAACGCGCGCTTGGCGGCGGCGACCGCAGCATCGAGCTGGGCCATGTCGGCCCGTGGCGCCTGGGTCAGCACGGTTTCCGTCGCGGGGTTGATTACGTCGAACGTGGCCGCGCCGGGCACCAGCTGGCCATCGATCAACAGGCTGAATTGCTTGTCCATAGGGGGATTTCCTTTGCCGTTGAGGCTATAGTGGGACGCGCTCAGGGAATGCGCAAGATGGGCTTGACCACATGGCCGGCCTCGCCCTGGGCGATGGCATCGGCAATGTCGGCAAACGCGAAGAAGCGCACCAGGCGATCGAACGGAAAGCGCCCGGCGCGATAATGGGCCAGCAGTTCGGGGATGAACGTCTGCGGATCGGCGCCGCCTTCCACCACCCCGCGGATCACACGCCCGCCGCTCATCAGGAACGTCGCATCGGCGGCGATGTCACCCGGGCCATAGGCGCCCACCAGCGCCATCTGCCCGCGCGGGGCCAGCGCTGCCATCGCGGCGTTGACCACGTCGGGCCGGCCGGTGGTGTCGATCACGCAGTCAAACCCCTGCGCCAGGCCAGCGCTGCGGGCATGATCGGCCAGGCTGCCGGCGCGCGCGTCAAAGCCATGGGTGGCGCCCAGTTCCTGCGCCAGGGCAATGCGCGCGGGGTTGATATCCACCGCCGCGACCACGCCCGCCCCGGCAATGCCGCAGGCCATGATCGCGGAAAGCCCGACCGCGCCGGTGCCGATCACCGCTACGCTGGCGCCGGGGCGCGGGCGCAATTCATTGAGCACGGCGCCAGCCCCGGTCTGGATGCCGCAGCCCAGCGGGCCAAGCAGATCGAGCGGCAGATCTGCATCGACCTTTACCGCATTGCGCGCATGCACGATGGCATGGGTGGCAAACGACGATTGCCCGAACACGTGGCTGTGGATCACCGCGCCTTCGGGCGTTGCCAGCGCCGTGGTGCCATCGCTGCGGCTGCCGCCAAAGTTATAGGCAAACCAGTCATGGCAATAGGCCGGGGCATGATCATCGCACGAGGGGCAGTGGCCACACGAATCAAAGCTGAGCACGACATGATCGCCCGGTGCCAACCCGGTCACCGCCGTACCGACCTGCTCGACCACGCCAGACCCTTCGTGCCCCAGCACCACCGGAAACGGCAGCGGCAGGTGCCCATCGCGCAGCACCATGTCGGTGTGGCACACCCCCACGCCCACCAGGCGCACCACCACCTCGTCTTCGCGCGGATCATCGAGCACGACCGGCTCGATCACAGGCGGCGCGCCGGGCTGGCGGAAAACAGCGGCATGGGCAGCAGTGGGCATGGGGGCGTATCCTTGCAGTGAAACGGCAATCACGGGGTACAAAAAGAAGCGCCGGACCGGGGGATTTTCGTGGAGGAAGCGGCCCGGCGCCAGTGGGTGGATCGATCAGAACTTGAAGCCGGCGCGCAGATACCATTCGCGCGGACGGTTATAGCTGCCAAAGATCGCGCCGGCCGAAAGGTTGGTATTGCCGCTGACGAGATAGCGGGTGTCGGTCAGGTTGGTGCCACCCACGGTCAGCGACCAGCGATCGCCGGGCGTGTTGTAGGTGAGGCTGGCGTTGATCATGTCGTTCGTGGGCCGGCGCAGCAGCAGGGTGCGGGCAATGTCATTCCACACCGGCGTGGTGTGCGTCCAGTCGGCCAGCGCCACCACGTTGCCCCCGTTCGCCAGGTTGAATTGATAGCGCGGCGACAGGTTGATCTTCCAGTTGGCCGTCTTGGGCAGCGGCGCGCCCAGATAGATGCCCGCCTGGATGCCCGGGATCGTGCCGGCATTGACCAGCGCGGCGGGATCGATCTGGGTATAGTGCGCATCGATATAGCCGACAGAGCCATTGATGGTCAGGCCGGTAACCGGCGCCAGCACCATTTCGGCCTCGACCCCCTTGATCCGCGCGCGCCCGGCGTTGGCGATCGTGGGCGAGGTGCCGATCTGGATATTGAGCTGAACCCCTTCATAGTCGGTGGTGAAAGCGGCCAGGTTCAGCTGCAGCTTGCGATCGAGCAGGGTCGATTTCACCCCCACTTCCCAGGTCGTGGCCTTTTCCGGGCCAAAGCCGGGCGCCACATTGCCCTGCGGGTTGGTCAACCGCGTGGTCCAGCCGCCGGTCTTGTAGCCCTTGGACCACGAACCATAGACCATGACGCGCTCGGCGGGATAGAGCTGCACCCCGACCTTGGGCGAGAAGTTATTGAAGTTCTTGCGGTTTACCCCAGGGGCATAGACCTGCACGGGATTGGCCGGGTTGGGATAGCCGATGCCGTTCTGGCAAGAGACCGGCGCCAGCGGGAACGGCCCGTTCGGCGTGACATTGCCATTGGCATCGCTGCATCCGAACAGCTTGTAGTTGAAGCCATTCAACTCCTGCTGGCCGCCTTCGAACTGCTTGGCTTCGTGCGTATAGCGGCCGCCCACGGTGATGCCCAGAATCTCTACCGGGCGATAATCGACCTGGCCAAAGAACGCATAGTTTTCGGTGTTGAAGCGGTTGGGGCCATCCACCTGCACCAGGCCTTCGTCAAAGGTCACATAATCGTGCAGGCTGCCCTTTTCCTTGAAGTAATAGCCGCCCAGCACATAGTTCAGCTTCTTGTCGAGCGCCTTGCCCAGGATCTGCACTTCCTGGCTGAACTGCCACTGGTTCTGCTGGAACGACAGCTCGAGGAACGAGAGCGGCGATCCATCGGCATCCAGCCCGGCGCGCCAGTGCGTGTTGCGATAGGCGGTGATGGACTTGATCGTCAGGTCATCGCTCACCTGCGCCTGCACCGTTGCGCCCAGGCCCCAGGTCGTCAGCTTGTTGAAGCTGGGCCCGGTGGCATAGCTGGTGTCGGGGTCTGCGGTGACGAAGCGGGAATCCCATGGCAGGCGATCGTTGGTGGGATCGCCATCCACGTTCACGCTGGCCAGCGGGGAAAGCCGGCGGCCGAACTGGGTGCCGCGCGCGCCGCACAGCGCCTGGGCATTGCGCGCGGCGATCTGCTGCGCGGTTGAGCCGATGCAGAAGTTGTAGAGGCCGGAAAACAGGAAGCCGGTGTTGCCCGAGGCCGAGAGCGCCGTGCCGGGCAAGTTGTCGGTGCCGGCAAATGGCCCAGGCAGGTTGAGCGCGGCCAGAAGCTTGCTCGCCTGCGAGGAACTGTCCTGCCGCGTCCAGTCGCCGGTGAGCGTGGCCGTGATCGCGCCGCCATTGTCCCACTTGAGCTTGCCGCGCAGCGAGGCGGTATTGTCGCCGCCTTCGCGGCTGGAGCTGGCATAGTCGGCGTGGTTGAAGTTCAGGAACGTGTCGGAATTGCTGGCGCGCTGATCGGGATAGGGAATGCGCTTCAGGAACCCCTCGCGGTTGGTGACGGCAAAGGTCACCGACGAAAACAGCGAAGGCGCCAGCGGCACGTCCACCGTGCCGCGCACCTTGACGAGGTTGTAGCTGCCGGTGGTGGCGTCGATCGAGCCCTTGAATTCCTTGCCCGGCTCGTGCGTGACGATCGAGATCGCGCCGCCGATGGTATTGCGCCCGAACAGCGTGCCCTGTGGGCCCTTGAGCACTTCCACGCGTTCCACGTCGGGCAGGTCCTGGTTGGCGCCCACGGTGCGCGCCAGATAGACGCCGTCGAGGTAGATGCCCACGCCCGGATCGATGTTGAACGCAAAGTCATCCGAACCGATGCCGCGGATCGTGGCCGACAGTACGGCCGAAGAACCCGAAAACGGCGTGCCGCCATCGAGGTTGACGTTGGGCGCCAGGGCCGAGAGCGACGCCACGCTGGTCACCGCGCGCTCCTTGAGCGAAGAGGCGGTGAACGCGGAAATCGCGATCGGCACGTTCTGGACGTTCTGCGCGCGCTTTTGCGCGGTGACGACGATTTCCTGAATGCCCCCCTGCGGCGCGGCGGCCGCAGTATCAGCCGGCGACGCGGCATCCTGGGCATGGGCCAGGCCGGGCACGGTGGTGGCCACGGCCAGGGCCACCAGGCTCGATCGAGTGAAAACCTGCGGCATCCTGCACTCCCTTGCGATGTGTTATCGCCATGGGAGCTACCGCCCTGTCCCGCCGCCATCTTGGACGATCGCGCGAAAAGCATGGACAAAAACGACGAGGCAACGACCGCTGTTTTGTACGGCGGCAGGCCGGATCAATGCATGGCGCGATAGCGGCGCGGGGTTTCGCCAAAGCGTTCCTGGAACCGCCGGCTGAAATAGGAACTATCGGAAAAGCCGCAGTCGAACGCGATCTGGGTAATGCTGCGCTGGGGTTCCAGCGTCAGCTTCTGCGCGGCCAATGCCAGGCGGCGTTCATTGATATAGCCACCCAGCGTCACGCCCTGGCCAGCGGCAGCGGCCTGCAGGCGGCGCAGCGACACGCCCATTTCTGCAGCGATCGTGGCCGGGGACAGGGTGTGATCGGCCAGTCGCGCCGCCACGATCGCCCGCGCGCGTTCCAGCAGGCCGTGGCGGCTGGGCTGCACCCTCGCCCCGCCCGGACGCAGGCTGGCGAGCAGCAGCGAGCAGAACACGCCGTCATAGCCGTCATCGGGCAGGCCCTGCGGGCTGGCCTCGCACTCACGCCACAGCGACAGCAGGAAATCGTGGAGCAGACGGGTCGACGGCGCCTCGCGCGGGATGCAGGTTGCCACGGCATCGTCCACCCAGCCCGGCATATCGGCCAGCACCGCGCGGTCGAATTCGGCCACGATCAGTTCGTGATCGTTGCGCAGATCAAAGCGATAGACCTCTTCGCTGGCGCACAGCACCATGTCGCCGGCGCGCACGTCCATCTCGCGGCGGCGATGCACCACGCGCCCCTGCCCCGAACGGAACACGTGCAGCTTGAGCCGCGGGCCGCCGGCATGCCCGGATTCCATCAGGCGCCGTTCCACCGAAACCGGCGTGGCGCGCGGGCGCGTCATGGTAATCCCGCCCATCTGCCAGCGCGATACGGTCGCTTCGAAATGCGGGCTGAGCGGCTGGGTGGACAGGCCGGAATAGGTGCGCGCCATCAGGCTGCGCCAATAGCTCAGCTTGTCTGTCCCGGTCAGGCTGCGCGTCGAAAAATGCTCGATCATCTGCCTCGATCCACCACCCTCTGCCGCCATGTCACATGGCGCGTGCGGACTCGGTCTGGCGCCAAGTCTCTCCTGGTGAATTAGTCAGCAATACATACAAATGCAATGACACGTCCGATAGGGCAGCGTGATCGCCCACGTATCAGGCGACCAGCACTGCGCGGATATCGTTGACGTTGGTGTGGCTGGGGCCGGTGATCAGCAGATCGTCGATCGCGGCAAAGAAGCTATAGCTGTCATGCCCGGCCAGGGCCTGGGCCGCGCTGGCGCCGGCCGCGCCAGCACGGGCCAGCGTATCGGGCGCGACGAAAGCGCCGGCGGCATCGTCGCTGCCATCGATCCCGTCGCTGTCGGCCGCCAGTGCCCAGATCCCCGGCGCGCCATCGAGGGCAATGGCCAAGGCCAGGGCAAATTCGCAATTGCGCCCGCCCCGGCCATAGGCACCCCCTGCCAGCGTGACCGTGGTTTCCCCGCCCGAGAGGATCACGCCCGGTGCGCGCAGCGGATCGCCCCAGGTCTGTGCCGAGCGGGCAATGCCGGCCATCGCCCTGCCCAGTTCGCGCGCCTCCCCCTCCAGCGCGTCGCCCAGGATCAGCGGAGTGAGCCCGGCCTGGCGCGCGCAGTCGGCCGCCGCGGTCAGCGCCTGGCGGGGCGAGGCGATGATGCGATGCTCGCCCTGCGTGGGCGGAAGCGGTGACGCGGCGCGCAAGGCGGCCAGCGCGGCTTCGGGCACGGGCAGGCGGTGCAGCGCGATGATCGCCAGGGCATCGGCGGCCCGCGTCGCATCGGCCAGCGTCGGGCCCGAGGCGATCGCCGCCGGGTCATCGCCCGGCACATCGCTGATCAACAGGGTAAGCACGGGCGCCGGCGCGGCCAGCGCGGCCAGGCGACCGCCCTTCACCCGCGAGAGATGGCGGCGCACCGTGTTGATCTCGGCAATGCTCGCGCCCGATTCCAGCATGGCGCGGGTCAAGGCCTGCAAGGCATCGAGGTCCATGCCCGCGACTGGCCATTCCATGCAGGCCGAACCGCCGCCCGATATCAGCGCGATGACCAGGTCTTGCGGCGTAAGACCATGCAACGCCGCCACGATCTGCTGCGCGGCCACCAGGCTGGATTGATCGGGCACGGGGTGCCCCGCTTCCACCACGGCGATGCGCGCGGGAGGAGGCAGGCCGGCGGCATGGCCGTAGCGCGTGGCAACCACGCCCGAAACCGGCACCCGCGCGCCCCATTGCGCCAAGAGCGCGGCATCGAGCGCGCTGGCCATGGCCGCGGCGGCCTTGCCCGCGCCGATCACCACGCAGCGCCCGGCGGGCGGCGGGGGCACATGCCGGTGCATGATCGCGGCCGGCTGGCTGGCGGCGATGGCGGCATCGTGGACCATGCGCAACAGGCGGCGGGCGGCGGCATCGTCGATGGCAATCCGGTCTGACATTTTCCCTCCCGCGGGTGGCCCCTTGCATTGGCGCATATACGGCCAGGATATTCCTGCCTATCATGCGCTTGAGCGATCGCGAAGGAGACACCGCGTGGGGGCATGGGGCGCGCTGATCATGGGCTTTTTCGGCGCGGTCTTTGCCGCGCTGACGCTGGCCTGGCACTGGCATGTGACGGGCGCGGCGCTGGCCCTGCCCTTCGTGCCGTTCGTGGCGATTGCGCTGGCGGCATGGGTGGTCATCCGCCGGCCGGGCAAAGGGATCAGGCCTGTCCCTCACGTGGAAAGAGCCATCATGTGGAGCAGCATCGGCGAAGGCCTGGGCCTGTTCCTGGCGGGCAACATCGTGATGAACCTGCACCGTCCCGATCTCTTACTGCCGGCGATGGCGCTGGTGGTGGGGCTGCATTTCCTGCCAATCGCCCAGGCTGCGCGCTTCCGCCCGTTTCATCTGCTGGGCGGGGCGCTGATCGTGGCAGCACTGGCCGGATTTGCCCTGGCCGCGCCCCTGGGCGGCAGCCTTGCCGGCTTTTCCGCCGCAGCGGCGCTGTGGCTGGCCGCGGCCATGGCGGTCCGCCGCGATCATCGCGCCAAGGCGCTGGGCTTCCACTGACGAACACAGACATACAACGGGAGAGGACAACAGGATGATCGGGCGGACATGGGCGATGGCCCTGGCCATGACAGTGGCCACCACCATTTCAGGCGTCGCGCCAGCCGCGCGGGCCGCCCCGGCAGCGCCAGCGCCCACCCTGGAATATGCGTTCACCGCCAAGGTCATGCTGGCCCCGGCGGTGGAGCAGGGCGAGATTGGCGGCGGGCGCAGGCGGTTCATCGCCATCACCGGCGGCAGCGTGGATGGGCCGCTGTTCCACGGCCGCGTCCTGCCCGGCGGCGGTGATTGGCAGACTATCCTGCCCGATGGATTGACCCAGGTGGACGCCCGCTATTTCCTGCAGGCGGCCGATGGCACGGTGGTGGATGTCAACAACCCCGGCGTGCGCGTGGCCAGCACCGCGGTGACCGAGCGCATTGCACGGGGCGAAGACGTGCCGAGCGACGCCTATTACTTCCGCACCACACCCCGCCTGGCCGCCCGGGCCGGCCCGTTCGCGTGGATGAACCGCGCCGTGTTCGTCGCGCGGGGCATCCGCAAGCCCGACCATGTGGAGATCGATTTCTACGTGGTGCGCTAGGGTGTGTGGGGATTCAGCCCATGGCGGGCTGCGAACGGCCGCTTTTCGCGCTTCCGGTGCTCACGTACCAAAAGTACGCTGCGCTCCGGGTCGCGAAAATCAGCCATTCTCGCACCACCCTGGCCTGAATCCCCACACACCCTAGGCGCCGCGCGATCAACGCGGTGATGGCGCGGGCAGAAACGCCTTGGGAGCAAGCGCCGCAGTGGTGAACCGCGCCAGGGCAATCGCGCCGTGGAAGTGGTTCACCCCATTGCGGCGCATGCCCACGCTGCTGCTGCCCGGCCCCTGCGGCGCAAAGGCCACGCGCGCCTCGCCTTCCAGCACGCCGTTGACATAGCTGCGATAGGTGGTGCCGTCATAGGTCTGCGCAACATGGTACCAGCGCCCCAGCGGATGCAGCCGAGCCGGATCAACCAGGACCTGGTTATAGCCGGCGCCTTTGACAAAGGTGTCGAGATACCACGAGGCGCCCACCACGCGGATTTCGAACAGCATGCGGGTTTCGCCTGGCGGACGGCCGGGCACATCGTCGCTGGCGAGGTGCAGCCAGCGCTGCTCGAACGCGCCACCATCGGGGCGGAACACCGCCTCGGCCGTAAAGCGCGCCGCGCCCGCCAGCGGGTGGCGCGGCAGGATCAGCGCATCGTTCTGCCCGTCGAACGCCACTGCCTTGCCCACCGCGCTGCGCTCCACGCGGGGATGGCCCAGCACCTGCGGCGCCAAGTGGCCGATGCGGGCCAGATTGTCGAACCGCCACACCACCTGGCGCGCCATGGCCAGGCCCGGCGCCAGGGCCAGCAGGGCCAGCGCCAGTGTGCAGAGCCGCCGCGCGATCACGCTCCACCGTCCAGCATGACCACGTTGTTGCGCTGGGTCACTTCGGCTGCGCCCATATCCACGCGCACGCGCAGGCCAGTGGCTGGCGCGCCAGGCGGGATCGCCAACGTGACGCTGGCCGTGCGCGACGCAAGATCGGCCGGCGGCGCCAGGGGCGGCACCGGCGCGCTGGCCAGCACGCGGCCATCGGCGGTTTCCAGGCGCACCTGCCCGGCCGGCGCGGCAACGCTGCCCAGGCTGTGCACGCGCACGGTCAGCTTGCGGCCCTGCCGCACCACGTCATCGGCGCCGATGCCCAGATCGGGGCGGTGTTCGGGCTGGATGGCAGCACGCCGGGCCAGACGGAAGGTCATCACCGTGGTCTGCCCCGGTGCCAAGCGCACCGGAATGGAACCGCCGCGTTCCATTTCCACCTCGCGCGTGGTGACCGGCCCGCTTGCCACATCGGCCTGGCCCGCCGCGATGCCTTGCGTCATGGTCCAGGTGCCGGCCACCACGTTCCAGGTGCCCATATCGGCCGGTTGTTCGCGCGCGGTGGTGTTGTGGGCCAGCACGGTAAAGCCTTCGGGCGTGGCATCGCGCACCAGGATCGCCACCTGCACCGCTGCCTCGGGATCGGCAAAACGCCAGCTCACGGCATTGCCCGGCCAGGTCTGGTTGCGCTTGAGCGCGATGCCGCCCAGCCGCTCACGCTGGAGCAGTTCGTTGGGCGCTTCCACCCGGTCGGTCCACCAATGGCCCTGGGTATACATATACATGTGCTGCGCCTTGTCGGCGATGCCGGCGGCATTGAGCGCTTCAAGCCAGGCGCGATTCCCGGTGGTGTTCCATGCCTCGAACCGGGCGATATCGTTGCCGGCCTGCGCGGCTTTCAGCGTCGCCTCCTGCCATTCGCGGCGCTTGCCCAGCACGGTCAGCGCGTTTTCATTGAGTTCTCCCAACGCCGAGAAATTGCCGGGCGCCAGCCGGCCCAGCACCGGGCGCAGGTATTTGTCATCGCCGGTAAAGCGCCAGGCCGCCCAGGCCGATTGCATCGGCAGGCTGGCGCCGCCGCCATCGCCGGCCCGCTCCGCATCGCTGTTCCAGCTGATATCGTTGGGAAAGCGCCACAGCCCATCAGCGCCCTGCTTGCCATGGGCGAGCAGGCCATCGATCAACCCGGTCACCAGATGGCGCGCGGTAGGATCGGCATTGTACAAGCCCAGCAGCACCGGCGTGTGCATGATGACAAAGCCATAGGGCTTTTGCCAGGCCCAGGGCTCGTCGCGATAGATGTGCCGCCCGCCATACCAGCTTGACGAGATGTGCATGTGCCCGGCCGGATTGGTGCGGATCAGGCCCCCCAGCGCCTTGACGGTGGCCATCATCCGCTCGACCGCCTTGGGCTCTCCCCAGTTGAGGTAGAGCCGCTCGGCATCGGAATTGATGCCTTCTTCATAGACGTGCAGTTCGTCGCTGGTGATATAGCTCAAGCCGTTGACGATCATGCTGTTCTTGTAAACCGCATCCGACAGCGCGCGCAGCGAGGCATTGATCTTGTCGGGATCGACCCCCATCAGCGCCAGCCCCGGCCATTGCTGCGTCAGGTCGGTATCATCGGAAATGCCACCGCCGAAATCGCCATAGGGCACCTGGCGATTGTCGATCCACCAATTAACGAACTGCCGCGCCAGCTTGAGGTCTTCGAGCTGGCGGAACGCCCACAGCGGCATGGCGGCGGGCGGCGTGGGCTGGACGAAGGGGGGCAACTGGTTGGCAGAATAGCCGATATCGGCCCAATAGCGCCGCGCCTCCAGGTTATCGGGATCGACCCGTAGCAGATCGCTGATATCGCCATAGAGCCGGCGATAGAGCGCGGCGCGTTTCGACGCGGTGTGCTCCTCCACCAGGAAGGCCCAGTTGTCTTTCACCTGGTTGAAGCGATCGGCCACATGTTCCTTGAGCGCCGTGGCGCGATCCTTGAACACCAGCCGCACGCCCATGCCATCGAGCGTATCCGCCCCGAAATCGGGCGCGGCAGAGGCGATGGTGAGGTAGAGGCTGTCACCAGTGAGGATGCGATCGCGCAGATCGAGCCACAGCGTGCGCGCCTCTCCCGGCTTTACCGACACCTGCACGTCGATCATGTCGCGCTCGGGCCAGATCGGGTCTTTGACGCGGATATCCAGCGGGATCAGCCCCTGCGCGTTGGGTGTGGCGTGCAGCGCCGGCAGATCGAGTGCCACGCCATCCAGGCCATCGTGGCTGTTTTCCCAGCCATAGTTCCAGGCCCGTGCCAGCGGGCGCCCGGCCGGCGCATCGCCAAAGTTCGATGGGATCAGCACGTGCACCAGCGGCAGATGCGCGCCCGCCTCGCGCCGCGCCGCCGGGTCTCCAGCCGCACTGCCCGCGCCCACCGCCGCGCGCACGCCCTCGCTCGGCAAGGCGACCACCGTGGCCCGCTCTGCTGATGGATAGCGCCCGGCGATGAAGGCATTGAGCGGCGCCAGCGCGCCCAGATCGGTGGCGGCCTGGCTGCGCACGGTATAGCGCAGCTGGAACGTGCCATCCGGCACCGCGCCGGGCTTGATGTCATAGGCCCAGATTTCCTGGATCGGCTGTTCCTGCATCACATTGGTAAAGCGCAGCACGCCGCCCTGGCGCGGCGCCGTGTCGGTAAGCGAGCGCACCACGCCCTGTGGCCGGGCCGCCAGTTTCTGCCAGTTGCCCTGGCCATCGGCCGACCATTCCAGCGCGCCATAGGCCGCGCCGCGAATCTCCACGCGGTTGAAGGCGGCATCGGCCGGCACCGTCAGGCTATAGGCCTTGCCCCCTTCGACATAGACGTTCCAATCGGGCAGTTCGAAATAATCATCACGGCCGGGCAGGCGCGACCGGTTGTAAACGCCTGGCCAGGTGGTTTCGGCGATGCCGTCCACCCCTTTCCACATCCACTCCTTGAGATCCTTGGCATCGGCAAATTCCACCTTGCGCACGGTGGTGACCGGCGCAGGCAGCAACGGCGGGGTCTGGCTGTCCCACCCGAAGCGGTGCAGCCAGGCGGTGCGCGGCGCGGAAGCCGCCGGAGAGGGGGCAGATGGCGGCGCATCGCCATGCGCGGCCAATGCGGCCACGCCGGCGCCATCGAGCATGTGGTCATAGACGCGGATATCGTCGAGATCAGACCCGCGCATGAAGTTGTAGCGGCTTTGCACCTGGTGCGGGGCGATCACCCGGCCCGCCAGGCCGAACTGATCGAGCCCCATGTCGAGATCGGCAGCCTGCGCCTTGGCCGCCACTTCGCGCCCGTCCCAGAACAGCTTGATGCCGCGCGCCTCGTCCCAGGCAAAGGCGATGTGGTGCCAGGCATCGGGCGCCGGGGTTTGCGGGATCGTCCAGCTGATCCGCACGCGCGAAAGATTGGCGTCGGTGACAAAGGCGTCGAACCCATGGCCGTTCCAATCGATGCGCAGGAACGCCATGTCCCAGCTGGAATGATCGGCAGCGCCGGCGCGGAAAATCACGAACGGCGCTTCGCCCACCGGGGTGTGGCTACGCCAGAAGAACGCCAGCGTGCCGCGCTGGGCATAGATATTGCCCGGCGCATTCCACGCGACATAGCCGCCATCGGCCCAGCGCCCCGCCCCGCCCTGCGCGCCATCGGGCACGATCGCCACGTCGCTCTGGAAATTGGGCACGGCATCGCCGCCAGCCTGGGCAGCGGTGAAATCGCGATCGAGCGGGGCGTGGAACAGCAGGCCATCGGCCGGTGCCGCACGCGCGGCAGTGGTGTTCGCCAGGCAAGCCAAGGCCAGCAACGAGGCACCACGCAAGAGCGGATGGGACACGGCAATTCTCCCGATAATTTCAACATTATCTTGTTACGTCACCCCGGACTTGATCCGGGGTGACGAAGGTGACGGGTTACTAACTTTGTTCATGATTCCAGCACACGAAACCGGAAATCGCGAAAGCGCGCCTCGCCCTTGCCGGCTGCATAGAGGCCGGGGCGCAGCATCAGGAAGCCGCCACGCACGTTGTGGTGATAGCCCGAAACCTCCATCCCCCGGTCAAAGCGCTGCCAGGTCTGGCCATCATCGCCGCTGGTGTGCAGCGAGACGATATGCCGATCGTTGCGCAAGCGCATGCGCAGGCGGCGACCATGCGGATTGGCGGGGCGGCCGCGCTCCATGCCATATTGGTGAGTGACGAACGCCTTGGCGTCAAAACCCAGCCCGCAATAGAGCGCCTGATCATAAAACAGCAGCAGGCCGGCGGTGGTTTCGGGATCGATCTCGATCGTGCAGGCAAATTCATAGGCCTGGTCACCGGCGATGAGCAGCAGCGGCGAGGAATCCGCCGGCGCCGTGCCCCGCGCGGCGAGGTGCAGGCAATGATCAGCGACGCGCACCCGGCCCGCTTCATCCGGCGCGGGTTTGAAGAAGTTCCACCGCTTGCCCAGAGCCAGCGTGGCGAAATCGTCTGACAGCGGCAGCCCGTGCGGGCCCGCCGGGCGCCCGCCGCGCGGGCTGGGCAAGGGCATGGAGAGATCACCACCCTTCATGCGGAACCAGCCATCGGCGGTCCATTCCACCGGATCGAGCAGGGTCTGGCGGCCCAGCGTCCAGTAATCGCGTTCAAACCCGTGATAGACCGACCACCAATCGCCACCCGGCCCCGAAAACAGCGTGGCATGGCCGCGTGACCACCACGCCTCTTCCCGGCTGCGCGTGCGCACGATCGGGTTGTGCGGGCAGTTTTCCCAAGGCCCGTGGATGGAGCGGGAGCGCGCGGCGATGACCATGTGCCCGGTCGGCGGGCCGGCCGTGCCGCCCACCGCCGTGATCAGGTAGAACCAGCCGCCATGGGAAACGATCTTGGGCCCCTCGGGCGAAAAGCCTTCGACCGGCCAGCGCTCTGCCGAGGCATCGGAATAGCGCCAGGGATCATAGACATGCTGCACCGCGCCGACTGTCGACAGGCCATCGGAGGCCAGCGCCACGCGGTCTCCGCCCGACAGGAACAGCCAGCGCGAGCCGTCTTCGCCCACGGCATGGCCGGGGTCGATATGGTCGGGCAGGCCCAGGTTGATCGGCGCACTCCATGGCCCGGCGATCTGGTCGGCCCAGATCACATAGGTCGCGTTGGGCCGCGCCTTGGCGGCAAAATAGATGAAATAGCGCCCGGCGTGGCGGCACAGATCCGGCGCCCAGACCGCGCCAACATTCTGCGTCAGCGCGGCGGTAACCGGTTGCCAGTTGAGCAGGTCGCGCGAATGCCAGATGACCAGGCCCGGATAGGAATCAAAGGTGGAAAAGGTCATGTAGTAATCATCGCCATCCTTCAGGATCGAAGGATCGGGGTGATCGCCGGCCATGATCGGATTGCGATAGGTACCATTGCCCTGGTCGGCCACGCGCTGGCCATCGAACCCACGCGGGCGCGCGGCGGGCGCGGCCGTGGCGGGAAGGCTGGCAAGACCGGCGAGCCCCGCCGCACCCACCAGCGCGCCGCGTCGATCGACGCCGCCGCTCATGCTTCGATCCGCACCGGCGCCAGGCGCGGGCTGAGCGCGTGGACCACGGCCAGCGCCACCAGATAGGCGCTGGCGCAGATCGCGAACAGCACTTCATAGCTGTGCGTGGCATCGAGGATATAGCCGGCGAACAGCGCCATGCCCATGCCGCCAAACGCACCCACCGTGCCACCGATACCCACGACAGACCCCACGGCGCCGCGCGGAAACACGTCTGACGGCAGGGTGTAGAGATTGGCGGAAAAGGCCTGGTGCGCGGCCGTGGCCAGGCCGATGATCAAGACCGCCCACCACATGCTGTCCACCCCTTGCACGAACCAGATCGGCAGGACGCAGACCGCGCAGATCAGCATGGTCAGCTTGCGCGCCACATTGGGCGTGCGCCCGGCCTTGATCAGGCGCGAAGACAGCCAGCCGCCGGCGATGCTGCCCAGATCGGAAATCAGGTAGATCGCCGCAAGTGGCAGGCCAAAGCTTTTGAGATCAAGGTTGTAGCGCGTGAACAGATAGCCCGGCAGCCAGAACAGGAAGAACCACCAGATCGGGTCGATCAGGAACTTGCCCAGGGCATAGGCCCAGGTTTCCCGCACGGTGAGCAGGCGCGCCCAGCCGATCGGCTGCACCGGATCGGCCGGATCCTGGCGAATCCAGGCGAGTTCAGCGGCGCTGAGCCGGCTGTGCTGTTCCGGGTGGCGATAGAGCAGCCACCACGCCACCATCCAGGCGATGCCGAACAGGCCGGTGACGAAAAACGCCATGCGCCAATCGAACCACAGCACCAGCAAGGGCACCAGCAGCGGCGTGATGATCGCGCCGACATTGGCGCCGGCATTGAACACGCCGATGGCAAAGGCGCGCTCGCGCTGGGGAAACCAATCGGTGACGGCGCGGATGCCAGCGGGGAAATTGCCGGATTCGCCAATGCCCAGGCCGAACCGGGCCAGCGCGAACGACACCAGCCCCGTGGCAAAGCCATGGGCCATGTGGCTGACCGTCCAGATAATGATGGCGATGGTATAGCCCAGCCGCGCGCCCAGCGCATCGACCACCTTGCCGAACGAGAGATAGCCGATCGCATAGGCAACCTGGAACCAGAACACGATCGCGGCAAAATCGGTTTCCGACCAATGGAAATTGGCGGCCAGCGTGGGCTTGAGCACGCCGATCATCTGCCGGTCGATATAGTTGATCGCCGTGGCGGCGAACAGCAGTGCCACCACCACCCAGCGAACGCGGCCCACCTTGGCCCCGACCTGGATATGCCCGGCCTGGTGTGGCCCAGTCTGCGCTTCCATTGCTTCAACTCCCAATAACGGCGGGCTTTTTGCCCTGCCGGTCTTGCCGCAGCGATCAGGCCCCGAAGGGCTCAGGCCGCCACGATCGTGCAGGCCACGTCGCCATGGCCAACAAAGCTGGCGCGCACCTGCTGCCCCGGCACGACCGGATGCACGCCGGTGACCGCGCCAGTGGAAATCCACAGCCCCCCTGCCGCCGCGATGCCACGGGACGCCAGGTTGCCCAGCAGGAACCGCACCGCGCCCAGCGGGCCATCGAGCATGGTGGCGGTGGTCGCCGCGCCAACGCCGACGCCATCGATCGCCAGGCCCACGGGGATAGAGGCAAAATCAATATCTTGCCACCCAACCAGCGGCGCACCCACGACCAGCCCATAGTTGTTGCCATAGTCTGACACGGTGACCGGCGGGCCATCATCGTTGATGCCGGGATAGGGGGAGGACGCAACCTCGATCCCGATGTGCACGCGATCGAGCAGGGCGCGGGTGGCGGCGTCATCGTCCGGCACCGTGCCGTTCCAGCCCGCCGCCACATGCAGCAGGAATTCCGCCTCGGCCGCGGCAAAACCCTCGGCAAAGACCGGCATGGCGGGCACCTGCCCAGCGCCGGGCGTGACCACGCTATCGGCAAAGATCGGCCCGGCCAGGCGATTGCTCGCCAGCCGCGCATCGTCGGGCGGGTTGATCCGGCCCACTTTCCACCCCGCCACCGTGCGGCCATCGATGGCCAGCGCTGCGTCCTGGATGGCATAGGCCGTGGCCAGATCGGCCGGCATCTGCCCCGGATAGGTGGCCAGCGCGCGCTTTTCACGCCTGGCGGCCACGAATGCTGCGGCTACGGCGCCCGCCTGTGCCGGATCAGCCTGTGCCGCATCTGCCTGTTTCGTCAAACCCATCCCCAACCCATCCCGGGCGGATCGGGCCTTTCACGCGGCTGGAAACCGGTGTCAAAACCCGATACAACGCAATTGAACATGATCCGCCGCGCCCCGTTTATGGCGGGGCAGCATCAGCCTTGCGGCAAGGTAACCGGTGTCATCTTGCCTTTTGTCCCAGCCGAAGGCAAGTCTGAAAAATCGGCGCAGAGCGAGAGACAAGAAGGACACCGGATGGCCAAAGCGCAGAAACCCACGATCAACGATGTGGCGCGCCTGTCAGGGGTGTCGAAAAAGACCGTCAGCCGGGTGATCAACAAGTCTCCGCTGCTCAACCAGGCCACCCGCGAAAAGGTGGAAGCGGTGATCGCGCAGCTCGATTACGTGCCCAACCCACAGGCGCGGGCACTGGCGCTGCGGCGCAATTTCCTGATCGGCCTGATCCATGACAACCCCAACGCGCAGATGGTGCTGGGGGTGCAGGAAGGCATCCTCGATACGATTCGCAGCACCGAATTTGCGCTGGTGGTGCGCCCGGTCGATCGCCATTCGCCCACCCTGCTCGATGATATTCACCGCTTTATCGAGCAGCAGCGCCTCTATGGCGTGATGCTGCTGCCGCCGCTTTCGGAAAATGACGAGCTGGCCCGGCTGTGCCGCGATCTGGGCTGCACCGTGGTGCGCATGGGCTCGGCCCGGCTGGACGACGAGGCCCACTTGGTGGCGTCCAACGACCAGGAAGCGGTGAGCGAGGCAGTGGCCTGGCTCGCCGAATTGGGCCACACGCGAATCGGCTTCATCGCCGGGCCCGATGGCTTCCGCTCTGCTCGCGAGCGCGAACTGGGCTTCATCGCCGGCATGGGCCGCGCCGGCCTGACGATCGACCCCGCCCTGCTGGCGCGCGGCAACTATCAGTTCGAATCGGGTCATGCCGCCGGGCAGCACCTGCTCGGCACCGCCACCCCGCCCACCGCGATCTTTGCCAGCAACGATGAAATGGCCGCCGGCGTCCTGCATGCGGCCTGCGAACGCGGCCTGCGCGTGCCGCACGACCTGTCGATCATCGGTTTCGACGATACCGCCATTGCCGCGCACATCTGGCCCCCGCTCACCACCGTACGCTGGCCGATCCGGGCCATGGCGCGCACCGCCGCGCTCAAGCTGACACGCCCCGAAACCGCCGCGCGCGACGCGGCTTTTTTCCCGTCCGAACTGGTGCGCCGCGCCTCGGCCGTGCGCGCGCCGAGCTGATCATGCGATCGCGGCGCGGGGCGCAAAAGACGTTTGGCACCCTATTGACACCGGTTACCTAAAGCCGATACCACACCTCTCGGCAGCGAAAGGGAGAGTGCGCCATGTATGCCAAGACCTATCACGCGACGCATCCGGACATGATGGATGGTGTTTCCAACGACGCGCTGCGCGATCGCTATCTGGTTTCGGGCATGTTCGTGGCCGGAGAGATCAATCTCAACTATTCGCACAACGAACGCTTCGTGATCGGCGGCGCCGTGCCGGGCGCGCAGCCCTTGCACCTGCCCCGCCAGACCGAGCCCAAGAGCGCGGCCGGGCACACATTGCTGGAACGGCGCGAGATGGGCGTGGTCAACATCGGCGGCCCCGGCTTCGTCACGGTGGACGGGCAGCGCTTTGCCATGGCCAATAAGGAATGCCTCTATGTGCCCATGGGCAGCGAAGAGGTGGTGTTCGAAGGCGAAGGCGCGCGGTTCTACCTGGCCTCCACCCCCGCGCACAAGGCCTTGCCGATCAAGCATATTCCGCTTGACCAGGCCAATCCGCTGGCGCGTGGTGACCTGGCCAATTCCAACCAGCGCACGATCTACCAGCTGGTCATCCCCGGCGTGTGCGACAGCGCGCAGCTGCTGCTCGGCCTGACCGTGCTGGAAGAAGGCAGCGTGTGGAACACGATGCCGCCGCACCTGCATGACCGCCGCAGCGAGATCTACCTCTACTTCGACCTGGCCGAAGAGAACGACCGCATCTTCCACTACATGGGCGAGCCTGACAGCATGCGCCACATCGTGATCGCCAATGAAGAGGCGGTGATCAGCCCGCCGTGGTCGATCCACATGGGCGCGGGCACCAAGAAGTATGCGTTCATCTGGGCCATGGGCGGGGAAAACCTCGACTATACCGATATGAACGCGCTCGATATCTGCCAACTGAAGTAAGCCGCGATGGCGATTTCCTTCAGCCTTGCGGGCAAGACCGCGCTTGTCACCGGCGCCAACACCGGGATCGGCCAGGCCATTGCCGTGGGCTTGGCCCAGGCCGGGGCCGACGTGGCCCTGGCCGGGCGCTCCGAACCGGCCGAAACGCTGGACCTGATCAAAGCGGCCGGGCAGCGCGCGGTGAATATCGCCGCCGATCTGGCCAGCACCGCGCCGGTGGCGCGCGTGGTGAACGAGGCCGTGGCGGCGCTGGGGCGGATCGATATCCTGGTCAACAACGCCGGGATCATCCGCCGCGACGATCTGCTGCAGTTCAGCGAGGCAGACTGGGACGCGGTGATCGATACCAACCTGAAAACCCTGTTTTTCCTGAGCCAGGCCGCCGCCCGCGGCATGGTGGCGCAGGGCAGCGGCAAGATCATCAACATCGCCTCGCTGCTGACTTTCCAGGGCGGCATCCGCGTGCCGAGCTATGCCGCGGCCAAATCCGGCGTGGGCGGCGTGACCAAGGCCATGGCCAACGAACTGGCGCCGCACGGCGTACAGGTCAACGCCATCGCGCCCGGCTATATCGCCACCAACAACACCGCCGCCTTGCAGGCTGACGAGACGCGCAACCGCCAGATTCTGGAGCGGATTCCAGCCGGGCGCTGGGGCGATCCCAGCGATATTGCCGGGGCGGCGGTGTTCCTCGCTTCGCCTGCATCCAACTATGTCACGGGCCACGTGCTGGCTGTTGATGGTGGGTGGCTGGCGCGGTGACCGGGCGTTCGGGCCATATCGTCTGCTTTGGCGAGGTCTTGCTGCGCCTGGCAACGCCTGGCCACCGCCTGATGACGCAGGCCGAAAGCCTGGACCTGGTGGTGGGCGGAGCAGAGGCCAATGTCGCCGCCGGCCTCGCCGCGCTGGGCCATCACGCCGCGCTGCTGACCCGCCTGCCCGCCAGCCCGCTGGGTGACAAGGCGCGCGCGGCGCTGGGCGCGGCGGGGGTCGACACCCGCCATGTCGGGCGGGGCACGGGGCGCATGGGCCTCTATTTCCTGGAAAGTGGCGCAGGGCTGCGCCCGGCGACGATCACCTATGATCGCGCCGGCAGCGTGTTTGCCCAGTCCGCGCCCGGCGATTTCGATTTTGCCCGCGCGCTCGATGGTGCCGCCTTGCTGCACCTGTCGGGCATCACGCCCGCGCTGGGGCCAGGCGGCGTGGCGCTGGCGCAGGCGGCGGTGGCCGCGGCCGATGCGGCGGGCGTGCCAATCTGTTTTGACGGCAATTACCGCGCCATGTTGTGGGACGCGTGGGACAGTGACCCGCGCGCGATCCTGACCGATCTGATGCAATCGGCCAGCATCATGATCGGCAACCACCGCGATATCGCGCTGTTGCTGGCCCAGCCCTTTTCCGGCGACGGGGCGGAGCGGCGGCGCGAGGCAGCCCAGGCCGCCTTTTCCGCGTTCCCGCGCCTGGCGCTGATCGCATCGACCGCGCGGCACATCGCCGGCCCCGATCACCACCGCATTGCCGCGCGGGTGGACGCGCGCGACGGCGCGCACCAGACCGCCGAGGTGGATGTGACCGGCATTGTCGACCGGATCGGCACGGGCGACGCCTTTGCCGCCGGCGTGCTGCACCAGTGGCTCCAGGGCGGAAACGTGGCGGCGATGGCCCAAGCAGGCCTGGCCTATACCGCGCTCAAGCAT
This sequence comes from Novosphingobium sp. 1529, assembly GCF_040544855.1. NCBI lineage: Bacteria > Pseudomonadati > Pseudomonadota > Alphaproteobacteria > Sphingomonadales > Sphingomonadaceae > Novosphingobium > Novosphingobium sp. 1529. The sequence goes on from NZ_JBEPKW010000003.1 coordinate 183,958, forward strand.
AGCCAGCCTGGCGATATGTGCACCATCGGCCGGGCCGAACTCGAAGCGTTTTCCGCCAGTGGTGGCGATGTCAGGCGCTGAACGCGCCAAAGCTTAGTAACGACAAGACAAGCGGGAGTGGCAGGATGGACCGGATGACCCGGCGCGGCCTGATGCAGGGCGCGGGCGCCTTGGCGATGATGACCACACCGCTGGGCGCAGGCGCGCGGGCGCGCACTGCGCCGCTGGCCCAGCCCCGCGTGGGGCGCTATCGCGGTCTGCGCGAGGGCGGCGTCATGGCGTTCAAAGGCATCCGCTATGGCCGGGCGGGGCGCTTTGCCCGCGCCGTGGCCGAACCGTTTGACGGGCCAGAGCAAGACGCCACGCAATTTGGCCCGCTCTGCCCGCAGCGCGGCATGACCGGGGCGCCGCAGAGCGAGGATTGCCTGTTCCTCAACGTGTGGACGCCCGATGCCCATCCCGGCGCGCGGCGGGCGGTGATGGTCTATTTCCACGGTGGTGCCTATGCCAATGGCTCGGTCACCGATCCGCTGACGCATGGTTCGCACCTGGCCGCTGGCGGCGACGTGGTGGTGGTGAGCGTCAACCATCGCCTGGGGCCGCTCGGCTATGCCTGGCTGCGCCCGCTGGACGCGCAGGCGGCCGATAGCGGCAACCTGGGGCAGCTGGACCTGATCCTGGCGCTGCAATGGGTGCGCGATCACATTGCCGCGTTTGGCGGCGATCCCGCGCGCGTCATGGTCTTTGGCCAATCGGGCGGCGGCGCCAAGATCGCCACGCTGATGGCGATGCCGGCCGCGCGCGGCCTGTTCCATGCCGCGGCGACGATGAGCGGGCAGCAGGTGCAGGCCAGTGGCCCCGGCCATGCGCTGGCCCGCACGCGCGCATGGATGGCGCGCCTGGGATTGGGCGACGATGGGGTTGCGGCCCTGCGCGCCATGCCGATCGCGCGACTGATCGACGCGCTCGACACCCCGGACCCGATCATGGGTGGCAGCCTCTACTTCGGGCCGGTGCTGGATATGACCAACTTGCCGCGCCATCCGTTCTGGCCCGATGCGGCACCGCAGTCGCTGGATATTCCGATGATCCTGGGCAACGTGCGCGATGAAACGCGCGCGTTTCTCGATCCGCGCGGGCCCAAGCTTGCCGGCCTGAGCTGGGACAACCTGCCGCACCGCATCGCGGCCGAGGTCAAGATCGATCTCGATCCGCAATGGGTGGTGGCACAATACCGCGCGCACGCCCCACAGTGGAGCGCAGAGCAGATCTATTACGCGGCCACCGCCGCCGGGCGATCGTGGCCCGGCCAGGTGATCGAGGCCGACGCACGCGCCGCCGCCGGCGCGCAGGCCACCTGGGTCTACCAGCTCGACCGCCCTTCTCCGCGCGATCCGCTGCGCGGCGCGGCGCATACCGATGATATCCCTTATGTGTTCGGCACGCTGGATGCGCCGGGCAGCTATTCCGGCACCGACGCGCAGGCCCGTGCGCTGAGCGCGATGATGATGGCGGCCTTTTCCGGGCTGGCACGCAGCGGCCGGCCGGGCCTGGCAGATTGGGCGCCCTATCGCCTGCCGGCGCGCGCGACGATGGTGTTCGACGCGGCCCCGCACATGGCAGACGATCCGCGCGGCTGGCAACGCCGGCTATGGGCCACGGCGCCCTATGTGCAGCCGGGGTCATAACCGGCGAATCAGCGCCATGCTGCAGGGCCACGCGCGCAGCATGACGCGGCAAAATGCGCCGCGAGATGGGCGGAATTTCAGTTTATACTATTGAATTACCATATTATTTTTTGATCGACAGCTAGGCGACCGGGTTCTTGACAGGGGAAAGATCGTGCTGCAAAACATATCGTAATGACACCGGTTACCTTTCGCGGCACATGAGGCCTCGAAGGTAGCAAAAGACAACAAGCCCGCCCGATGGCGCGGGCGATCCGCCGTGTGCGGATGGGAGTAGTGTTGCCGGATCGATGCAAGCCATTGCGTGCATTGTTGACACCGGTATCATCCAGCCTCACGGGCTGAGAGGGGATGTGACGATGCGCAAGAATTTTTCCCGAGTTTCCACGCTCAAGATCGCCCTGTTCGCTGGCAGCGCGCTGGCCCTGCCGCATAGCGCGATGGCCCAGGCCGCCCCGCAGGATACCGCCACACCGGCCACAGACGCGGCTGCTGCGGCCCCGGGCACCGGCGATGACCAGACCCCGGCTATCATCGTGACCGGCTTCCGCCAGTCGCTTCAGGCCGCGCTCAACGTCAAGCGCAACTCGGTTTCGGCAGTCGATGCCGTGGTGGCCGAAGACATCGCCAAGTTCCCCGACCAGAACATTGCCGAATCCCTGCAGCGTATTCCCGGCATCTCGATCCAGAAGGACGGCGGCGAAGGCCGCGCGATCACCGTGCGCGGGCTGGGCGCGCAGTTCACCCGCGTGCGCGTCAACGGCCTGGAAACGATCACGACCTCGTCCGACGGCGCCTCGGCCAACCGTGATCGCTCGTTCGATTTCAACGTCTTCGCCTCGGAACTGTTCAGCAGCCTGGTGGTCCACAAGACCGCCGAGGCGAGCCTGGACGAAGGCTCGCTGGGCGCAGTGGTCGATCTCAACACCGGCAATCCGCTGGCCGGCAAGACCGGGCTGACCGCCGTGCTCAACGTGCAGGGTTCGTATAACGACCTGTCGAAGAATGTCGGGCCGCGCGTTGCCGGGCTGCTGTCGTGGAAGAACGATGCCGGCACGCTGGGCGTCAATCTCTCGGCCGCCTATTCGCACACCGATACGCTGGAAACCGGCAACAATACGGTGCGCTGGTCGCAGGCCTATTTCAATTCGGTGGGCGGCACGCCGTGCTTCTATTCGGTCGCCGGCGCCAGCGGCGGCAATGCAGTGAACAGCGGCGGGTTCTATCGCCCCTCGGCCGCGTGCGATGCCGCTGCGCTCTCGTTCCACCCGCGCATTCCGCGCTATGGCGTGGTCGAACACGATCGCCGCCGCCTGGGCCTGACCGGTTCGATCCAGTTCGAACCCAGCACCCACACCAAGATCTCGATCGACGCGCTCTATTCCTCGTTCAAGGAAGACCGCAAGGAAAAGTGGCTGGAAGTACTGGCCCGCTCCAACGAGCGCAGCTTCAACGTGGTCAACCCGGCGTACGACAGCAATGGCAACATGGTCAGCGGCACGTTCAACAATGCCTATGTCCGCACCGAAAGCTATCTGCGCCAGTCCAATACCAAGTTCTACCAGGTGGGCGCCACCTGGGACCAGGACGTATCGGACAGCCTGCGCTTCACCCTGCTGGGCGGCATTTCGCAGTCTGACGCGGATATCCCGGTGGAAAGCACGATCGCCTACGACAGCAAGGGCGCCAACGGCTTCGCGTTCGATTACAGCAACATGAAAGCGCCGGTGCTGAGCTATGGGATCGACGTGACCAACCCGGCCAATTTCCAGCTGGCCGAAATCCGCGATCGCCCGTCTTATGTCACCAACAAGTTCAAGACAGTGCAACTGCGCACCGAATGGGATGTGACCAAGGGCTTTACCGTCAAGCTGGGCGGCGTGTGGCGCCGCTACAACTTCCAGACCCAACTGTGGACGCGCGACACGGTGGCCTGTTCGGGTAACGGCAAGCCCGACCTGATCCTGGGCACCACCACCTGCTCGTCCAGCGTCTATGGCCTGCCTGTCACGTCGAGCATTTCCGATCTGGTCAGCCTGGGCGATGCCGGGCAACCGGGTGGCACCACCTCGCAGTTCCTGGCGGCCAACATCGGCTCGGCCGCTGCCTATACCAATCTCTATGGCCGCACCCAGGTCGAAGATCTCGGCTCCAACCGCCAGGTGCAGGAAACCACGTCGGGCGGCTATCTGCAGTTTGACGTTAAGGGTGATCTGTTCGGGCTGGAATATGCCGGCAACGCGGGCATCCGCTATGCCCACACCGATCAGCGGTCCACCGGCTATACCGCAGGCGTCGCCGCCACGGTGGGCCGCACCTACAACGACTGGCTGCCCTCGTTCAACATCGCGTTCTATCCGCACCGCGACGTGATCCTGCGCGGCGCCATTGCCAAAGTCATCACCCGGCCTTCGCTGGGCAATCTCAATCCCGGCGGCTCGGTCGACGGGTTCAACTATCGCGTTACCTTCGGCAACCCGTTCCTCAACCCCTATCGCGCCACCAATTTCGACGTGTCGGCCGAATGGTATTTCGCGCCGCAGGCGCTGCTGTCGGTGGCCGGCTTCATCAAGCAGATCCAGAGCTTCCCGGTCTCGGGCACTTATACCGCCACGCTGCCACAGCTCGGGCTCGATCGCTCGGTGCTCACGCCCAGCTCGCCCGCCTACATCAACTATGACCCGACGCAGGAGTATATCGTGTCCTCGCAGGTCAACGGCGCGGGGGCCACGCTCAAGGGCATCGAAGTGGCCTTGCAGCTGCCCTTCACGTTCCTGCCCAGCTTCCTCAGCCACACCGGGTTCCAGGGCAATGCCACGCTGATCAAGAGCGACGCTGATTACACCATCACTGGCCCGGCGGTGAGCGCCTGCACGCGCAATGCGTCCGGTGCCTGCACGCTGGCCGGGGTTTCGGCGATCTATAACCAGACCCTGCTCAACGTCTCGAAGCGGGCCTGGAACGCCACGCTCTATTACGATGATGGCAAGTTCAGCATTCGCGGCTCGGTCAGCTATCGTGGGCCCTTCGTCGACGGCACCAGCGCCACCGGCAACGTGTTCGAAGGCTATGGCGCCTATACCAGCGTGGATGCCGCGGTGCGCTACAAGATCCGGCCGTGGCTGGAACTGTCGATCGATGGCAACAACCTGACCGACGCCTATCGCTATCGCTTCACCGACGAAACGGCGCAGCGCAATTACGAGAACAACCACTTTGGCCGCACCATCCTGTTTGGCGCCCGCGCCAAGCTGTAAGGCCAGGGCCTGAACCACGCCTCCCCCCGCCCACGTCATCCCGGACTTGATCCGGGATCCCGCTTCCTTCTGCACTTCGGGAGAACAGCGAGACCCCGGGTCTAGCCCGGGGTGACGATGGGAAGAATTATCCAGACCTGAGGAAGCACTGCCCATGACGCTTGCCCATGACTCTTGATCGTCGCGCTCTGGTGGCCCGGACGCTGGCGATCGGGGCTTGGGCAGCGGCCCGGCCGGCGCTGGGGCAAACCCCGCCACCGGCCGGGCCGCGTGGCACGCCACCCGGATTGCCGCAGCCGGTCGAAACGATCGACCTGTGGCCGGGCGGCGCGCCGGGTCTGCCACAGGATCGGCCCGGCGGCAGGCTGATCGAAACCGTCAACGAACGATCGACCGACAGCCTGGTCAACGACCGCGCGGTGCTTGGCGTGACCCGCCCGCGCCTGGCGGTGTTCCGCCCCGATCGCCCCAATGGCGCGGCGGTGATGATCACGCCAGGCGGCGGCTATCGCTGGGTGGTGGTCGACAAGGAAGGCTATGAAATCGGCCGCTGGCTGGCCGCGCGCGGGTTCACCGCGTTCGTCCTGTTCTATCGCCTGCCGGGTGATGGCTGGGCATCGGGCGCCGATACCCCGCTGGCCGATGCGCAGCGGGCGATGCGCCTGATCCGCCATCGCGCGCGCGATTACGCGATCGATCCCGAGCGCGTGGCGGCGATGGGCTTTTCCGCTGGCGGCCATGTCTGCGCCGACCTGGCCGCGCGCTTTGCCGTGCCGATCTATACCCCGCGCGATGCCGCAGACGCATTGTCGGCTCGGCCGCACAGCGCCGCGCCGATCTATCCCGTGGTCAGCATGGACCCGGCTATTGCCCATCCTGGATCGCGGCAGCTGCTGCTGGGTGATTATCCCTCCCTGGCCGCGCAGGTGGCGCATTCGCCCGATCGCTGCGTGCCGGCAGACGCTCCGCCGCATTTCCTCTGCCATGCCGAGGATGATGACGTGGTGCCGGTGGAAAACACCGTGCGCCTACGCGCCGCGCTCAAAGCGCGAGGCATCCCGCTGGAAATGCATCTCTTTGCCAATGGCGGGCATGGCTTTGGCCTGCGCCGCGCGATGGGCAAGCCGGCGGCGGCCTGGCCCGATCTGTGGCGGGCCTGGGCCGCCACGGTGGGGCTGGCGTGAGCGCGCCATATCTGCGCATAGAACAGGGGCATGACCGACCGCCCTGCCCCCTTTCCAGAAAGCGCGCCCGCCGCTGACCATCCGCGCCACGGCGAACCGACGATCGAGGACGTGGCCGCCGCCGCCGGGGTTTCGATCCGCACCGTCTCGCGCGTGCTCAACAAGTCACCCAAGGTCAACGCGCAGACGCGTGAACGGATCGAGGCGGCGATTGCGGCGCTGCAATTCCGCCCCAGCCTGCGCGCCCGCGCCCTGGCGATGGGGCGATCGTTCCTGATCGGGTTGATCCACAACGATCGCAACGCGCTGGTGCTCGATTCCATCCAGCGCGGCATCGTGTCGGTCAGTTCGGCACACGGCTATGAACTGATCGTCCATTCCACCCCGCGCGAGGGTGAGGCGGCAATTGCCGATACCCTGGCCTTTGCCGGGCGATCGCGCGTGGACGGTTTGATCGTGCTGCCGCCGATCTCGGGCGTGGCCGGCCTGGCGCAGGCGCTGGAGGCGGCCAAAGTGCCGGCCGTGGCGGTTTCGGCCGTGCCACTCGATGGGTTTGCCGGGGTGGTGTTGAGCGACGAGCGCGGCGCCGGCGCGCAAGTGGCGCGCCATCTGCTGGGACTGGGCCATCGCCGCCTGGGTCTGGTCAACGGGCCGGAAGACATGGCCTCTGCCCGCGAGCGCCGCGCCGGTTTCCTGGCGGAAATCGCCACGGTGCCCGATGCGCGGGTGGCCGAAGCGGCAGGCGACTATGGCTTTGCCGCCGGCATCGCGGCGGCAGAGGCCCTGCTGGCCGCACCCGACGCGCCCACCGCGATCTTTGCCGCGAACGACATCATGGCCGCCGGCGTGCTCAAGGTGGCGGCGCGGCGCGGCATTGCCGTGCCGGGGCAGCTTTCCGTAGTGGGCTTTGACGGCAGCATGCTGGCGCAGATGGTAAGCCCGGCGCTCACCTCGGTCACGCGGCCGTTCGGCGCGATGGCTGCGGCGGCCACCGGCGACCTGATCGCGCGGATCGAGGGCGGCAGCCCGCCGCCCCCGTTTCATCCCGAACTCATCCTTACCCCGGCCGAGAGCAGCGGGCCGGCGCCGGGCTAAACAGGTTCCAGCTGGCCGGCGGCCAGCGCGGCATGCGCCTTGGCCACCGCATCGAAAAGCCGCGCATCCTGACCCAGCGGGCCGAACACCGCTGGCATGGCCAGCACGGCCCGCCAATCGCTGGCCCGCGCCAGCAGGTCTGCCGCCAAGGGATCGGTGATCGCGGTGCCGCTGCGCGCGGCGTGTTCCAGAAAGCGCAGCCAGGCCGCGATCGGCACGGCCAGCCGGGTGATCGGCCGGCCTGCTTCCAGCGCCTCGCGCACTGTGCCAAGCAGGCGGTAGGGCAGCTTTTGCGAGCCATCCCAGGCGATCTGCGAGAGCAGGTGGCGGATCGCCGGATTGGCAAAGCGCGCCAGCACATCGGCAATATAGGCCGACAGGTCCAACCCCGGCGGCGCCTTGACCGAGGGCGCGATATCCTCGCGCATCAGGCGTTCGACAAACCTGGCAAGGGCCACGTCCTGCATCGCCTGGGCGACGGTTTCATGGCCCAATCCCAGCCCGACATAGGCGAGCGTGGAATGCGCGCCATTGAGCAGGCGCAGCTTGGCCATCTCGAACGGGCGCACATCGGCGGCGAACGTCACCCCGGCCAGATCGAGTGCCGGGCGCTCCCCGGCAAAGCGATCCTCGATCACCCATTGGGTAAAGCCTTCGCGCTGGATCGGCCAGGCATCGTCAAGCCCGGTCGCGGCGGCCACTTGCGCGCGCAAGGCATCGTCGGTGGCCGGCGTGATCGAATCCACCATGGCATTGGGAAAGCGCACCTGATCGGCCATCCACGCTGCGGTCTGCGGGTCCACGGCCTGGGCCAGGGCCAGGGTGGCGGCCTCCAGCTTGCGGCCATTGTCGGTCAGGTTGTCGCATGACAGCACGGTCAGGCCAGGCAAGCCGGCGCGGCGTCGCGCACCCAGGCCCTGGACCAGCCAGCCGATGAAGCTTTGCGGCACCCAGCTGTCGTTTCCGGCCCCGGTGAGGTCGGCAGTGATCGCGGGGTGGGTGATATCGAGCGTGCCATCGGCGCCCAGGCAATAGCCCTTTTCGGTCACCGTGGCGCTGATGATCCGGGTATCGGCATGGGCCATGGCGCCAAGGATTGCCTGCGGCGCCTTGCCGGTCAGCACCTGGCCAATGCTACCGATCACGCGATAGCGCGTCTGCCTATCCAGCAAGGCCAGCGTATAAAGCCCGCCCTGCGGCCCCAGCGCCTGGGCCACGCCCTGCGAATGCAGGCTGACGCCGGTGATGCCCCAGCGCGGATCGTGCGCCAGCAGCGTGTCGAACGCGGCGGCCTGGTGCGCGCGGTGAAACGCGCCAGGGCCGAAATGGACCACGCCAGCGCGCATGGCGCCGCGATCATAGGTGGGCCGCGCCACATCGCCGGGCAACAGCGCCAGCGTTTCGGGCGATAGGCGCGTCATGCGGGCACCGGCAGGCCATAGGCGCGGCGCACCAGGCCCGTGGTCAATTCCACGATCAGATCGGCCGCTTCCCAATCGGCCAGGCGGTGTTCGGCCACCAGCCGCGCCAGGAAACCGCAATCGATCCGCCGGGCCACATCGTGCCGCGCCGGGATCGACAGGAACGCGCGCGTATCATCGTTGAAGCCCACGGTGTTGTAGAACCCGGCGGTCTCCGTGGTCATTTCACGGAAGCGGCGCATGCCTTCGGGGCTGTCGTGGAACCACCAGGCCGGCCCCAGCTTGAGGCAGGGATAATGCCCGGCCAGCGGCGCCAGTTCGCGGGCATAGGTCGTCTCGTCCAGCGTGAAGAGGATGATCTTGAGCGCCGGCTCGTTGCCGAACAGATCGAGCATCGGGCGCAGCGCCTCGACATATTCGGTGGCGCGGGGAATGTCGGCGCCCTTGTCGCGGCCGTGGCTGGCAAACAGCTGGGCATTGTGATTGCGCGTGGCGCCGGGATGGATCTGCATCGTCATCCCGTCGTCCAGGCTCATCCGCGCCATTTCGGTCAGCATCTGGGCGCGGAACAGTTCGGCCTCGGCAGCATCGGCCTTGCCGCCAATCACCTTGGCAAACAGCGCCTCGCATTCGCTGCGCGATAGGTTGGCGGTGCGCGGGGTGAGGAAGCCATGGTCGGTGGCGGTGGCGCCCATCGCGCGGAAATCGGCGCGGCGGCGGCGGTGCGCGGCGAGATAACCGGCCCACGTCGTCACGTCTTCGCCGCTGAGCGCCGCAAAGCGCACCATGTCGCGGGCAAAGGCATCGTGTTCGGGGTCGATCACCGAGTCCGGGCGATAGGTCGTCACGACATTGCCTTGCCAGCCCGAGGCGCGGATCGCCTGGTGGTGGGCAAGGTCGTCGGCCGCGCCTTCGGTGGTGGCCAGCAGTTCGATGTTGAAGCGCTCGAACAGCGCACGCGGGCGGAACGCCGGGCTGGCCAGCGCCGCACCGATCGCGTCGTAATAGTGATCGGCACTCGTTTCATCGAGCGTCTGGTCGATGCCGAACACCTCGGCAAAGACGTGGTTCAGCCATATCGCCGAAGGGGTGCCGCGGAACAGGTGCCAATGCGCGGCAAATGTGCGCCAGGCCTCGCGCGGATCGGTGGCGGGCAGCGCCCCACCCTGGCGCGGCACGCCCAGCGCATCGAGCGACACACCCTGCGAATAGAGCATGCGGAACAGGTAATGGTCGGGCGCCAGCAGCAGCTGCGTGGCATTTTCCCACGGTGCGTCAGTGGCAAACCATTCCGGGTCGGTATGGCCGTGCGGGCTGATGATCGGCGCCTGGGCGACCGTGGCATAGAGCGCGCGGGCAATCGCGCGGGTGTCCGGATCGGCGGGAAACAGGCGATCGGGATGAAGAACCAATCTGGGCATCGACAACAGGCCTCTTGCAGGATCGCTGGCGGGTCTAGTGGATTGTGCCAGCGCTGGCAACGGTGTAACGCAAGCCTATGACCGAGGCCATTTACACCCTCCCCGACGCGCTCAAGATCGCGCCCAACGACGATGTTGCCGTGGCCTTGCAGCCACTTGCCGCCGGGCAGCAGGTGATGATCGAGGGCAGCGCGATCACGCTGCGCCAGGCGATCCCGGCCGGGCACAAGTTTGCCCTGGCCGCGCTGGCCCCAGGCGCAGCGGTGCATCGCTATGGCGCGCGGATCGGCCTAGCCACCGCGCCGATCGCGCCGGGTGATCACGTCCACAGCCACAATGTGAAGACCGCGCTAGGCGGCGAACTGGCCTATGCCTTTGCCGCGCCAGCCGCGCCCCGCGCCGCGCACGATGGCCAGACGCCGCATTTCATGGGCTATGCCCGCGCCGATGGCCGCGTGGGCACGCGCAACGAGGTGTGGATCCTGCCCACAGTGGGCTGCGTCGGCCGGCTGGGCGAGCGGTTGGCGCAGCGCGGCCAGGCCATGGTCGCCGCCATGCCGGGCGCGGCGATTGATGGCGTTCACGCGTTCAACCATCCGTTCGGCTGTTCACAGCTTGGCGCCGATCTTGATGGAACGGCCGCGATCCTGGCCGCGCTGGCCTGCAATCCCAATGCCGGGGGCGTGCTGCTGCTTGGACTGGGCTGCGAATCCAACCAGCTCGATGCACTGCTGGCGCGCATTCCTGCCAGTCGGCGCGATCGCCTGCGGGTGCTGCGCGCGCAATCGGAAAGTGATGAGTTCGCCGCCGGGGAAGCCCATCTGGCCGATCTGCTCGGCCTGATGGCGCAGGACACGCGCAGCACCGTGCCGCTTTCCGCCCTGCGCCTTGGCGTCAAATGCGGGGGATCGGATGCGATGAGCGGGCTGACCGCCAACCCGCTGATCGGGCGAATGACCGATGCGGTGACGCAAGCCGGCGGCACTGCCATCCTTACCGAAATTCCCGAGATGTTCGGCGCGGAAACCCTGCTCCTTGGCCGCGCCACCAGCCCTGATGTGTTTGATCGGCTCTCCACCCTGGTCAATCGCTTCAAGCGCTATTTCCTCGACCATGGGGAGCCGGTTTCGGAAAACCCCAGTCCCGGCAACATCGCCGGCGGCATCACCACACTGGAGGAAAAGTCGCTGGGCGCGGTGCAAAAGGGCGGCCAGGCCCTGGTGACCGACGTGATCGACTATGGCGGCCAAGTCAGCCAGGCGGGCCTCACCGTGCTGGAAGCGCCGGGCAACGACGCTGTTTCCACCACCGCGCTGGCCGCGGCCGGCGCCACGCTCACGCTGTTTTCCACCGGACGCGGCACGCCGCTGGGCAGCCCGGTGCCCACGGTCAAGATCGCCTCGAACAGCGCGCTGGCCGAGCACAAGCCGGGCTGGATCGATTTCGATGCCGGCCAGGCCCTCAACATCGGCACGAACGCGGCGGCCGACGCACTGCTCGCGCAGATAGTGGCCATCGCCAGCGGCACGCCTGCCCGCAACGAAGCCAACGACGAACGCGCCATCGGCATCTGGAAGCGCGGCGTGACGCTTTAAAAGATCGGCCGAGTCAGCTTGAGCAGCGCGGCTGCATCGCGCACGTGGCGTTCCCAGGTGCTGCCGGCATAGGGCGCGCAGGCAAAGCTGACGGTCAGGCGATCATCGCGCATACCATCGACCCAGCGCAGCGCAACGTTGCCGCCCGCATCGCCCGTGGCCGTGCAGCCCTCGGTGCCCGAAATCGCCTTGACGCCCAGCGGGCGATCGCCGGCCAGCGCGGCGATGAACGCATCGGCATTCTGCCCCCGCGTCTTGGTCGGGGTGCGGCGATAGACCCATTTCTGGTGCACGATATCCCAGCTGCCACGCTCGATCAGCACTTCGCCAGTGGGCGAAACCGACAGCCTGACCGTCTCGCAATCCTTGCAGGCGGTGGGCGGTGACACCGTGACGATCAGCGTGGAAATGGCGACCGGCGGGGGTGGCGGCGGCGGAGGTGGGGGCGGGGGCGGCGGCTCTGGCGCGTGGTTGACGACGATCGGCGGCGCCTCCGGCTCGGGCGCCGGGGGCGGAGGGGGAGGAGGAGGCGGTGGTGGTAGCGGAGCGACCGGCATGACCTTTGCCGGTGCAGGCGCCGGTGCCGGTGCCGGTGCCGGCGGCTCTTCTGTGTGGGGGATCACGTCGGCGATCGGGCCAGCGTCGGGCGCGGGCGCCGCCTCGCTCTGCGCTGGCGGAGTGGGCGCTGGCGGGGTTGGAGCCGGCGTCGGCGTGGGTGTAGCGGCGGGCGGCACCGGTACCGGCTCGGCAACCGGTGCGGGCGCCTCTGGTGCCACCGGCTCGACCGGCGCCGTACGGCTGGGCGCTGCAGGCTTCTCCACCGGCCGGCCCAGGCGGGCGGCGGCGGCGTGGGGGTGGAGCAGCGCCGGGCCGCAGCCCTCCAGCGCCATCAGCGCGCCACAGGCCACGCCGGCCAAGACGAGACGCCCCAAGGAAACCTGCATCATCACCATCCCGACCAAAAACCACGCGTCAGGCGGAAAGCCCCTGTTTCCGCGCGCATGCTCTTATCCTGCCGGATCGGCGCCGAATATCCCCCTGATGCAATTTTTCAATGTGTGGCGAAGGCTTGCGCCGCCCGGGGTGGGCCAGTGCCGGATCAGGCTGCCAGCCCGGCATAGCGATCGAGCTTGGCCAGCGGCTCTTCCGGCCAGCGCGAGAGCAGGACCAGCCGCTTGTGCCCGTGGCCGATCGCCAGTTCATCGGTCACGCCCATGCCGCCGTGGAACTGGATCATGTCGTGCCCCAGGCTCAGCGACACATCGCTGATAAAGGCGCGGGCGCCGGCCACGGCCTGGGCGAAATCGCGCTCTGCCCCGCCGACCAGCGCCAGGTTGAGCAGCGCGCGCGATTGCTCGAGCGCGCAATAGTGCGCCACCATGCGGTGCTGGATCGCCTGGAAGCGGCCCAGCGGCGTGTTGAACTGGCTGCGCGTGCGCAGGTATTCCAGCGTCTCGTCAAAAATCCGCTGCATCACCCCCACCGCCTCTGCCGCGCGGGCCAGATCGGCCAGCGGCATGATCTGGTCGAGCAGATCCAGCCCGCCCGCCAGGCGATGCGACGCTGGCACTACCACGTTATCGAGCGTCAGGTGCACCGCCACGCTGCCGTCGATCAAGCGCCAGGGGGTGATCGTCAGGCCCGGCGCATCGGCGGACACGAGGTAGAACGCGATGCCATCGGCGCCAGTGCCGCCATCATTGGCGCGCGCGCTCACCAGAAACGCGTCGGCGCCCTGCCCGGCTGGCACGCAGTGCTTCACGCCAGTCAGACGCACGCCCTCTGCCCCTGCCTGGCTGCGGGTTTCCACCCAGGCGCGGTTGCCGCGCTGCCCCGGCTCGGCATGGGCCAGGGCCACGCGCTGCGCCCCGCTCGCCAGTCCCTCGCGCCAGGCATCGGCCAGGCTGTCGGCCGCACCGGCCAGCAACAGCCGCGCGCCCACCAACACGCTTTCGGCCAGCGGCTCTACCACCAGGCCGCGCCCCAATGCGGCAAACAGCGCCACGATCGCGCCCGGCTCAAGCTCCATGCCGCCATCGGCTTGCGCCAGGGGCGCTGCCATCAGCCCGCACTCGGCGAGCAAATCCCAGTTTTCCTTAGAGAAACCCTGCGCCTCGGCCAGGTAGGCGCGGCGCCGCTCGATATCATAGCGATCGGCCACGAACCGGTCGGCCAGGCCCGCGAGCATGGTTTCTTCTTCGCTCAGCTCAAAATTCATGGGTGTTGCTCCCTCCCGGTTCGATCTAGCACTACCGACAGGCCAACCACGCTGCGAAAAAGGTTAGGATGGCCGCCAACGCCCGCTCAAAAGAAGGCACAAGCAGATGGTCCTGGAGATGGATGCCCCTAGCCTGGAATGGGTTGATGCCGTTCGCATAACGGCGCCCGACGAGATTCGCCGCGCCGCCCAGGCGCTTGATGCCATTGCCCGCAATTGCGGCATGCAGGCCGCGCCCGCGCACAACATCGCCGACAAGCGCACGCCGATGGATGTGGATGGCAACGTGCTCGCGCGCGACGTGTTCGGGTGGACCAGCGAAAAGGCCTGGTGGCACAATCCGCGCATTGCGCTCGATTCGCCGATCACCACCGCCTGCCGCTTTGAAGCCGAACCGTTCTGGGTAAATGAAAAGGGCTGCCACACCCGCGCGCCCAACCGCTATCTGGCGGCAATCGACCTGACCAACTTTGAAGCCCGCGCGATGACCCGTGCGGCGATTGTCGTGCCGGTGCACCTGCCGTTCGGCCAGATCGGCGCGGTGTCGTTCAACCCGCTGGACCAGTCGCTGACCGACCTGGGCGCATTGTTTGCGCGCTATGGCGATATCTTCGGGTTGGTCGGGCGCACATTCATCACCAGCTATGTCAACACGATGGGCTCGGCCCAGGCGCTGCCGCCCGGATCGCGCCTGTCCAAGCGCGAGGTCGAGTGCCTGCGCTGGGCCGCGATCGGCAAGACCGACCTGGAAATCAGCATGATCATCGGGCGCAGCCGCGCCACGGTACGGTTCCACATCCACAACGCCTCGATCAAGCTGGACGCGGTCAACCGCAGCCAGACCGTGTTCAAGGCAGCCCAGCTTGGCTACATCTCGCTGCAGAAGTGATCCCGCGCAGCATGGCCGCAGCATTGGCGGCACCAGGCGCCTCTCCCAACGGGCAGGGGCGCCTTGCCGTGCGCGTGCAACCGCCAGGCACCAGCCCGTCTTTTGTGCAGGCCTAGCGTTTTGAAGAGTCGCCATGAGGGGGGCGGGCGCGCTTTATCGGGAACAGCGGAATCGCCAATGGTTCCGCGCCTGATATGGAAGAGGAAGACCTTGGCCCAAGCCGCTGCCCTGTTCATGCCCGATGCGCCCTTGCGGCTGATGGGCGGGCGCGCACGGGCAGAGCGGCCAGACGCCGGGCGCATCGTCTTCCCCCATCCCGGCACCAGCGATTTCGATACCGTTGCGCTCGGCACCCAGGGCACGCTGTGGTCCTATACCATCCAGCGCTTTGCCCCCAAGGCGCCGCCCTATGCCGGGCCGGTCGCGTTCGAACCCTGGGCGCTGGGCTATGTCGATCTGCCGGGCGAAGTGATCGTGCAGGCGCGCCTGGTGGGCATGGCGTTTGATGCCATCCGCATCGGCATGCCGCTGCAACTCACCCGTGTGGCGCTGGATGACAGCGCCGACGATCCGCTGTGGCTGCCCGCCTTTGCCCCGGCAGAGGCCCCCTTGGCGGAGAACGCAGCATGAGCGCGGGCGTGCATATCGTGGGCATCGGCATCCACCCGTTCGGCCGCACGCCGGGGCTATCCGGGCTGGAACAAGGCGTGCACGCTGTGCGCGCGGCGCTGGCCGATGCCGGGGTCAACTGGGGCGATATCCAGTTTGCCTATGGCGGATCGGACGCGGCAGGCAATCCTGACAGCATGGTATCGCACCTGGGGTTGACCGGCGTGCAGTTCATCAATGTGCGCAATGGCTGCGCCACCGGCGGTTCGGCACTGTTTTCCGCGCAGATGGCGATCCGTTCGGGCGAGTTCGAGCTGGGCCTGGCGCTGGGTTTCGACAAGCACCCGCGCGGCGCCTTCGATGCCAAGCCGGCCGAATACAACCTGCCCGAATGGTATGGCGCGGCCGGCTACATGGTCACCACGCAGTTCTTTGCCGCCAAGATCATGCGCTACATGCACCTGCACGGCATTTCGCGCCGCACGCTGGGGCTGGTGGCGCAAAAGGCCTTTGCCAACGGCGTGCACGCCCCGCACGCCTGGCGGCGCGAGCCGGTGGCGCTCGACACCATTCTCGATGCGCCGATGGTCTCTGACCCGTTCACCAAGTTCATGTTCTGCTCGCCAGGCGAAGGCGCAGTGGCACTGGTTCTGGCGAGCGAGCGCATGACCCGCCGGCTGGGCGCCACGCCGATCCGCCTGGCCGCCGCCACGATGCGCACCCGCCCACCCGGCAGTTTCGAGGTCTTTGCCCCCAGCATCGACAGCGGCGGCGGCACGGCCACCGCCACGCGACTGGCCTCTGCCGCCGCGTTCGAGGCGGCGGGCATCGGCCCGGCCGATATTGCCGTGGCGCAATTGCAGGATACTGAAGCCGGCGCGGAAATCATGCACATGGCCGAAAACGGCTTTTGCGCCGACGGCGAGCAGGAAGCCTGGCTGGCCCAAGGACGCACGCAGATCGGCGGCGCGCTGCCGGTCAACACCGATGGCGGCTGTCTGGCCTGTGGCGAGCCGATCGGTGCTTCGGGCCTGCGCCAGGTCTATGAAAACGTCGTGCAACTGCGGGGTGCCGGCGGCGGCCGCCAAGTGCCCGGCAATCCGCGCACGGCCTACAGCCACGTCTATGGCGCGCCCGGTGTTTCGGCCGTCACCATTCTTCAGAAATAGCCCCTTATGGACCTCGATCTCTCTCCCCAAGACCTGGCCTTCCGCGACGAAGTGCGCGCGTTCCTGGCCGAAAACCTCACTGCCGAAATCCGCGATGGTGCGGCGGCAACGCCATCGGTCTTCGTCGAACCCGAGATTGGCCAGGCATGGAACGCGGTGCTGCACCGCAAGGGTTGGCTCGCCTATCAATGGCCGCGCGAATATGGCGGCACGGGGTGGAGCCCGGTGCAGCGCTATATCTTTGAAAAGGAATGTGCCGAGGCCGGCGCGCCCAATCTTACCGTGCTGGGATTGAAGCTGGTGGCGCCGGTGATCTATGCCTTCGGCACGCCCGAACAGAAGGCGCACTACCTGCCGCGCATCCTCTCGGGCGAAGACTATTGGTGCCAGGGCTTTTCCGAGCCGGCCAGCGGATCGGACCTCGCCAGCCTGCAATGCCGCGCGGTGCGCGTCAGCGACGAACGCGGCGAGCGCTATGTCGTCAACGGCTCCAAGATCTGGACCACCCACGCCCACTGGGCCAACCGCATGTTCTGCCTGGCGCGCACCGATGCCAGCGCGCACAAGAATGCCGGCATCTCGTTCCTGCTGGTGGACATGAACCAGCCCGGCATTTCGGTGCGCCCGATCCTGACCCTGGCAGGCGATCACGAGGTCAACCAGGTGTTCCTGGAAGACGTGGAAGTGCCGGTGAGCGACCGCGTCGGGGCCGAAGGCGACGGCTGGAAGCTCGCCAAGTTCCTGCTCGAAAACGAACGCGGCGGATCGTGCCACGCGCCCAAGCTGGCCTATGACCTGCGCCGGATCGAAGCCGATGCCACTGCCCAGCCCGATGGCCATGGGGGCACCATGGCCGGCAATGCCGAATGGCGCCGCCGCGTGGCGCGCATCCGCCTGGGGGTGGAATCGCTGGAAATGATCGAATTGAAGATCCTGTCCGAAATCGCCCACGGGCAAAAGCCGGGGCCGCAGACCTCGCTGGTCAAGCTGCTCGCGTCCAATCTGCGGCAGGATATCGACCTGCTGGCGATGGACCTGCTGGGCGTGGCGGGGCTGGAACTGGAACGGCAGCGCCCGCTCTATGGCGCGCAGGCGCCGCAGGCGGTGCATGGCCTGCCCAGCCAGGTTGCCGCCGCCCGCTATCTCAACAGCCGCGCCTGGACCATCTTTGGCGGCACCAACGAAGTGCAGGCGGGCATCATCGCCAAGACCGTGCTGCATCTTTAAACCACAGTCAGCCAGAACAGAATCCGTCGGGAGTTAGGGAATGCAATTGAGCCGCGAAGCCCTGCTGAACGCCTATCGCGCGATGAAGACCATCCGCGAGTTCGAGGAAAGGCTGCACGTCGAAATCCAGACCGGCGAGATCGCCGGTTTCACCCACCTCTATTGCGGGCAGGAAGCCGTGGCCGTGGGGGTGTGCGAGCATCTCGGCACGCAGGACCGGATCGTTTCCACCCACCGTGGCCATGGCCATTGCCTGGCCAAAGGCTGTGACGTGGACGGGATGATGAAAGAGATCTGGGGCAGCCGCGAGGGCCTGTGCAAGGGCAAGGGCGGATCGATGCATATTGCCGACATCGACAAGGGCATGCTGGGCGCCAATGGCATCGTCGGCGCCGGCGCGCCGATCGCGGTGGGCGCGGCGCTGGCCAGCCGGGCCGATGGACCCGGACCCGATGGCATGAAAGTGGCGATCGCCTTTTCCGGCGATGGCGCCTGCAACCAGGGCACTACGTTCGAGGCGATGAACCTGGCCGTGGTGACCCAGGCACCGTGCATTTTCGTGTTCGAAAACAACCACTATTCCGAACACACCGGCGTTTCCTATGCTGTGGGCACCAATCGCGACATTGCCAGCCGCGCCGAAGCGTTTGGCATGAAGGCCTGGCGCGCCGATGGCACCGATTTCTTTGCCGTGCACGAGACCATGCGCGAGGTGCTGGACCACGTGCGCGGCGGCGGCGGCCCGGCTGCGGTAGAGTTCGATACCGAACGCTTCTTCGGCCATTTCGAGGGCGATCCACAGCGCTATCGCGGCCCGGGCGAGATCGAGCGCATCCGCGCCGAGCGCGACTGCCTCACGCGGTTTCGCAACGCGGTGACCGCCGCCGGCCTGCTCGACCATGCCGATATCGACGCGCTCGACGCGCAGGTGCTGGACACGATCGAGGCAGCCGTGGCCGCCGCGCGTGCGGCGCCGCGCCCCACGGCCGACGATGTCCTGGCCGACGTCTACATCAGCTACTGATCGCGGGAAGAGACGCAACGATGACCAAGATGATGTACCGCGACGCCGTGCTCTCCACGATCATGGAGGAAATGGCACGCGACCCCGATGTGGTCGTGCTGGGCGAAGACGTAGTGGGCGGCATGGGCACGGCCGGCGGGCCCGAGGCGATTGGCGGGATCTGGTCCACCTCCACCGGGCTATATGATCGCTTTGGGCCCGGCCGGGTGATCGACACGCCGATTTCGGAAAGTGCGATCATGGGCGCTGCGGCGGGCTTGGCGCTGTCGGGCAAGCGGCCGGTGGCCGAACTGATGTTTGCCGATTTCATCGGCGTCAGCCTTGACCAGCTGTGGAACCAGATCGCCAAGTTCCGCTATATGTTCGGCGGCAAGACGCGGTGCCCCGCGGTGATCCGCATGGCCTATGGCGCCGGGTTCAACGCCGCCGCGCAGCACAGCCAGTCGGTCCACCATATCCTGACCGGGATGCCCGGCCTCAAGGTGGTGATGCCCTCCACTCCGGCCGACGTGAAAGGCCTTTTGCGCACCGCGATCCGCGATGATGATCCGGTGATCTTCCTGGAACACAAGGCGCTCTATGCCACCAGCGGCGAAGTGCCCGATGACCCGGATTTCATGATCCCGTTCGGCCACGCGCGCCTCTCCCGCGCCGGTGGCGATGTGACGCTGGTATCGTCCGGCCTGCTGCTCGGCATGTGCGAGGCCGTGGCCGATCGCCTGGCCGCCGAGGGGATCGGCTGCGATGTGATCGACCTGCGCACCACCAGCCCGCTGGACGAGGAAACCATTCTCGACAGCGTGGAAGTGACCGGGCGAGTGGTCGTGGTCGATGAAGCGCCGCCGCGCTGCGGCCTGGCTGCAGACTTGTGCGCGCTGGTGGCGGAAAAGGCGTTTTCCAGCCTCAAGGCGCCGCCGCAGCAGGTGACGCCGCCGCACACTCCCATCCCGTTCGCGCGCGAGCTGGAAAGCGCGTACCTGCCCTCGGTCGACAAGATCGAGGCGGCCGTGCGCCGCGTCCTGGCCTGGCGCTGAAGGAGAGAGCGATGCCCGACATCCGCCCTTTCTGCATGCCCAAGTGGGGCATCGAAATGACCGAGGGAACCCTCGCCGAATGGAAGCTGGAGGAAGGCGCGAGCTTTTCCCGCGGCCAGTTGCTGTGCCTGATCGAAACCGCCAAGATCACCAACGAGGTTGAAGCCGAATGGGACGGCGTGCTCGCCCGCGTGCTGGTCCCGGCCGGCGGTGACGCGCAGCCGGTGGGCGCGCTGCTGGCAGTGCTGGCCCAGCCGGGCACCAGCGATGCTGATATCGACGCGTTCATCGCCGGCTTCCGCCCCGCCGATGCCAGCGTCGCGGCGCGCGGCGGCAGTGCGCCGGCGCCAGAAGCAACGCCTGCGCCTGCATCGGCTCCGCCCGCGCCAAAGCCCTTGCTCACCAACCGCGCGATCAGTCCCGAGGCGCGCAAGCTGGCCGAGGCGAGCGGCCTGGATATCGAGCCGATCACCGGTTCGGGTCGCGATGGCCGCATCACCCTGCAAGACGTGCAGCAGGCGCTGCGCCCGGCGGCCACGCCTGCCCTGGCGGGCGCGCTGCCCGCGCCGCAGGACGAGCTGGCCGATGGGGCCAAGGTATTTGCCTCTCCCCTCGCCCGGCGCCTCGCCGCGCGGCACGGTATTGCCCTGGCCGGCATCACCGGCACCGGCCCGCGCGGGCGTATTTCCAAGGCTGACGTGCTGGCCCTGGTGCCCTCGCCTGCCGCCGCGCCCGCCGGCACGGCGCCATTCGTTGCGGTGCCCAACCTGCCCACGGTCGTGCCGTTCGACCGGGTGCGCAGGGTGGTGGCGCAGCGGCTAACCCAGGCCAAGCAGGACATTCCGCACTTCTACCTGTGCACCAGCGCGCGGCTGGATGAACTGCTCGCCCTGCGCCAGACGGCCAATCTGGTCTTGGGCATCAAGGCCTCGATCAACGATTACCTGGTGCGCGCCGCCGCGCTTGCCTTGGCCCAGCACGGCGATGTCAACGTGCAGGTGCACGGGGACAGCGTCCACCGCTTTGCCCATGCCGATATCGCCATTGCCGTGGCCAGCCCCAAGGGCCTGGTCACCCCGATCGTGCGCCAGGCCGATCGCCTGGGCATGCCCGGCATCGCGGCAGCCACCCGTGCCCTGATTGACAAGGCGCAGGCCGGCAAGCTCGGTTATGACGACATGGAAGGCGGCACCTTTTCCATCTCCAACCTGGGGATGTTCGGGGTGGAAGAGTTTGCCGCGATCATCAATCCGCCCCAGGCCGCGATCCTGGCGGCGGGTGCGGCAGCCCGCACCCCATGCGAGTTGCCGGGCGGCGCCGTGGGCTTTGAAACGCGGCTGGCGCTGACGCTGTCGGTCGATCATCGCGCCGTCGATGGCGCCGCGGCCGCCGCGTTCCTCGCCACGCTCAAGGGCCTGCTCGAAGCGCCCGAGCGCCTGTTTGCCTGATAGTTTCACGGAGCATACCATGTCCCAGCGCGGCCCCCTCACCCAGTTTGGCCCGATCTTCCAGATGGCCTACCTGCCCGCCGATTTCGATGCGGCGATCGACTATTGGACCAGGGTGGTCGGCGCCGGTCCGTTCTTCCTGATGGAAGGCATCACGCTGACCGACATGACCTATCTGGGCGAGCCGAGCGACGCGCGCTTTTCGGCCGCCTGGGGCTATTGGGGCGACATGCAGATCGAACTGATCCGCGCCGAAAACGATGCGCCGTCGATCTATACCGGCCCCTATGCCGTGACCGACCGGCTGCACCATGTGTGTGTCGAGGTGGATGATCTGGAACCGGTGCGCGCCGCGCTCGCACAGGCCGGCGCCACCATCCTGATCGAAGGCAAGGTGGGCGAAACCGGCGGGGTGATCTATGCCGATGCCGGCGCCGGGCCTGGCGGCGTGATCGAATATGTCAAGCTGATGGAAGGTGGCGCTGGGCTGTTTGCCATGATGCGCGAGGCCGCGCGCGATTGGGATGGCAGCGATCCGCTGCGCAAGCTGGGCTGACCGGCGGTTGCAAGCGCCGTTGGCCGATCCCATGTAGCAGGGCCCGCTGACAAAACGGAAACACCAACGCCATGCAACCGCAAACCACCCTCGTCCTGACCAGCCAGGCGCACGAAGACGGCAAGATCATCGCCGCGCTCACCGAAATGCCCCTGCCCGAACCGGCCGAGAACGAACTGGTGATCGCGGTGGAGGCCGCGCCGATCAACCCGTCTGACCTGGGCCTGCTGTTCAGCTCTGCCCGCGTCGACCAGGCAACGTTTGCCCCCGGCCGGGTGGAAGCCCCGCTCTCGCCGGCCGGCCTGGCCGCGCTGTCGGGCCGCCTGGGCGAAGTCATGCCGGTGGGCAACGAAGGCGCAGGCACGGTGATTGCGGCGGGCAGCAGCCCGCGCGCGCAGGCCCTGATCGGACGCCGCGTGGCGACCTTTGCCGGTGGCATGTATGCCCGCCATCGCGTTGTCCCGATCGAGGCGTGCATGGTCCTGCCCGAAGGCACGAGCGCCCAGGATGGCGCGGCGGCTTTCGTCAACCCGTTGACCGCGCTGGGCTTTGTCGAAACCCTGCGCGCCGTGGGCGGCAAGGGCATCGTCCACACCGCGGCCGCGTCCAACCTCGGGCAGATGCTGGTGCGCCTGTGCGCGGCCGAAGGCGTGCCGCTGGTCAACGTGGTGCGCAAGCCCGAACAGGCCGATCTGCTGCGCGGCCTCGGCGCGGCCCACGTGGTTGACAGCTCCAGCCCCGATTTCGCGGCCGACCTGCGCCAGGCCCTGGAAGCAACCGGTGCCGACACGGTGTTCGACGCCATCGGCGGCGGCCCGCTGCTGGGCACCATCCTCTCCACCATGGAACAGGTCGGCCGGGCAGCAGCCGGCGCCTATTCGCGCTATGGCTCCACCGCCAAGAAGCGCGCCTATGTCTATGGCATGCTCGATACCGGGCCGATCACCCTGCCGCGCGACATCGGTTTTGTCTGGGATGTTTCGGGCTGGCTGCTCGGCCCGACGATGGAAGCCCTGGGGCCAGAGGTGCGCGCCCGCATGACGGCCCGCGTCGGCCAGGACCTGACCACGCTGTTCGCCTCCAGCTACAAGGCGCAGGTGCCGCTCTCGCGCGTGCTCGATGCCGACGTGGTGGCCGACTACAACCGCCGCGCGACGGGCGCCAAGTATCTGATCCTGCCGCAGGAATGAAAAACACGACTGGGCTTTCCGCCAATGGCGGGACGCCCAGTCGGTTCGCTCGGTCCAGCCGGCGTCACCACGCGATCGGCCCGTGGGTGGTACCACTGCCAGATAGGGAAGCGATCACCAAATCCTACATTACAGCCTCAATTTTGATGATTCGAACCGCCACACGATAATTCCAGCGACTGCGGCGCCATAGCCAACATGATTTGGTTGTATTGGGCGGCGTATTTTTTCATGGCGGCATCGCATTCATCAATTATCTCATAATGCTGATCATCGCCAAAGCTTGGGTTCCATAAATCTCTGATTCGATCAGCGTCAGAGCCATCAAAACTAAAGCTGCATTTGTTTGCACCTGGGACATAATAAGTGAATGTATACCCGTTACTTCTAACTTTGAAGAGACGGAGATCATTACGCGAAATTGCCGACTGAACTTCACGAACAGCATACATTCTCTTAAATTCATCAACGCAGGATCGACTGTCCAAGATTTGCTTTTGCAAAATCAACTTGGACTCTCGATATCCTGGAGACTCAAAATCCTTTACAGCGTTGGGTCCGATTAGCCTCAGCTGCGACCGTACAAACTCGGCATCCTCTTGAGACAATAAATCCAGTGTGTTTCTCGGCGGCCGCGGCGGCGGGTTATGTTGCTTTGTACAACCACACACCAAGCCGAGCAGCAATGCGATGGCAATTTTCTGCATGTGCCACCCCCGCCAACTACCTGCCGCACGGGAAACGAAGTGAACGGTTTTCCATTGCGCCTCAATAGCAAATTACCGATTGCCGGGATTTGTCGGGCCCAAGCCAAATCCGAACGGGAACAGCGGATCGGCGCTATCATCGCCCACAGCCGGGTTCTGCCGTTCCACCGCCGTCATCGTGCGCGGCAGTTCGAACGGCAGGCGCCCGCGCGCGGTTTCCTTGCCGGTCACCACATCCAGCAGGCCCTCGTCGCTCACCCCGAAATTGCCCAGCACGGCGCGGGTCTTGGGCAGGATCTCGGTGAGGATCGCCGGGCGATCGAGGAACACGGCGAGCACCACCGGCACTGTGACCGCCACTTGCGCTACGGCATCGTAATCGGCGTTGCCAGGGCGGAAATCGAGGCGGCCCTCGTTCTGGCGGCTGCCGAAGAAGTTGTTGGGGTGCAGCCGCTCGAATGGTGTGGTCGCCCGCATCAGCGCCACTTGCGCGTCTTGCGGGCACTCCACCACCACCAGGCCATGGGCGCGGGCCTGCGCCGCGTCGATGCCTTTGAGATAGACGCGCGTGCCGGCCGCCAGCGGCAGGATGGCGCCTTCGTTGCGCAGCAGCACTTGCGCCTGGGCCTGGGCCTTGCGCCCTTCGGCCAGCGCGGTGGGCGTCACCGCATCGCGCGCGGCGGCCGGATCGACCAGCGGGTTGTCGAACAGGCCCATGACGAACTTGAGCGTCATGATCCGCGCCACGGCAGCGTTGACGCGGGCGATCGGAATGGTGCCGGCCTGAACGTCGCGGATGACCCATTCCGGCTCGGTCACGCCGCCGAACTGGTCGATCCCGGCGCGCGTGGCCTTGGCATAGCGCTGCGCCGGGGTCAGGTCTTGCACGCCCCAGGGCATGGCGATCTCGTTGGGCGTCTGCGGCGCGGTCGGCGCGCGACAGGCCTGGCTGCAATCGCGGGTGATGCCCCAGTCCGACAGGATCAGGCCCTTGAAACCATAGTCCTTGCGCAGCATCCCCAGCAGCTGCGCATTGTAGCCGGCGGCCACCGGCTCAAGCGGCTTGCCGGCAACATGCGGCCCGGAAATGATATCGTAGGTGGGCATCACGCCGGCCACGCCCGCGGCAAAGGCGCCCAGGAACGGGCGAATATGCGTCTTGAGCGTGGCATCGTCGTGCACCGCCATGCGCCCATAATAGTTGTGGCCGTCAAACCCTTGCGGATTGGCGCCATAGCCCACCCAGTGCTTGACCACGGTGGCCACCCCATCGCGCGCCAGCATGTGGGCGTTGCCCTGGAAACCAATGACATAGGCTTCGACCATGGCGCGGGCGAGATCGGCATTGGCCCCGAACGTGCCGGTGCCACGCGGCCAGCGCGGGTCGGTAAACAGGTCTGCCTGGGGCGAAAGCGCCATGTGGATGCCGGTGGCGCGGTATTCGCGGCGCGCCACATCGCCGAAATGGCGCATCAGGGCGGCATCCCCCAGCGCGGCAAAGCCCAGCGTTTCGGGCCATTGCGAATAGCCTTGGGTGGCGGCGCTGGCCCCCACCGTCACCTGGAAATGGTGACGCGGATCGGTGCTGATGGTCAGCGGGATGCCCAGCCGGGTCTGCGCGGCGAGCACCTGGATCGCGTTGTTTTCCTGCGCCATGCGCTCGGGCGATACGGCCAGGCGGGTGATGAAGCTGGTGATATGCTGGCCCGCGATCGCCTGCTGCGCGGCGACCCGGTCATAGCCTTGCGAGGATGTACCCACGGCGCTGTCGGGCGTGACCAGCGAGCCGTGCATCATCGCCCCGGCCTTTTCCGCCAGGGTCATCCGCCCGACCAGATCGGCCACGCGCCGCGCCACGGGCAGGCGCCAATCCTCGTAAGGATCAAGCCTCCCGTTGCGGTTGAGATCGCGAAAGCGCTGCTTGCCCACGGTTAACACCGGCCCGGCATCGGCCGGGATCACCGGCTGTTGCGGTGTGGCCTGCCGGGCCGGTACTGCGGCGCCCAACGGGTGTGGAGACGCCGCGAGGGACGCGGTGGAAAGCTGGGCCAGCAAGGGGGCGACAATCAGGGCGGCGGCTCGGTTCATCGAAGGTTTTCCCACTTTTCCTGGTCCACATGGCCTCGCACCTGCTGGCACGATCCGGTCTGATTGATCGTGCGCGCTCACCCGCGCTGGTGCTGGCGTTGACCTACTTTTCCTATTTTTGGACAAAGTCTTGGCCATGCCAGACGCCGCCCGTCGAAATTTAAGTAGCGATCAAATTAACGCGGGTAAACCCGGATTGGCCCGGCAGATGAAGGTCACGGCGTGGCGCTGAATGCCGCCCGGCGGTGCTGGCGCGCGCGAAGCTGCCGGTTCAGCCAGCCACGGATCGGCCGGTCCCACGCCACATCGGCCAGCCAGGCCACCGCCACAAGCAATGGCACCAGGCCCAGGCCGATCACCAGCATCCTCTCAGGCGTGGGGTGGGCCTTGGCGACATAGTTCATCCACACGTAAAGGAACGGGAAATGGGTGATATAGATCGGGTATGACAGCCTTCCGCAGGCGCGCACCAGCCAACCGGTGATCGGCCCGGCTGCCGAATGGCAGCCGGCCACGATGATCGCGGGAAACAGCAGGATGACGCAAGCCGCCTCGTAAACGCCGTTGAGCTTGATGCCGCCCACCTCTGGCCAGATCGGCAGGAGCATGGCGCCGACCATGATCGCCGAAAGCAGCGGCCAGCCCAGCCGGATGCGCGGCAGCCGATCGCGCATGCGATAGAGCCACAGCCCGGTGACAAAGGGGAAGCACAGGCGCACCGGCGCCATCCACAGCGTTTCCCAGTACGATCCCTGGTCCAGCGACCCCAGCGCGATGCCACTGGCGGCCAGCCCCATGCCGCCGATCACCGCCAGTACACCCAGCGCGCGCGTGGACCAGTGGCGCAGCACCAGGGCATAGGCCAGGTTGCCCAGGTATTCCTGCAACAGGCTCCAGCACGGGCCGTTGAGCGGGTGGGTATCGGTCCAGCGGTTGGGCAAAGGCCAGGTGGGAATCAGCGCCAGCCCCATGATCAGCGCCACGACCACGCGCGACAGCGCGATCGCCTGTTCCGGCGCGCCCAGGGGATCGAGGAGATAGCTGGCGAACCCCAGCAGCACGCCCAGGATCACCAGCGGATGCAGCCGCACCAGGCGCAGGCGCAGGAACTGGCCCACGCTCATCCGCGGCCAGCGGTCATCATAGGCATAGCCGATGACAAAGCCCGACAGCGCAAAAAAGAAATCCACCGCCAGCGGCGCGTGGTGCAACACCACCTTGTCCCCCTGCCACAAGACGGTGATGCCCTGGATGTGGAACAGCACCACCATCATCGCCGCGGTGCCGCGCAGCCCGTCGAGCACGGCAAAATGCGCCTTGCCCGTGGCAGTGGTATCGGCGTGTTCCTGGCGCATCGCGTCTTGTTCCCCCACATCTCTCAGCCCGGCTTTGCTCAGGTCAGCATGGCCGGCGGCAGGGCGTGATGTTGAGCGAAACCGCCGCCACAGGCAAGGCCAGGACCTTGGCGCCCGTGCCGACCGTGCCGGCCTGGGATCGACCGCCAGCAGATTGTTGTGCGGCCAAGCCCAACCTGTCTGGGTCGCGCGAATTGCTGGGATAGCCAGCCGCCATCCCGCAAATGCGCGTAGCGAGCGGTATCAGTCCAGGGCATGGACATCTTCATCGTCTCGACGACGACGCTGCGTCACAACCCACTGATACCGCTCAATCACTTTTCGCTCGGGTTCTCGCTGAGATCAAGCGATGGCGTTATTCTTCACTTGCTGTCGAACCAGGTCTTCCATTGCGGAACGGCAGTCGCAAACGTGCCACGATGGCTGGTCTGACCGGTTGAAACCGCCTCGACGTTGGGATTCCCCGATCCCATGGCCTGGGCATAGGTCATGGCCATGCGGCCAACACCTGTGGTGATGGCTTCGTCAGCTTCACCATAGTAATTGCGCACCGGCGATTTGATCGGCCAGCGATAGGACTGCGCCGACATGATCAACTTGCCGTAAGCGGAATTGGCAAAATAGTTGCTGTCGAAATATTCCGGACGCATCAGCTTGTGCAGATCGGTCGTGATGTTGGCAGGGTTGCCCGGCTTGCGGTCATAGGCATCCTTGGACATCTGGTAATATTCGTCGGTCAGCACCGAGTGTGCCAGCCCTGGCTCGCCATAATAGTTTTCGTAGGCGAAGGATGACAGGATCACGATGCTGTTCAGCCATGCTGCATCGAACTTGCGCGGATAGAGCAGGAAGCCCTCCATCAGCGCATAGACATCGAGGGGAGCACTGGCTGTCGCCGCACCATCAACCTTGATGCCGACCGCTTCGAGCTTTTCAAGCATGGCCATCGTTACGAACCCGCCCTGCGACCAACCGGCCAGGAACAGCTTGTCGCTCGACAGCTTCATGGACTTGAGCACGGCGCGGCTGGCGATGAGCAAGTCATAGGTTGCCTGCTGATGGCTGGCTTTGACCATGTAACCTTCCGGTTCGGTGGAAATGCCGAGGCCGAAATAGTCAGCGCCGATCAGCATGTAGCCCTGCCCGGCGAACTGCGCGATCATCAACTCGGTTTCAGCCGACTGGTCCGCGAAGGACGGAACCTGTTCGCGTTCGTACACAGTACCGTGCTGATAAGAGACCGTGGGAAACGAGGTACCATTGGTATCGGGCACCGCGAGCAGCCCCGAGGTCACGGTCGGCTTGTTGCCCTTTTCAGGGATGACCGAATTATAGGTTATGCGATACAGGCGCACAGCGTTGCGCGCCGGCGTATATTGAACGTTGATGCCGGAAAAAGCTGGCGTGTCAGTCTTCAATATCTTGTTGAGACGATCCACATCCCACCGCGCCAGAAATTCATATTTCACGTCAGAATTCACGGCAATCGGCGTTTCTTGCCGGGCAAGGGCAGGTGGAACTCCAAGCGCTAAGAGCGCCACAAGGAAAAATGCTCGCACAACATTCAACATCTGAGTGCCTTTCCGGAATTTCGTTGCCCACTACATCCAGCATAAGTCAATTTTATAAAATTTGATGAACAATTGGTGGAAATGGACGAAAATATTATCCGCGATGATTTCAGGATAAGCCGATTAGAGACTGACCAAAAAAGAAGGCGCTCCATATCAGTGACTTGTGATGGCGCCGTATTTGCGGCACGACAACCGACAAGGCATGTGGACCGCTATCACCCGGAGGGGGAATGCCAGATCAGACCTGGTTTTGCCCAGCGATGTGACGGACGTAGAATAGGCGATCCCGATGCCATTGCCGCCCAAGAGCGGGCAAGTCGACCGCCAAGAGCTTCGAGATCAAGGGCATCCTGTGTCCTGTCGAGGTGTTGCCGGCCAACATCGGGCTGCAGGACCGGGTCACCGCTACACGTTGACGCTGTTCATGCGCAACCTCTGCAACCAGAACGATTATTCATTAATAGTGCACACCGGCCTGATGGCCAGTGCGACCAATCCCAACGACCTCACGGCGTTCGTCAACAAGGACCCCAATCGTTATGTTGGCGCGACATTCGGCGCCAAGTTCTGATCCGCGATGGCCCTCCGGCACAGGCTGTGCTGGCGCGCGCACCGGCCGCGACGCCTGCGCGGGCATGGGCTTTCTCAATCCGGCGGTGGCCCCAATTGATACCCGGTTTCCGCCACGAAGCAGGCAAAGCCGGCATTCGTCTCCGGTGTGGCGCTTCGCCGCCGACCCCATCATGAAGGTGCCGCCGGGAATGGTGGCCACCCAGGAAGCGGTGTCCACGCGGTCGTGTTCAAGGCGGTTCCCATGCGTTAGAAGTCTAGTGACAGCGCAAGACCAAGGCAACCGCTAGGGCGACGCCCGACCGGCGTCTGCGCCCCGTTTAGGCCAGTTGAATCTCTCGCGTGACGCCGACCGCATCGCGAAATGCCGCATCGTGGCTCACCAACAGCAACGCCCCGTCAAAGGCGCGTAGCGCCTGTTCGATCACCTCAATCGATTCGATGTCGAGATGGTTGGTCGGCTCATCGAGCAGCAGCAACTGCGGCACGCTTTGGGCGGACAATACGCAGGCAAGCCCTGCCCTGAGGCGTTCGCCGCCGCTGAGTTCGCGCACCAGCCGATCGCCGGCGGAGCCGCGAAATGCAAACCGCGCAAGGGCGGCTCGCGCTTCGTTTTCGCCAAGTTC
Source organism: Novosphingobium sp. 1529 (assembly GCF_040544855.1). Taxonomy (NCBI): domain Bacteria; kingdom Pseudomonadati; phylum Pseudomonadota; class Alphaproteobacteria; order Sphingomonadales; family Sphingomonadaceae; genus Novosphingobium; species Novosphingobium sp. 1529. Next base: position 213,903 of record NZ_JBEPKW010000003.1, read on the forward strand.
CGGATTGAGCTTACGCATATTGTCGATCAGGCTCGCGTCGGGATCAAGCAGGCTTACCGTCTGATCCAGCATGGCGAATGGAACGAAGCGTTCGATTGTGCCGCTCGTCGGCGCGATGAGCCCTGCCACGAGCTTCAGAACCGTGGTCTTGCCAGCACCGTTGCGCCCGGTCAGCGCCACGCGTTCGGGGCCGCGCAGCGAGAACGTCAGTCCAGCGATGATCTGGCGCTCGCCCACACCCCAGACGACGTCGTGACAAGCAAGCACGAGGCGGCCTGGCGGAAGGTGGCAAGGCGCAATGGCGACCTTGAGCGGCGCGACGACATCGATGCGGGTGCGTGCCGTTTCCAGCGCCACGACTTTCGCGTCGATGCGATCCTGCGCCTGGGCATGGCTACCCCCAGCGCTGTTTTCGGCACGCTCGCGCTGCCGGCCCAGCAGAATCTTGGGCGCGCTGCCGCTGGCGGCATAGGCCTTGCCAGCGCGATCCCGCCGCGCCTGGCCCTCACGCGCGGATTGCGCCTCCTTGCGGGCAGTGCGAACGTCGCGTTCTGCCGCTTCGAGCTGAGCTTCCGCCTGCGCTCGGGCTGCGTCGCGCGCGGCTGCCCACTCCAACCAGCCGCCACCGTGGATCGATACGCCGACAGGTGACAGGGCGACTATCCTGTTAACGGATTGGAGCAAGGCGCGATCATGACTGACGAGAACGGCACCGCCGCGCCAATTGGCGAGCAGGTCTGCAATGGCGGCGCGGCCATCATCATCGAGATTGTTGGTCGGCTCGTCGAGCAGGAGCAGATCCGGTTCGGCGAGCAACAGTCCGGCGATGGCCAGCCGTGTCCGCTCTCCGCCGCTAAAGCTGGCCATGGGACGGCCCAGATCGAACGGCGGCAACCCGGCGGCAGCGAGCACCTCCTCCAGGCGCCGGGGTAAGTCCCAATCGGCTTCGCCGAAGTCCCGCTCCGTGCCGGATCCCGCTTCGATGCGCGCCAGCCGCGCAAGCCCTGCTGAAACCCCCAAGGCGTGGGCTGCAAGCTCATTGCCTGGCGTGACGATCTGCTCGAGCATGGCGACGCTGCCGTTGACCGCAACGGCGCCGCTGTGCACCGGCGCCTGGCCGAGGATGGCGCGCAGCAGGGTGGACTTTCCAGAGCCATTGCGCCCCACGACGCCAACGCACTCTCGGCCCACCGTGAGCGTCAGATCGGAAAAGAGCAGATGCCCTGACGGGGTGGCAAGCGCCACGGAATCAAGCGTAAGAAAAGAAGACATGAGAGTACCGGATTGAAAATGGACGGGCAGGGTCAGCGCGTCTTCCGGTCCATCTCATCCTCCTGCATGTAGGCCCGCCATCGTCATGGCCTGCCAGGGCTTTAACACAAACATGGCGGCGCGCGCAAATCCTGGACGGTTAACTGCCTGGAACGCTGGTTCAGTTGCCATCCGTCCAGCAAGGGACGGCCACCTCAAACAATAAAAGTGCAGGCGTGACGGCCGTCACGCGTAAGCGGGGCGTGGTCCGGATAGTCAATCCCTTGTCAGGCACGAACGCCTGGACCGACTTTTGACAGGGGAATTGACCATGATCTCGACCACCAACTTCGCCAAGACTGTTGCCCTCTCGCTCGCCGCGCTGGCCGCGAGCAGCGCCATGCCTGCCGCCGCGCAGGACACGACCGCCGACATCCCGCACGCCGAGATGGACATCGCGCATGTCGATTTCACCTCGCCCAAGGCGGTGAAGGCCCTGCAGGCGCAAGTACGCCGGGTGGCCGCCCAGATCTGCACACCGTACACCGATGGCTCGGGCCATATGACCACCGACGAGCGGCACTGCTACAGCAAGGCGGTAAAGGGCGGCTTGGCCCAGATCGAAACCCGCCAGCAGTTGGCGCTGGCCCGCGCATCCAAGACCACGGTGGCCGCCAACACCGCCGTGCGCCCGGTGCATTGATTGGGCGGCGCCGGTCACGCGCTCATGAACTGGCCGGCGCGAACAGACCATCTTTTTTCACAAATCCAAAGCGTGCGGCGCCGATGCGGTGGGGGCGTGCGCTTTGGGGCCGCCGCGGTTGCGACCCGCGTGGATCGGCCGCCGGCAGGTGCCCATTCCACGGGCACCTGCCGGTTTTGCCGTTCGGGATTTCACCAATGCGCCACTGTGGCGCTGAACGGGGCTTGTCGCTATGACCGTCGGGCATGACCAAACCGCGCGTCGAGGAGCCTTGTTGCCGATGATTGCTGCCCCGCCGCCGCGGACCAGCCTGGCCGCCATCATCACCGCCGCGCGCGCCGGGAGCCTGGGCTTTGCCACGGCCATGTTCGAAGCTGGCGGCTGGGGCACGCGGGAGGATGATCCGGCGGCACGGGCGACGCAGGCGCGTCTGTTGAAAGAGACGGCGCTGCGCGCGCGCGGTGCAAAGCGGAACGCGGCGCTGGTGGCAGCAGCCGATGCCTTTGCCGCCGCTGCAGCGTTGAACCCGCAACCGTGGCTGTGGATCGAGGAAGCGGTGATGCGGCGGCTGGCGGGCGACGGCGAGACAGCCGAGCGCCTGGCGCACGGGGTGCTGGCGGCGCTGGCAGCGGGACGTGATTGGGCCGAGACGCCCTATTTTATCGCGGCAGTCCAGGCGCAGGCGCATCTCGTGTGCCACGAAGTGGAAGCCGCGCGGGCGGCACTCGCCATGGCCTGCGCGGCCGATCCCGATGGCTGGGCCGATCGCGCCGCCACACTGCGACAGATGGCACTGGTACTCGCGGCGATGGCCGCGGACGCAGCATGGCTCGATGCGTTCCGCCCGCCGCGCTCGTTGAACTTTGCCGGGCACCTGGGCGTTTCCGCAGCGGCAGGGGATGCCCTGCGCGGCACGGTGGGTGATTGGCTGGCCGCAGAGGGGATCGGCTTTGGGTTCGGCGCCCTGGCGGCTGGGGCGGATATCGTTGTTGCCGAAGCCTTACTCGCGCGCGGGGCAGAATTGCATGTCGTGCTGCCGATCGGGGTCGAGGCGTTCATCGCGCAATCGGTCGCGCCTTTCGATCACGCATGGTTGCCGCGGTTTCGTGCGTGCCTAGAGGCGGCGCAGTCGGTGCGCTGCCTGACCGCGCTGCGTGGCGCCTATGAGCCGTTGGCGACGCGCCTGGCGGCGGACGTGGCGATGGGCGCAGCCGTGCTCAATGCCCGGATGCTGGCGAGCGGGGCAGCGCAATTGCTGATCACCGATGGCGCAGCGGGTAGGTTTGGCGCGGGGCTTTCCACCGCTTATCTGGGCGAGCGGTGGCGCGATGCCGGACCGCAGCACTGCATCGCGGTGCCGCGCGATGCGCCAGTAGTGGCGTCTGGCGCCCGGAGCGCGCCCGAGGGGCGGCCTGACCGACGGCTGGCGGCGATGCTATGGATCGGGTTTGCCGGGCTGGACGATCTTGACGAAGACGGATTTTCCACCGCGCTCGATGCGGTGATCGCGCCGTTTCGAGCCGCCTGCGCTGCCCTGCCGGTGCAGCCCGAGCTGACGCTGCCGGTCGGCAATGCGCGGATGGTGGCCTTTGCCGATCCCGATGCTGCCTGGGCCTATGCCTGCGGCTTGCTGGCCTTACCGCCGCTCGCCGCGCCGGGGCTCAACGTGCCCTTGCGGATCTGCGGGCACTATGCGCTGGCGCACTGGCTGGAAGCGCCGGCCGCGCTGGTGGGGCGCGGGATTGCAGAGCTTGGCATGATTGCCTCGGCGGCACTGCCTGGGGTGTTGACCGCAAGCGAGACGCTGGCCGCAGCGTTGTGCGTGAACCAGGCCGATCGGATTTCGCCCGAGTTGGTGGGCGAAGTCGAGGATATCCGCCTGTTCGCGATCTCGCCAGCGGCGGACTGAGCGCGGGCGCGCGCGGGTCAGAAGATCAGTTCTTCCAGGCGGTGCGGGGCGACGACGGTGAGACCTTGCCCGTCGCGGCGGATGATCCCGCGCTTTTCCAGCGCCGAGATCGCGCGGCTGACCGTCTCACGCGTCGATTGCACCTTGAGCGCAAGTTGGCTGAGCACCGGGGGCGGGCTGATCGTCATCGCGGTACCGGCCTGCGCCTGGCGGAGGATTTCGGCATGGATGCGGCCGTTGGCCGAAAGCGTGGCGCCCTCCACCATGCGGCGGGTGATTTTCGACAGACGCGCAACCAGACGGCGCGAGACCGCCAACGCCACGCAATTATAGTTGGCCATCAGATCGAGGAACGCTGCATTGCCGATCGCCGCCACGCGGCTCTGCGCGATCGCCGAGATATCGTGCGCGGCCCGTTCGGTTTCGAACAGGCCGTTTTCACCGAACAGATCGCCGCGGGCATAATCCTCCACCGCGACGAGGCGACCGTCGAGCCCGAACGCCTGCATCCGGGCATTGCCCGCGACCATGACGTGGACCGCATCGAACACGCTGTCGCATGCCACAATCACCGCCTTGGCCGGATAGTCCCGCAGATGCGCCTTGCCGTTGATCGCCGTGGCGACAGCCGGTGGGCAGGCAAAGGTTTCGGCCAGCACAGCTTCGGCGTCATGGCGGGCGGGGGTGTCCATGCATGGAGCGTATCAGGTGCAAAGGCTGCCCGAAAGGCCCCCCAAGCGGCGCGATCTGCTCGCAGCCCCGCGTCACTGTGAAAGCAATGGCAGATGGGCAAGGCGAATTGCCTTGGAATGTAAAATCGGGCAATCAAGTGACTGCGCGGAAAGGGCCGCGTCGCAAGAAAAAGCGATATGGGGCAGATCAGGCGTCAATCTTGGGGGGCGGTGGCGCGCGGCCGCCGGCGCGGTCTTGTGGCGGCGGTGCTGGCACTGTTGGCGCCATTGACGGCGCACGGGGCGCCACCACAGCATGACGATGCCTTGGCAGACGCCCTCGCCGAACCACAAACGGTGACGCAAGTGGTGGCGGTTGGCGGCCAGCGGTACAAGATCGAAAATGGCGTGGCCTGGCGGCTCGAGGCTGACGGTGGCTTTCTCACGCGGTTGCCGCAGGTGGCGGTGACCCATCGCGAGGTGGTGCGCGACGGCGTGCGCTATCGGCTGGACACATCGGCAGCGCAGGAATTCGGCGATGTGACGATCCCCGCGATCGCCGCGATAACGCCGGTCCCGCCGCGGCGGGCATGCCCAGCGGTGCCGCGGCCGGGGATCATGGGTATCTGGCAGGCAGCGGCTGTGGGCCCGGCCTTGCCTGATCGCACGATCGGCGGCGTGCGGCTTACCGGGCGGACGCGGCTGACCTGGCGGTGCATGCTGTTGCAGCGGCCGCACCGCACAGGGGTGGTCGGCGGCGTGCGGGTGCGCGATTTGAAGCAGGCAACGCCGTGGCAGGCCGAGTTCTATTCGACCGCACATTACGTGAAGCAGGATTTCGTGGCCGATGCAGCGCTGGTGCGCGCGGCAAGCCCCGATGCCGAATACCTCAACCAGCGCAAGGCGTTCGAATTCCATCATCATTGCGGCGGCGTGCTGATTGCACCGGAATGGGTGCTGACCGCGCAGCATTGCATGGTCAACGCCAATGGCGCGATCGATCCCGTCTATGTGCGGCGCTGGCGACGCATCCGGCTGGGCACGCAGGATCTGGTCCATGGCGGCGCGACCTATGCGATCACCAGGGTGGTCCTGCACTCCGATTTCAGCGAGCCGCACTACCGCAACGACATCGCCCTGCTGCACATTGCCGCCGATGCCGAGACGGTGCCGATCGATGATCCCAAGCGGATCGCGCCCTTGCGCATCGCCGGGGTGCGCCCTGACGATCCCCTGCCCGACGATTGGGTGATCCTGGCAGTCTATGGCTGGGGAACGATGGCGGCGCATGACAACGACACCGCGCCGCATCTGGATGATGCGGGCCATATCACGCACGAACCAAGCGATTTGCGCATGGTGCGGCTCGATCCGGTGCCGCGCGCCGTCTGCGCGCGCAATCCGCACTATCGCGGCGTGATCACCGATGGCGTGATCTGTGCCGGCTATGGCCCGGGTGGGCGCGATTCGTGCCAGGGTGACAGCGGCGGGCCGCTGGTCGGCATGGACGGCGATGACCCCGAGGCGCTGGTGGGCATCGTTTCGGGCGGGTTTGGCTGTGCCTTGCCCAACGTTCCGGGAATCTACACCAACGTGGCGCATTACCTGCCGTGGATACGCCGCATCGTGGGCGCGCAGGCACTGGCGCGATGAGCGAGGGGCCCCCAGCCGGCGGCGGGCCAACGGTATTCGTGTCCTATTCGCGGGCCGATCGCACCCGCGCCGAGCAGCTGGTGGCGGCATTGCAGGCCGCAGGGCTGGATGTCTGGTGGGACGAACTGATCGCCGGGGGCGCCGCCTTTGCGCAATCGATCGAGACCGCGCTGGACGCCGCCGAGATGATCGTGGTGGCCTGGTCGGCCTCGTCGGTGGCGTCGGACTGGGTGCGCGACGAGGCGGCGCATGGGCGCGACCGGGGGCGCTTCGTGCCGATCTCGCTCGATGGAACCCCGCCGCCGCTGGGGTTCCGGCAATACCAGGCGATCGATTTTTCCCGCTGGGACGGCAGCGGCGACGCGGCGGAAACACGGCGGCTGCTAGCCGCGATCCACGCTGGCGCGCGCGGTGAGGCGGCGGCGGGCAGACAGGCAGTTTCCGCCAGGACGCCCACAGCGATGGCAGCGCGAACCGGGGTGTCGCGCCGAACGTGGTTGGCCGGTGGCGGCGTGATGGCCCTGGCAGCAGCCGGCGGAATCGGCTGGTTGTCGCAGCGCGGAGAACCGCGCGCGGCCAACAGCATTGCTGTGCTACCGCTGACCAATCTGAGCGCGGACCCGGCACAGGCGTGGTTTTCCGACGGCCTTTCTGAAGAACTGCGCGCCCGCCTGGGGCAGACCGGACTGTTTCGCGTCGCGGCGCAAGTCTCGTCCAACCAGTTTCGCGGCCAATCTGTGGATGCGCGCAGCGTTGCAGCAAAGCTGGGCGTCGCCCATCTGCTCGATGGCAGCGTGCGCCGCGATGGGGCGACGATGCGGATCACTGTCGAACTGGTTGAGGCCGAGACAGGGCTGGTCAAATGGTCACGCGATTACGACAGCCGGTTAACCGATATCTTCGCCGTCCAGGGAGACATCGCCGCCATGGTGACGCAGGCGATCGCGGGAACGTTGACCCCGGCGGCGCGCGCGGCGGTGCAGGACGCAGGGACCACCAGCGTCGATGCCTATGATGCGTTCCTCAAAGGACGGGCGGCGTATCAATCGGATGTCGATGCCGGATCAGACCGCGCGGCGGCGGGCTTGTTCGATCAGGCGATCGCGGCCGATCCCCGCTATGCCCAGGCCTGGGCGGCGCGGGCGAGTGCCCTGCTCGATATTGGCGCGAACTATGCGACCGCGGCCGAAATGCGCGATCTCTATGCCAAGGCGGTGGCATCGGCACAGCGCGCGGTGGAATTGGCCCCACGCCTGGCCATGGCGCAGCTGGGCATGGGCGATGCCCTGTTCACCGCGCGGCTCGATGCACGCGCCGCCGCGCCGTGGTTTGCGCGTGCCCATGACCTCGGCAGCGAGGACGCTGCGATCCTGGTGCCCTATGCGTTCTTTGCCGCCAAGACCGGCCACAACTCCGCAGCTCTGGCAGCGATCGAGGCGGCGATGGCGCTCGATCCGCTCAATCCGCTGGTGCCGCGCGCCAAGGGGCGGATGCTCTATTACGGCGGCCACTGGGACGCGGCGATTGCCGCCGCGCGCATGGCCTTGGGGATGAACGCACAGCTTTCCGGCGCGCATGGCGATATCGGCCGCGCGCTGGTGATGCAGGGGCAACTGCCAGCCGCCGCTGCTACCTTTGCCCAGGAGCCGCGCGCCGACGTACGCCTCACTGGGCAAGCGATCGTTGCCGGGCGGCAGGGAAATCGCGCCGCAGGCGCCACGGCGATGGCGCAATTGCAGGCGCAGTTTGGCGAGACGATCATGTATCAGATCGCGCAGATTCACGCGCAGTGGGGAGAGCCTGGCCCGGCCATCGCCGCGCTGCAGCGGGCCTATGCGCTACTCGACTCGGGATTGTCGCAGATGGCGTGCGATCCCCTGCTGACATCGTTGCGCGGCGATCCGCGCTTCGTCGCCCTGCGCGCCGCGCTGGGTTTGTGATCGGCCCAAACGCGGGCCGAAATCGAGGAGAGACGGACATGCGCTTTCTGATCATAGCCATGGGCACAGCCGCCTTGGCACTGGCCCCGGCAACAGCCGAGGCGGAGCAACAGCACACGATGGCCGGCATGCCCGCGATGGCGACCCATGCTACCCCGCACCACGTTCAACCCAAGAAGCACGTTCACCGCAAGCACCACGGCCGTGGCAAGAATGACGGTCATGGGAAGAACGACGGCCACGGCAAGAATGATGGCCACGGCAAAGACGGCGGGAAAGGCAAATAATATGCCGGCGTGACGGCCGTCACGCGTAGATAGGGCGCGGTCCGGGTAGTCCATCCCTTGTCAGGCACGAACGCCTGGACAGACTTTGACAGGGGAATTGACCATGATCCGGACCGCAAATTTCGCCAAGATCGCTGCTCTCTCGCTGGCCGCGCTGGCCGCGACAAACGCCATGCCTGCTGCCGCGCAGGACACGGTCATCGACACTCCGCATGCCGAGATGGATATCGCGCAGGTCGACTTCACCTCTCCCAAGGCGGTCAAATCATTGAAGGCGCAAATGCGCCGCGTTGCTGCCAAAATCTGCACGCCGTTCGGCGACGGCACCATTCACATGGCCACCGACGAAATGCATTGCTACAACACGGCGGTGAAGACGGGCCTTGCCCAGATCGAAACCCATCGCCAACTGGCGATGGCCCGCGCCGCGCAGACCGTCGTTGCCGCAAACACCGCAGCGCGCCCAACGCATTGATCGGATTATTCAGGGCACGTAACTGGCGCGCGCCGGGCGCATTTGTTCTGTCGCCAGCAGCTTTGGCAGGCGCACCAGGTTATAGGCTGCGGCGGTCAGTGTGAAGGCACAGCCCACGCGCGGCAGCCCTCGGTGGCGGGTCTTGCGCAGATTGCCGCAGGTCTTGGCCCAGCCAAAGACCTCCTCGATCCGCTTGCGGATACGGATGCTGGCGGCATAGCCGGTGTGCCGGGTGGTGCGGCCGTCGATGGCCAAGCGTCGGTTGGCGGTGTTTTGCGCGACATGGGGCGTCACGTTCATCGCGCGCAGATTGGCGGCGAAATTGGCGGTATCGTAGGCTTTGTAGCTTCGCTGAACTTCGTTTCGGCGCCCAGCGTGATGCGGTGGTGCCCGTCCAGACGCTCCAGCATAGTCAATGCCGCCCCGCGCTCGGCGGTGCCTGTGGCATGGGTCAGCGTGGCATCGACCACCAGGCCGTGGCGGTTTTCCATCAGGACATGGCCCATGTGACACAGCTTGGCCGCTTGTCCACGTGCCTTCTAGAAGAGGCGTGCGTCCGGATCGGTGGTGGAGGCATGGGTGGGATTGCTGCGCTTCTCGCCGTTGAAATCGCGCTAGGCGTTGCGCCCCCTTGCGGTTGGGCGGCGGGGCGTCGTCGTTGTCGTCATCGGAGCTGTCGCCTGTATCCTTGGGCGTAAAACTCTTCATGCTGGCCCACGCCAAGATCAGCGCGCCATCGACCGAGAAATGTTCATCCGAAAGTAGCGTCTTGACCCGTGGCTGCTGCAACAGCGCGCGCAGCAGCTTCTCCGGCGCAATCGAGGGCCGACCAATCGGCGCGTAAAGCCCTGAAAAATCCGGCGACAGGATATCCAGCGCCTCGTCAACGATCGCCCGAATCACCCGCAGCGGGTGCCGTGCTGGAACCCGGGCTTCGCAACTCGCGTAAGAAAACAGCCCTTCGCTGCGATCATCTGACCCGCGCATCGCTTCATCCTCGGCCTCGTCCGCGCCAAAGCCTGAATCACATCTGCGCTGTCAACGATAGGGCCTTTTCCCGCAGCCTGTTAGACCATGAACGCGGTGATCATGCCGCCTGCGAAATGGCACAGAAAAATCACGATGATCACGGCGGCGCCAAACGAGAACAGCCATGTCGTTTCGGCCTCGAGCAGCAGGCTTTCCCGTTCGCTCAGCAACCCGGCGTCGCGGCGTTTCGCCTGGCGCCAGGTCAGCGCCCCGATCAGCACCGCCATCACGCAAAATGGCAGATAGAAAAATATCAGGCCCGCCAGGCTTCCTGCCGACGCCCGCCCCGCGCTGTGGGTAGACAGGAAACGCGCAATCGCGGTCTGATTGCGGTACGGCATGAAGAAAAAGAGCAAGGCGGCAACCGTGAGCAAGCGCGCGAGCCCGTGACGCAAACGATAGGGCCAGGGCCAGTCGATCCGGGGCGCGGGCGCTGCAATTTCCGACCCATAGGCAGGCATGGCACCGTCAGGAGGCAATTCACCGGCGCGGCGCTTGCGCTCGATGTGCCACTGCCAGCGATACATGGCTGGGTGAATCACCAAGAGGCCGGCCGTGACGATCACGCCCACGAGCACGTAATTGAGCGCGACGGCACCCGCATCGCGATCGGTGGAGTGCAACGCGAAGGCGACGGCGATCCAGAGGATCAGGAGCACAACCGTGATCAGCATCACCAGCGGATAGAGAACGAGCCACTGCCGCCATTGGCTGACACGCATCCAGGCGCTCAAGCGATCAAGGCGCCCTTCGGGGCCGGGGGGAGGATCCAAGCTCATTTGCCATAAACTCGCGGCATCACGAGTTCGATCCGTGCGACTCCAACCGAACACAGATGCGATAGTGAGCGCAATGCCCTTTCTGCGGCAGGTATGCCTTGCACACCTGCCGCAGCCGCCTCATTGCCAACAAGGCCATGACCGGGCAGCGGTCGATCGCGCTAATCCTTCCAGCTGCGCGCGGGCAGCTTGACGGTCACCACTTGCCCCAGATCGGCCGCGCTGCGCCCCAGGGCAAAGCCATAGTCGCCGGCCGGCATGGTCCAGCGCCCATCCTTCCAATCGGCCAGGAGGCGCGGATCGAAGGTTACCGTGGCGCTCTGGCTCGCGCCTGCGGCCAGGCTCATCCGCTTGAAGCCGACCAGGCGTTGCAGCGGCTGGCCATTGCGACGCACGAGATAGACCTGGCCCACGTCATCGCCGGCGCGCTGACCGGTATTGGCCAGGGTAAAGCTGGCAGACATCCCCGAAACTTTCAGGTCACGCGCGGCAAAGCTGGTATAGCTCAGGCCAAAGCCGAACGGAAACAGCGGCTTGTATCCCTTGCGGGCAAACCAGCGATAGCCCACGTCAGACCCTTCGATGTCGTAATCGGCGTGCAGCTGGTCCTTGCCCGGGGCCGGATCGCCCCCGAAATTGGGCTCCACCCAATCCGCGCCGTCCAGCTTGGGCCGGGGCAACTGATCCAGGCTGGCGGGAAACGTGACGGGCAGGCGCCCGCCCGGGTTGGTGTCGCCGAACAGGACCGAAGCGATCGCCTCGCCGCCGCGGGCGCCGGGATACCACGCCTCCACTACGCCGGCGACCTTGTCGAGCCAGGGCATCATCACTGGGCCGCCGGTTTCCAGCACCACGATGGTGTTGGGATTGGCTGCCGCCACGGCAGCGATCAGCGCATCCTGGCCATCGGGCAGCGACAGGTCGGGCTGGTCGGCCCCTTCCGTGCGCCATTCGGTGGCAAACACGATGGCCACATCAGCCTGGCGCGCCTTGGCCACGGCATCGGCGATATAGCGCCCGTCGCGGAACGTGATGGTGGCCTTGGGCGCCAGGGCCTGGATCGCCTTGAGCGGGCTGGAGCGGTGATAGCTTTGCTGCATCAGCGCGGCAAACGGCCCGTCTCCGCCAAGCGAGCGCGTCGCGGCCGGCCCCCCTTCGCCCATGACCAGGCTGGAGCCCGAGCCGGCCAGCACGCCGCTGTCGGCATAGCCGCCGATCACCGCGATGGAGGCGGCCGTCTTGGCCAGCGGCAGCGCGCCATTGTTCTTGAGCAGCACGATGCCCTGCCGCGCGACGTCTTCGGCCACCCGGGCATGGGCGGCAAAATCGATCGCGCCGCCGGGCTGGGCCGCGTGCTTGTCGATGCCAGTGGCATAGATCGCGGTCAGTACGCGGCGGTTCATGTCATCGAGGCGGGCGGCATAGGCCTTGTCCGCCCCTGCCTTGGCCTTGAGCACGTCGGCAAAATAGAGCGCCTTGTCCAGCTCTGCGCCTGATTGCTGGTCCAGCCCGCCTAGCGCCGCCTCAACCCCCGGCACCGCGCCCCAGTCAGACATGACGAAGCCCTTGTAGCCCCAAGAGCCCTTGAGCACCTTGTTGAGCGCCCAGTCGCTGGCGCAGGCCTGCGCCCCACCAATGCGGTTGTAGGCACACATCACCGCGCCAGGCTGGCCCTTTTCGATGCCGATCTGAAACGCCAGCAGATCGCTTTCCCGCGCCGCGCCCTCGGCAATCTTGACATCGACATACTTGCGCCCGGTTTCCTGGCCGTTGAGCGCAAAGTGCTTGATCGTCGAAATGATGTGGTTCGACTGGATGCCGGCAATCGCCGCGCCCACCAGGTCGCCCGACAGCAGCGGGTCTTCCGCCAGGTATTCGAACGTGCGGCCATTGCGCGGATCGCGCATCAGGTTGACGCCGCCAGCCAGCAGCACGTTGAAGCCCTTGGCCCGCGCCTCTGCCCCGATCATCGCCCCGCCGCGATAGAGCAGATCAGGGTTCCAGCTTGCCGCCTGGGCCAGGCCCGATGGCAGGGCGGTGGCGCCATCCTTGCGCAAGCCGCCCACCCAGGCAACGCCCAGGCTGGCATCGGTTTCGGTCAAGGCCGGCACGCCCAGCCGCGGAATCCCGGCGACATAGCCAGCGCCGAAAATCGCCCCAGCCGGGATCTTGGCCCCCGGCAGGAACGGCAGCGGCATCACGCCGTGGGTGAGAATCACCTTGTCGTCGGCGCTCATCTTGGCAAGCGTGGCATCGGCGCGGGCCTGCGCCGCTGCCATGTCGACCGCGGGCGCCTGCTGGGCGCGCGCACCGCTGCCAAGCGCCAGGGCGGCGCAGCCGAGCACGAAGGGCAAATGGCGTTTCATCGCTGGGATCCTTGCTGGAACGAAAAAGAAAAAAGCGGGCCGCACGCACGCACCAGGCGGCGCGCGGCCCGCAGCAGGGTAGACCGGTGTTTAGAACTTGACCCCGGCGCGCACGCCGAAAGTGCGCGGATCGCTCATCGTCAGGCTGGTGGCGTTGCCGGTCACCAGCGAAACCTTGTTCTCGATGTTCTTGATGAAGGCCGAGGCATACCAGGTGTCGTTCGGCGCATTGTAGGTCAGGCTCGCCTGGGTGCGCGAGCGCGAAGGCGTCCACAGCTTGAGCCAGTAAGACCCGGTATCGCCAAACACCGTCACCGAATAGGCCGACGAATAGCGCGAATAGACCGAAGCGACGACATTGCCCGAACCGACCGGCACGGTGTAGTTCACCCCGCCGTAAATGACGGTGGCGGGGGTGCGATCAAGCTTTTGCCCGGCATAGTTGATAGCGCAGGTGCCGTTGACCACGCCCGAGGGGCAGAACTGCGTATAATGCCCGTCGGTAAGATCGACGCCGAGCGTGAGGTTGAGATCGCGCATCGGGAAGAACTGCGTCTCGAATTCCCAGCCCAGCACGCGCGCCTTGCCCGCATTGGTCGTCACGGTCTGGTTGGCGCCATTGATCGGGATCACCGCGCTTAGCTGCATGTTCTTGTAATCATACAGGAACAGGTTGGTATCGATCTTCATCCACGGCGCCACGCGGCCACGGAAGCCCAGTTCATAGTCGGTCAGGGTTTCCGGCTCGTAATAGATGGCATGCTGATCGGCATACTTGAGCGAACCGGGCGTTGCCCCCGGCGTGGAATAATCGCAGCGTTCCCCTTGCGAGGTGACCAGCGACTGGCCAGCGCCACCGGTGGAACAGCCATCGCCAAAGCCGCCAACCTTGTAGCCGGTGGCGATCGAGCCATAGAGCAGCCCGCCCAGCACATCGGCGTCAAAACCCAGGCGCCAGGTGACCTTGCGGCCCTTGACCGAGGCATCGTTGACATAGCTGCGCCCGCTGCCCACGGTCGGCCCGCCCGGCGCTGCAGGCGTATTGGGATCGATGGAATACTGCCCGCCCACCAGCGGCTGGCCGCCCAGCGTGTTGAGGTGCACGGTGTGGCCATAGCGCGAGAGATCGTCGGCGGTATAGCGAATGCCCGCCGTGACGCGCAGCGCATCGGTCACCTTGTAGGTGCCCTGGGTGAACGCGCCCTTGGTGGACGAGATCGTGTGCTGCGGGAAGCCGTAGATGAACGTGTTGCCAAACGCGAAGGGCACCAGGTTGTAGATGAAGAACGCGATCCGCGATTCCTCGCGGAAGTAGTACAGGCCGCCCTGGATCTTGAGCGGGCCGTCGCCGCTCGACGCCAGGCGCAACTCGTGGCTCTGCTGCGTGTAATCGCCGTTGAACGTGCCGGGCAGGTTGACGCCACCCGAAAGCACGTTGCTGTTTTCCTTGGCTTCGTATTGGCGGATCGAGCCAAGGTACGTCGCCTTCACGCCGCCGAAATCATAGTTGAACTCGCCATCGAGATTATAGGCGATGTCATGCACGTTGGGCTTGAACGAAGACTGATCCCCGCCGCCATACTGGTGCGCCGACAGCCCCGAGGTATAGGTCTGGCCATCGATCGGGTTCACATAGGTGAGCGGCGCATTGAAGTTGGCGCTGGCGAGCGGCGTGGTGAGCGACTGGCGGGTATCGCCGATCGGCGCCCACACGGCAAAGCGCCCGCCGCTGGGATTGTTGCCAACCTGATAGAAATTGCTGAACGGCACCGAGGAATCGCGCGATCCGGTCAGCCGTGAATAGCCGCCGCGCAGCAGCAGTTCGCCGCGATCGCCCAGCTTGAACAGGCCCTGCAGGCGGGCCGAGATATTGGTGCGGAACTTGTTGTTGTAATTGGGATCGTTGGCCACGCCCTTGACGAAATTGTCGCGCGTGTCGAAATTGAGCGAGAGGCGGAAGGCGGCCCAGTCGTTGACCGGCAGGTTGAAGGCCGCGTCGGCATTGTAGGCGTTGTAATTGCCCACGCCGGCATTGGCTTCCACGCTGGCCCGCTCGAAATTGGGCCGCTTGGTGATCACGTTGATCACGCCGGCCGTGGTGTTGCGGCCATAGAGCGTGCCTTGCGGCCCTTTGAGCACTTCGACGTGGTCCACGTCCATGAAGCTCACGTCGGCCTGCTGCGGCCGCGCCAGATAGACGCCATCGGCCAGGAACGCGGCCGAAGGGTTGCCCTTTTCGGTGCCGTCGGTGCTGGTCACGCCGCGAATGGTGATCTGCAGGCCATTGGTGCGGTCGATCGACAGGCCGGGCACCTGGTCACCCAGCGCGGTGGGATTGGTCACGCCCTTGGAGCGCAGCCCGTCGCCGGTGATCGCGGTCAGCGCGATCGGCGTTTTCGACAGCAGCGTCTTGTCGCGCGTGGCGGTGACGACGATATCGGGCATCGACACATCGTCGCTGGCGGTCTTGGCCGCATCTTGCGCCGGCGCCGGCGCGGGCGTGCTCTGGGCATAGGCTGGCGCGGCCAGGGCCACCGCCGAAATCAGGCATGCTGTCTGGATCAGCTTCATGTCTTCCCTCCCTTTTTGTTCCCGCGTGCACGTGCGCCGCGGGTAGTGCTCCCGTTCGCGATCACGCCCTGCCTGGCTTGCGCGCGTGGCGCAGACAGGCACTGCCCGGGCAATGGCCGCATGCCGAAATGGGGAAGAAACGGGCCGCAAAGGCCCAACGCCCGAAGCCATGCTTCGAACCGCAATCGATATCCTCTCCATCGGCGGCAAGTTTTCGATCTTGCTTAGCCATGGTTTGAAATGAATCAGTCAGCGCTGTCAAGACTGCGCTGTCAGAATTTCGCGTGACCTGCCGAAAGAAATAGCCATAATGGTTGACATGGAGAGGCACCCGTCGGCCAAAACGCCACAATCCCCATCTAACCCCGCCGCCCTTGCCGGCCCCCCTTCCCGCCCCGCTGGCGCCAAGGAACGCGCCACGATGGAGGACGTGGCCCGGCTCGCCGGGGTCTCGCTCAAAAGCGTGTCGCGCGTGGTTAACCGCGAGCCGCATGTGTCAGACGGCCTGCGCGCCAAGGTGGAGGCCGCGATCGCCGCGCTGGCCTTCGTGCCCGATGCCGCGGCGCGGTCGCTGGCCGGATCGCGCACTTTCATCGTCGGGCTGCTGTTCGACAACCCGAGTCCCAACTACACCATCAAGATCCAGTCAGGCGTCTATCGCGCCTGTGTCGAGCAGCAGTACCACCTGCGCATCGACAATATCGCCTCAGACCTGCCCCGCGCCGAGGTGGAGGCCCAGCTTGATGCGATCGTGCGCAACAGCCGCTGCGACGGGTTCATCCTCACCCCGCCGCTGACCGACAACGTCCAGGTCCTGGCCTTTCTGGAGCGGCGCGGCGTCCGCTATGCCCGCATCGCGCCCAACAGCGAGCTGGGCCGCTCTCCCTGCGTGGCGATCGACGATGCCGCCGCCGGTGCGCTGGTCGCCCGCCACCTCTGGGCGCTGGGCCATCGCCGCCTGGGCGTGGTCACCGGCCCGCCCTTGCACCGCGCCGGCGATCGGCGCCGCACCGGTTTCCTCGCGGCGATCCGCCAGCTCGATCCCGATCTGGTGGTGGCAGAGGCAGATGGCCTGTTCTCGTTCGAAAGCGGGATTGCCGCCGGCATGGACTTGCTGGCACGCGACGCGCGTCCTACCGCGATCTTTGCCACCAACGATGATTCCGCCGCCGGGGTCATGGTCGCCTGCGCCCGCGCCGGGCTGCGCGTGCCGCATGATATCTCGCTGTGCGGCTTCGATGATAGCTGGGTGGCCAAGTCGGTCTGGCCCTATCTCACCACGATTTACCAGCCGATCGAGGAAATGGGCTATGCGGCAGCGAGCCTGCTGCTCGATCGCGGAGAGACCGGCGATCGCCAGGTCATGCTCGATTTTCACCTGGTAGAGCGGGATTCGCTGGCGCCGCCACCCTGAGGCAACGGCGCCAGCCAACCAGGCACGCGATCAATCGAGCAAGTCGAAGCGGTCTGCGTTCATCACCTTGGTCCAGGCGGCGATGAAATCGTCCACGAACTTGTCTTCTGCGTCCAGCCCGGCATAGACCTCGCACACCCCGCGCAGCTGGGCATTGGCCCCGAACACGAGATCGACGCGCGTGGCCGTCCAGCGCGGCGCGCCGCTGGCGCGATCCTTGCCCACGTAGGTTTCCGCCCCGTCGCCTGCCGGCGCCCAGGCCGTGGCCATGTCGAGCAGGTTGACCACGAAATCGTTGGTCAACTGGCCCGGCCGCGTGGTCAGCACGCCATGCGCCGCGCCACCATGGTTGGCACCCAGCACGCGCAGCCCGGCAACCAGCACGGTCATTTCCGCCACGCCCAAGCCCAGCAGCTGCGCCCGGTCGATCAGCAGTTCCTCTGCGTTCACATCGGTCGGCCCGGCCAGATAGTTGCGGAAACCATCGGCATGCGGCTCGAGCCAGGCAAAGCTTTCGGCGTCGGTCTGCTGCGCCGTGGCATCGGTGCGGCCCGGGGTGAACGGCACGTCCACCGTGCGGCCGGCGGCCTTGGCGGCCAGTTCGATGCCCACGCCGCCGCCCAGCACAATGAGATCGGCCAGCGACACCTGCTTGCCACCACTGGCCGCACCATCGAACTGCGCCTTGATGCCGGCATAGACGTCCAGCACGCGCGCCAGCTTCTCCGGCTCGTTCACCGCCCATTGGCGCTGCGGCTCCAGCGCGATGCGCGCGCCATTGGCGCCGCCGCGCCGGTCCGATCCGCGATAGGTGGCCGCAGAAGCCCAGGCCGTGCCGACCAGTTCAGCCACCGACAGTCCTGAGCCGGCGATCGCGGTCTTGAGCGTGGCCACATCGGCGGCATCGATCAGCGGATAATCGCGCGCGGGAATCGGATCTTGCCAGATCAGGTCTTCGGCCGGCACGTCTGGCCCCAGATAGCGCGCCTTGGGCCCCATGTCGCGGTGGGTCAGCTTGAACCAAGCGCGGGCAAAGCTGTCGGCAAAATAGGCCGGATCGGCGCGAAAACGGTCCATCACCGCGCGATAGGCCGGGTCGACCTTCATCGCCATGTCGGCGGTGGTCATCATCGTGGGCACCTTGACGCCCGGCGTATGGGCCTTGGGGGCCAGGGTCTCTTCGGGGTTGCCCACCGGTTGCCACTGGTGCGCGCCGGCCGGGCTGCGCACCAGTTCGTATTCGTGGTCGAGCAGCATGTCGAAATAGGTCATGTCCCACTGCGTGGGCGTGGGCGTCCACGATCCCTCGATGCCCGAGGTGATCGTGTCATCGCCCATCCCGGTGCCGTGGGTAGAGGTCCAGCCAAAGCCCATCTGGGCAATGTCGGCCCCTTCGGGCGCGGCCCCCACCAGTGCGGCATCGCCGCCACCATGGGCCTTGCCAAAGGTGTGCCCGCCGGCGGTGAGCGCGGCAGTTTCGGTATCGTCCATGCCCATGCGGTGGAAGGTTTCGCGAATGTCGCGCGCCGAGGCCATGGGATCGGGCACGCCGCCCGGTCCTTCGGGGTTCACATAGATCAGCCCCATCTGGATCGCGGCGAGCGGACCCTCGATCTTGAGGCCGGCGGCCTCGTCGATCCGGGTCTGGTTGTGCGGGTCACCCACCCAGGTTTCTTCCATGCCCCAGAACACATCGAGGGCCGGTTCGTGAATATCCTCGCGGCCGCCGCCAAAGCCGAAGATCGGACCGCCCATCGACTCGATCGCCACGTTGCCGGCCATGATGAACAGGTCAGCCCAACTCAGCGCCGCACCATACTTGCGCTTGATCGGCCAGAGCAGGCGCCGTGCCTTGTCGAGGTTGCCGTTGTCGGGCCAGGAATTGAGCGGGGCAAACCGCTGCGAACCCGAAGACGAACCGCCACGCCCATCGCCGCTGCGATAGCTGCCAGCAGAATGCCAGGCCATGCGAATGAAGAACGGGCCATAATGGCCATAGTCGGCCGGCCACCACGATTGGCTGTCGGTCATCAGGGCATGCAGATCGGCCTTCACCGCCGCATAATCGAGGCCCTTGAACGCCGCGCGATAATCGAACCCTTGCGGATAGGGGCTGGGCGATTGGCCATGCTGCGCCAGGATCGTCAGCGGCAGGGCCTTGGGCCACCAGTCCTGGTTCGTCCGTCCCAACAGGGGCCGCTTTTTGCCCTCGCCGCCGCCCATCGGGCACTTCGTCGTTACCGCATCCATGTCACTCTCCATTGCTTGGCCGAATCCGGTATCGGCCGTGAGCAGGACGCAGCGATCCTGTCATGAAGCCATGACAGGAAAAAGCGCCTCTTGGTTCACTGCGCACATGTTTCAGAGGCTTGCAGCCGTCGCGCGCACGGCGTCGAGGATAACGCCCGCCACCGCCTCGGGCTGCGACAGCAGGCTCAAGTGCCCCGCCGCCACTTCGCTGGTTTGCGCGTTCATCGCCGCGGCCAGTTCGCGCTCGAGCGCCACGCTAACAATGCGATCCTGCGCGGAAACGATGTACCAGGTCGGGCGGGTTTCCCACGCGGCCTGCTCCACCTTGTCGCCAAAGGTGCTGGCGGCGAGCGGCGGCTGCGTGGCGCAGAGCACGCGCGCCTCGGTCTCGGGCAGGTCCTGCGCCACGTCCTCGATCCAGCCTGCCGCGCTCAGCGTCAGAAAACCGGCGCCATCGTCGATGATCTTGCCCAGCGCCGGTGGGGCTTCGTGGCGGCCGACCTGGTCGCCCACGGTTTCACCGGCCTTGGGCGCGAATGCGGCGACATAGACCAGCGCCTTGACCTTGGGATCGTTGCCGGCCTGGGTGATCACCGCCCCGCCCCAGCTATGCCCGACCAGCACCACTGGCCCGGCAACCGTGGCCAGCGTGCGCGCGGTGGCGGCCACGTCATCGGCCAGCGAGGTCGTCGGGTTCTGCACCGCCACCACCGGCACGTCGGCCGCGAGCAACAGGGGAATGACCCGCTGCCAGCTCGATCCATCGGCCCAGGCGCCATGGACGAGAACGACGGTCGGCGTGGTGGGGGACGCGGTCATGATGGTTGGCTCCGATCAGGAGAGAGGGATGCCCGCAGGCCTGCAATGTTTTGCAAAACCACGCGTGCCGACAAACCCCCGATCGGGTGAATCTCAACGCCCCAACCGGGGCTTGGGCTGACGGCCCCAGATCATGCCCAGCTGGCGGCCAGCCGGCCCCAACTTGCCACCAGTGCCGGGTCCAGCGCCTGACCGCCGCCCACCAGGCCCAGCCGGCGGCGGAAATCATAGCCGGCCAGCGGCACCGCCACCACGCCATCGCCGGCCAGGCTCACCGGCCCGGTGGTCACTGCCAGGCCTTGCCGCACCAGGTCCATGCAGCGTTCCTCGTTGGCGCTGCGCAGCAGGAAGTGCGGGCGCACGCCCTGGGCGGTGAAGAAGCGGCTGGTTTCGCCCAGGATCTCGCAGCTGCGCCGCGCCACCATGACATCGGCCGCCAGGTCCAGCGCGCTCACCATGGTGCGCGCGGCCAGCGCATGGCCCTGCGGCAACAACATGGCATAGCTTTCTTCCACCACCGCTCCTTCCGCTGGCGCGCCATGCAGTAGGGTGAGGATCGCATCGAGTTGCCCTTCGCCCAGCCGGCGGCGCAGATCGGCATCGCTGCCTTCCAGCAGCACCAGCGGGCGCGTGCCCTGCATATCACGCGCCAGTTGCACCAGCGCCCGGCCGGGCAACGAGGCCAGCACGCCCAGGCGCAGCGGCGCGGCCACCGGGGCCAGATCCTGCGCCGGGGTTTCGGCCAGGCGAAACTCCCGCTCGATCGTGCGGGCATGGGCGAGCAGGCGTGTGCCCGCCGCCGTCAGGCGGATCTGCTTGCGATCGCGCATCAGCAAGGGCGCCCCCACCAGCCGCTCCAGT
This sequence comes from Novosphingobium sp. 1529, assembly GCF_040544855.1. Classification (NCBI taxonomy): domain Bacteria; kingdom Pseudomonadati; phylum Pseudomonadota; class Alphaproteobacteria; order Sphingomonadales; family Sphingomonadaceae; genus Novosphingobium; species Novosphingobium sp. 1529. Next base: position 234,881 of record NZ_JBEPKW010000003.1, read on the forward strand.
TCGGCAAGGCCGGCCGACAGCGTCGGCTGGCTCAGGTTCAGCCGCCGCGCAGCCGCGCTGATACCGCCGGTTTCGACGATGGCCAGGAACTGGCGCAGGTGGTTGCGTTTCAACATAGGATTTTTCTATGTAAATCCGCTGCGAAAATCAATTTCCTGCGCAGCCAGCGGCGCGGTATCATGGCCACAGAAAACAGTGGGCGGGAAGAGGAGACAAAGCCGTGCGTGCAACCCCCGAACTCGATTTCGGCCTGGACGAAAAAGCCCAGATGATCCGCGAGGCCGCCGGCCGCTTTGCCGACGAGCAGATCGCGCCGCTGGCCGCCGCGATCGACACCGAAGACCGCTTCCCCCGCGAATTGTGGGAGCCGATGGGCGCGCTCGGCCTGCATGGCGTGACCGTGGAGGAGGAATTCGGCGGGTTGGGCCTGGGCTATCTCCACCATGTCATCGCGGTGGAAGAAGTCAGCCGCGCATCGGGCGCAGTGGGCCTGTCCTATGGCGCGCATTCCAACTTGTGCGTCAACCAGATCCGCCGCTGGGGCAATCCCGCGCAAAAGGCCAAGTACTTGCCCAAGCTGGTATCGGGCGAACACGTTGGCAGCCTGGCGATGTCGGAAGCCGGCGCCGGTTCGGATGTTGTGGCGATGAAGCTGCGTGCCGATGCAGTCGATGGTGGCTTCCGCCTTAACGGCACCAAGTTCTGGATCACCAACGGCACGTATGCCGATACCCTGGTGGTCTATGCGAAGACTGCGCCCGATGCCGGCGCCAAGGGCATTACCGCGTTCCTGATCGAGCGCGGCATGCCGGGCTTCTCGATCGGGCAAAAGATCGACAAGATGGGCCTGCGCGGCAGCCCCACGTGCGAGCTGGTGTTCGACGATTGCTTCGTCCCGGCCGAAAACGTCATGGGTCCCGTCAACGGCGGCGTGGGCGTGCTGATGAGCGGGCTGGATTACGAGCGCGTGGTTTTGGCGGGCATGCAGATCGGCATCATGCAGGCCTGCCTCGACACGGTGATCCCCTATGTGCGCGAACGCCAGCAGTTCGGCAAGGCGATCGGCACGTTCCAGCTGATGCAGGCCAAGGTAGCCGATATGTATGTCGCGCTGCAATCGGCGCGGGCCTATGTCTATACCGTCGCGCGCGCCTGCGATGCCGGGCAGACCACGCGGTTCGATGCCGCCGGCGCGATCCTGCTCGCCAGCGAAAGCGCCTTTCGCGTGGCTGGCGAAGCGATCCAGGCGCTGGGCGGCGCCGGCTATACCAAGGACTGGCCGGTAGAACGCTATCTGCGCGACGCCAAGCTGCTCGATATCGGCGCGGGCACCAACGAAATCCGCCGCATGTTGATCGGCCGCGAACTGATCGGGATCAAGGGATGAGCGCGCCCGTCCTGCCCACCGCCATCGACCTCGCCAGCCCCGAAGCGCAGGCGCGCGCCGCGCACAACCGCGCCCTGGCCGAAGACTTGCGCGCCCGCGTCGCCAAGGCAGCCCTGGGCGGCGATGAACGCGCACGCGCCCGCCACACCGCGCGGGGCAAGCTCTTGCCGCGTGACCGGGTAGAGCGGCTGCTCGATCCTGGCTCGCCATTTCTCGAAGTGGGCCAGCTGGCGGCCAATGGCCTCTATAACGATGAAGTGCCCGGCGCGGGCATCATCGCCGGGATTGGCCGCGTTTCCGGGCGGCAGTGCATGGTCTTTGCCAACGATGCCACGGTCAAGGGCGGCACCTATTTCCCGATGACGGTGAAAAAGCACCTGCGCGCCCAGGAAATCGCCCAGGAAAACCGCCTGCCCTGCGTCTATCTGGTGGATTCGGGGGGGGCCAACCTGCCCAACCAGGCAGAGGTGTTTCCCGATCGCGATCACTTCGGCCGGTTCTTCTACAACCAGGCGCGGATGAGCGCGGCCGGCATTGCCCAGATCGCCGCCGTGATGGGATCGTGCACCGCCGGCGGCGCCTATGTCCCGGCGATGAGCGACGAGACCGTGATCGTGAAGGACCAGGGCACGATCTTCCTGGCCGGCCCGCCGCTGGTGAAGGCTGCCACGGGCGAGGAAATCTCGGCCGAAGACCTCGGCGGCGGCGATCTTCACGCGCGCCAGTCGGGCGTGGTCGATCACCTTGCTGAAAACGACGAACATGCCCTGTCGATCGTGCGCGATATCGTCTCGCACCTAGGCGCGCCCGATCGCGCGCGGGTAGAACGCCGCGAGAGCCGCCCGCCGCTGCACGATCCGCAGGGGCTGTACGGCGTGATCCCGCAAGACGTGCGCGCGCCCTACGATGTGCGCGAAGTGATCGCGCGGATCGTCGATGGCAGCGAGTTTCACGAATTCAAGGCGCTGTTCGGCACCACGCTGGTCTGCGGCTTTGCCCATATCCACGGACTGCCGGTGGCGATCCTGGCCAACAACGGCGTGCTGTTTTCGCAGAGCGCGCAAAAGGGCGCCCATTTCATCGAGCTGGCCTGCCAGCGCGGCATTCCGCTGCTGTTCCTGCAGAACATCTCGGGCTTCATGGTCGGCGGCAAGTATGAAGCCGAAGGTATCGCCAAGCATGGCGCCAAGCTGGTGACGGCTGTCGCCACCGCGCAAGTGCCCAAGATCACCGTGCTGATCGGCGGCAGCTTTGGCGCGGGCAACTATGGCATGTGCGGGCGGGCCTATGGCCCACGCTTCCTGTTCACCTGGCCCAACGCGCGCATATCGGTGATGGGCGGGGAACAGGCGGCCAGCGTGCTCGCCACCGTGCACCGCGACGCCGCGAGTTGGACACCCGAACAGGCCGAAGCGTTCAAGGCGCCGATCCGCCAGAAATACGAAGACGAAGGCAACCCCTATTACGCCACCGCCCGCCTGTGGGACGACGGCGTGATCGACCCGGTGCAGACCCGCGACGTGGTCGGCCTGGCGCTGGAAGCCTGCCTGGAAGCCCCCTTTGCCGATCGTCCGTCCTTCGGCGTGTTCCGGATGTAAGCGCGCATGATCCAATCCATCCTTGTCGCCAACCGTGGCGAAATCGCCTGCCGGATCATCCACACCGCGCGGGCGATGGGCCTGCGCACCGTGGCCGTCTATTCGCAAGCAGACGCCCAGGCCATGCACGTGGCCCAAGCCGACCAGGCCGTGGCCATCGGCCCGGCGGCGGCGCGCGAATCCTATCTGGTGGGTGAAAAGATCATCGCCGCCGCGCTGGAAACCGGCGCCCAGGCGATCCACCCCGGCTATGGCTTCCTGTCGGAAAACGCTGCCTTTGCGCAAGCCGTGCTCGATGCCGGCCTGGTGTGGGTCGGCCCGCCGCCGTCGGCCATTTCCGCCATGGGCCTCAAGGATGCGGCCAAGGCGCTGATGCAGCAGGCCGGTGTTCCGACGACGCCGGGCTATCTGGGCGAAAACCAGGATGCCGAATTCCTGGCGGCCGAAGCAGCCAAGGTCGGTTATCCGGTCTTGATCAAGGCCGTGGCCGGCGGCGGCGGCAAGGGCATGCGCCTGGTCGAACAGCCGCAGGACTTTGCCGATGCGCTCGCCTCGTGCCAGCGCGAAGCGGCGGCATCGTTCGGCAATGCCCATGTGCTGATCGAGAAATACATCCTCTCGCCGCGCCATATCGAAGTGCAGGTGTTCGGTGACGCGCACGGCAACGTGGTCCACCTGTTCGAACGCGATTGCTCGCTGCAACGCCGCCACCAGAAAGTGATCGAGGAAGCCCCCGCGCCGGGCATGGACGCAGCCACGCGGGCCGCCGTATGCCAGGCGGCGGTGCGCGCGGCGCAAGCCGTGGGTTACCAGGGCGCCGGCACGATCGAATTCATCGCGGATGGTTCGGAGGGCCTGCGCGCCGATCGCATCTGGTTCATGGAGATGAACACCCGGCTCCAGGTGGAACACCCGGTGACCGAGGCGATCACCGGCCAGGATCTGGTCGAATGGCAGATCCGCGTGGCCAGCGGCGAGCCGCTGCCATGCCGCCAGGACGAGCTTTCGATCCAGGGTTGGGCAATGGAAGCGCGGCTCTATGCCGAAGACCCGGCCAAGGGCTTCCTGCCCTCGATCGGCCGGCTCGATCATCTGCACTTCGGCATGGTTGAAGGCGGGCGCATCGATACCGGCGTGGCGCAGGGCGACACGATCAGCCCGTTCTACGATCCGATGGTCGCCAAAGTCATCGCCCATGGCCCCAGCCGCGATGAAGCGCGCCAACGCCTCGCCGCGATGCTCGACGAGACGGCCGTCTGGCCGGTGCGCACCAATGCCGCATTCCTCGCGCGCCTGCTGCACCATCCGCAGTTTGTCGCCGGCAATGTTGATACCGGCCTGATCGGCCGTGACGGCGCCGCTCTGGCAGAGCCGCTTGCTCCCTCGGCAGCGGCCCTTGCCAAGGCCGCTGCGCGGCTCGTTGCGCCCAGCCTGGCACCGGGCCTGCGCCTCAATGCTTCGCCCGTTCGCACCGGGCATTTCCTGCTCGATGGCGCGCCCATTGAAATCGCCTTTGCTGGCGCCGCAACCAATCCGGCGCCGTCCACCCTGGTCTGTGAACACGGACAGGTGTGGCGGCTCGAACCCTGGCACCACAAGCCGACCGACGGCGCCACGGCCGGCGATGGCGCGATCCTGGCGCCCATGCCCGGCCGCGTCATCGCGGTGTCCGTCGCGCAAGGGGAAACCGTCACCAAGGGCCAAAAGCTCTTGACCCTCGAAGCGATGAAGATGGAACACACGCTGGTTGCCCCGTTCGATGGCGTGGTCGACGCGCTCGAAACCCAGGCGGGCGCGCAAGTGCAAGTCGATGCGCTGCTGGCGCGCATCACCCAGCAGGACGATTGAACCATGACCGGGCGCTTTTTCGATGCATGGGCCGTGGGTGACCGGATCGAACACCCGATCCGCCGCACCGTGACCGAGACCGACAACCTCATGTTTTCGTGCATGACGCACAACCCGCAGCCGCTGCACCTCGACGCCGAGGCCGCGCGCGCCAGCGAGTTCGGCCAGATCCTGGTCAACGGCACGTTCACGTTCGCGCTGATGGTCGGGCTGTCGGTGGGCGAAACCACGCTCGGCACGCTGGTGGCCAACCTCGGCTATGACGCGGTGACGATGCCCAAGCCGGTGTTCATCGGCGACACGCTCCACGCCACCAGCGAGGTGCTGGAAACGCGCCCCTCCCGCTCGCGTCCGGGCGCCGGCATCGTCACGTTCGCGCATGAACTGATCAACCAGCGCGGCGAGGTCGTGTGCCGCTGCAAGCGCAGTGCGCTGATCGCGGGAACGCCCGCATGAAACTGCGCTCCCTGCTGTTCGTGCCGGCCGACCGGCCCGAACGCTTTGGCAAGGCAGCGGCGAGCGGCGCCGATGCGGTGATCCTCGACCTGGAAGACTCGGTCGCGCTCGCCGCCAAGGATGGGGCACGCGCCGCCGTGGCCGCCTATCTGGCCGATGGGCAGCGCCCATGCCCGGTCTTTGTGCGGATCAATCCGGTGGACAGTGGAATGGCCGCTACCGATCTGGCGGCGGCGCTGCCCGGCCGACCCGATGGGATCATGCTGCCCAAGGCCGAAGGCGCGGAAACCGTCGGCACGCTTCTGGCCATGATGGGCGCGCAGGCCGTGCCGATCCTGCCGATTGCCACCGAAACGCCGGCCGCCGTGTTCGAACTGGGCAGCTATGGCGATGTGCGCGCGGCGCTGTGCGGGCTGACCTGGGGCGCGGAAGACCTGCCCGCCGCGATCGGCGCTGCCACCGCGCGCGAAGACGATGGCCGCTATACCGCGCCCTACGAACTGGTGCGCAGCCTGACTCTGTTCGGCGCGCACAAGGCCGGCGTGGCCGCGATCGAAACGGTCTATCCCGCGCTAGCAGACCTCGACGGCCTCGCGCGCTATGCCGCGCGGGCCCGCCGCGATGGCTTTACCGGGATGATGGCGCTGCACCCCGCGCAAGTGCCGGTGATCAATCAGGCCTTCACCCCCACCCCGGCCGAGATCGACCACGCCCGCCGCGTCGTCGCGCTGTTTGCTGCCGATCCCGCGCTGGGCGTGGTGCAACTCGATGGCCGGATGATCGATCGCCCCCACCTCAAGCAGGCAGAGGCGATCCTGGCGCTGGCAGCGCGCAGCCAGCGGTAACGAAACCCTGGCGTGCCAGGTTCAGCCGACCGTCACGCCTGCCACCTGCCACGCGCCATCGACGTGTTCCAGCGTGACCGTCTCCACCACCTCGCCCTTCTTGGCAAAGTGGCTGCGGAATTTCACCACTTCATAGCCGTTGGGGGGTGCGGGCAGGTTCTGTTCGCTGAGCAATTGGCGCGATTGCACCATGCCCAGGTCGGCATGGACCTTTTCCGAAACGTTCGCCCAGACCTGCTGCGTGTTGGCCTTGCGGAAACGCATCGTGGTCATGCGATAGGTCTGGGCCCAGTCGTGCTGGTCGGCAAGCTCGAGGAAACGGCGTGCCGTGGCGATAATCGCGGGATCGCTGGTTTCGACCGTGGCGGCGGGTTGCGGATCTGACGATGCATTCATCAGCGGCAGCGCCACAAGCGCGGCCAGTCCCATCAGCAATGACATGGCGATACTTCCTGTCTTGATCCAGCCGCGACGAGCCATTCGTTCGGCCAGACCAGGCTGTTCCATATCGCCGGGGTGCGGGGCTTCCCCCAATTCGCTGTCCCCTGAATTTTTGGGGGGCTCTCCCTCGGCATCGAAAAGCAGCCGCGCCGCTTCCCGGCTGCTCGACACCGCAAGCTTGCGCCGTGCATCACGCAGGCGTTCGTTGATCGTGTGCACCGAAAGATCGAGGCGGCAGGCGATCGATTTGGCATCGTGCCCGCGCACCATCAGACGCAACACCTGCCTTTCCTTTTCGGTCAGCGAGTCAACGGCGTGGGTGATCGGCGTGGTCATGGCCGGGCCACGACTATGGCACGCGATCCGCGCCAACCACCCCTAAATTCTTGTACTGCCGTTCCCGCGTGCAACCATTGGCGATCCGGGCGCGCGGCAAGGATCAGGCGAGGAACCCACCCAGTCGCCCACGGATGACGTCCTCGGCCTCGGCCACCATGCGGCTCAGCAGCTGCGCGCAAGTTGGGATATCGTGAATCAGACCCTGCACTTGCCCGGCCCAGACCAGTCCGGCCTCGACATTGCCGGTTTCCAGCGCCTCGCGCCCCTTGGCGCCTGACACCAGCGGGCGGATATCCTCGAAAACCGCCTCGGGCCGGGCCGAGATTTCGACCACGCGATCAGACACCGGCGTTGCCGCGACGCGCCCGGTGTTGTGAAACCGGCGGAAGATCAGGCGTGTATCGCGCTCGCTGTTGGCCACCAGCAACTGCTTGATCGCGTCATGGATCGGCGCTTCCACCGTGGCGCAGAACCGCGTGCCCATGTTCACCCCTTCGGCGCCCAGCGCCAGCGCGGCAGCCAGCCCGCGCCCGTCGCCAATGCCGCCGCTGGCCAGCATCGGAATGCTGATCTGGTCGGCCGCAGCAGGGATCAGGATCAGGCCCGGGATATCATCCTCACCGGGGTGGCCCGCGCATTCAAAGCCATCGATGCTGATCACGTCCACGCCCATCTTCTGCGCAGAAACGGCATGGCGCACGGCGGTGCACTTGTGCAGCACGGTCACGCCGTGGCTTTTGAAATCCTCGATATGCTCGCGTGGGTTGTGCCCGGCGGTTTCCACGATCTTGACCCCGCTATCGATGATCGCGCGGCGATACTCCGCATAGGGCGGCGGGCTGACCGAGGGCAGGATCGTCAGGTTCACGCCAAACGGCTTGTCGGTCATGGTGCGGCAGCGGTCGATCTCGCGCCGCAGATCATCGGGCGTCGGCTGGGTCAGCGCGGTCAGGATGCCCAGCCCCCCGGCGTTGGATACCGCGCTCGCCAGTTCGGCGCGGCCCACCCACATCATTCCCCCCTGCACAATGGGGTGGGCAATGCCCAAAATCTGCGTAATCCGGGTCTTGATCGCCATGATTGCACCTCACATCGGAACGGCACGGCCCAGCGCCGTCCCTAACGGGACGCGCCGTGGCCAGGATTGGGGAACGGGGGCTGGGCTTCAGGTAAAGCGCGGGGGGCGCCGCTCGGCAAAGGCAGCGATGCCTTCGGCCGCTTCGGCCCCCGCGCCAGCATCGGCAATGCGCACCACTTCCAGATCAAGCTGCGTGGCCAGGTCGTTCTGCATGCTGGCCGCGAGCAGGGCGCGCGCGCCGGCAATCGCGCCAACCGGCCCCTGGGCCAGGCGCTCGGCCACCGCCAGGCCTTCGTCAAGCAGCGTCTCTGCCGCCACCACGCGGGTCACCAGGCCGATCTGCGCGGCCTCCTCGGCGCCGATGCGGCGGTTGGTCAGGATGATCTCCTGCGCGCGGCGCAGGCCCACCACGCGCGGCAGGGTCCAGCTCATCCCGCCATCGGGCGTCAGGCCCACCATGCCATAGGCGGCGGTGAAATGCGCAGAGGGCACGGCCAAGGCCACGTCGCCCAGGATCGCCAGGCTCAACCCGGCGCCAGCGGCCGGGCCGTTGACCAGCGTGACCAAGGGCTTGCCCATGCGCGCCAGGGCCAGCACCGAACGATGCACCGAGCCGGCCAGGGCAAATAGGAACGCCGATGGCCCCTCGCTCGCGCGGCCGAACGAACCCACGTCACCGCCGCCGCAAAAGAGCTTGCCCGTCCCGGTCACGACCACGCAGCGCACGCTGGCATCGCCTGCCACGCTCGCCACCACCTGCTCCAGCCGGGTGGCCGTGGGCATGTCGAGCGTGTTGCCCGCCGCCGGGCGATTGAGCGTGAGGATCGCAACCGCGCCGCGGCGCTCCACCAGAACCAGATCGTCGCTCATGCGCAGGCCTCCATCGCTTCGCGCCCCAGCCGGGCCAGGCGCGGAAAGGCTTCCGCGCGCTGCGCCGCCTGGGCATTGGCCGCCGTGCCGCGCAGCACGCGGCCCTTGATGCCATGAAAGATCGCCGCCAGCCGAAAGAACTGGAACGCGACATAGAAATCCCAATTGGCAATGCCCGCGCGCCCGGTGCGCGCGCAATAGCGGGCGATATAGTCCGCCTCGCTCGGCAGGCCCAGCGGCTGCGGATCGGCGCCGCCCAGCCCGGCAACGATATCGCCCGGCATGCGATACATCATCGCGTGATAGGCAAAATCAGCGAGCGGATGGCCCAGCGTCGAAAGCTCCCAGTCGAGCACGGCGAGCACGCGCGGCTGCGTGGGGTGAAAGATCATGTTGTCGCAGCGGAAATCGCCGTGGACCAGGGTGGTCGTGTCATCATCGGGAATGGCCGTGGGCAGCCAGGCGACCAGCGCATCCATATCAGGATCGCGCCCCGCCAGCTCGTCTTCCAGGTATTGCCGGGTCCAGCGGCCGATCTGCCGGGCGAAATAGTTGCCCGGCTTGCCATAATCGCCCAGCCCCACCGCCACATGATCCACCCCGTGCAGGGCGGCGATCACCCGGTTCATCTCGTCGAAATAGGCAGCGCGCTCGTCCTTGGCCACTTCGGCAAAGCTCGCGTCCCAGAACACGCGCCCGTCCACCATGTCCATCACATAGAACGCGCTGCCGATCACGGCATCGTCGTCGCACACGCCAAGGATGCGGGCCACCGGCACGTCGCTGCCCGCCAGGGCCTGCTGTACGCGCGCCTCGCGCAGCACGTCGTGCGCGCCTTTCAGCACGGTGCCCGGGGGCTTGCGCCGCAAGACATAGCGCGCCGCGGGCGTTTCCAGGCGATAGGTGGGGTTGGACTGCCCGCCGTTGAACTGCGCCACGCGCAGCGGCCCGGCAAAGCCCGCGACATGGGCGGAAAGCCACGCCGCCAGCGCCTGTTCGTCCAGCGCGGTGCGCACCGCGCCAACGCCGGCATTGGCCTGGGCAATCTGCGCCGCATCAAGCTGCGCGGGCGGTGCCGATTGCTCAGTGCGCATGGGCCTGCTTCCAATCGCGCTTGATCTTCTTGGCCAGGCTCCACTTGTGCACTTCGGTCGGGCCATCATAGATGCGGAACGCGCGGATTTCGCGGAACACCTGCTCCACGATGGTCTTGTCGGTCACGCCGGTGCCGCCCATCACCTGGACGCAGCGATCGGCCACGCGCATCAGCGCCTCTGACACTGCCACCTTGCTCATGCTGCTTTCGGCCGTGCCCAGGCTGCCGGTATCGAGCACGCTGGCGCACCAGTCGATCATCAATTCCGCCTGCTTCAGGTCGATCAAGTTTTCGGCCAGCATGAAGCCGACGCCCTCGTGATCGATCAGCGGCTTGCCAAAGGCCATGCGGCGGTTGGCATAGTCGCTGGCGATCTCGTTGGCGCGCTGGCAGGCGCCCAGCCAGCGCATGCAGTGCGACAGGCGCGCGGGCGAAAGGCGGATCTGGGCATATTTGAACCCTTCGCCCGCCTGGCCCAGCATCTGGTCGGCCGGCACGCGCAGATTATCGATCGTGACCGTGGCATGGCCACCTGGCATCGAGCTGTCGATCGTATTGGGCACATGATCGATGCGGATCGCCGGATCGGGCAGATCGACCAGGAACATGCAGGCGCCGCCTGCGCTGTCGGCCTCTTCCGATCGCGCCATGACGATGCCCACCTGCGCGCCATCGGCCCCGGTGATGAAGCACTTGGTGCCGTTGATCACCCAATGGTTGCCATCCTTGCGACAGGTGGTGATCATCATCGACGGGTCAGACCCGGCGCCCTGCAGTTCGGCCGGCTCGGTCATGAAAAAGGCCGATCGCGCATGGCCTTCGACCATGGGCTTGAGGAAACGCTCGCGCAGCGCAGCGTCGCCCACTTTGCCCAGGAGGTACATATTGCCTTCATCAGGCGCGGCCGTGTTGCAGGCCAGCGGCCCCAGCGGCGAAAGACCGCTGGCGGCCAGCACCACCGCCGTCTCGCGCTGGGTCAGGTGGCCGCCATCGGGCAGGATATGCGGGGTCAGCACGCCGGCCGCGCGGGCCTTGTCACGCAGTTCGTGCACCAGTGCATCGGTCGGCGCGCCGTGATGGTCGCGGCGCGGATCTTGTTCATAGGGCGCCACCACCTCGCGCACAAAGGTTTCCACCTTGCGCGCCAGGTCTTGCGCCGCTGCCATGCCGATCCCGCTCATCACCTCTCCTTGTGCTTTTGGTCTGGCGTCTGCGCGCTCAGCGCGGGGCCATACGGATCGCGCCGTCGAGGCGGATAACCTCGCCATTGAGCATGGAATTGCTCACGATCGCTTCCACCAGCTTGGCATATTCGGCCGGCTGGCCCAGGCGGCTGGGGAACGGCACCTGCTGGCCCAGCGAATCCTGTGCATCCTGCGGCAGGCTGGCGAGCATCGGCGTCCAGAAGATGCCCGGCGCAATGGTGTTCACGCGAATGCCAAAGCGGGCCAGTTCGCGCGCGATCGGCAGCGCCATGGCAGCCACGCCGCCCTTGCTGGCGGCATAGGCCGGCTGGCCGATCTGGCCATCGAACGCGGCAACGCTGGCCGTGTTGACGATCACCCCGCGCGCGCCATCGGCATCGAGCGGGTCAGCATCAAAGATGCGCGCAGCAAACTTGGACAGCACGTTGAACGTGCCGATCAGGTTGATGTTGATGATCTTGGCAAAATCAGCCAGCGGCAGCGGGCTGCCATCGCGGCTCAAGACTTTGGCCGGCGGGGCGATCCCTGCGCAGTTGACCAGGATGCGCGCCTTGCCGTGCACGGCTTCGGCCTGGGCGATGGCATCGCTCACCGATGCCTCGTCGGTCACGTCCACCGTCTTGAACAGGCCGCCGATCTCGGCCGCCTTGGCCTCTCCGGCCGCCGCGTTGAGATCGAACAGCGCCACCTTGGCACCGCGCGCGCTGAGCATTTCGGCCGTGGCCGCGCCCAGGCCCGATGCGCCGCCGGTAACGATGGCCGCAAGGCCGTTGATATCCATGAACCTGTCTCCCGAACTCTGTCGATTTGCTGTTGTCTTTAGGATGCTTTGCCGCGCGGCCGCACTGGCCGAAACACTAGCGCGCCTATCCCGCCCCAGTCATCCAGCCAGGGCCCGCGCAATCACCATGCGCTGGATATCCGATGTGCCTTCGTAGATCTGGCACACCCGCACATCGCGATAGATCTTGGCCACGCCGTATTCCTCGAGATAGCCATAGCCACCCAGCGTCTGGATCGCGCCGGAAACCACCGCCTCTGCGGTTTCAGAGGCGACCAGCTTGGCCATCGAGGCTTCCTGCAGGCAGGGTGCCCCGGTCTGTTTTACCGCAGCGGCGTGCAGCACCAGCTGGCGCGCCGCCTCCAGCCGCGCGGCCAGGTCGGCCAGGCGGTGGCCCACGGCCTGGTGGGCAATGATCGGCTGGCCAAAGCTTTTGCGATCCCTGGCATAGGCCACAGCGATGGCCAGCGCGGCGTCCGCCATGCCGATGCACTGCGCGGCAATGCCGATCCTCCCGGCCTCCAGGTTGGACAGCGCGATGCGATAGCCCTGCCCCGGCGCGCCCAGCACCATGTCATCGGGCACGAACACATCGTCGAACCGGATCGCGCAGGTATCGGATGCCCACTGCCCCAGCTTGTGCTCCACCTTGTCCACCACATAGCCCGGGCTGTCAGTCGGCACGAGAAAGGCGGTAATGCCCTTCTTGCCGGCGGCCGGGTCGCTGGCAGCAAACACGATCGCCACCTTGCCGATACGGCCATTGGAAATGAACTGCTTGGCGCCGTTGAGCGACCAGCCACCCTCCACCCGCGTGGCCCGCGTGCGCAGCGCCGAAGCATCCGATCCGGCATCGGCCTCGGTCAGGGCAAAGGCGCCCGTGGCGCGTCCGGCCACAAGATCGGGCAGGAAGCGTTCGCGCTGCGCGGCACTGCCATAGGCGAGGATGCCGGCCACGATCAGGCTGTTGTGGATCGAGACGATCGTTGAAAGCGCGCCATCGCCCGCCGCAATCTCGATCAGCGCCAGGGCATAGGACACCGCATCGAGCCCGGCACCGCCTTCGCTTTCCGGCGCGGTCATGCCCATCAGGCCCAGTTGCGCCATCTGCGCGAACAGGTCGGGGGGATAGCCCCCCGCTTCCTCGAACGCGCGGGTGTGCGGGCGCAGCTGCTCCTGGGCAAAGGCGCGGACCATGTCACGCACGGCAGTCTGGGTTTCGTCGAGAATCATGGATACTGACCGGACTATTGTTTACTCACGAGTAGATTGCCTTCTGTTCGGTATCATGTCAACACGTCCTCGCAGCCGATGGAGCCGAAAAGTTGCCGCCAGCCGATTCCCCGTTTCAATCCCCGCAACAGCGCAGCAAGGCGCGCGCCGCCAAGCGCGAGGCCGTGCTGCGCGCGGCGGTGCAGATGTTCAACGAACGTGGCTTTCACCAGACCTCGCTGGATGACGTGGCGGCCAGCCTGGGGATCTCCAAGCCGACGATCTATCACTACCTCGGCAACAAGGATCAGGTGCTGCTCGAATGCGTGACGATCGGCCTGTCGCAACTGCTCGAAGCGGCAGAGCAGGCGCGCCAGACCGACGGCAACGGGGCCCAACGGCTGCGCCTGTTCCTGACGCGCTATGCCCAGGTCAACATGGACGATTTCGGCCGCTGCGTGGTGCGCACCGGGGCCGAGGCGCTGGGCCCTGACAGCCGCGCCCAGTTCCAGGCACTCAAGCGCAAGATCGACAGCGCCATGCGCGAACTGATCGAGGAAGGCGTGGCTGATGGCTCGCTGGCGCCGACCAATACCAAGCTGCTGGGCTTTGCCCTGGCCGGCGCGCTCAACTGGCCGGGCCGCTGGCACGATCCCCAGGGCGAACTGCCCCCGGCGCGCATTGCCGAAGAACTTGTCACCATGCTCGCGCAGGGTTTTCTGCCGCGCTAGGCGCTCGGCCGTTCCGCTTCCCGGCGCCACAGGCGCGGATCAGCCAGGTGGATCGGCAGCGATAGTGCCAGCGGCAGCGCGATCCACGGCCAAGGCGCGCCCACCAGTGCAGCGCGCAGCCCCAACACGATAAGCGCGGCGGGCCCCAGCATGATCATCACCAGGCCCAACCCCCGCCCGCGCGCCAGCAGCCAGGCCGCCTCGATCACCAGCGCCGCCAGCATCACATCGGCAGCATGGCCACTGGCGAAATAGGTGCCCATCTTGCCTGCCCTAGAACGGGCCGTTCAATTGAACGACCTGCCAGTTGAGCATACCCGCGACGCTCACCCACGCTAGGTAAGGCAGCAGCAGCACGGCCGCCAGGCGCGAGATGCGCAGGCAATAAAGGATCAGCACCGCGATCGAGCACCATAGCGCGACCAGCTCGAAAAAGGCCCAGTCCGGCCGCTGGACGCGAAAGAACAGCAGGCTCCACAAGATGTTGAGAAAACCGTTGAGGGCAAAGAGCCCGATCACCGTGTCAGACGTGCGCACATCACGCGCGGCGCGCCAAGCATTGACCCCGGCGGTGGCCGCCAAGGCAAAGATCACTGTCCAGGCGATCGGAAACACCGGGCGCGGCGGGGTGAACGCCGGCTTGTGCAGCGCTTCATACCATGGCCCAAGGTCGGTGATCGTGCCGCCCAGCAGCGCGACCACCAGCGCCGCGACCACGGCGATGCCCACGGGCATGGCCCAGGGCCGGCTCATGGCGCGGGACTTTCGGTGGCGGGCCGGGCCAGGCCGAGCAGGTGTGCGCAATCTTTCAGGAAAATGCGCAAGTGCGCCATGGGTCGCTGCCGCACCAGTCGCTTGTTCATATAGGCCTGCCAGGTCAGCTGTTGCACATCGCGATCGGCGCACATCGCCACAAAGCGCTCGCGGCGCTTGTCGCTGGAATACCAGAAATACTGCATCATCCCGAGAATCCAGAACACACGGCCATGCGCGCGCAGGAACGTGCGCCGCGCCTGGCGCAAGACCGCAGGATTGCCACAGGCGAGGAATTCCAGCGCGGTCTGCGCGGCAATGCGCCCACCGGCCATGGCGTAATAGATGCCCTCGCCCGAAGCCGGCGCCACCACCCCGGCGGCGTCGCCCGCCAAGAGCACATCGCGCCCGTTGTCCCACCGCCGCAGCGGCTTGAGCGGGATCGGCGCGCCTTCGCGGCGGATCGTCTCGCAGCGGGAAAGGCCCATGTCCTGGCGCATCAATGCCACCGACTGGCGCAGCGAAAAGCCCTTGCGCGCCGAGCCCACGCCAATGCTGGCGGTTTCACCATGGGGAAAGACCCAGCCATAGAAATCGGGCGAGACGCGGCCCTGATAGAGCACGTCGCAACGCGTG
Source organism: Novosphingobium sp. 1529 (assembly GCF_040544855.1). NCBI lineage: Bacteria > Pseudomonadati > Pseudomonadota > Alphaproteobacteria > Sphingomonadales > Sphingomonadaceae > Novosphingobium > Novosphingobium sp. 1529. The sequence goes on from NZ_JBEPKW010000003.1 coordinate 250,157, forward strand.
GCGTCGAAATCCTGCCCACCAGCGACGCCTTGCGCGGTGGCCGGCGCGCGGATCACCTCGTGATAGGCAAAGACGCAAGGGTTGCGTTCCGCTCCCGGCACATGCGCGCGGGCCACGGCAGAGCGGGCGCCGTCGGCCCCGATCACCAGCCGGGCGCGCACCCGTTGCATCGCGCCGCCGCGCGTGGCGCGATAGCGCACGATCGCCCCGCCGTCCGCGTCGCGCTCCAGGCTGTCATAGGTACCGGTACGCCGCACCGCACCGGCCGTGGCGGCACGCGCGCGCAGCCATTCGTCAAATACCTCACGGTCGACCATGCCGACATAGCCGATCTCGCCCACCGGCATGTCCACCGCGCGGCGCGAGGGCGCCACCATGCGCGCGGCGCGCGCCCGCGCCACCAGCAGCGATTGCGGCACCTCGAACTCTTCCAGCAGGCGCGGCGGCACCGCCCCGCCACACGGCTTGATCCGCCCGCCACGATCGAGCAGCAGCACCGATCGCCCGGCGCGCGCCAGATCCCAGGCCGTGGTGGCGCCGCACGGGCCGCCCCCGATGACCACGACATCGAACTGCTCTAACGGGTTCATATCGCCACAGACCTCAGGCTGGCGGCCGGCATGGCCACGCCGCGCGTGCGCATGGCCAAGAGCGCGGAATAGAGGAACAATCCCGCCTCGGCGGCAAAGATCAGGGCAAAGGCCTTGCCCGGCGTGCCAAACGCGCCGCGCGCCACATCGACGCCCAGCGCCCCGATCAGCCCACCCAGGCCAAAGGCAATGGCCTGCGCAGTGCCCCACACCCCCATACGCACGCCTTCACCCTGGCGGCGGCCGGCGCCGGCCAGGCCCATCATCGATCCGATGGCGGACACCGCAAAGGCGCCGTTGCACAGACCCAGGAGGGCAATATTGGCCGCAATCGGCCAGCCCGGGCCAACCCAGGCAGCCATCGCCAGCCCGGCCAGCGCCACGGCCGAACCCAGGCAGCCGACCATGGTCCAGGTGCGCAGCTCGATCGGCAGGCGCCCGCGAAACGCGCTGCCGCCCACGCCGGTTGCGATCATGCCGATCAGCACGCCGCCGTTCTGCAATCCCGACAGGCTGGTCGATTGCCCCGGCGTCATCGCAAAGACCAGGCCGGTGAACGGCTCCAGGATCAGATCCTGCATGCTGTAAGCGAGCATCGATACGAAGATGAACAGCGTGAAGCGCCGCGCTTCATCGTCGGCGAAAATCTCGGCCAGTGCCTCCTTGAGCGAGAGCGGCGGTCCGGCCACTGGCGCCGCGCTGGCGGGCAGCAGCGGACCGCGCCCCTCCAGGCGGAACGTGGCCAAGACCGTGACCAGCAGCGCCGCGCCCACCACGCCTGCGGAAACGGCGGTCAGCCGCTGTTCGGAATAGGGATCGAGCAGCGCCCCGGCCGTACCCGCTGCCACCACGATGCCAAAGACCATCATGATCCAGGTCACGGCAGCGGCCGCCGCGCGCCGTTCGGGCGCCACGCCCGTGGCCAGCAGCGCCAACACCGAGGTGCCCGCCGCGCCCACGCCGGCGCCGATCAGGGTAAAGGCAAAGACCGACAGGGCAATACCCTTGACGCGCGATTCATCGAGCATGGTCACGCCATGCACCGCCAACAGCGCGCCCAGCCCCAGCGTAACCATGCCGGCCAGTATCCACGGCGTGCGCCGCCGGCCAATATCCGATCCATGGCCCCACAGCGGGCGCGACAGTTGCACGCCATAGTGCCAGGCCACCAGCCCAGCCGGAATGCCGGCGGCGAGGCCATATTCCAGCACCATCAGGCGGTTGAGCAACGAGGTTGCCAACATGGTGATCGCCCCGATCGCCGCCTGCACCGCGCCCAGGCGCAGGATGAACCACCAGCCGAACGCGTGCTGTCTCACAGGTATCCTCCCAGGCCGAGCGCGGCGGCCATCATGCCAAAGACATAGAGCGACACGCCGGTGGCGTTGTACCAGGGCGCGCGCGCCGCCGGATCGGCCACCAGCCGCGGCATCAGCGCCAGTTGCGCCGCCAGCAGCGCCGCCACGGCCAGCGCCGGCACGGCCAGATGCCAGCGCCACAGCAGCAGCATGACCACCCCCTGCGGCACGGCCATCACCACGCTGGCCAGCAAGGCCGCGCGGCGTTCTCCCAGGATCACCGGCAAGGAGCGCAGCCCGGTCAGGCGATCACCCACCACAGCCTTGAAATCGTTGAGCGTCATGATGCCATGCGCGCCCAGGCTATAGAGCGCCAGGACCGCCAGCACCCGGCCCGAGGGCAGCGCCCCGGCCATCACGGCGGCCCCGGTAAACCAGCTCAACCCTTCATAGCTGAGCGCCACCACTGCCGGGCCGATCCAGCCGCTCGTCTTGAAGCGCAAGGGCGGGGCGCTGTAGGCCCAGGCGCAAGCCAGGCCCAGCGCCGTGGCCGCGAGCACCCATGGCCCGGTGAGCGCGGCCACCATCAGCGAAACGCCGCTCCAGATGATCGCGATGGCCAGGCCCCAGCGCCCGGCGATGCGGCCCGAGGGGATCGGGCGGTGCGGCTCGTTGATGGCATCGACATGGCGATCGAACCAGTCGTTCACCGCCTGGCTGGTGCCACATACCAGCGGGCCGGCCAGCGCAATGCCCGCGATCAGGAAAGACCAGCGCGAGGCAACCGGCACGCCCGATGACAGCACGCCGCACACCATCGCCCACATCGGCGGAAACCAGGTGATCGGCTTGAGCAGGGTGACAACGTCCCGGAGCGCCGGAAGTGGCGCCATCGCGGGAAAGGCAGCAGAGCGAGCCATGGCCGAAGACTACGCCCATGGCGCGCCATGCGTCAAATTAAATTGACAGAATTTATGTCAATCTTCCGCGTCAGCCATGTTGCCCAAGCCATAGCGATGCAGCTTGGAATAGAGGCTCTGGCGGCTCAGCCCGAGGATCTCGGCGGCCGAGGCGCGGTTGTTCGAGGTATATTCCAGCGCCGCCTCGATACACAGCCGCTCGATCAGGTCGGTACTCTCGCGCACGATGTCGCGCAGCGACATGCGGCCGACCAATTCGGTCAGCTGTTCGACCGAACGCGGCGAGTCGCTGGTGGTCGGCAGATCGCGCAGGCGGCGGCCGATCGGGCGGATGACGAAGCCATAGCAGATTTGGTCGCTACCAGTGCGCACGGCCGAAAGCTCGACCGGCTCGCCTTCAAAGCCATCGCTGGCGCCCACCACGGTCACCACGTTGCGGGCGCTGTCGTGCTTGGTCAGCTGGCCCTCGATCAGGTCCAGGTCGATACCCGGCCGACCGACGTAATCGCCCAGCGGCTGGCCGCGCAGCTGTTCGGCGCTGGCCGCCGCCACCAGCTCGACAAACGCGGCATTGGCCTCGCGGATGATCATCGCGGCGTCGGTCAGGACAAAGGCATCGGGCATGGCCTCGATCACCCGCACCGTCACCCCGGCATCCGGCCGCGCCGCGCCAACCGGGCTGGACAGCCGCACCAGAATGAACTGGCCGCCGCGTTCGCGGAAACCGCTGGCGGAAATCTGCACCTTTTCGCCATCATGGGCGAGCGCGGCATCGAGCGGCTGCAGCCCGTGCGACACCATCGCCGATCCCAGGAACGCAATGATGTGTTCGCGCGCGGCATTGGCAAACAGCGCGGTCAGCTTGCCACCCTGCAACGATCCGGGCCGGCTGTGGAACGCGCGATGCGCGGCCTGGTTCGCCTCGCGGATGCGGAACCCGTCGGCATCGACGATCAGTACCGGCTCTACCGACTGTTCGAACAGCAGGCGATAGCGCGCCTCGATCTGGCGCAGGCGGATATAATCGCGTTCAAGCGACTGCTGCGCCTGCAACAGGCGCTGCTGCAGCGCGGCTTCGTCGCGCATGTCGCGGCCAATGGCGATGCATCCTTGGCCGCCCGCGCCCAGGCTGACCGTGACGAAGCGCACGGGAATGTCCCCCTCGCCCGACAGCAGGTTGACCTGGCGCCGGTGCTGGGTCACGCCCTTGCGCATCCCGGCGAGCATTTCCATCACCTTGGGCCGGCTTTCGATAGTGACCGTGTCCAGCCATTCGCGGCCAACCCAGCTGCCTGCTTCGGGAAATTCGCGGGGATCGGCCGATACGTCAACGATGCGGCCATCCGCGTCCAGGATCAGCGCAATCTCGCCCGAGACCATCGCCAGGCGGGCAGCGGCATCACCGGTCAGCGCGGCAAAATGCCGGGTGGCAGAGGTGAAAGGCAGTTTGCCTTCGATGCTGTTCCTGCGGCTGGACATGGGCGTGGCCAGCTATGCGCCGAAGCGGGCGGGCAACGCCTGCATCGGCACCAGGCGCTCGGCCAGATCAAGCGCGCCACAGGCATCCTGTGCGCTGCCATCGGCACCGACCTCGTCGACGAGCGCGGGATTGGCGTTCACCATTCTTCCACCAATGAGAATCTTCAGATCGGGCGATCGCGACACACTGCGCATGGCGGAAATCAGGCTCGCAAGCTTTGCGTTAGGACAATCACAACTGATGGTCAAGCCGACCAGATCCACGCTGTGATCGGCAATATTCTGCAGCAATTCCTTGCGCTCCGGGTCGATCAAAACCTCGGTCTGCCAGCCGGCGCGGGCGAATACTTCCTCCACCATCAGCGCGCCAAAGCTGTGCGGATCGCCAGGGATCGGCGCGAACAGGGCCGAGCGCGTGCGAAACGGCACGGCGCGCGGCGGCGGATAGCGCATGGTCACCTCGCGCATCACTTCCTGCAGCCGCCACAGGCCCATCGTCACATCGACGAAATCGCAATCATCGTCTTCCCAGTGCTTTCCCAGGCGCCGCGCCGATGGCGCCAGCAAATCGACGAACACGGATTCGACGCAGGCCCCGCGCGCCAGGATGCTTTCCACCAAGGCCAGCAGTTCATCCGCTTCGAGCTGCAGCGGCAACGAGGCAAAGCGCGCCGCCTCGGCCGCGTCCACCTTGGCCGTGCCTTGCGCTTGGATGCGCGGCACCGGGCCATGGGACTGGGCCATGAGCAGGCGGGGAATGATATGTTCGCTGATCAGGGCATCGACGGCTGCGGGGGGGAAGGCCCGCGCACTATCGCGCGCCTTGGCCATGGTTCGGGCGGATGCGGCGTTGCGGCCGTCCTTGGCGCGCGGGGCCCCTTCCCCACGACCGGCCCGCTTTGCCGCGCCTGCACCTAAAACAGTAGCCATGTCAGACCCCTCCGGTCCGGTTTGGCGCAGATCGCGCCTTGCCCGGACTGCGGCATCGATACGGCCACTGCTGTTCGGGACCATGAGCGTACGCCCTTTTCGGCGATCTGACAAACGGCAAAGTGTCATATTTTCTTGTCGTCAAGTTTGGTTGACACTTGTGCAAAGTGAGGCGTAGTCTTCCCTCAACAACAAAGGTGAGCATCGACACATGAGAGGGGATGCGATCAGTTCCGGCACCACAAGTGCGAACGGTCAGGGCCGCCAGCCACGGCGCATGCTCTACACCGCGCAAGAGCGGGCGCGCCGCGACTCGACTCGCTGGACCCTGGTGCAAGGCCTGCTCGCCCCGTTCCAGTTCTTCGTCTTCCTCACCAGCCTCGCCCTCGTCCTGCACAGCCTGGTGACGCATACCGGCACGGCCGCTGCCGATACCTCGGTCGTGGTCAAGACGCTGACGCTCTATGCCATCATGATCACTGGCTCGATCTGGGAAAAGGTCGTGTTCGGGCGCTGGCTGTTTGCCCCGGCGTTCTTCTGGGAAGACGTGTTCTCGATGCTGGTGATCGGCCTGCACACCGCCTACCTGGCGACGCTTCTGGGCGGCAGCGGCACGTTCGAACAGCGCATGTATGTCGCTCTTGCCGGCTATGCCGCCTACCTCGTCAATGCCGGACAATTCCTGCTCAAACTGCGCGCCGCCCGGCTCGATGCAGAGCGCGACGGTCAGCCCGGCCTGGCCCATTCTCCGATGGCCACATCATGAGCGGCGAAACCGGCCTTGCCCCCGCAATCGCCCCGACCGACACCGGCTGCGCCGATGCACCCGTGCTGCGCGAACGCGGACAGCGCGCGGTGTTCTGCGGGTTGACCGGGATCGTGTGGCTGCACCGCAAGATGCAGGATGCGTTCTTCCTGGTGGTCGGCTCGCGCACCTGCGCCCATCTGCTGCAATCGGCGGCCGGGGTGATGATCTTTGCCGAGCCGCGCTTTGCCACCGCGATCATCGAGGAACGCGACCTGGCCGGCATGGCCGATTGCCATGACGAACTCGATCGCATCGTCGCGCAACTGCTTGCCCGGCGCCCGGAAATCCGCACCCTGTTCCTGGTCGGCTCGTGCCCATCGGAAGTGATCAAGCTCGATCTGGGCAAGGCCGCGCAGCGGCTCGATCGCACGCTCGGCACCGATCGCGGCGCCGGCGTGGGCACCCGCGTGCTGCACTATTCGGGCAGCGGGATCGAAACGACTTTTACCGAGGGCGAAGACGCCTGCCTCGCCGCCCTGGTGCCGCATATGCCGGCCGCCAGCGCCGGGGCCGCCCCGGCGCTGCTGGTGGTCGGCACGCTGCCCGATGTGGTCGAAGACCAGTTCCGCCGCCTGTTTGGCGAACTCGGCATCGGAAATGTCGGCTGGCTGCCCGCACGCCAACTGGCCGATCTGCCGGCGGTGGGCGCCCATACCCGTTTCCTGCTGGCGCAGCCGTTCCTGGGCGAAACCGTGGGCGCCCTGCAGAATCGCGGCGCGCGCCACCTGCCCGCACTGTTCCCGTTCGGGGCCGAGGGCACGACCGAGTGGCTGCGCGCCGCCGCCGATGCCTTTGGCGTGTGCCCGATGCAGTTCAACCGCGTGGTGGCGCCGGGCCGCGAACGCGCCAAGCGCGCCATTGCCCACAGCCAGGATCGCCTGCGCGGCAAGCGCATCACGTTCCTGCCGGATTCGCAGCTGGAAGTGCCGCTCGCGCGGTTCCTCTCGACCGAACTCGGCATGGTACCGGTGGAAGTGGGCACGCCCTATCTGCATCGCGAGTTGATGGCGCGCGAGCTGCCGCTGCTGCCCAGCGCCACGCGGATCAGCGAAGGCCAGCATCTCGATCGCCAGCTTGACCGCGTGCGCGCCGATCGCCCCGATCTCACCGTCTGCGGCCTGGGCCTGGCCAATCCGCTCGAAGCCGAAGGGCTGTCCACCAAGTGGGCCATCGAACTGGTCTTCTCGCCCATCCACGGGTTCGACCAGGCCGGAGACCTTGCCGATCTTTTCGCCCGGCCGCTGCGCCGCCGCGACGTGTTGAGGGTATAGCGCCATGCAGCTCGCCGTCTGGACATACGAAGGCCCGCCCCATGTGGGGGCCATGCGGGTGGCCACGGCGATGGACGGGGTGCATTATGTGCTGCACGCGCCCCAAGGCGATACCTACGCCGATCTGCTGTTCACCATGATCGAGCGGCGCGACCGCCGCCCGCCGGTTACCTATACCACGTTCCAGGCCCGCGACCTGGGCAAGGATACCGCCGCCCTGCTGCAGGATGCGATCCGCGAGGCGGCTGTCCGCTTTGCCCCGCAGGCCCTGCTGGTGGGCGCATCGTGCACGGCCGAGCTGATCCAGGACGATCCGGCGGGCCTCGCCGAAGCGCTGGACCTGCCCTGCCCGGTCATCCCGCTGGAACTGCCGAGCTATCAGCGCAAGGAAAACTGGGGCGCCGCCGAAACGTTCTATCGCATGGTGCGCCAACTGGCTGATCCGGCCGTGCGCCCTGCCCCGCGCGATGGGTGCCGGCCGCTGGCCAACCTGCTCGGGCCCTGCGCGCTGGGCTTTCGCCATCGCGACGATGTCGTCGAAGTGGTCAAGCTGCTCGACAGCATGGGCATCGGCGTCAATTGCGTGGCCCCGCTCGGCGCTTCGCCCACGGACCTGCGCACATTGGGCCGGGCCGATTTCAACGTGGTGCTCTATCCCGAAATCGGTATGGAAGCCGCGCGCTGGCTGGGCCGCACATTCGGCCAGCCAATGATCGACGTGGTGCCGATCGGCATGGGCGCCACGCGCGATTTCGTCCAGGCGGTGGCCGCGCTCACCGGCATCGATCCCGCTCCCGCGCTCGCCAATCCCACCGCGCGCCTACCGTGGTGGAGCCGCTCGGTCGATTCGACCTATCTCACTGGCAAGCGCGTCTTCATTTTTGGCGATGCCACCCATGCCATTGCCGCCGCCCGTATCGCGCGCGACGAGCTGGGCTTCACTGTCTGCGGGCTGGGTTGCTACAATCGCGAATTCGCCCGCGAGATGCGCGCCGCTGCTGCCGACCACGGCCTCGATCCGCTGATTACCGACGACCACCTGGCGGTCGAAGCGGCGATCCACGCCGCCGCGCCCGAACTCGTGCTCGGCACGCAGATGGAACGCCATATCGCCAAGCGCATGGGCCTGCCCTGCGCGGTGATTTCCGCGCCGGTCCACGTCCAGGATTTCCCCGCGCGCCACAGCCCGCAGATGGGCTTTGAAGGCGCTAACGTGATTTTCGACACCTGGGTGCATCCCTTGGTCATGGGGCTGGAAGAACACCTGCTCGCGATGTTCCGCGACGATTTCGAATTTTCCGACGCGGCCGGCCCTTCGCACCTTCATGCCCAGCCCGCCCCGGCACCGGCAACAGTGGCACCGGCGCCCGCCATTGTCGCCGCCACCGCCGATATTCCCTGGACCAGCGATGCCGAGCGCGAGTTGCGCAAGGTGCCGTTCTTCGTGCGCGGCAAGGCCCGCACCAACACCGAACGCTATGCCGCCCTGGAAGGCCGTGTGCAGATCGACATCGCCACGCTCTATGATGCCAAGGCGCACTATGCCCGCTAGCGCCGCCCCGCCCGTGCGCGTCGCCATCGTGACGCTGGACAACCACCTCAAGGGCGCGGTCGAACGCGCTGGCGTGCGCCTGGGCGATAGCAACATCGCCATCACCCTCCACGCCGCCGCCGATTGGGATCGCGAAGCCGGCGCGCTCGATCGCGCCAAGGCCGCCGTTGAGCGCGCCGATATCGTCATCGCCACAATGCTGTTCCTCGATGACCATATCCGCGCGATCATGCCCACGCTGGTGGAGCGGCGCGAAAGCTGCGACGCGATGGTCTGCCTGATGTCTGCCGGCGAACTGACCCGGCTGACGCGGATGGGTGCCTATCGCATGGATGCCCCGGCCAAGGGGCCGCTCGCCCTGCTCAAGCGGCTGCGCGGCTCGTCCAAACCCGGTGGCAAGCCGGGCACTAATTCGGGCGCCGGGCAGATGCGCATGCTGCGCCGCCTGCCCAAGATCCTGCGCTTCATCCCCGGCACCGCGCAGGATGTGCGCGCCTATTTCCTCACGCTGCAATACTGGCTCGCCGGGTCTGATGACAACGTGGTGGCGATGGTGTCGAGCCTGATCGACCGCTATGCCGCTGGCCCGCGCGCCGGCCGGCGCGGCACCATGGCGGCGGCGCCGCCGCGCGACTATCCCGATCTGGGCGTCTATCACCCGCGCACCGCGCAAAAGATGTCGGAAAGCCTGGCGCTGTTGCCCCCACCCGCCAAGGGCACGCGCGGCACGGTGGGGCTTCTGCTGCTGCGCTCCTACCTGCTGGGCAACGATGCCGGGCATTATGACGGGCTGATCGCCGCGATGGAGGCTGCTGGCCTGCGGGTGATCCCGGCCTTCTTCAGCGGGCTTGACGCGCGCGCCGCGATGGAGCGCTTCTTTCTGCGCGATGGCGCGGTGACGGTCGATGCCATCGTCAACTGCACCGGCTTTTCGCTGGTCGGCGGCCCGGCCTATAACGACGCGGGCGCGGCGGTGGAAACGCTCTCGCGCTTTGACGTGCCCTATATCGCCGCCCACGCGGTGGAATTCCAGACGATCGAGGAATGGCGCGAGCGGCGCACCGGCCTCGTCCCGCTGGAAGCGACGATGATGGTCGCCCTGCCCGAACTCGATGGCGCGATCTGCCCCAGCGTGTTTGGCGGGCGCAGCGCGGGCCAGGGGCAAATCCAGGCCATGCGCGGGGACGAGGAACGCGCTGCGGCTCTGGCGGCCAAGGTCGCCAAGCTGATCGCGCTGCGCCAGGCCGCGCGGCGCGAACGCCGCCTGGCGATCACCATTTTCAACTTCCCGCCCAATTCCGGGGCCACCGGATCGGCCGCGCACCTGGCGGTGTTCGAATCGCTGCACGCCACGCTGCAGCGCCTGGCCGATGAAGGCTATGCCGTCGCCGTGCCAGAAAGCGTCGCCGCGCTGCAGGATGCAATCCTGCACGGCAATGCCGCCCGCCATGGCAGTGATGCCAATGTCGCTGCACGGATCAGCGCCGATGAACACGTGCGCCGCGAACCCCACCTCGCCCAGATCGAGGCGCAATGGGGCCCCGCGCCGGGCAAGCTGCAAAGCGATGGCGGCCATATCCAGATCCTGGGCGCGCATTTCGGCAATGTCTTCGTCGGGGTACAGCCCGCGTTCGGCTATGAAGGCGATCCGATGCGCCTGCTGTTCGAGGGCGGCTTTGCCCCGACCCACGCCTTTGCCGCGTTCTACAGCTATATCCGCCACGATTTTGCCGCCCATGCCGTGCTCCATTTCGGCACCCACGGCGCCCTAGAATTCATGCCGGGCAAGCAGGCGGGCCTGAGCGGCGAATGCTGGCCCGAACGCCTGATCGGTGATCTGCCCAATTTCTACCTCTACGCGTCCAACAATCCATCCGAAGGCATCCTGGCCAAGCGCCGTTCGGCCGCCACGCTGATCAGCTATCTCACCCCGGCCCTGGCGCGCGCCGGGCTCTATCGCGGGTTTGCCGAACTCAAGTGCAGCGTCGAACGCTGGCGCTGGTCGACGCCGGGGGCAGAGCAGGACGCCCTGGAAGCGCTGATCCGCGAACAGTGCGCCACGCTCGATCTGGATTGCGGCGCCATCGCCGATCTGGCGCCCGCGCTCTATGAACTGGAACGCACGCTGATCCCCACCGGGCTGCACGTGCTGGGCCAGGCGCCGCAAGGGGCAGAGCGCGCCGAACTGGTCGACGCCATGGTCGAGGCCGATGCCCAGGCAGACCGCGCCGGCATCGAAAGCGCGCTCGATCGCAGTGACGAGATCGGCGCGGTGATCCACGCGCTCGACGGTGGCTATATCCGCCCGGCGCCGGGCGGTGACATCCTCGCCAATCCGCAAGTGCTGCCCACCGGCCGCAACATCCACGGCTTCGATCCCTTTGCCATGCCCAGCCGGTTTGCCTGCATCCAGGGCCGCGAGCAGGCCGAATGCATCATCGCCCGCCATGTCGAAGGCGGCCAGCCGTTCCCCGAAAGCCTGGCCATGGTGCTGTGGGGCACCGACAACATGAAAAGCGAAGGCCTGCAGATCGCTCAGGCGATGAGCCTGATCGGCGCGCGCCCGCGGATCGACAGCTATGGCCGCGTGGTCGGCGCTGAACTGGTGCCGCTGGCCGAACTCGGCCGCCCGCGCGTCGATGTGGTGGTCACCCTCTCGGGCATTTTCCGCGATCTCCTGCCGATGCAGACGCGCATGCTCGCCGAAGCATCGCTGCTCGCGGCCAGTGCCGACGAGCCCCTGGAACAGAACTTCGTGCGCAAGCACAGCCTGGCCCACCAGGCGCAGCATGATTGCGATCTGGAAACGGCGGCGCTGCGGGTCTTTTCCAATGCCGAAGGGGCCTATGGCGCCAACGTCAACCAAATGATCGACGGCGGCGTGTGGACCAGCCCCGATGACCTCGCCAATGCCTTCGAAACGCACAAGGGCTATGCCTATGGCGTCAAAGGCCCGCCCACGCAGCGGCGCGAACTGCTGCACAGTGCGCTGCGCGATGTCGATTTCGTCTATCAGAACCTCGAAAGCGTCGAAGTCGGCATCACCGATCTCGATCAATATGTCGATGGCCTGGGCGGGGTCAGTCGCTCGGTGGCGCGGGCCAAGGGCAGCGCGGCCACCGTCTATATCGTCGATGCCACGCAGGGCGCCGCCAAGGTGCGCACCCTCGCCGAACAGATCGACCTGGAAACCCGCACCCGCACGCTCAATCCCAAATGGTTCGAAGGCATGCTCAAGCACGGCTTTGAAGGCGTGCGCAGCATCGAGCAGCATGTGACCAACACCGTCGGCTGGTCGGCCACCACCGGCCAGGTCGCGCCGTGGGTCTATCAGCGCATCAGCGAAACTTTCGTGCTCGATCCGCAGATGCGGGCACGGCTCTCGCAGCTCAATCCCAACAGTTCCGCCCGCGTGGCCGGCCGCCTGCTCGAAGCCTGCGAACGCCACCTGTGGGAACCCGATCAACAGACGCTCGAGGCCCTGCGCATGGCCAGCGACGAGCTGGAGGACCGCCTCGAAGGCGTGTTCGCGGCGCAATGAGGAAACCGGCATGACCTTGATCGACACCCCCACGCGCTTCACTCCGTCAGATGGCGAAGGATCGGTGCAGGTCCGCCTCGATCCGCAAGACCGCATCGGCACGGCCAAGGTCTTTGCCGTCTATGGCAAGGGCGGGATCGGCAAATCCACTACCTCGTCCAATCTCTCGGCCGCCTTTTCCAAGCTCGGGCACCGCGTGCTGCAGATCGGCTGCGATCCCAAGCATGATTCCACCTTCACTCTCACCAAGAAGCTGATGCCCACGGTGATCGATGTGCTCGAACAGGTGGAATTCCATTCGGAAGAACTGCGCCCGGAAGACTACATGTTCGAAGGCTATAACGGCGTGATGTGCGTGGAGGCCGGCGGCCCCCCGGCGGGCACGGGCTGCGGCGGCTATGTCGTGGGGCAGACGGTCAAGCTGCTCAAGCAGCACCACCTGCTCGATGATACCGACGTGGTGATCTTCGATGTGCTGGGCGATGTCGTCTGCGGCGGCTTTGCCGCGCCGCTGCAGCATGCCGAGCGGGCGCTGGTCGTGGCCGCCAACGATTTCGACTCGATCTTTGCGATGAACCGCATCGTTGCCGCCATCGGCGCCAAGGCCAAGAACTACAACGTGCGCCTCGCGGGCGTCATCGCCAATCGCTCTGCCGCCACGGACGAGATCGACCGATTCAGCCAGGCGATCGGCATGCGCCGCCTCGCCCATTTCCGCGATCTCGACGCCATCCGCCGCAGCCGCCTCAAAAAGTGCACGCTGTTCGAAATGGAACCCTCGCCCGAGGTCATCGCCGCCCAGCAGGAATACCTGCGCCTGGCGCAGATGCTGTGGGACGGGGTGGACCCGATCGCGGCGGCACCGATGAAAGACCGCGATATCTTCGATTTTCTGGGGTTCGAATGATGAGCACGCACCCAACCTCTCCCTATGAACTGCAACGCGAACGCCTGGCGCACTATTTCGATGGCAGCGCGCGCAAGGCGTGGATCGACCTGACCTCCAACGCCAAGGTCAGCGGCATCCGCGCCACGGTGCGCGCCGGGCGTGATGCCATGCGCGCGCAGTTGCTCGGCTGGCTGCCGCAAGACCTGCGCCGCTGTGCCGTGCTCGATGCCGGCTGCGGCACTGGCGCGCTCAGCGTGGAAGCGGCCTGGCGCGGCGCGGCGGTGACGGCGGTGGACGTCGCCGGCGGGCTGGTCGATATCGCGCGCCAGCGGGCCCCGGCGTTCCTTGGCCATGGCCGGATCGACTGGCACGTGGGCGACATGCTCGATCCGCCGCAGGCCTGGTCAGACACCGGCACGTTCGATCACATCGTCGCGATGGATTCGCTGATCCATTACAAGCTCGATGACATGGCCTGGGCGCTCGAACGGCTGGCGGCGCGCTGCACCGGCTCGATCGTCTTCACCTTTGCCCCGCACACGCGGTTGCTGGGCGTGATGCACGCCGTGGGCCAGGCTTTCCCCCGCGCCAATCGCTCGCCTGCGATCGTGCCGATTGCCGAAGCCGCGCTGCGCGCCCGGCTGGCCAGGCTCGATGGCTGGCGCGTCGGGCGCAGCGGGCGCATTTCCAGCGGCTTCTACATTTCCAACGGCATGGAACTGGTGCGCCGGTGATGGCCCGCCGCACGCCCCTTGCCAGCAGGTGGAGCCGGGTGGCCCTGACCTGGCTGCCGTTTGCCGATGCGGCCAGCGTCGACATTCCGCTGTCACGGCTGCTGCGCCTGTCGCTGTTCCAGGTCAGCGTGGGCATGATGACCGTACTGCTCAACGGCACGCTCAACCGCGTGCTGATTGTCGAACTGGGCATCCATGCCTGGCTGGTCTCGCTGATGATCGCCATTCCCCTGCTCGCCGCGCCGTTCCGCGCCCTCATCGGCCACCGTTCCGATGTGCACCGCTCGGTGCTGGGCTGGCGCCGCGTGCCGTTCATCTGGTTTGGCACGCTGATGCAGTTCGGCGGGCTGGCGATCATGCCCTTTGCGCTGCTGCTGATGCGCGATCCGCATCTCTTTGCGGTAGGCCTGGCCGCCAGTGCGCTGGCGTTCCTGCTGGCCGGCATCGGCATGCACACCACGCAGACCGCCGGCCTTGCCCTGGTCGGCGATCTCTTGCCCGATGATCGCCGCGCCCGCGCCGTCGCGCTGCTCTATCTTTCGCTGCTGGCCGGGATGATGGTCTGCTCCACCATCCTGGGCGGGCTGCTCAACCATTTCACCCCCACCCGGCTGGTCCAGGTGATCCAGGCCTGCGCCGTCACCACTTTCGTGCTCAACGTAGTGGCACTGTGGAAGCAGGAAGCGCGCAGCCCCGCGATCGCCTCTCCCGAAACGCCGCGCCCGCCCTTTGCGCAGGTATGGCGCCAGTTTGCCGCCCAGCCGCTGACCATGCGCCTGCTCGCCACGGTAGGCCTGGGCGCAGCCGCCTTTGCCATGCAGGACCCGCTGCTCGAACCCTATGGCGGCGAAGTGCTGCGCCTGTCGGTGGGCGCCACCACCAGCCTGTCGGGCGCCTGGGCACTGGGCGCGCTGGCCGGCTTTGCGCTGTCGGCGCGGTGGCTGGGCCACGGCATCGATGCGCTGCGCATCGCCGGCTATGGTGTGGTGCTGGGCATTGCCGCGTTCATGCTGGTGATCTTTGCCGCCCCGCTGCAAAGCCCGCTCACCCTGGGCCTGGGCGCGCTGGTGATCGGCGCGGGCGCCGGGCTGTTTTCGGTCGGCACACTGACGGCGGCGATGGGCCAGGCCGGCAGCGATACCGCCGGTCTCGCGCTCGGCGCCTGGGGCGCGGTGCAGACCACGGCCGCGGGGCTCGCCATCGCGTTTGGCGGCGTCTTGCGCGATCTGGTGTCGAGCTTTGCCGTGGCCGATGGCCTGGGCCTGACGCTTGCCCACCACGCCACCGGCTATGGCGTGATCTACGCGATCGAAATTGCCCTCTTGCTGGTCACGCTGGTCCTGATGGGGCCGCTCGTCGGCCAGTTGTCGGGCGCGCGCGCCACGCTTTCACCTGCCGGAGCGCGTCGCTTTGGCCTGACCGAGTTTCCGACATGAGCAGCCGGGAAGGAGAACTCCCATGAGACACGGCAATATCGTCGGCACAGTGGATGCCGCGCAACTCGCGCTGATCGCTTTCGTCCTATTCTTTATCTGCCTGATCTTCTGGCTCAGGCGCGAAGACCGACGCGAAGGCTATCCGCTGGAAGACGCGTTGACCGGCCGTGTCGATAGCGACGGTGGCCCGCTGTCCACCGCCAGCGCCAAGACCTTTGTCCTGCCCTTCGGCATGGGCACGGTCACGGTGCCCCTGCCCGCCAGCGAAAACCGCGAACCGGTGGAGATCAAGGCGGAACGCCGCGAAAACTTTGGCGGCGCGCCCTATTCCCCGGTGGGCGATGTCTTTGCCGCTGGCGTCGGGCCGGGCGCCTATGCCAACCGCGCGCGCTTTCCCGATCGCGATGCCCATGGCAACGCGCGCATCGTGCCGATCGGCAGCGTGCCGCAGATCACCGTGGCCAGCGCCAGCACCGATCCGCGCGGGCTGTCGGTCTATGGCGCCGATGGCGCGCGGGCCGGGACGGTCGCCGATCTGTGGATCGACCGCGCCGAACACATGATCCGCTACCTGGCGGTCGATACCGGCACGCGCATCGTGCTCGCGCCGATGGCCATGGCCGTGATCCGCCGCGAAGGCGTGATCATCAGCGCGATCAACGCGGCTGATTTCGCCAATGCCCCTTTCCCCGAAAACCCCGGTGAAATCACCCGGTATGAGGAAGAGCGCGTCGTCGCCTATTTCGGCACCGGCTATCTCTATGCCAATGCCGATCGGCTGGAGCCGCTGCTGTGAGCGAATATGACTTCGAGCCGGTGCGCGGCCTTCCCGGCGATCTGCCTGCGGGCGAATGGATCGTGTGGCAGGCCGCGCCGCACTGGCAAACGTTCAAGCGCAGCGCGCTGTTCGCGCCGTGGCTGGCCGGTTATTTCGCGGTGCTGGCGCTGCTGCCGCTGGCCAGCGGCAACCTGATCGGCGCAGGCGCGATTCTGGCGGCCGGCGCCGTGCTGCAAGCCTTGCTCACCCTGTTTGCCGTGCTGGTCGCGCGCACCACGGTCTATACCCTGACCAACCGCCGCGTCGTGCTGCGCGTGGGCATTGCGCTGGGCAAGTGCATCAATCTGCCGCTTTCGCTGATCGCCTCGGCCGATCTGCGCGGCCATGGTCGAGGCCATGGCGATATTGCCCTGACGCTCAAGGGGCAGCACCGGCTGGGCTATGCCATGCTCTGGCCGCACGCGCGGCCCTGGCGCCTGGCCCAACCGCAGCCGATGCTGCGCGCCCTGGCCGATGCGCCGCGCCTGGCAGCAGCCCTGGCCCAGGCCTGCGCCCAGGCCGCGCCGCATGGCATCGTCCGCGCCGATACCACCGAGCCCGCCCAGCCGATCAGCGGCCCGATTGCGGGAGCCGCCGCATGAGCCACGCCCACTCCCACGAAAACACCGTGCCGCGCCCGGCGCTGGCCATGGCCGGGGCGCTGGTGGCGATTACCCTGGCACTGACCACCCTGGTGCGCGTCGGCGTGCTCGACCGCGAGGCGGTGCCGGCGGTGGAGCGCGCGCAGGACAAGGTTGCCGCGATCGAAGTGCGTCACCTGGTCTTTGCCGATCGTGCCGATGGCGCCGTGGTGGTGGACGATACCGACAGCGGCCGCACCCTGGCCGTGCTGGTGGGTGAAAACGACGGCGGCGGCTTTGTGCGCGGGGTGATGCGCGGCATGGCGCGCGACCGCCGCATGCACGGCATCGGCCCGGCCGCGCCGTTCGAACTGACCCAGTGGGCCAATGGCGCACTGACCCTGCGCGATCCGACGACCGGACGCGCGGTGGAACTCGGCTCGTTCGGCGCCACCAACCGCGCCGCCTTTGCCCGTTTCCTCAAGGGCAGCCAGGCATGATCCGCGCCCGCGCCTTTACCGTCCCTTGCCGCATCGCCATCGAGCAAAGCCCCGCGCATTTCCACGCCCATGTCGAGTTGGAAGGCGATCTGGCGGTGCATCCCGGTGACCGCGTGCGCGTGCATGGTGATCCGGTGCGGGTGCTATTTGGGCAAAGCGTGGTGTTCGAACGCACCGCCACCGTGGTGCGCGCCGGCCCGCTGCTGCGCGCCTGGACCCGCCTTGCCGCCTATCTTGGCCTGACCGAGCTTTACGAAGTCAGCTTCACACCTGGGAGCCTCAGATGAACGCCCACACCGCCAAACATCCTGCGGTGGCCGCCAAGGCCGATGTTCATGCCATGGTGAGCCACGAAACCGTGCTCAGCCCGCGCTTCTACACCACCGATTTCAAGGCGCTCGACGCGATCGACGTGTCGCTGGTGCGGCGCGAATGGGATGCACTGATCGCCGAGATGGTGAGCGACCCCAACAAGCACCATTTCAAGCGCGAGCAGGACTTTTCCGGCATCATCGCCGCGCTCGAACCCGAACTGCGCGCCGAATTTACCGATTTCCTGGTCAGCTCGCTCACCTCGGAATTTTCCGGGTGCATCCTCTATGCCGAAATGGCGCGGCGCACCAGCAACCCCGATATGAAGATGCTGTTCAAGCTGCTGGCCCGCGATGAAAGCCGCCATGCCGGTTTCATCAATGAGGCCTTGAAGGACGAAGGCATCGGGATTGACCTGAGCTTCCTGACCAAGGCCAAGAAATACCATTATTTCAAGCCGAAGTTCATTTTTTATTCGGTCTATCTGTCGGAAAAGATCGGCTACGCCCGCTATATCACGATCTATCGCCAGCTCGCCGCCAAGCCGGAATTGCGCTTCCACCCGATCTTCGCCTGGTTCGAGGAATGGTGCAACGACGAGTTCCGCCACGGCGAAGCCTTTGCCCTGCTGCTGCGCGCCGATCCCAAGCTGCTGCGCGGCGCCAACACGCTGTGGGTGC
The DNA here is from genome assembly GCF_040544855.1 of Novosphingobium sp. 1529. Classification (NCBI taxonomy): domain Bacteria; kingdom Pseudomonadati; phylum Pseudomonadota; class Alphaproteobacteria; order Sphingomonadales; family Sphingomonadaceae; genus Novosphingobium; species Novosphingobium sp. 1529. The sequence continues at coordinate 268,495 of NZ_JBEPKW010000003.1, forward strand.
GCTTCTTCCTGCTGGCGGTCTATGCCACGATGTATGTACGCGATCATGCCCGCCCGGTGTTTCACCAGGCGCTGGGCCTCGATCCCACCGATTACGATTACCGCGTCTTCACCATCTGCTCGCAGATCGCGCGCCAGGTCTTTCCGGTCGAACTCGATACCGACGATCCGCGCTTCCGCCGCGCGATGGACCGCCTGCTGGTGGCCAGCAACCGCATCACCGCCGGCAAGGCGCGCGGCGGGCTTGGCGGCGCATGGCTGCGCGCCACCGGGGCGATCGGCGCGGGCGCCAACTTTGCCCGCATGTTCCTGCTGCGCCCGCTCCGCAATCGGCTGCCCGCCACGGTCCGGCTGCAACCGGCATGGTAAGCTGGACCGGCCACGTCCTGCCTGTTCTGGCAACGATCCTGATCTGGTTCTTTGCAACCGGGCTGGTCGCGTGGCTGGATAATCGCGCGCGGCACACTTTTGCCCACAGCCTGCTGCTGGCCGGCTGCGCCGCGATTGGCGGCATCGTGATCATTGCGCTGGCGATGCAGCATGCCACGCTGCTGGGGGTCTATGCCTCGCTCGCCGGCGCGATCCTGATCTGGGCCTGGCACGAGATCAGCTTCCTAACCGGCGTCGTCACCGGCCCCCGGCGCGAGGCATGTCCGCCCGGTGCGCGCGGCTGGCAGCGCTTTTCCCATGCCGTGGCAGCCGTCGCCTGGCACGAAGTGGCCCTGGCGCTGAGCGCGGCAGGCTTGATCTGGATGAGCCGCGATGCGCCCAACCAGGTGGGCGCCATGGCCTTTGCCCTACTGCTGGCCATGCGGCTCAGCACCAAGATCGCCATTTTCCTGGGCGTGCCCAACATGAGCACCGATATCCTGCCGCCACACCTGGGCTATCTCAAAAGCTATTTCGGCAAGCCGCGCCTGGGGCTTGAGCTTTACGCCGCGATTGCCGCCTGCCTGGCGCTGGCCGCCTGGCTGGCCGCCATTGCCCTGGCCGCTCCCGCCAACAGCGCCGATGCTGCCGGCGCCAGCCTGCTGTTTGCGCTCGCGGCCCTGGGCGCACTCGAACACCTGTTTCTGGCCCTGCCGCTGCGCGACGGGGCCTTGTGGGGCTGGGCCTTGCCCACGCGCCATGCTGCCAATTGAACGCACAAGAACCAAGAACACGGACGAGAGGACCGAGCGCGATGGATTTTGAAACCTATTTCCAGGGGGAACTGGCAAACGTTCGCGAGGAAGGCCGCTATCGCATCTTTACCGAGATCGAGCGCCACTGCGGCCGTTTCCCCCACGCCACGCGCTATGTCGATGAAACCACCCATCCGATCACGGTGTGGTGCTCCAACGATTATCTTGGCATGGGGCAGCATCCCCTGGTGCTCGATGCCATGCACGCTGTGCTGGATGAATGCGGCGCCGGCGCTGGAGGCACGCGCAACATTTCGGGCACCAACCATCACCACGTCGTGCTCGAACATGAACTGGCCGATCTTCACGGCAAGGAAGCCGCCCTGCTGTTCACCAGCGGCTATGTTTCCAACTGGGCGGGCCTGGGCACGCTGGCGGCCAAGATCCCCGGCTGCGTGGTCTTTTCCGATGCGCTCAACCACGCCTCGATGATCGAGGGCATTCGCCATTCGCGCGCCAAGTGCCACATCTGGCGCCACAACGATGCCGCCCATCTTGACGAACTGCTCTCCCAATATGGGCCAGACGTGCCCAAGCTGGTCGCGTTCGAAAGCGTCTATTCGATGGATGGCGATATCGCCCCGATCGCCGATATTCTCGACGTGTGCGAAGCGCACGGCGCGATGAGCTATATTGACGAAGTGCACGCGGTGGGCCTCTATGGCCCGCGCGGCGGCGGCGTGGCCGAACGCGAAGGCCTGATGGACCGCATCACCGTGATCGAAGGCACGCTGGGCAAGGCATTCGGGGTGATGGGCGGCTATATCGCTGCATCGGCAAGCCTGTGCGATTTCGTGCGCACCTTTTCCAGCGGCTTCATCTTCACCACGGCCCTGCCCCCGGCGTTGGCGGCCGGCGCAGCGGCCAGCATTCGCCACCTCAAAGGCAGCGAGATGGAGCGCGCACGCCACAAGGAACGCGTCGCCACCGTGCGCCGCCGGCTGGATGCCATGGGCATTCCGCACCTGCCCAACCCCAGCCACATCATCCCGGTGATGGTGGGCGACGCGCGCAAGTGCAAGCGCATCAGCGACTGGCTGATGGACAACCACGGCATCTATGTGCAGCCGATCAACTATCCCACCGTGCCGCGCGGCACCGAACGCCTGCGCATCACGCCGTCGCCGGTGCACAGCGACGGCGATATCGATCGCCTGATCGACGCCTTGAGCGACATCTGGTCGCAATGCGAACTGGCCCGCCGCTCCGCCGCAGCGTGACGAGAATGCAGGAAAGGGGCCCGCAACCCAGTGGTTGGCGGGCCCTGCGACCTGGCTATCCTACCAGCACGTAACGCGCGCCAGCCAACCCTTTTATCGGCTCGTCGCAAAGCGGAAAAACCGTCAGCATCCGTTCACGCGCCCGGCCATAGCCACGACGCATCACAGTGAGTGGATCAAGCCGATGGCACAGCCTCTTTCCCGCATCATTCTTGCAACCGGCGCCGCGGCCATGGCGTTCTTGCCGCTGATGGCTGGCAGCGCCTCTGCTCAGCAGGCCGGTAGCTATTCCGATTATCCGCCCCCGCCGCCCCAGCAGGGCTATCGCGCGCCGCCGCCGCCTCCGGGCGATCAGGAGGGAGAGGATCAGGGCCCGCCGCCGGGCTATTACGATCAGAACGCACCCCAAGGCTATAATCAGCAGGGATACAACCAACAGGGGTATGACCAGCGCGGCTATAACCAGCAACCGCCCCAGGGCTATGCCCCCAATGGCACCACCACGACGCTGTCGGTGCAGGTGCAAAGCTATGATCAGGGCCCGCCGCCCGGATACGATGGGACCCGCCCGCCGCCACCGCCACCTGGCTACAGCCCCGCCGCGATCGACCAGGCACAGGCAGAGCGTGACGCGCGCTATGCCGCCGATGCCGAGGCCTGGGCCCGCGACAACTGCGTCAAGGCACGCAGCAATGCCACGGCCGGCGCGGTGATCGGCGGCATTTTCGGCGCGCTGGTGGGCAATGGCCTGTCCAGCCGCCACGATGGTGGCTTTGGCACGCTGGCCGGCGCGGCCGTGGGTGCCGTGGGCGGCGCCGCGATCGGCGGCAGCACGGCCAACCAGACCAGCCCGGGCTGCCCGCCGGGCTTTGTCGTGCGGTCGGGCGCGGCGCCCTACAGCTATGACACGGTGTATTTTTCCAACTATTACTATGCCGCGCCGGGCTGGTATCGCCCGTGGGTCTATGTCGGCGACCGTTGGACCTATCGCCCTTACCCCTATCACGATTACTATTACCGGGCCTATCGCCCCTACCATCCCTATGGCTGGGGCAATCGCGGCTATTATGGCCGGCCGGGTTATTACGGCCGCCCCTATGGCCGTCCCTATGGCCATCAGGGCTACCGCCACTTCTGACGGCGCCACTCATGAAGCCGGTGCGTGGGCCACGCACCGGCTTCAGCTCATGCAATATCCCCCGTCCATCATGAACTCGCTGCAGGTGACAAAACTTGCCGCGTCAGAGCAGAGATAGACCACACCGCCGGCCATTTCCGCGGGCCGGCCGAGCCGCCCGATCGGATGCGCGGCGACAACGCCCTGCATCGATACCTCGAGCGAGGGCACCGCACCCAGATCGACATAGCGCTGCATGATCGATTGCAGCATCGGCGTGTCGATCCCGCCGGGATGCACGCTGTTGGCGCGGATGTTGTAGCCGAGCGCAGCAAATTCGGCGCCCATGCATTTCGACAGCATCTTCACCGCCGCCTTGCTGGTGCAATAGGCGCCGTTGAACGGCGCGCCCTTGATGCCGCCCACGCTGGAGAAGTTGACGATCGAGGCACCGCTGGCGCGCGCCTTGCCGCCCGCCTTCAACAGCGGCAGCAGGGTCTGCACGCCGATCACCACGCTTTCCACGTTGACCGCGTTGACCCGCCGCCATTCTTCCAGCGGGGTTTCCTCGATGCTGGCGACCACGCTGATGCCGGCCACGTTGACCAGGGCATCGATGCGGCCATAGGTGTCCGCCGCCAGATCCGCCACGGCCCGCCAATCGGCCTGGCTGGTCACGTCATGCGCCAGGGCATGATCGGCCACACCGTCATCAGGCGCCGCCACGTCAGTGGCGATGACCGTGGCGCCAGCGGCCTTCATCGCGCGCACCACCTCGCGGCCGATGCCGCCGCGCGCGCCCGTCACCACAGCAACCACGTTATCGAGTTCAAATGCCATGGCGTCTTTCCCTATTGCGCGGTCCAGCCGCCATCGATGACGAGTTCGGCCCCGGTCATATAGCTGGCGTCAGCACTCGCCAGGAACGCGGCGGGGCCAGCCAGTTCTTCCGGTTCGGCCAGGCGGCCGTTGGGCGTGGCTGCTTCCATCGCCGCGACCAGATCTTCGGGCTTTTCGGCAAAGCCCTTGTCCACCCAGCGCTGGAACCCGGCGTTGAGCAGCGGGGTGCGGACAAAGCCGGGGTGCAGCGAATTCGCGCGGATCGGCATGCGCTTTTGCGCAAATTCCACCGCGATGCCCTTGGTGAACAGGCGCACCGCGCCCTTGCTGGCGTTATAGGCGGATACTTCCGAATAGCCGACCAGCCCCATGATCGAGCTGACGTTGATGATGCTCGCCCCGCCGGCGACCTCGGCGCCGCTGCGCGCCATCAGCGGCACCAGCGCGCGCGTGCCCAGGAACACGCCATCGACATTGATCGCCATGATCTTGCGCCAGGCTTCCAGGCTCAAGGTTTCGACCGCGCCGGTCAGATCGGTGCCGGCATTGTTGACCAGGATATGGCAGCCGCCCTTGGCCTCCATCTGTGCGGCAATGCTGGCCCAATCCGCTTCGCTGGTAACATCGGCGCGCAGATAGGCCGCATCGCTGCCCAGCGTGGCCAGGGCCTGCGCCACGGCGGGGCTGTCGGGCGCGTCGAGATCGGTGATCGTCACCGCAGCGCCTTCGCTGGCCAGGCGCGTGGCAATCGCCAGGCCAATGCCGCGCAGGCCGCCGGTGACCAGGGCGATGCGCCCGTGGAGACGGGCCATCGTCATACCCCCATCATCCCGGCCGTGGTGGCGCCGTCGATCGTCAGTTCCGCGCCCGAGATGAAGCTCGCCTCATCGCTCGCCAGATAGGCGACCAGGCCCGCCACTTCCTCCACCTGCGCCATGCGGTTCATCGGCGCCATGCCTTCATAGATGGCGCGCACGGCGGCCGGATCGGGCTGGCTTTCCATGATGGCGCGGATCAGGTCGGTTTCCACCACGCCAGGCAGGATCGCGTTGACGCGGATGCGATAGCGCTTTTGCCCGCAATAGACCGCAGCCGACTTGGCCAGCGCCACGACAGCGGCCTTGGTGGTGGAATAGGTGACGTAATTGCCCAGCGGGCGCGCCGCATTCATCGACGAATTGATGATGATCGACCCCGTGGCGCCCTGGTTGCGGGCCATGGCGCGGATTGCGTGCTGCACGGTCAGCATCACGCCGGTCTGATTGATGCCCACGATCTTGGACCAGCCTTCGATCGTCACATCTTCGATATTGGCATCGCCCTGTTCGGTGCCGGCATTGGCGAACGCGATATCCAGCCGGCCATGCTCGGCCAGCACGCTCTCGATCAGGCCCGGCCAGGCGCCTGCATCTTCCACGCGGTGGCTGGCAAAGCGGCCGCCCACCTCCTGCGCCAGTGCCTCGCCCAGTTCGGCGCGCGATCCGGTAAACACCACCTTGGCGCCTTCGGCCGCGAGGCGGCGCACCGCGCCTGCGCCGATCCCGCTGGTGCCGCCGGTTACCAGCGCCACTTTTCCTTCCAGCCTCCTGGACACGGCCATTCTCTCCCGCATTTTGGTCTTGATGGGTGATCATGCCGCGATCCGGGCGCGCGCGAAACCTATGCTTTCAGCAAGGTGACTTGCGCCGCGTCGCCGTCCTAGACCATGCTGGCATGCAGGCCGGGCAGTCACGATCCGGCGCGAGAGGACAGGATGGCACCCACCATGGCAGCACCCGATACCGCAAGCGCAGACACCGTGGCCCAGCGCCCCACGCCCGAAAGCTGCGGCCTGCCGGTCAGCGAGGGGATCAGCTGGCTGGAACTGATGGCCGCCGATTCGCGGCCCGCGCCCGAGGTGCTGACCACGCCCAGCTATCAGAACCGCGGCAGCACGCCGATCGCCGCCGCGCGCTATACCAGCGAGCATTTCGCCCAGCTGGAGCGCGAGCGGATGTGGCCGCGCGTGTGGCAGTTTGCCGCGCGCGAGGAAGACCTGCCCGAGGCGGGCGACTACGTCGTCTATGAAAACGCCGGGCGCAGTTTCCTGATCTCGCGCCAGGACGATGGCTCGGTGCGCGCCATGCACAACGTGTGCCTCCATCGCGGGCGCAAGCTGCGCACCGAAGATGGCACGGCCGATCGCTTCGTCTGCCCGTTCCACGGCTTTGCCTGGAACAAGGACGGCAGCTTCAACCACATGCCGTGCAAGTGGGATTTTGCTCACCTCGATGAAAACAAGCTGGCGCTGCCGGCGGTAGAGGTGGGCCAGTGGGGCGGCTACATCTTCCTGCGGGAAGAGCCGGGCGGGCCGAGCCTGGAGGAATTCCTCGCCCCCCTGCCCGATCACTTCAAGCGCTGGCGCCATGAAGAATGCGTGACAGTGATGTGGGTGGGCAAGGAAGTGCCGGCCAACTGGAAAGTCACGGCCGAAGCCTTCATGGAAGCCTGGCACACCGTGGTCACCCACCCGCAGCTGCTGCCTTTCACCGGTGATTGCAACAGCGCCTACTGGACCTGGGGCGATCATGTGAACGTCAACCTCGTGCCGTTCGGCACGATGTCGCCGCATCTCGATCCGGCGGGCAAGAGCGAGCAGTGGATCGTTGACCAGTTCGTGAAATACAACGGCCGCAGCGGCGACAACTATGATGCCGCCGCCGATCCCTATGCTGTTGAAGTGCCCGAAGGCATGACCGCGCGCGAGGCGCTGGGCGCCAAGATGCGCGCCGCCTATACCGCGCAGACCGGCTATGACCACGATCACGCCACCGATGCCGAACTGCTCGATGCGCTGGTCTATAACGTGTTCCCCAACTTCGCCCCGTGGGGCGGGTTCATGCCCAACATCGTCTATCGCTGGCGCCCCGGAAAGACGCCCGATACCTGCATCATGGAAGTGCGCATCCTGATGCGCGTGAAGAAGGGCGAAAAGCATCCGCGCGGCGTGCCGATGAAGTTCCTGCGCCTCGACCAGAAATGGACTGAGGCACCCGAACTGGGCATCCTGGGCGACGTGTTCGAACAGGACATGGATAACCTGCCCTATGTGCAGGAAGGCCTCCACGCCTCCAAAACCGGCAAGGTGCAGCTGGGCAACTACCAGGAAATCCGCCTGCGCCAGTTCCAGCAGACGCTCGATCAATACCTCGGCATTCCCGAAGGCAGCGATGGAGCCGCTGCGTGAGCGAACCCGCGCAGAGCCACCCGCGCCGCATCGATTGCGTGCTGGTCTGCGGCGGGGTGTGGCACGATATGGATTTCGCCCGGCTGGAACTCCTGAAGCTTCTGGCCGACGATCCCGCCGTGCGCACCCGTGTGTTCGAGGATTACGAGAACATCGCCGCGATCGAGGCGGCCGATATCCTGATCACCTATACCTGCGACGTGACGCCCTCGCTGCCCGCGCAGGAAGCGCTGCGCGCCTGGCTGGCGCGCGGCGGGCGCTGGTATGCGCTGCACGGCACAAATTCGGTGCTGCGCCTGCTCGACCAGGGGCCCAACGCCGGGCTGTGGGATGCGCCGCGCTGGGCGCCGCTGTTCATGGACATGCTGGGCAGCCAGTTCATCAGCCACCCACCAATCGCGCCCTATCGCGTCGAAGTGGCCGATCCCGCCCATCCGCTGGTTGCCGGCGTGGAGCCGTTCGACACCACGGACGAGCTTTATCACCTCGAAACCCACGGCAACCTGCACGTCCTGCTCGATACCTGCTGCACCGAGCCGGGCACCGGCTTTGTCGAGGCCGCCGCCGCCCCCGGCCGCCATCCGGTGTTCTACATCAAGGACCACGGCCAGGGCGCGGTGCTCTACCTCACCCTGGGCCACTGCCGCGGGCACTATGACCTGCAACCGATGCTCGACTGGTGGCCCAGCGTGGACCGCTGCGCCTGGGATCTGCCGGTATTCCACGATCTGCTGCGCCGTGGCGTGGCCTGGCTGAAAGAACCGCTGTAGCGGGACCAAAGCGGGACCCCGGATCAAGTCCGGGGTGACGGTAACATGTTAGGATAGCTTTATGTTCTCGTCACCCCGGACTTGATCCGGGGTCCCGCTGTAATTATCAAAACCGCAACCAACCTACACCTCGACCATCGTCCCCATCGCCGGGTCAGACCAGCTCGGCTTACCGGTCTCCACGTGCCCAGCAAAGCGGCGGCGAAAGCCATCGGGGCCCTCCACGGCAAGATCATACCAGTGGTGGCTGGCGGCAATCGCCACCCGCACCGTGCGCGCCTGGCCGGGCGCCAGCACGATACGCTGCGGCGCAGCCGGTCCATAGGCCAGGTGCCGCAGCGACAGCGTCACCGGCGCCGCGCCAGGATTGGCCAGTGCCACCAGCAGCGTATCGCCCGCTTCCTGCACCGATACACGCGCGGGCGGCGGCAGCGGCCCAGCCAGATCGCGCACAAAGCCATTGGGCCCGCGCACCGTCAGGCGGCACGGCCCGGCAGCCAGGCCGGGCGGCCGATCGCGCAAGGTGGCACCGGCGGCCACGGTATAGGTCCACGGGCCGGCGGTGCCGCCGCGATCATAAACCTGGAATACCGCGCCTTGGCGGCCGGTATTGGCAAATTCCAGCTGCCAATCGGCGCCGCTGCCCACCTCGCCCACCGCCAGGCGATAGGGCAGCGCGCGCGCCGGGCGCTGGCCGGGTTCCTGCTGGGGCATGGCCTGCTCGGCCGGCGGATGCGGCTGCGGCAAGGCGGCCTGCGCGGCCACGCGGGCACGATAGTCGCCAATCGCTGGCAGTGCCTGCAAGGCATGCAACGCCGCTCCATCGGGATCGGCAAAATCGAACATATCGACCAGATCGCCGGTCACCGCGCGGCGCCAGGGCGAAATGTTGGGCTCCATCACGCCAAAGCGACGCTCTAGGAAGCGGATCACCGAAGTGTGGTCGTTGACGCCGGAATGGACAAAGCCGCCGCGCGTCCAGGGCGAAACAATCATCAGCGGCACGCGAATGCCCAGGCCCACCGGCTCGCCCTTGTAGGCCTCGCCATGCGTGTCCACGCTGCTCAGCCCCTGGGCACGGTTCACCGCCGGCACCGGGCCCGGCACATGGTCGAAAAAGCCGTCGTTTTCATCATAGTTGATGATCAGCGCGGTCTTGGCCCAGACCTTGGGATTGGCCACCAGCGCTTCGATCAGGCGCGCGGTCAGGCTTTCGCCAAAGGCCGGCGTCGCCTCGGGATGCTCGGAATAGCGCGCTGGCGCCACGATCCACGAAACCTGCGGCAGGGTATCGGCGGCCACATCCTTGGCAAAGGCAGAGACCAGGTATTGCGCCTGCGAGGTTTCCGCCGTTTCCGCGCTGGAGCCGGCAACCCACGCGCGCCCGCGGCGATAGAGCGAAGACGCACGATCGAGCCCACGGAAATTGGCGAAGTAGGGCAGCGAGTTGTCGCCGAAATTCTCGTATTCCTGATAGACCTGCCAGCTTACCCCGGCCTGTTCCAGCCGCTCGGCATAGGTCGTCCAGCGCGCCGCGCCGGGGAAATCGGCCTTGTCGCGCGCCATGTCGGCGGTCCAGTTGCCATCGTCGGCATTGTCGACCGCCTGGGCGCGATCGTCGTCTGCGCTCAGCCCGCTGGTGCCTGAAAACAGGAACATGCGGTTGGGATTGGTCGGCCCGTGGATCGAGCAGAAATACTGGTCGTTGATGGTAAAGGCATCGGCCAGCGCGTGGTAGAACGGGATGTCCTCGCGCACGAAATGGCCCATCGACTGCGGCGTCTTGTGCTTGATCCAGCTGTCGTATTCCGCCCAATCGGCAAAGGCGCCCTTCCAGCTGTGGTCCAGGCTTTTCAGGCCCTGGGCATTGCTGATCCGGCCATCCATGCGGAAGGGCAGCACCACGCCCTGGCGATCGGGCGTGGGCTGGTGAAACACGCTTTGCCCATTGCGCAACAGCAGCGGGCGCGGATCGCCATAGCCGCGCACCCCGCGCAGGGTGCCGTAATAGTGATCGAACGAGCGGTTTTCCTGCATCAGGATGACCACATGTTCGACATCGGCCAGCGTGCCGGTGCGCCGTGCGGCCGGCAGCGCCAGAGCCGTGGCGATCGATTGCGGCAAGGTTCCGGCCGCCCCGGCCGCCGCCACCGCTTTCAGGAAACTGCGGCGCGCCGGCCGATACGTCATCATGCTTGCCTCAATAAACAGGCGGATGCCGGCGCTGCGCTCGCCGGCATCCGTACTCTGTCAAAACCGCTTGCGCAGCGTGATCGAGGCCTGGCGCGGCGCCCCCACCAGCATCGACTGCAGCGTACCACCGGGGTCGGTGAAGGCCAGACCGTTCTCACCGAGCGTCGCGATATACTTCTTGTCGAACAGATTTGTGACGTTCCCCTGGATTTCCAGATTATGCAGCGGGCCGTCGGCGGCATCGAAGTGATAGCCCAGCGAGACATCGACCAGCACGCGGCCGGGCACGCTGGCATCGTTGGTATAGGTGTAATAGCGCTTGGACTGGTAATTGGCGCCGATCCGGCCGCTGATCACGCCATCGTCATAGGCGATCTCGGCGTTGGCGAGGTGCGCCGGAACCGTCGCCACCTGCTTGTTCTTGGTGGGGTAGAGCACGCCGCTGAGCACGTCGTCGTCATACCGCGCATCGGTATAGGAATACGAGCCATAGAGCGACAGCGCCCGGGTCAGGTGATAGGTGCCGGCCAGTTCCACCCCGTTGGTGGTGACCGAACCCACGTTGGACAGCACCGTGGCGCAGCCCACGATGATGGCGCAGGGCTGCACCGAAAGCAGCCGGTTCTCGAACTTGACGTGATAGCCCGCGATCGAGCCTTCGAAGTGATCGAGATGGAAGCGCAGGCCGCCTTCCACCGTCTTCGAGGTTTCCGGCTTGATCGTGTTCTTGATGGCCTGGAAACCGGCCTGGTTCGTCATGAACGGATCGGTGGTAAAGGCGCGCATGTTCTCGGCATAGCTGAGGAACGCCTCGACCTGGGGATTGAACGTATAGTTCACGCCCGCCTGCGGCAGGAACAGGTCACGCGCCTTGAGCCGGCCCGAGGTATCGCGCGCGGCGGCGCTGGATTGGCTGGCGGGATCGTACTGGTTGTCGACGATCACGCTGAGGCCCTTGAAGCCGGCGTTGATCTTGAGGCTGTCGGTGGCCTGGAAGGTATCCTGGACAAAGAACTGCGCGGTGGTGATCTTGAAGTTGTACTTATACTGCGTGTAGAACGGATTTTGCGGCCACTCGCGGTTGTCGATGCTCGACGTGGTCGAGTCCGCCAGCGGGAAGAACTGCCGCGCCGTGGTATACTTGTTGGATTCGTACCAACCGCCCAGTTCCAGTTCGTTTGTGCCGATCTTGTAGGTCAGCGCCCCGGTCAGGCCGCCACGCGCAATCTTGTACGAGGTGGAGCGGATCGACAGCGCCGCGCCGCCCGGCGTCGGGGTATAGGGCGTCCACCACGTACCGATGCCCTTGTTGTGGTGATAATAGGGCGAAATGCGCAGCGACAGGCCGCTGCCAAGGTCCGCCGTGAGGCTGGCACCGGCCAGGAAGTCCTTACGCAGGCCATAGCCATTGTAATAGGTATCATCGGCACAGATCGTCTGGCTGTATCCGGCGTAATTGGCGCAATACTTGGAATAGTTGACCAGATCTGATTGCAGGTTCTTGGCAATCGCCAGGGCGGTCTTGTAATCGTTGCGGATATAATCCCAGTTCCAGCCATATTTCTGGATCAAGGCCGGCGACATATCCATGTAGTCGTCGTCCTTGAAATCGGAATAGTTGGCAAAGGCCGTCAGCTTGGCACTCGTGCCCAGCGGAACCACGATCTTGCTGTTGACCGACCAGGCCTGCTGCTTGCCTTCGCCCTTCCACTTGGGCGCATCGAGCCACGATCCGCTGACATAGGCCTTGACCCCGCCACCCAGATCGCCGGTGTTGAGCCGGCCGAACAGGCGATAGGCGTTTTCGCTGCCATAGCTGGCCTGGGTATCGACGCCGAAATCGTCGGTCGGCGTCTGGCTGAAGAATTGTACCGTGCCGCCCAGGTTGGAACTCGACGGCGTATCGAGCGCGCCCGAACCCTGCGCCAGCGTGGAACTGCCGATGTTTTCCGAGGCGATGGCGCGGCTGATGTGCAGGCCGTTGAAATTGCCATAGCTCATGTCGCCCAGCGGCACGCCATCGAGCGTGAAGCCAAGCTGGTTCTGGCTGAAGCTGCGCACCGAAAAGCGCGTGGACCATTCGTTGGTACCCAGCGCATTGGCCGATTGCACCGAAACGCTGGGCAGCTTTTCCAGCACCTTGAGCGGGCTGGTACCGGGCGTGGCGGCCTTGATATCAACCGCGGTAACGGTCTGGACCTGGCGGGTTTCGCCACGGCCATAGACAACGATGGGACTGCCTTCGTCATCGCCCCCGGCAGCAGACGCCGGCGTTGCCGCATCGGGTGCTGATTGCGCGAGGACGGGTGAAGCGGCGCCGGCGAGCGCAAGCAGAGCAACGCCGGATAGATGCTTATAACGCATATGAATTCCCCCATGTGTTGTACTGAATGATCACGGGAACGCGGGCGTTATGCGCTTGTGCGGACTCACCGGATCAATTCAGCCAGGTCCTCCTGTCAAAAAAGTTATGCAAAGCGCAACTTATGGTCAACAAACGCTTTGCTTATGCTGCGGCACCTCCATCTGTTGCGTTGCCGAAACGTTTCTGCACAAGACGAGATAGGCCAGCGCCGAGACCGGCAAGCCGATCAGCATCGAGATGTCTGCCCCGCCCAGGGCGCGCGCGACCAGCCCTGTAAAAACATGCGTGCTGAAGAACGGCACCATGGCCAGGAACCCGGCAAGATAGGCGATCAGCCCGCGCGCATTCCACCGGCCATAGATGCCGTCTGGATCAAATATCGCCGCAATCGAATAATGCCCTTTTCGCACGATGTAGAAATCGACCAGATTGATCGCCGTCCATGGCGTGAAGATATACAGCAGCACCGACAGCAGCATTTCGTAATCGTGCATGAAATCCTTCGATGCGGAAAACGATAGCGCCGAAGCCAGCACCGTGACGATCACCAGCGACACCACCCGTTCGCGGATCGTGCTGCGCAGCGTCATGAAGGAATCGGCAATCGACAGCAGCGTGAGCGACGCCCCGTAAAAATTTAGCGAAGTGGCCGTGATCAGCCCGGCAAAGGCCACGACCAGCAGCACCATGCCGAACCCGGGTACGATCTGGTCACCCACCATGCGCGCGGCGGCAATCACGCCATCCTGCGGCAGCGCGGCAGCGGCGATCGCGCCCACCGCCATCATCCACACCCCGCCCAGCATGGCGCCGCCAAAGGTCCACCAGAACGCCGCGCGCACGCCTACTTCGGGCGGAAGATAGCGCGAATAATCAGAAACATAGATCGACCAGCTGAGCTGATACGCGGCCGCGGCAAAGAACTGCAGCAGGAACGGGATCATCACGAAGCGATGGGGATCGAACTGCCCGGCGGGCAGTGGCACCAGCCAGGCTGCGCCGGCGGTAAACACCGCCAGGATCGCGATCAGGGCAAAGGCCAGCGTGCGCTGCGCCCGGTGGATCAGGTCATAGCCGATCAACGCCACGCCCATCGCCAGAATGGTGAAAACCGCCATCGTCGGCCGGGCCGGCAGGCCGGCCAGTTCCTGCACCGTCTGCGCCGCCAGCACCTGGTTGAACGCGTTGTAGCCAACGTAGGTGATCAGCGCGACCACCCACACCAGCAGCGCCCCGCGATAGCCGAACTGCGGGCGCGACTGGATCATCTGCGGCAGGCCCAGCTGCGGCCCCTGCGCCGCATGGAACGCCATGAAGAACGTGCCCAGCGCGCAGCCGCCCACGATCGCCACCAGCGACCAGAACAGGTTGAGCCCCATGGCGATCCCCAGCGCGCCAGTGGCCAGCGTGGCCAGGTGCGCATCACCGGCAAACCACACCGGCCACAGATGCCAGACTTTGCCGTGCCGCTCGGCCAGCGGCACGAAATCGATCGAATGCGCCTCTATCCGCGAGCGCGTAACCGGTTGGCTGGACATGGCCCATTTCCCCCGTCTTGGCGGGTCGTGCCTGTGCACGCCCGTGTGTACACGCGATGCTGGGGGGCTTGGCCAGAGGCCGCAAGGGGGGAAATGCGCAAGGCTCAATCGGCCGTGGCGGCGCGGGCAAAGCGGGTGCCACGGCGGGCGGCGGTGGCGGTGATGCCAAACGCGCGGCGCAGATCGCGGGTCAGCGCCGATGCCGAATCAAAGCCCGTGGCCAGCGCCACGTCGAGCACGCGCAGGTCGGTGGTTTCGAGCAGCACTCGCGCCCGTTCCAGCCGCAGCCGGCGATAGTGGCGCTGCGGCGAAACGCCCAGATGCGCCAAGAACAGCCGCTCCAGCCGGCGCACGCCCACGCCTGCCTGGCGGGCGAGGTCGGCCGAGCGCAACGGCAGATCGAGATGAGCCTCCATCGCGGTGATCGCGCGCAGCAGGTACGGATCGCGGATCGCCAGGCGCTGGCCGGCCGCCATGCGCTGCCCTTCGCCGGCTGGGCGAATGCGGTCGTGGATGAACTGTTCGGCCACGGCATTGGCAAAAGCGAGGCCATGGGCGCGGGCGATGCGTTCGAGCATCATGTCGAGCGCGGCGGTGCCACCGGCACAGCTGAACAACCGCTCGCTCAGCGTGTAGAGCGCATCGGCCACGGCGATCTGCGGCCAGGCCTCGCGAAACCCGCTTTCCGCTTCCCAGTGGATCGCCACCGGGCCCGGCCCGGCCACCCCGGCCTGGGCCAGCAGCACGATGCCGGTGTCGATCGCGCCAAACCGCCCGCCGCCGCGCCCAAAGCGGCGCAGCGCGGCCAGCCCGGCGCGCCCCAGGCCGCGTTCGGGATGGAACCCGGCGCACACGATCAGCGTGCCCGGCGGATCGAGCGCAGCCAGCGGCGCATCGACCACCACGCGCATCCCGCTCGATGCCGCCACCGGCTCGCCATCGGCGGAATGCAGGCGCCAGGCAAACAGCGGCTGGGCGGCCAGGCGATTGGCCACGCGCAGCGGCTCCACCGTGGAGAAGAACGCCAGGGCGGAAAACCCCTCCACCAGCAGGAAATCGATTCGTTCAGGCGGGGGGATCGCGGGTTCGGTCATCGCCGCGCAGGAAAACACGTCGCGTCGTAAATTGCATCATCTGTGTCGTTTTCAGCGTTAAATTTTCGCGGCACCTGCCGCATGCTGGCATCATCAGCACGGGGGAGTTGCGATGCAGAGCGACGTGTTCATCACTTGCGCGGTTACCGGTTCGGGCGACACCGCCAGCCGTCATCCCGACCTGCCGATCACGCCGGCGCAGATCGCGCAGGCCTCGATCGAGGCGGCCAAGGCCGGCGCCGCGATTGCCCACATCCATGTGCGTGATCCGCAAACCGGGCAGGCCAGCCGCGATGTCGCGCTCTATCGCGAAGTGGTGGAGCGCATCCGCGAGTCCGATACCGACGTGATCATCAACCTGACCGCCGGCATGGGCGGCGACGTGGTGTTCGGCGCGGGCGAAAATCCCCTGCCGCTCAATCCGGTGGGCACCGACATGGTCGGCCCGATGGAACGGCTGGCCCATGTGGTGGAACTGCTGCCCGAAATTTGCACGCTCGATTGCGGCACGATGAACTTTTCGCTGGGCGACTATGTGATGACCAACACGCCCAGCCACCTGCGCGCCATGGCGGCCAAAGTGCAGGAACTGGGCGTGCGGCCCGAACTGGAAGTGTTCGATTTCGGCCACCTGGTCTTTGTCAAAGACCTGATCAAGGAAGGCCTGCTCGACGACCCGGTGATGATCCAGCTGTGCCTGGGCATCCCCTATGGCGCGCCCGATGATCCGGGCACGACCATGGCCATGGTCAACCAGCTGCCCGCGGGCGCCACGTTCTCGGCCTTTTCGATCGGCGCGCGGCAGCTGCCGTTCGTGGCCATGGCCGTGCTGGCCGGTGGCAACGTCCGCGTCGGCCTGGAAGACAACCTCTATCTCTCGCGCGGGGTCAAGGCCTCCAACGCCGATCTGGTCACCCGCGCCCGCACGATCATCGAGGCGATGAACGTGCGCGTGATGGGCCCGGCCGAAGTGCGGGAAAAGCTCAAGCTGCGGAAGGTGGCGTAATGGCGGCGCACTCCATCGCCCGGGCGGGGCTGGTCGGCGGCGGCGTGATCGGCGCCGGCTGGGCGGCGCGGATGCTGCTCAACGGCATCGACGTGGCGATCTTCGATCCCGACCCGGAAATCGAACGCAAGGTACAGACCGTGCTCGCCGCCGCGCGCCGCGCCTGGGACAAGCTGGTGCCCGGCGCCCTGCCCGCGCAAGGCCACCTGCGCCTGGCCAGCAGCGTGGAAGACGCCGTAGCCGATGCCGATTTCGTGCAGGAAAGCCTGCCCGAACGCGAAGACCTCAAGATTGCGATCCTGGCCCGCATCGACGCCGCCACGCGGCCCGACGTGGTGATCGGCTCGTCCACCTCGGGCCTTTTGCCCACACGCCTGCAATCGGGCATGGCCCATCCCGAACGGTTGGTCGTGGGTCATCCCTTCAACCCGGTATACCTCCTGCCGCTGGTTGAAATCTGCGGCGGCGCCCAGACCTCAACCCAAACCAGGGACCGCGCCGCCGCCTTCTATTCGGCCATCGGCATGCACCCGCTGCATGTGCGCAAGGAAATCG
Source organism: Novosphingobium sp. 1529 (assembly GCF_040544855.1). Lineage (NCBI taxonomy): Bacteria > Pseudomonadati > Pseudomonadota > Alphaproteobacteria > Sphingomonadales > Sphingomonadaceae > Novosphingobium > Novosphingobium sp. 1529. The sequence continues at coordinate 285,602 of NZ_JBEPKW010000003.1, forward strand.
ACGGGTTCATCGCCGATCGGCTGCTCGAAGCCTTGTGGCGCGAGGCGCTGTGGCTGGTGAACGACGGCGTGGCCACGACCGAGGAAATCGACGACGCCATCCGCTTTGGCGCCGGGCTGCGCTGGTCGTTCATGGGCACGTTCCTGATCTATCGCATGGCCGGCGGCGAGGCTGGGATGCGCCATTTCCTGGCGCAGTTCGGCCCCGCGCTGAAACTGCCGTGGACCAAGCTGGAAGCGCCCGAACTGACGCAGGAGCTGATCGACGCGGTTGCCGCGCAGTCTGACGACCAGGCCGGCGACATGACGATCCGCGCGCTGGAGCGCCAGCGCGACGATTGCCTGATCGCCGTGCTTTCGGGCCTGCGCGGGCAGGATTACGGCGCTGGGCAAACCCTTGCCAGCTATGCCCGCCGCCTGATGGAGCAGGCCCCCGCCCCGCTCGCCAGCAGCATCGACGAACGCCGGCCCCTGGCCCTCCACGCCACCGACGTGGCGCCGGAATGGATCGACTACAACGGCCACATGACCGAGCATCGCTACCTCCAGGTGTTTGGCGATACCACCGATGCGCTGCTGCGGCACATCGGCGTGGATGCGGCCTACCTGGCGCAGACGGGCAGCTGGTTCACCGTGGAAACCCACATCCGCCATCTGGGCGAAACCCACGCGGGCGATCGCCTGGTGGCCGCCACGCAAATCCTGGGCGCCGATGCCAAGCGCGCCCACGTGTTCCACAGCCTGTTTCGCGGCAGCGACGGGCAACTGGTGGCCACGGCCGAACAGATGCTGTTGCATGTCAGCAAGGACACCGGCCGGGCCGGGCCGGCCACCGGCGTGCCGGCGGCGCGCATGGCGGAACTGGCAACGGCGCAGGCCGATCTGCCGGTTCCCGATGGCGCCGGCCGCCGGATATCGCTGGGCTGAACAGAAAGGAAAGACCGATGCGCCGCCTGATGATCGCGTTTCTTCTGGCGGCCACGGCCGCACCCCCGGGCCTGGCCAAAGCACCAGCCCAGCCCGCCGCAATGGTCCCGCCGCTGCCCGATCGCTTCGACGATTTCGGGCCGGCGGTGCAGGCCTTGACCCTGCCAGGCGGGCGCGTGGTGCATTTCACCGACAGCGGTGACCTGGGCGGGCGCAGCGTGGTGTTCATCGGCGGCACCGGCACCAGCGCGCGCGCCAGCGGGATGACCGACTTCCTCAAGAGCATGCGCGTCGCGCTAAAACTGCGGTTCATCACCGTGGAACGCAACGGCTTTGGCGATACCGCCTATCAGCCGGGGTGGACCTATGCCGATTATGCCGGCGAGGTGCGCGCCGTGCTCGACCACCTGGCGGTGCAGCGCTTTGCCGGCGTGGCGATTTCGGGCGGTGGCCCCTATATGGCCGCCGTGGCCGGGGCGATGCCCGATCGCGTGATCAGCCTGCACATGCTGGCCACCGCGGCCACCAATCCGCAGGGGCGGCAATGCGGCGTGCCGCTCGCCACGCTGGCGCAATCCCTTGCCGGACAAGTGCAGAACCCGCAAAGCTGGTGGGCCTTTCCGGCTACCAGCCCGACGCGGCGCATCCCCGGCTTTGCCGATCGCGCGTTCGAGGAAGGCGCGCGCACGTTCTTCATTCGCGGACAGATGGGCGATCCCCTGCCCGAAGCGGCCGAGATGCAGCGCTATTGCGGCGCGGCGCCCGATGTTTCCAGGATTACCGCGCCGGTGCACATCTACCAGGGCGGTGCCGATCCGCTGGTCACGCTGGACCAGGCGGAATACTGGCACCACCATTTCCCCAACGTGGTCGCCTTCCGTGTCTATCCCGGCGAAGCGCACGACGTGCAATATCGCCACTGGGACCAGGTGCTGATCGAACTGGCCGGGATCACCGGGCAAACCGTGGTGTGCCAAGGCGGACACAGCGCAACCCTCGCCGATGCCAAGGTGCCCGCCGCGCTGGCCAAGGGTGCCAGCCTGGGCCTGTGCGCATGGCAGGCAAAGAATTGACCGCCTAGAGCATTTTCAAGGCAGGTGGAATCACCTGCCGACTCGGAAAATGCGGCAAATAAAAATGCTAGAGCGCCGGCTTTGACGCAGTCAAAGTCGATCGCGCTCTAGCGCCAGGAACTGTCGTCGCGCGGCAGGCGGCCATGATCGTCCACCACGCGCACCTGGTGCGGCGGCGCATCGGCCCAGGTCCAGAACACCACGTTGCGATCGTCGGCCTGGGCGCGATGGGCAAAGCTGGGCACGATCACGCCCGCCGCGCCTTGCCCCACCAGCCGCGTTGCCAGGTGCCAGGTGGGCGGGATGTGCCCGCGATCGGCCAGGTCTTCCCAGGCGCAGGCCAGGTCAGCCGGGGCCACGCCCAGCGCCGTCAGCGTGGCCGGATCGGTCAGATCGACCAGATCGGCGCAATCCACGTCATAGGAACACAGCGTCAGCGGCTGCGCCTTGAAGGCAAAGCCCTGCTGCGCTTCCAGCCAGGCGGTTTCAGGCCGCAGCGCGGTGTAGAACGCGGGCATGCCCACGGGATTGAAGCGCCCGCCATGGCGCGCCGCGCCTTCTCCCGAAACCGGATCGAACGCCCAGCGCGGATGGTGCGCGCGATAGACGGCGCCGCTCAGGCGGCTGAACGGCAACGGATCGGCCACGCTCAGGCAAAGCCGCCCTCGGCCATGCGGCTGAGATAGCGCTTCACCGCTTCCCCCCGCCCGGCGTGGACCATATCCTCTGCCGTCTGATCCCCGAACGAAGGCAGCGGCTGCGACCGATACCAGGCAAAGGCGGCCAGTTCCGAGCCGGCCCAGGGGATCACGCGGTTGACGATCTCCACCATGTCACGCAGCCGCTTCTGCGTGGCGGGCGATGCCACGCGGCTGGCCTTGGACACACTGTCGCGCGACAGGCCCAGCGCATGGGCCAGTTCGGTCTTGGTGATGCGCAGGCGGCCCGAGACGACATCGGGCGAAACCGCCCCGCCTTGCCCCACCATATCTGCCAGAAACGCCGTTGCCACGTCTGCCTCACCAATTGCCGCGATATAGGGGCAATATACGTGGCAATGGCGGATTTGCAAGATGGGCTCGGCTTAGGTTTCCACCACCCCCAACCCCCTCCTCTTCAGAGGAGGGGGTCGGGGGGTGGTGCGAACCCTAGCCCTGCGGCTCGTATCGCTCCAGCAACACCCGCGTCACGCCGTTGGTCCAGCCAAAGCCATCCTGCAGCGGATATTCCCCGCCGCCGCCCGGCGCGTGGGCTTCCACGTCATACTTTTCCAGCATCTTGCCGGTGCTGTCATAGGCGGCCTGCACCGTGCCCAGCCACGCGCGCGCGATGGTCGCAGCAAGATCGCCCTCGCCATAGCGCAGCAGGCCTTCGTGGGCGATCCATTGCAGCGGTGCCCAGCCGTTGGGATCGTCCCACTGCTGCCCGGTGCGCAGCGGCGTGGTGCGCAAGCCGCCCGGCGCCAGCAATTGCGCGCGCACCAGCCGGGCCACGGCCTGCGCCTGATCGGGCCGGGCCAGGCCCACGAACAGCGGATAGAGCGTGGCGGCCGAAACGCGGGGGCTGGCCTGGCGGATTTCGCGGTCCCAATCGGCAAAGCGACCCTGCGCCGGCAGCCACAGCCAGCGCTGGATGGCACGGGCGCGGGCATCGGCCTGGGCGGCAAAGTCGGCCGCGCAGGCGCGGTCTCCCGCCTCGGCACAGCGGCGGGCGATGGCCTTTTCCTGCGCCCACAACAGGCTGTTGAGATCGACCGGCACGATCTGGGTGGTGCGGATCGTTTCCAGCCGCGCCGGATCGCCCAGCCAGCGGGAGGAATAGTCCCACCCGCTTTCCGCCCCGGCGCGCAGATCGGTATAGACCTGATCAGCCGGCCGGCCCGACGTGCGGGCGGTGGCCACATCCTCGCGCCAGGATTCATCGCGCGGGCCGGGTGCATCGTCCCAATAGCGGTTGAGCAGGCTGCCATCGGGCATGCGCACCACGCGGGCCGCTGCACCATTTTTGCGCGCGGCGGCGGCGCCTTTCATCCAGAACGCATGCTCGGCCCGCAGCGCCGCGAGGTGCCGCGCTGCCGTGGCGGCATCGTGGCGCGGATCGAGATCGGCCATCAGCGCCAGGAACGGCGGCTGCGAGCGGCCGAGGTAATAGGTGCGCGTGCCATTGGGCACAAAGCCATAGCGCGCCACCAGGCTGTCGAAATCATCGAGCATGCCGGCGATCAGCGCATCCTGGCCGTCGGCCTTGAGGCCGAGCATGGTGAAATAGCTGTCCCAGTAATAGATTTCGCGAAAGCGCCCACCTGGCACCACATAGGGCTGCGGCATGGCCAAGGCCGATGAACCCGGCGGCGGGGTGAGCGCCGGGCGGGTCAGCTGCGGCCACAGCGCGGCGATATGCTCGCGCAGCGATGGCCGCGCCCCCGGCTCGGCCGGCACCACGAAGTGCCGGTTCACAAAGGCGCGCAGCGCCGCCGGGCCCTGCGGCTGCTCCGCCCGCCACGCAGCCATCACCGCATCGGGTGCCTCACGCGGGGTGGCGTCGGCAAAGGTCTTGCTGTCGGGATAGAGCCGCGCCGCCTGCACCGCTTCAAACAGCGGACCGAACAATACCTGCGGCGGCGGCTGGGGTGAAGGCGCCACCTGCCCCATCGTGGCTAGCGCCACCAGGGCAAGTGCGAGGGGGCGCAGCCTCATGCCCGGTCTGCCCGCAATTGGGCCAGGCTCTTGGCCACGGCGGCCTTTACGGCATCGAGGTGGCGCAGGTTTTCCGTTTCGCTCATGCTGTCGAGCATCGGATTATGATCGCCCGCGCGCAAGCCCTGCCCGGTCATGACGGCAAACCAGCTGGCATCGCGGAACAGCTCTTCGCCACGCAGCATCAGGCGCCCGCTCGATGTGAACTGCTCCACCTTGTAGGCCAGGCTTTCGGGCAGGGCCGTGGCCTGGCAGTGCTGCCACAGCGGCTCGCTGCGGCCTTGGGTGAAGTGATAGTGCAGCACCAGGAAATCGCGCACGTCTTCCATTTCCTGGGCGAACACGCGGTTGTATTGCTCGGCCAGCAGCGGCGCGCAGTCCTGGCGTGGGAACAGCGACAGCAGCTTGCCGATCCCGGTCTGGATCAGGTGGATGCTGGTCGATTCCAGGGGTTCGAGGAACCCGCTGGCCAGGCCGATCGCCACGACATTGCCGATCCAGGCGCGACGGCGACGGCCGGGGGTAAAGCGGATCAGGCGCGGATCGGCCGTGGGCGTGCCGATCGCGGCGATCAGGCTGTCGCGCGCGGCATCGGCGGTTTCGAACCGGCTGGAAAAGACATAGCCATTGCCCACGCGGTGTTGCAGCGGAATGCGCCAGCGCCAGCCGGCCGCCGCCGCCGTGGCGGTGGTGAACAGCGGCGCGGCCGGATCGGCGGCGGTGGGCGCGGCCCAGGCGCTGTCGCACGGCAGCCAGTGCGACCAGTCTTCAAAGCCAGCCGCCATCTGCCCTTCGATCAGCAGGCCAGCGAGGCCCGAACAATCGATGAACAGGTCTGCCGCCACATGCTCCCCCCGCTCGGTGGTGAGCGCGCGGATGAAGCCGGTCTCGCCATCGCGGTCGATCGCCGTCACGCGCCCCTCTTGGCGGCGCACGCCGCGCTCTTCGGCCATGCGTCGCAGGAACGCGGCATAGAGGCCGGCATCGAAATGATAGGCATGGCCCAGCGTCGAGAGCAGCGAGCGCGGATCGCCGCTGCCCCGGGCAAAGACGCCGGCCCGCGCCAGTTGCGTGGTCAGCGACACGGCCTCGATATCGATCGCGTGCCCGCCGTTCCACGCGCGGATCAGGCGGTGCGGCAGCATCTGCGCATCGCCCGGCAGGCCATAGGTGCCGAACGGATGGAAATAGGCGCTGCCCTCGCCCTGCCAGCCGCGAAATTCGATGCCCAGTTTCCAGGTGGCGCCGGTTGCCTGCATGAACGCCGCTTCGTCCAGGCCGATCAGCTGGTTGAACCAGTGGATCGTCGGGATCGTCGCTTCGCCCACGCCGATCGTGCCGATGGCATCGGATTCAATGAGGGCAATGGCCACGCCCTGCGGCGCCAGCGCCTTGGACAGGGCCGCTGCCGTCATCCATCCGGCGGTGCCGCCACCCAGGATGGCGATCGAGGCAATCGGCGCGCCGCTCATCGCAGGCCGCAGCCCGTCATGCCCGGCGCCGGCCGCTTGAGCGCCAGATAGACCGTGCTCCACAGCTGCGCGGCGTTGGATTCATCGGCATCGCCGCCGCGCGCGCCAAAGGCTTCCACCTTGTAGCGCCCGCCCGTCACGCTCCATGACCACAGCTCGGAACTCTGCACCGCACGGCTGGCATCGATCGCCTGCCACAGGGCGCCTTGCGCGCCGCGCACCTTGGCGCAGACCGCGCCGGGCAGATCGGTACGCGCGGCCTGCCGCGCCAGGCCAGCGGCGGCCAGCGCCTGGTGCCACGACCACACCACCGTGCCGTGATAGGCATTGCGGCCAAAGCGCGCCTGCAACGGTGCCGGGGCCAGCGCCGGATCGGCCACGACCATGCCCGCCCCGGTCATCAGCCCGGCGGGAAAGGGCCGCGCCATGGTATCGGCGGCCAGGGCCACCTGATCGGCATCGGGCCTGCCCATCAGCAGGGCAAAGCCTTCATCAGAATGGATAATCGGCACCGGCTGGCCCGCCCCGTCGAGCGCAATGGCGTGATAGCGCAGCGGGGCATTGCCCAGCGCGGCAAGCGCAGGGGCCGCCGGCACGCCTTCCTGCCGGGCATAGGCATCCACCCGCGCGCGCGCCGTGGCAACGTCCACGCTTTGCAGGAACAGGCGCGGCGCCTGATCGTGCCAGACCTGCGCCATGTGCCCCACGCGCGCCAGCATCGCGCGATCATCGGGCGTGGCATAGGGATCGAGCAGGCCGGCCTGGGCCATGGCCGCCGCCGCATCGAGCGCGGCCGGCACCAGCACGGCGTTGACATCATAGGGATAGCGCCCGCCGCCCAGGCCATCGTTGCTGTCCCGCCATTCGCCCGCATCCATGCCGGGTTTGAGCGCGATGAGGTTTTGCCAGCGCGGATCGCGGGCAAAGGCGTCGGCCGCCTGCACCACATGGCGCAGGTTGCGGATCAACGCCGCGCCCAGCGCGGTATCGCCATCGCGCTCGGCCAGGAAGGCTGCGGCGCGCGCCTGGCCGCGCGGATCGTCCACCATGTAGGCGCGCGCCACCGGCGCCAGCAGAAACGCGCTGTCGATCATCGCATAGTTGTAGGTGGGCGCATCGCTCGCCCCCTGCCCGGCGGCAAGATGATCGAGCACGGCAAATTCGCCGATGTCTTCCTCGTGCGCCACGTTGCCATCGGCCGACAAGCGGGTGAGCACCGAGCGCAGGCCGGTTTCCACCGCAGGGGGCGTCAACACCGGCATGAGCAGCCGCACCGACATCAGCGTATCCCGTCCGAAATAGGTGTTGAACCGCCACGAACCGGCCAAGAATTTCTCATGATAGCTCAGGAATTGCAACGCGCGCCGCGCCGCCGGATCAGCGGCGGCCTGCAGGGTGAGCAGGGTTGGCGCGGTATAAGGCGTGAGCGCGGGATCGCCGCTCAGCGCGGTGATCGCCAGGGTGATGCGCCCATCGCGCCCGGCCAGGATCGCGCCATCGGCCACGCGGCCATGGGTTACGGTCAGTGCCAGGCGATAGCCGGCATGCCCATCGAGCCGGTCCCGCTGCCACACCACGCTGTTGCCATCCACGCGCGGCGCCACCAGCACTTGCGCCGGCGCCTTGCCCAGCGCCTGGTAATCGCGCAGCACGCGCACGCTCGACAGCACCGCCTGCTTGAGATCGAGCCGGGGCGTGGTGATCTGTGCAGCCAGGCGCACCCCGCGCAAGGGGCGTCCCTGCGCATCGGCTTCATGCACCGGCACCGGCGGCGTGGTCAGCGTCCAGCGCGCCGGCTGGGCAAGCTTGCCGAACCACAGCCCGGTCCCGCTGTTGCCCGCGGGAAACGCCACGATCAGGCGTGGATCGCTGCCCGAACGCAGCACCACATGCGCCGCGACATCGCCTGCTTGCACGAAGGAATTGAGATTGAGCCCCTCCTCCACCACCGGCGCCGGTGCCGCCCCGGTCAGCAGCAGCAGGGCAAGCGGGGCCAGCACGCGGGTAGGGATCATGGGGTGTCCTTTGAATAGCGCAGCAATCGTTCCTCCCATCGTCACCCCGGGCTCGACCCGGGGTCCTGCTTTTTCTTGCTGCGTCACGCCAAGCTCCAAGAAGCGGGACCCCGGATCAAGTCCGGGGTGACGAAGGAGAAGATAGGGTGTGCCGGGGGCCATGGGAGGGCAGCCCCCGGCACGAGGGGGCTTCAGAACCGGTAGGTCAATGAGGCCAGGGCGTTGCGCCCGGCAATCGCGCGGCCATAGAAATAGCCGTTGACGATCGTCTGCGTCTGGCCTTGGCGCGGGTTGCCTTCGGTAAAGCCCTTGGCGTTGGTCAGGTTGTCGATGCTCACCGCCAGGTTGAGCTGGTCGGTCAGGTTGAGATTGGTGCCGATCGTGAACACGCTATAGCTGGGCAGCGCCACGCCATTGCCGGCGTCGGCAAAGATCTTGCCCACGTATTTCCAGCGGCCATAGATTTCACCCAGCCCATGGGGCAGCGTGAACGACGGCGTCACGGTCAGCAGCTTTTTCGGCGTGCGTTCGGGCGTGTTGCCTTCGTATTGCGGCTGCGCCGTGCCATCAAACCGCAGGTTCACCAGGCGCGGCACCTGATACACCCCAGTGGCGGTGATGCTGAAGAACCGCGTCGGCCGCAGTTCGGCGTCAAGCTGCACGCCGTTGGTGGTATTGTCAGCCAGGGCGTTGACGGCATTGGCCGGATCGGCCGGATCGATGAACTGGTACGACTGGTTCTTGAACAAGGTGCGGAAGCCGACGATCGAGGCGGAGAGGATCGACGTGCGCAGGCGCACCCCGCCTTCATAGAGCGTCAGGTCGGTCGGGCCATGGGCGCCGCCGGTGTCGGCCCCGTTGGTCTGGAAACCCTTGGCCCCGCGCAGATAGAGCGAGACATTCGATGTCAGCTCGTAGTTGATCCCGGCGGTATAGGCCCAGTCGCTGAAACTGGCGGCGACATGGGTATAGGTGCCGTCAAACGTGCTGCCCACGTCGCGCGCCAGGCCGGGCGTGCCGGCCGGCACTGCTTCGTTGACCATGGCGGTGTTGCCGATGTTGGCCGAAATGTGCTGATGCTCATACCGCGCGCCAAAGTCGATGTGCAGCTTGTCGTTGACGGTCAATTCGTCGTTGAAATAGCCCGACAAGCTTTCGACGTGGCTGTTGTAGATGCCCTGGCCCCAGTTGCCATAGCTGAGCATGCCGTTGTTGGTCAGCTGGCCCAGCACCTGGCCACCCTGGTCCAGTGCCACCACGTCATAGATATGCGAATTGTCGCGCACGTCGTTGATCAGGGTGGCCACGGCCGATTGGTCGTTGCGCTGGCGCACGTCGTAATACATGCCGCCCACGGTCAGCGAGTTCTGGATCGCATCGCCGCGCGCGTCCCAGGTCACGCCGAAATTGCTGCCGAAATCCTTGGTGGCCAGCGTCTGGTGGTTGAGCACGGTCTGCTGCAACAGGCCATTGCCATTGAGCGCGTTGAGCGTGCCGGTATCCGAGGCGGCGATCACGTTGCCGGTCAGCGTATCGCGAATGCCGAACTGCGTGGTGCCCGGAAACGCCGCCGCGCCCGCCGCCAATGTGCTGGCAATCGGCGAGGTGCCCGGCGTCAGATAGTTGACCGCCGAGGAGAGGCCCGCCGTGCCCGAGCCACTGCCCGGGAAGATGCCGTTGAAATCATACTTGCCATCAAGATAGCGCGCGCGGGCAAACAGCTTCACGCCATCGGCCACCGGCTTTTCCATATCGATGCGATAGGTCCACGAGGTGGTGTGGATGCCATCCTCGCCGCTGAATGTGCGCAGGCGATTGCCCGTGGCCGAGGCATCGGGCACCGCGATCGAGCGGAACGCCTGGCCCAGGATATTGTCATAGCGCAGGTCGGTGCCCGGCACGCTGCCGATCTTGCCCGAGGCATCGACGGCAAACGGCATGTCGGCGTAATAGGGATCGTGCTCGTCACGGCGTTGCAGCGTCAGGCGCACAAAGCCATCGTCGTCGAACCGCTTCTCGATCTGGCCCTTCACCTGATAGCTGTTGTAGCGGAACGGCGAATGGCGCTGGCCGCGCTGGCTCCAGTAATAGCCGCTCAGGCTATAGGCCAGGCCATCGCTGATCGGGCCCGAAAGGTAAGCGTCCGCACGGAAATCGGAATAGGTCGTGCCGGTGGCGCGCACCGCCCCGCCCAGCTTGTCGAAATTGAGCTTGCGCGAGATGAAGTTGATCGTTGCGCCCGCGCCATTGGGGGCCAGCACGCCCGAGGTGCCGCCTTCGACCGCTTCCATGCGATCGACCGACAGATCCTGCTGGAAATAGAAATCCGCGCCGCCGCCGCCATAGAGGATCGGCAGGCCATCCTGCTCCAGCGTGATGAACGTCTGCCCGCCGCCGCGCAGGCCGCGCACCGAATAGTTGTTGGAGGCAGGGCCAGCCGTCGCCTCGACAAAGATGCCTGGCACGAGTTCGAGGGTTTCGGCAGTGGAACGCGGCGCCTTGCGCTGCAGTTCGGCCGCATTGGCCAGCGTCACGTTGCTGGATGAGTTGAACTGCGTACGCCGGCCCGAGGTGCTGCCGGTCACCACGATGACATCGGCGGGCGAGGCTTCGACCGGCGCGGGCGCCTCGGCTGCGGCGGGGGCCGGCGCAGGATCGATCGTCTGCGCGGCAGCAGGCGTGGCCATCGGGCGCGGCTCGCTGCGCAGGCGCGGCTGCTGGCCCGACATCCGCGCATCGGGCATGCCCGCATCGGCAAGAACCGCCGTGCGCCCATCGAACGAAACCAGGCGCATGTGGCTCGATGCCGCCAGACGGCGCAGGCCATCGGCCACGGTATAGCGGCCCTTGAGCGGGGCGATGCGGCGGCCCTGCGTCGCCGTGCCCGGCGCCAGGATCTGGATGCCCGCCTGATGGGCAAAGATCACGATGGCGTCCTTGGCCGGCTGGCCGGGAACGTCGAACTGGCGCACTTGTTCATCCGCCTGGGCCGGCGCGGCGGCGATCACCGCCGTGGCGGCGAGCATGGATGACGAAATGCAGAAGCGATGGATCGATCGCAAGGTATCCTCCCCTGAAGGTTTGTCACGCCTTTGCGGCGTTCGGCCCTACAGATGACTGGCCAACGATTTTCCGTCGACTCGGTCCCAAAAAAATTTCGAATGTATCTATTTCAGGATGCGGATCACGCCATCGCCGCGCTCCACCCGGCCACCGACCATCGCCGCGCAGGCCTGGGCAAAGCCATCCATGTCATTGGTCTGGAACGAACCGACCACGCGCCGGTCGGCCAGTGCCGGGTCCACTTCCAGGCGATCTTCGTGATAGGCGTTGAAGCGCTGCGCGGCCTGGGCCAGCGTTACATCATCCAGCACGATCTGCCCTTCGCGCCAGGCGAGTTCCTGCTGCGCGGCATCGGGCGCAATCGCGCTGACCGCCAGGCCCACGCCATCATCGAGCCGCGCGCGCTGCCCGGCCTTGACCAGTTGCGGCTCGCCGCCTTCGCTCCACACTTTCACGGTGCCTTCGGTCACCACCACGTCAACCCCGACGCCGGCGCGGCGGACGTTGAACGCAGTGCCCACCGCCTGCACCCGCACGCGGCCGGCGGTGACGGTAAAGGGCCGATCGGGCGCCTTGGCCACCTGGAACCAGGCCTCGCCCTGCGCCAGTTCCACGTCGCGGCGGCGGCGGGTGAACGATACACTCAATTCGCTGCCGCTGTTGACCACGGCCATCGAGCCATCGGCCAGCGGCACGCGGCGCATTTCGCCGATGCGGGTGCGGATGCCCGAACCCTGCGGCCACAGCGCCAGCGCGCCCGCGCCGATCAGGCCACCGGCCACGCCCACCCCGGCCAGCGCCATGGCTTGGCGGCGCGTGGTGCGCCAACCAGGGGTGGAAACATCTTCCTCCGCGTCGGCAGCACTATCATCGCCGCTACCATCACCGCATCCCAGCGCGCGGCAGCGATCAAGCAGGGCCATGCCCGCCTGCGCCCGCAGCAGTGCGCCGCGATGGCGCGGGTCGGCCGCCAGCCAGGCGTCCAGCGCGGCTTCCTCCTGCGCGTCGAGATCGCGATCGAGCGCGGCCGCCCACTGGCAGGCCTGCGCATCGATCGGGTTGGCGACGGGGTCCTCGTGATCGATCATGGCTGGTCTCCCTGCCGCGCGGGGCGGGCAAACAGCGGGCGGCGGCGGCGCGTGGGCATTTCGGCGCGTTCGCCCTCGGTCAACTGATCCAGCACACGGCGCAGGCCGCGCGCCACTTCGTTTTCGACCACGTTCTCGCTCAATCCCAGGGACGCGGCGATCTCGCGCTGGGGCAGGCCGTCGATCTTGCGCATGCGCACGATACGGCGGCTGCGTTCGGGCAGCGCATCGATCAGGCGCTCCACGCGCTCAAGCGCCATGCGCCCGGCCACGATCCGCTCGGGACTGCATTCCTCGTCCACCGCCCCCTGTTCCAGCACCGCCAGGCCGCTGGCCGCCTCGATCCGCACCACGCGTTCGCGGCGCACCTGTTCCAGCACGATATTGCGCGCGATGCGAAAGAAATAGCGGCGCGGATCGTCGATATGATCGACGCTGGAAAGCCCGGCCAACCGGCAATAGGATTCCTGGATCACGTCATCGACGTCGATTGCCGGAAAAGCCGTGCGCAGCCACGTGCGCAACGCGCGCTCGTGCGGCAGCACATGGCGGCTGACCCAGCCGATCAGGAACGAAGACATTGCAGGCATCACCGCACCGATGCACCGCGCAGACGTTTCCGTCATCCCGCGCGCAAAAATATTTTCGCGATGCGTCAGGCCGTTGGCCGCGCCACCATCAGCACGTCGGTGCCCTGATAGATCGGATCGGTGCGATCGAGCCAGGCCAGCGCGGCGTGGATATCGTCGCGCGAGCGGGGCTTTGCCTCGGCCCGGCGACCCAGTGCCGCCACGCAGGCGCGGGCCATGGCCGCGCTTTCGGTCAAGCCCTGGATGAACGGGTGGCGATGCAGCAGGAACGGCAGCGAGAGCACATGCACGCGCGATAGCGCCGGATCTTCGGGATCGAGTACATGACCTTGCGCCGGCGCCAGGCCTTCATGCCAGTGGCGGTCTTCGGCCAGGGCCTGCGCGCAGATGTGCAAGCGCAGCGTAGGAAAGGGAAAGTCTTCCAAACCCAGCGGCGCCTGGCCGCGCGCGTCGATCACTTCGTCAAACGGCTCGACCGCGTCGGGGGTGCCGATCGTCCAGCCACCATCGGCCGCGCGCGCCATGCTGGCATCGCGGCCGATGCACTGCACGGTCAGCACGCCCGCCTCGTGCAGCGCCAGCAGGCGCGCCACCGACAGGTGCGGTACAGCGGCGTAATTATCGACAAACACGCGTTTCAGCCCACGGGAAAAGCGCGCCAGATCAGCGTCGCTCAGGTCAGGCACGATGGTGGCAAACGCCTCGTGCATGCGCAGGATGGCGTGGCGCCAGGCGATCGTCTGCGCGCGAGCATGGCTGTCGCGCGCCTGGGCCAGGTTGGCGCGGGCATGGACAAAGGGATCGCTGCCCATGCGCGCGGCAAAATGGCGCGTGGCAAAGCTGTCAGCGTCGCACGTCGGCAGGTCGATCGTGCGGGCATAGTCGGGGTCAGCCTCGGCCAGTTCGCGGGCGAACAGGGCAAACGCGCGATCGAGGTCGCCATCGGCGCCGTGCACGACGGCGGCCAGCGCAGCCGGCGTGCAGTGGCGCAGCGGTGGCGCCTGTTCCGGCACCCAGAAATCGGCCTCGGGCAGCAGGCCGTGGCGCGACAGGAACGTCACCGCAAAGGGCTGCTCCATCGCATAGCGCAGCGTGCCATCGCCCGCTTCGTGGAATTGCCCGTGGCGCACGGCGAGCTCCACCGCGGCATCGATCGCGCTGAGCGAACTGCCGATCACGGCCACGCGCCGCCCGCGCGCGGTGCGGGCGCTCGCCCCGGCCAGCCGCGCGCCGACATCGGGCTTGCCATAGCCGCTGGCCACGATCACCGCGTCGAAATCGGCGGCATGCTGCTGGCCCCGCTGGGTCCAGATCACCCGCGCGCCATCGGGGCGGGCGACGATATCCTGCACTTCGGCATGGCAATACAGCTCTGCCTGACACGGGCCGGCCTCGGGCGCCATCAGGCGGCCCAGCTGGTCGGCATAATAGGCGCCCAGCGCCATGCGCGGGAAAAACGCGCGCGGATCGTGCGCCATCCCGGCCACGCCCAGCGCGGCCTGGCGCCGCGCAGTTTGCCGCATGGCCCAGGCATTGAGCGTTTCACCCACCGGCGGCAGTTCAAAGCCGGCGATATTGGCGAGCAGATGCGCGCCATTGTTGCGCGCGTTGAACGGGATGCCCTGCCCCGGCTGGCCGCCCGCCTCCAGCAGCGTGACGCGGCAGGCCGGCCCCTGGCGCTGCAACGCATCCAGCGCATAGACGGCTGTCGGCCCGGCACCGACAATCGCAATGGAAGGGAGGCTGGAAGACGCGGGAAATGGGCCGGATGACGACGGCGCGCAAGGCAGGGGTTGCATGATAGCCGATGAACGGCACGGGCGCCCGATCCGTTCCACCCTGCCCTGCGAAATCGTGCTTTCCTTGATATGGGTTACGAGATTGCCATCTCGCCGGGCATGGCGCCGCGCCGCCACTGCCGCCAGCCCAGCACGGCGAGCACCACCAGCGCGGCATAGAGCCCGGCGGTAAGCCACAGGCCCTTGAACACGAACATGCCGACATAGATGAGATCGGCCGCGATCCACAAAAGCCAGTTCTCCGCATGGCGCCGCGCCGCCCAGAACTGCGCCACCAGGCTGAAGCTCGACAGCGCCGCATCGATCCACGGCAGCGCCGCATCGGTATAGTGGCTGGTGAACCAGCCGATCGCCACCGCGCCCAGGGCGCCGCAGCCCAACCCGGCCAGCAACGCCAGCGGGCGCAGCGGCACCACGTCCACCGCGTCGCTGGCCCCGTCGGCCGGTGCGCCAGGATGCCGGCTGCGTGCCCAAGCCACCCAGCCATAGATCATCGCCAGGCCAAACAGCGCCTGCAGCACCATGTCGGCATAGAGCTTCACATCGAGGAACAGCTTGAAATAGAGCGCGCAGGCCAGGATGTTGACCGGCCAGCACACCATCATCCGCCGCGCGGTCAGCCATATCCCCAGCAAGCTGACGGCCACGGCCACCAGTTCCAGCGCGCTCATGCTTGATCCTCTTGCGCAATTGCGGAGAGCAGGGCCTGCCCCTCTGCCCCGGCGAACCACGCGGCATGGCCAATGAGATAGCCCTGCCAGGCCAGCGCGGCATCGCCCGGGCGCTGCACCTGCCCGGCGAAATAGTCCACCTCCGCCAGCGCGAATTCGACATGCGCCAAGGGCAAGAGCCGCGCCAGCAGCGCGCGATCGGCCTGGTCGAGCGGCGCTTCCTGGGCATAGCCCGCCACAAGCGCGCGGGCCTGCGCCATTTCGGCAAGGGGTGCGGTCCCCTCCCCCAGTTCCAGCCAGCGCACCACGCTGCGTTCCAGCGCGATCGCCAGGTCGAGCAGGGCAAAGCCGCGATCTGCCAGCCCGAAATCGAGCACGGCAGCCACCGCGCCGCCGCTCGTCCAGGTCAGGTTCGAGGGGTGCCAATCGTTGTGCGTCCACAGCGTGGGCCGCAGGCGCAGCGCGCTGGCCACGCCGGGCGCATCGTGCAGCGCCAGCACGCCGGCCAGTTCATCCTGCCAGGCGCGCCCCGCTACCCAGCCGGCCAAGGCCGGCCGCGCGGTGACATAGGCGCGCGCCGCCGCCTGCGGATCAGGGCTGCCCAGGATCGTCGCGCTGCTTACCAAGGGTTCGGCCGGGCGCGCCGGCGCGGCGTGATCGGCCGCGGCGCGGTGCAGGCGGGCCAAGGCGGCGCCGGCGGCATGGGCCTGGCGATCATTGAGAAACGGCGTCCACGAGGGCCGATCGCGATAGAGATCGTCGCCCGGCGCCAGGGGATGGGCTTCCCACACCCACTCACCCGCCGGCAGCACGGTGTGCCCGGCGGCATCGGCGAGCGGGCGCAGCACCGGCTGCCCGCGATCGGCCAGGTGGCGCATGAAGGCATGCTCTGCGCCCAGGCCCGCCACGCTGCGCATTGCGCGGTGATGCCGCTTGAGAAACACCGTGCCGTGCTCTGCCTGCGCCAGCGCGGCGGCCGAGAACGGGCGCGGGCTGTGCCAGTCCAGGCGCCGCAGTTCACCCCCTTGCGGCAGGCGCGCCAGCACCTGCGCCGCTTCAGCCAGGGTAATCGGCGGCCAGGCCGGCGCTTCCAGCGCCGTGCCCATGCCGTGCACGCGGTGTTCGGCCCCGCTCAAAACTGCCGCGCCAGGGTGACCATGAAGGCCCGCCCGCTGCCGATGTAATAGCTGGGCGCGGCGCCCGCGATCAGTGTGCCGCCTGTGCCGATGGTGTCGCGCGCCGCCGGCGTTACCGCCTGCACGCCCGACAGCACATGGGGATCGGTTACGTTGATGGCGTTGAGACGCAGATCGGTGCGCTTGCCGTCGAGCCAGCCGGCCAGGTGCACGCCGATCGACAGGTCGAGCGTGGCATAGCCGGGAATGCGCTCGTCATTCATGAACGTGGCGAACTGCGGCCCGAGGTATTTCATCGCGAAACTGCCGAACAGGCGCGTATCGTCATAGGTGCCGCCCAGCGCAAACTGCCAGGCCGGGCTCGATACCGCGACCTTACCCGCCGTGGGCAGGAAATCGCCACCCGCCGGCAGGTTGTCCTTGATCCGCGCGCGCAGCCACTCGCCCGAGGCATAGAGGCTCATCCCCGCCAGCGGGCGCCAATCGACTTCGGCGTCGACGCCCCAGCTTTCCTGCCGCCCGGCATTGAGCGTGGTGTTGACCATTGCGCCGTTGACGTTGGCCATCGTCGCCACCAGGCGGTTGCGGAAGGCATAGTGAAACCCGGTGGCCGAGGCGGACAGATTGCGCCCCTGCCAGCGCCAGCCCAGCTCCTGCGCCAGCGAATATTCGTTCTTCAGCGCGGTGGTGCCGTAGGTGGCAATGCCGCCATAGCCATCATAGGTATCGTAGAGCGTATATTCGTCGGGCGCGCGGAAGTTGGTGGTAATATTGGCAAAGACCTGCTGCCGATCGGTCAGCCGCACATGCAGCGCTGCGCGCGGCAGCGCGGCAAAGCTATCGAAATGCAGGCGGCCCTGGTTGCCGGGCAGATTGTTGCGCCCGGCGTGGAGCAGGTCCACTCCCTTGAAGCCCAGGTCCAGCGTCACGCGCGGCGACAGGGCCACGCTGTCGGCCAGGAAGAACGCCTTGGCCACGGTGATCGTCTTGGTATCGCCGATCGAGAACAGCCGTCCATCGGCGGTGCGCACGGCGTGTTCGTCGCGCGCCCAGCCATCGACCGGATCGCCATTGGCGCCCAGCGGGGTAAAGCTTTCCACCACGCGGTCGCTGCCATAGTCGATCCACAGCCCGGCCGTCAGCGTGTGGGCGCCGCGCGCCAGGGTCAGCCGCGCGATCTGCCCGGCGCGCATCTGTTCGCCCAGCCAGTTGCCCAGCACGTTGACCGTGCCGCCATTTTCCAGGCCAGCGAGCTTGAGCGGCGCGTCAAGCGCCTGGGTGCCCAGATAAGTACCGGGGTAATAGCCATCGGGCCCGAGCGAGGCGCCATAGGGCGAGTTGCCATAGCCGAACTGGAGATAGCTGGTGGTATCGAGCGTCAGCCCCGTGCCCAGCACCAGATGCACCGGCGCTGCGAAATAGAGGTTGCGGAAAGGCTGGCGATAGAGCCGCCAATAGTTGAGATCGCCCGCGCCATAGCTGGCCGACAGGTTGAACCCACGCCCCTGCGCCTGCCAATCGGCCAGCGTCGGGCTGAGGTAGGTGGAATTGCTCGCGTCGTTATAGGAAACCGACAGGCTGGCGGTGTTGCCGTTGCCCCATTCGCCGGCGATCTTGGCATCGATGTGCTGGCGCTTGTCCACCCCCGGCCCGCGCCAGTTGTCGGCGCTGTTGTTGGAATAGGACAGGAACGCGCGCACCGGCGCCTGGCCCAGGTTGCCGCTATCGACCCGCACGAACACGCGGCGTTCGTTGAACGAGCCGAGCGAGGCGTCGGCCATGACGCCGAAATCGCGGTGCGGCGCATCCAGGCTCAAGGCCAGCAACCCGCCCACCGCATTGATCACCGGCGCGGCGATATCGGCCGAGCCCTGGCTCAATTCCACCCGCGCCACGTTTTCAGGATCGGCAAACTGCGCCGGATAGGCAAAGTAATAGCCGATGTCATTCTGCGGCGCGCCTTCCATGGTCACGCCGATGGCATCCTGGCCCAGCCCGCGCAGGGTAAGGCTGGACGAGGTGGACAGGCCGAACGGATCGGTGCCGGCCACATTGGCGCCCGGCAGGATATTGACCAGCTGGAACGCGTTGAACGTGGCGGCCTGCTTTTCGATGAACGCCGCGCCGATCGTGCTGACCGCCTTGGGCGCATCGGTATCGGGCAACAGCCCTTCGGGATCGGGATGGCCGATGACGCGGATCGGCCGAGTGCCGTCACCAGTATCAGCATCATTGGCCGCAGCGGCATGGGCGGCCACGGCGGCCGTTCCCGCCATCATCGCCAGCGTCATGGCCGCGCCCCGCATGGCCCGCTTGCGCGTCGTGCCGATCATCCCTGTTACACTTTCTTCTGCCTGCAAAGGGGGCGCGCCTACACCCTTATGCACGGCGGCGAAAGCATGGCCTTTTGGCGGGGGGCAAGTTTGCCGCAGGGTTCAGGCCGATGCCTGTTCATACCAGCCGCGCGTGGCCTTTACCACGTGCACGATCGACAGCATCACCGGCACTTCCACCAGCACGCCCACCACCGTGGCCAGCGCCGCACCCGATTGCAGTCCGAACAGGGAAATCGCGGCCGCCACTGCCAGTTCGAAGAAGTTTGACGCACCGATCAGCGCGGCGGGCGCCGCCACGCACCAGGCCACCCCCAGGCGGCGCGACAGCCAATAGGCCAGCGCGGCATTGCCATAGACCTGGATCAGGATCGGCACGGCCAACAGCGCGATCACCACCGGCTGTGCCACGATCGCCCGGCCCTGGAAGCCGAACAGCAGCACCAGCATGGCCAGCAACGCGACCAGCGACACCGGGCCAAGCGCGGCCAGCAGCCTGCCGAGCGCCGGCTGTCCGCCGCGCGCCAGCACGGCACGGCGCAACACTTGCGCGGCAATCACCGGCACCACAATATAGAGCACGACCGACAGCAGGAGCGTGGCCCAGGGCACCTGCACCGCCGCCACGCCCAGCAGCAGGCCGACCAAGGGCGCGAACAGGAACACCATGATCACGTCGTTGAGCGCCACTTGCGACAGCGTATAGGTCGGCTCCCCATCGCAGAGGTTGGACCACACGAACACCATCGCCGTGCACGGCGCGGCCGCCAGCAGGATCAGCCCGGCGATATAGGATGGCCCCTGCCCGGCCGGCAGCAGCGGCGCGAACAGCCAGCCGATGAACAGCGTGCCCAGCAGCGCCATCGAAAACGGCTTTACCGCCCAGTTGATCAGCAGGGTTACACCCACGCCTTTCCAGTGCTGGCGCACCGCACCCAACGCCGCGAAATCGATCTTGAGCAGCATCGGCACGATCATCAACCAGATCAGCCCTGCCACCACCAGGTTGACCTGTGCCAGCTGCGCGGCGGCAATCGCGGCAAACAGCCCGGGCAAGACCTGGCCCAGCGCCACGCCGGCCACGATGCACAGTGCCACCCACAGCGAAAGATAGCGTTCGAACGTGCCCATGGTTCAGATCACCCGCTGCCCGGCGGCATCGACCACAACCTCGCCATCTTCCTTGGCAAAGGCACCCAGCTGCGCGTGGGGCAGCAGGTCCAGCACCGCTTCGGACGGGCGGCACAGCTTGACCCCCAGCGGCGAGACCACCAGCGGGCGGTTGATGAGGATCGGATGGGCCATCATCGCATCGATCAGGGCGCTGTCATTCAGCGCGGGATTGTCGAGGCCCAGTTCAGCATAGGGCGTGCCCTTTGCACGCAACAGTTCGCGCGGCGTGATGCCCGCGCGCACGATCAACTGCGCCAGCAGATCGCGCGCCGGCGGCGTCTTGAGGTATTCGACCACGTGCGGCTCGATCCCGGCATTGCGGATCAGCGCCAGCGTATTGCGCGAGGTGCCGCATTCCGGGTTGTGATAGATGACGATGTCGACACTCACGCCGCAGATCCTTTCAGCAACAGGGGGATAGCGCCGCGACCAGTGGCGCGCACAGCGCGGCATTCCCCGCGCAGCAATCGGTGACCAGGAACAGCATCACGGCGCGCAGGCCATCGAGGTCTGCCCGATAGACGATCGTGCGCCCTTGCCGTTCTGACTGCACCAGCCCGGCGCGGGCGAGGATGCCGAGATGCGCCGACATGGTGTTTTGCGGCACGCTGAGCAGGCGGGCGATTGCGCCCGCCGCCAGCCCGGCCGGCTGGTGCCGCACCAGCACGCGAAACACGTCTAGCCGCGTGCCCTGCGCCAAGGCACCCAGCGCCGCTATGGCCGAATCACTATCCATATATCCAGATTAATGGATATGTTTCGCGTTGACCAGTCCCGGTGTGCTAGGAAATTGCCGGCGCCAGGCGATCGACCAGGATGGCGCTGGCCTGGTTCAGCCCGATCAGTTCCACCGCGATGCCGTGATGGCGCATCTTGGAAACCACGTCTTCCAGCGCGCCCACGGCGGTGACATCCCACAAGTGGCTGGCGGTCAGGTCGATGCGCACGCGCCTGGCATCATCGCGCAGGTCGAACCGGTCGGCAAAGATATCCGCGCTGGCAAAGAACACCTGGCCCGTCACGACATAGGTGCGCGTATCGCTGGCGGCGTCATAGCTGTCGCGCACTTCCATCATGCGCGTCACCTTGAAGGCAAAGAACACCCCGCTCAGCAGCACGCCCACGGCCACACCGGCGGCAAGATCGTGGGTGGCCACGGTCACCAGCACGGTGGCGACCATGACCACGCCCGAAACCTTGGGATGGCGCGCCAGATCGCGGATCGAGCCCCACGAAAACGTGCTGATCGACACCATGATCATGATCGCCACCAGGGCCGCGACCGGCACTTGCGCCACCCACGGGCGCAGCGGCACCATCACCACCAGCAGGAACACCCCGGCAACCAGCGTGGACAGCCGCCCGCGGCCACCATAGCGCACATTGCCCACCGTCTGGCCGATCATGCCGCACCCGGCAATGCCGCCAAACAGCCCGGCGGCAAGATTGGCCAGGCCCAGGCCGGTGCACTCGCGCGCCTTGCTGCTTGATGTTTCGGTCAGATCATCGACCACGCTGGCGGTCATCATCGATTCGAGCAGGCCCACCGCCGCCATCGCCAGGGCATAGGGCATGACGATGCGCAGCGTTTCCCACGCCATCGGCACGCCGGGCCAGGTCAGCGACGGCAAGGTGGCAGGCAGGCGGCCGAGGTCGGCCACGGTGTGGACCGGCATGGGAAACGCCATGTTGATCGCGGTCAAGGCCACGATGCAGATCAGCGGCGAGGGGATCGCCGTGGTGATGCGCGGCGCAAGATAGATGATCGCCAGGCCAGCCGCGATGAGGGCATAAGTATGCCACGTCACATCGAGCATCTGCGGCACCTGCGCCGAAAAGATCAGGATGGCGAGCGCATTGACAAAGCCTGTCCGCACCGAACGCGAAACGAAGCGCATCAGCACGTCAAGCTTGAGCAGCCCGAACACGATCTGGAAAACGCCGGCGAGCAGCGTGGCGGCCAGCAGATAGGGCAGGCCATGGGCATGCACCAACGCTGCTGCAACCAGCGCGACAGAGCCTGCCGCGCCCGAAATCATGGCAGGCCGCCCGCCGGCAAAGGCAATGACGATGCCGATCACGAACGAGGCGAACAGCCCCACTTCCGGGTCGATCCCGGCGACGAAGGAAAAGGCGATGACCTCTGGAATCAGCGCAAAGGTGCCGACCATGCCGGCGAGGATGTCGCGCCGGGCGCTGGTGGCACTGTCCCACCATTCGGCGCGATAGCGCGCAAAACTGCTGTTGTTCATGCTGTAAAAAACCGAGGAGGTCGCAACGGGCGATCAGGCGGCCGATCTGGCGGGCAGCAGGGGCTGCCAACGGCCGGCCACAGGGCTGAATAGCGCCCCGGCGACAAGCATTGTCCGGCGGATTGGCGGCCGGAATAGCCACCCGGGGTTGCACCGGGTCCATGCGATTGGCGCCTCCCTATCGCCGCGCGGCGCCCAGGGCAATGCCCTGCGTGCAGAGAAAAAATCATGGCCCGATCTGATCGGGCCTGCCCCAAAGGCCATGGAATATGCCGTGGGCAATACCCATAACGCGGGCTGACACCCGGCCGGGCGCCCGCTGCCCGGCTGCCCAGCCCCAGGAGAATCTCCCCTGTCCGACATTCTTGCCACCGCCCGCCGTCGCCACACGGCGAAGGCCTATGACCCCGCGCGCCGCATCAGCGACGCTGATATGGAAACGCTGGAAAACCTGCTGCGCTTCAGCCCGTCGAGCACCAATTTGCAGCCTTGGCACTTCATCGTGGCCGGCACGGCAGAGGGCAAGGAACGCGTGGCCAAGGCCGCGCAGGAACGCTTTGCCTTCAACGCCAAGGCCATCCGCGATGCCTCGCACGTGGTGGTCTTTGCCAGCCTGATCGATGCCAGCGCCGAACACATCGCCCGCATTACCGCCCAGGAAGAGGCCGATGGCCGCTTTGCCGCCGATCCCGAAGGGATGAAGGCGCGCGCCAATGGCGGACGCATCACCTTTTCGGGCATCCACAAGTTCGACACGCGCGACCAGCAGCACTGGCTGGACAAGCAGGTTTATCTCAATCTCGGGCAGTTCCTGCTGGGCGCGGCCACGCTGGGCATCGATGCCACGCCGATGGAAGGGATCGACACGCGCCTGCTCGATATCGAATTCGGCCTGCGGGACAAGGGCTTCACCAGCCTGTTCGTGGTCGCGCTGGGCTATGCCGACAAGGATGCCGATTACAACGGCCGCCTGCCCAAGTCGCGCCTGCCGATCGAAACGATCATCACCCGCGTCTGAGTGAGCGGGCGGTAAAAGCCCGCGCGCTGGGGCAAGCCCCGGCGCGCAGGCTTTTACACACACCCTTGCGCAAGCGCCCGCGATTGCCGATGGACGGCGACCGGGCATGACACACACGCAAGGCAAACTTTTCCCCCTCTGGCGCGGCGGCGCCGTGGTGCTGTTCGCGCTCTGCGGCCTGGCAGGCCTGGCGGCGTCCGGCGCGGGCGCCCCGCCAGCGACGGTTCAGCCCCACGCGGCCCAGCAGCCCGCACCGCTGCCCGCGCCGCCACCGGCCTGGCAGCACCGCAGCTGGACTGCGCGCGATCATGCTCCGCGCTTTGTGCAATCCCTGGCGCAAGACCGCGACGGCTTCCTGTGGGTGGGCAGCGTCGAAGGGCTGTTCCGCTTCGATGGCACCACGTTCGAAGCGGTGCCGCCGCCGCCCGGCCATCCCCGCGCCGCCACGGCCGTCAGCGCACTGGCCGCCGCGCCCGATGGCAGCATCTGGCTGGGCTATGCCGGGCGCGGCGGCGTGGCGGTCTATCGCGACGGGCGCCTGCACGATGCCGGCCGCCCCGGCGATGCCGCCGAAATCACCAGCATCACGATCGGCCCGGATGGCGAGCCGTGGATCGCGGTGGGCGATGGCGAGCATGCGGTCTATCGCCACACCGCCACCGGTTGGCAGGCGATGATCGCCCCCACGTTCGACACCAACGAGGCCGAACCGCAGCTGCTTTCGCGCCAGGGGGATATGTGGTTCGTCACCTGGGGCGGGCAGCCGTTCCGCTGGCCGATTGGGCCGGGCCCGTTTCGCCCCACGGCGGTGCCGCTCACCGTGTCGGGCGGCGGCGCCATGATGCAGACGCCCGACGATGCGCTCTATCTCATCGATTCCCACGGTCTGCGCCGCGTGCCGGATCGCGGCGCCGCCGCTCGGCTTGTCGTGCCGGGCACCGCGCTGCCGTCGGCCAACTTCTATCGCGCCGTGGCCGATCCGTTCGGGCGGATCTGGGCCACCACCGCGATTTCGGGCCTGGTGGCGATCTGGCCGCGCAGTGGCGCGGTGGAGCGGATCGGCGAAGAGCAGGGCCTGACTTCTGATCGCGCATCTCCGATCCTGGCTGATCGCGATGGCAATGTCTGGGTGGGGACAGAGCGCGGGCTTGACCGGTTTTCTCCCTCACCGCTGCGCGTGCTGCCGAATATGGCGCCGCGCGGCGGCAGCGGTCTCTTGGCCACGGCCCAGGGTGGCCGCGTCTATCTTGCCAACGATGCGGCGGTGTACCAGATCGATCCCGGCCAGGCGCCGCGCGCGCTGGCGCAGGTGCCACCATGGGTCATGGGCCTGTGTGCGGGCGCCAATGGCGATGTCTGGGCGATCAGCCCGGATCATGCCCAGGTGGTGGCCGGGCCGCACCGTGGCCAGACGCTTCCCATGCCCCGGCACGTGCTGGAAGTGAAGGATTGCGCCGCCGATGCCAGTGGCGCGCTGTGGCTTTCGCCCAGCGGCCTGGGGTTGTTGCACCAGGTGGGGGCACGGCTGGAACCGGTGGCGCTCGACCCCCGGCTCGGCCAGCCGCAAAGCCTGGCTTTCGACCGGCAGGGGCGCCTGGTCATGATACTCGATCGGCGCACCATCGCCCGGCTCGATCATGGCGCGCTCAGCACCTGGGATGGCAGCAAGATCGGGTTCGAGCGGCCCGGCACGCTCAGCGTGCGCGCTGACGATGTGCTGGTGGGCGGCACCACGGGCCTGCTGCGCCTGGATGACAAGGGTGTGCAGGTCCTCGACGCGCGCGATCATCCCTGGCTGTTCGATACGCGCGGGGTGGTGTCCACCGCCGCTGGCCAGACCTGGCTGATTGGCTATCACGGCCTGTCGCGGGTCAGCACTGCCGCGCTCACCCAAGCCTTTGCCAACCCGACGCGGCCGATCCCGCACGTCACGTTTGATGATGACGATCGCCGCATTGCCCTGCCCCAGGCCGGCGCGGGCGAACAGATCGTGCGCGATGGGCAGGATCGCGTCTTTGCCCTCACCCGCCAAGGCGTGCTTGAAGCATTGCCCTGGGCCAATCCTCTGCCCGAAACCCGCTTTTCGCTGTTCGTACGCGCGCTGGGCGCCAATGGCCACGAATGGCCGGCGCGGCCGGGCCTGGCGCTGCCGGTGGGGACGACGCAGGTGACCATCCGCTATGGCGTGCTCGATCTCGCCACCCCGGCGCAGCGGCGCTTTCGCGTGCGGCTTGGCGGGCTGGACGATGGCTGGGTGGCCAATGGCACCGCGCAAGACATCTCCTATGCCAACCTGGCGCCCGGTACCTATCGCTTTGACGTGCAGACCACCGACCGCGAGGGCGCCTGGCAGCCGCAGGGCGCCGCGCTGACCTTCACCATTCGCGCGGCATTCTGGCAGACCACCTGGTTTCGCCTCGCCGTCGCCGCGCTCGTGCTGTTCGTGGCCCAGGCGCTCTATCGCCAGCGCACCCGCGTGCTGATCGCGCGCGCCAAGGCCAAGCGCGAGGGGCAGATCGCCGAGCGCGAGCGCATCGCGCGCGAATTGCACGATACCCTGCTGCAAGGGGTGCAGGGCCTGATCCTGCGGTTCCAGGCGGTGGCCGCGCGTGGCGCACTCGATCGCACCACGCGGGCCGAACTCGATGCCGCACTCGAACGCGGCGATGACGTGGTTGCCGCCGCGCGCGACCGCGTGATCGACTTGCGCTCCCCGGCGCCCGATGCCGTCGATCTGGCGCGCGCGCTGGCGCCGCTATGCAGCGATGGCCATGTGCCGCCCGTGATCCTGCGCTGCAGCGGCAAGCCGCGCACGGTGGCGATCGCCGTGGCCGAGGAGTGCGTGGCGATCGCCCACGAAGCGGTGGCCAATGCCCGTCGCCACGCTCAGGCAAAGACCATCACCATCGCCCTGCATCACGGCCGTCGCATGCTCACGCTGCGGATCAGCGACGATGGCGTCGGCTTTACCGGCGCGACGCAAGGCGCGGCGGGCCATTTCGGCCTGATCGGCATGCGTGAACGCGCCGCCACGCTGGGTGCCCGGATCGAAATTCGCAACGGCGCTACCGGCGGCGTGGTGGTGCAGTTGCAGGTGCCCGGCCGCCGCGCCTATCGCGCGTAGCGATCGGTGGCGCGGATCAGCTGATCGAGAATGCCCGGTTCGGAAAAGGCATGGCCGGCCCCTTCGACCAGGTGAAACTCCGCCTCGGGCCAGGCCTGGTGCAGCGCCCAGGCATAGTGCGCCGGGCACGGCATGTCATAACGGCCATGCACGATCGTGGCGGGGATATGGCGCAGCCGCTCTGCCCCGGCGAGCAGCTGGCCTGGCTCCAGCCAGCAGCCATGCGTGAAATAGTGGGTCTCGATCCGGGCAAACGCCAGGGCGAAATGGCCATCGTTGTGCTGGGCGCTGTTGGCCGCATCGGGCAGCAGGGTGATCGTCTCGCCTTCATAGAGGCTCCACGCCCGCGCGGCGGCAATGCGCTCTTCCATCGGCCCGCTGGTCAGGCGGCGGTAATAGGCGCCCAGCATGTCGCCGCGTTCCGCAGGCGGGATCGGCGCGACAAAGCGGGCATACTTGTCGGGAAACATCTGCGAGACGCCGAACTGATAGAACCAGTCCAGCTCTGCCTGCGAACACAGATAGATGCCGCGCAACACCATCGCGCTGACGCGCTCGACATGCGCCTGGGCATAGGCGAGCGCCAGGGTGGAGCCCCACGAGCCTCCGAACACCAGCCACTGCTGCGCGCCGACCATCTCGCGCAGCCGCTCGATATCGGCCACCAAGTGCCAGGTGGTGTTCGCCTCAAGCCCGGCATGGGGAGTGGAGCGGCCACAGCCGCGCTGGTCGAACAGCAGCACGTCATAGCGCGCCGGGTCGAACAGGCGCCGGTGGGTGGGCGAAATGCCACCGCCCGGCCCGCCATGCAGGAACACCGCCGGCGTCGCGCCGGGCGTGCCGCAGCGTTCATAGGCGATGACATGCCCCTCGCCGGTATCGAGCGTGCCGGTTTTATAGGGTTCGATCGGGGGATAGAGCGTGCGCAACATCGGCCTATGTTGCGCTCTGGCGCGGCAAAATCAATCCACCCATTCCCGCGCCAGATGGCGCGCGCCTGCCAGCATCAGCACGGCCGCGAGCAGGTAGAAGCCCAGGCCGATCTGGATCGCCTGGCGAAGCGCATCGTTGCCGAAATGCGGCGTGAGCAGGTCAGACAGCTTGCCGATGGTCAGCGACCCCAGGCCCACGCCGATCAGGTTGTTGATCAGCAGGAACGCGGCAGAGGCCGTGGCGCGCATCGGTGCGGGCACCAGGTGCTGCACCGCGGTCAGGATCGGGCCGAGCCAGATATAGACCAGCGCCTGGGGCAACAGGAACAGCCAGAACGCCAGCGCGGCGCTGCCGGCATGGAGCCCGGCGACGAACAGCGGCACCCCGGCCAGGAACGCCAGCGCGGGCACACGGGCATAGGCGGCGCGGCTGCGCGTGCCCAGCCAATCAGCCAGCACGCCCCCGGCCATCACCCCGGCAGAGCCGCCCACCAGCAGCAGCAGGCCAAAGAACTGCGAGGTTTCGACCAGGCCCAAGGCAAACGAGCGGCGCATCAGCGAGGGCAGCCAGAACGCCAGGCCATAGCCCATCATCGAACACGACGCTGCGCCCAGCGCCAGCAGCCAGAAACTGCGCTTGCGCGCCAGGATCGCCAGCACCGCGCGCATCGCCGGCGCTTCGCCCGCTTGCGGACGGCGCGGATCGCGCACGGTCCAGGCAAACAGCGGGGTGAATGCCAGGCCAGCCAGGCCCACCGCCAGGAACGCCGCGCGCCAGTTCACCGCCGCCGCGACATAGCCGCCCAGGAGGATGCCCGCTGCCGATCCCAGCGGGATGCCCAGCGAATAGATCGCCAGGGCCCGCGCCCGCCGCTGCGGCGGAAAGGTATCGGAAATCAGCGCATAGGATGGCGCCACCCCGCCAGCCTCTCCCACGCCCACGCCCAGCCGGCAGGCAAACATCGCCCAAAAGCCCGAAACCATGCCGCACAGCGCGGTAAACGCGCTCCACACCGCCAGCGAGGCCGCGATCACCCGCGTGCGCCCGCGCCGATCGGCCAGCCAGGCCAGCGGCAGGCCCATGGTGGAATAGAGCAGGGCAAAGGCAAAGCCGCCCAGCGCGCCGAGCTGGGTGTCGCTCAGGCCCAGATCGGCCTTGATCGGCCCGGCGAGAATGCCCAGGATCTGCCGATCGATGAAATTGAACGTATAGACCACCAGCAGCATCGCCAGCACGAACGCCGGGCGGCGCAGCAAGGGCAAGCTATCGTGCGATTCTGGCGCAGGTGGCATTCGTCTCTCCCATTGAGCGCGGCGTGGACTTGGCTGTACCTTGCGCTGCCGGCCGGTTCCGGCATACTAGTGAAAAATGAATCACTCTTCAAATTAGAACTGGCTGCTCATGGCTGAAACCCGGACTTCTCCCGCGCCTTCCTCCGCCACGGCGGCACCGCAGCCCGATGCCGCGGCGGCAGCACCAGCGCCCCGCCCGTCCAAGGTGCCCAAGACCGAGCGCGGCCGGCGTACGCTGCGCGCGCTGCTCAATGCGGCGGCCGAAGAGTTTGGCGAAAAGGGCTTTCACGATGCCGCGATCAGCCAGATCACCGCGCGCGCCGGCGTCGCCACCGGCAGCTTCTACGTCTATTTTGACAGCAAGGAAGCGATCTTCCAGGCGCTGGTGCGCGATCTCTCGGGGCAGGTGAAGGATTTCGTCGGCCCCAGCATTGCCGCAGCGCCCAACCAGCTTGCCGCCGAAAGCGCCGGCCAGCTCGCCTATCTGAACTTCGTGCGCCAGCACAAGGAGATCTACCGGATCATCGATGAATCCGAATTCGTCGATCCGGCCGCCTATCGCGAACACTACACCAATTCGGCCGCGCGCATCGCCGCCCGGCTCGAAGCGGCCGCCCAGCGCGGCGAGATCAGCGCAGGCGACAGCGAAGTGCGCGCCTGGGCGATCATGGGCATGAACGTGTTCCTCGGCCTGCGCTTTGGCGTGTGGGGCGATGAGGCCCCCGAAGCCGTGGTGCAGGAGGCCGGACGCCTGCTCGCCCATGGCCTGTCATCGCCAAGTGCCAGCGGGGAGGAACGCGCGTGACGGGTTCTGCGCCGTTCGCCCTGCGCCAGTGGACATCGCCCGATGGGCTGGCGCTGTCGGGCCGGGATTATGCCGCAGCGCCCGGCCCGGCGCGGCTGCCGGTGGTGTGCCTGCACGGCCTGACGCGCAATTCCCGCGATTTCGAGGCAATCGCCCCGTGGCTCGCCGCGCGGGGGCGCCGGGTGCTGGCGCTCGACATGCGCGGGCGCGGGCTTTCAGCGCGCGATCCGGCGCAGCGCTATGACGTGGACACATATGTGGCCGATGTCTGCGCCCTGCTCGATGGCCTGGGCATTGCCCGCGCGGTGTTCATCGGCACGTCGATGGGCGGGCTGATCACGGTGGCCCTCGCCACCCACGCCCCCGCCCGCGTCGCGGCCGCCGTCATCAACGATATCGGCCCGGAACTGTCCCCGCGCGGCCTCGCGCGCATTGCCGGCTATGTCGGCAAGGGTGGCGCGATCGCCACGTGGGACGATGCGGCCAAGGCCTGCGCCACGCTCAACGCCGATGTCTTTCCCCACTATCGCGCGGCAGACTGGCTGGCCATGGCCCGCCGCCTGTTCCGCGAAGAGGACGGCGCGATCGTGGCGGATTACGATCCGGCCATCGCCCAGGCCTTTGGCAAGATCGTGGCCGATCCCGATCCCTGGGGCAAATGGCATGCCTTTGCCCAGGATCGCCCGGTCCTGGTGCTGCGCGGCACGGCCACCGATCTGCTGGATGAAGCCGTGGCCCAGGCCATGGTTGCCGGCAAGCAGCAGGCCCGGCTCGCCGCCATTCCCGGCATCGGCCACGCTCCGATGATGGACGAGCCCGACAGCCTCGCCGCCCTGGAGGCCTTTTTCGCCACCCTGCCCTAAGCCGCACCCCATGCCCCCATTGCCAGGGAAACATCCCGCCACGGCAGAGTTCACCAGCCAAAGCGGGTTCAAAGGGTTAAGGGCGTGGGCGCAGCAGCAACGGACAATGCCGATCGGCGGCGCGCAACCCGCGCCCTGCAGGCGCTCAATTTCTTCATGGCTGATATGCAGGCCGGCATCGGCCCGTTCCTGGGCGTGTTCCTGCAGCAGCGCGGCTGGCAGACGGGGCCGATCGGCACGGTGATGACCGCCGGCGGCATTGCCGGCATGGCCATGACCGTGCCGGCCGGCGCCTTTATCGATCACACCGCGCACAAGCGCTGGGTGGTGGTGATCACCGGCATCTGCACCGTGCTTGCCTCGTTCCTGCTGCTGTGGTCGCAGGCGTTCCTAGTTGTCGCCGGCAGCCAGGTCGCCACCGCGATTGCCGGCGCGGCGATCGGCCCGGCCGTGGCGGGGATTACCCTGGGCGTAGTGCGGCAGCGCGGATTCAACGCACAGAACGGCCGCAACCAGGCGTGGAACCATGCCGGCAATCTGGTCGGCGCCGGGCTGTCCGGCTGGCTCGGCTGGCGCTTTGGCATGCCGGCGATCTTCTTCCTGGCGGCAGCGTTCGGCGTCATGGCGATCACCGCCGTGCTTTCCATCCCCGAACGCGCGATCGATCACCGCGCCGCGCGCGGGCTGGAGCCGGAACACCAGGCCACGGCCGATGGGCAGGCCGAGGGCTTTCGTGAACTGCTGTCGAACAAGCCGCTGCTGATCCTCGCCGCCGCGCTCGCCTGCTTTCACCTCGGCAACGGGGCGATGCTGCCGCTTTATGGCATGGCGGTGGTGGGCATGGGCAAGGGCGATCCGGCCATGTTCACCGCGACCACGGTGATGGTGGCCCAGGCCGTAATGATCGTGGCGAGCCTCGCGGCGATGAAGCTGGCGCATCAGCGTGGCTATTGGCTGGTGCTGCTGGTGTCGTTCGCGGCGCTGCCACTGCGCGGGCTGCTTGCCGGCGCCTTTATCGAACACTGGGGCGTGTGGCCGGTCCAGGCGCTCGACGGCATTGGCGCTGGCCTGCAAAGCGTGGCGGTGCCGGGCCTGATCGCCTGCCTGCTCGATGGCACGGGCCGCGTCAATGTGGGCCAAGGCGCGGTGATGACCGTGCAGGGCGTGGGCGCCAGCCTCTCTCCCGCGATCGGCGGGTGGCTGGCGCAGATGCTGGGCTATCATGCCACGTTCTTCATTCTCGGCGGCTTTGCCCTCGCCAGCCTGGCCCTGTGGATAGGCTTTGCCGGCACACTGCGCCCGGCTTGCGCGGCCGGCGCGGGCCGGCCATGACGGCGCCGATGCCAACTGCAACAGGCGCCATCTGGGCGATCGCCAGCCTTGCCACCGCCGGGGTGATCGCGCGCCCGATGCGCTGGCCCGAATGGATCTGGGCCGCCAGCGGCGCCGCGTTACTGGTACTGACCGGACTGATGCCGCTGCCCGCCGCCGGCGCCGCCGTGGCCAAGGGGCTAGACGTTTACCTGTTCCTCACCGGCATGATGCTGCTGAGCGAGGCGGCGCGCCAGCACGGCGTGTTTGACTGGGTCGCCGCTGCTGCCGTCAACCACGCCGGCGGATCGCGCGCTCGGCTGTTCACGCTGGTCTATGCCACCGGCGCGGTGGTCACCGTGTTCCTGTCCAACGATGCCACCGCCGTGGTGCTGACCCCGGCGGTCTTTGCCGTGGCGCGCAAGGCGCGGGCAGAGCCTTTGCCGCTGCTGTTTGCCTGCGCGCTGATCGCCAATGCCGCCAGCTTCGTGCTGCCCATCTCCAACCCCGCCAACCTTGTGCTCTATGGCGGGCACATGCCGCCGCTGGGGCCGTGGCTGGCCGCCTTTGCCCTGCCCTCGCTGGCGGCAATCGGCGCCACCTATGCCGTGCTGCGCTGGTATTTCCGCCGCGATCTGGCCGGCACTTGCGCCGCCGTGGTGGAACGGCCCGCCCTGTCGCGCGCGGGCAAGGCGGCGGTGCTGGCGATCGTGCTGACGGCCGGCGTGCTGCTGGCGGCCTCGGCGCTCGATCGCCCGCTTGGTCTGCCCACGGCCGTGGCGGGCCTGGCCTGCGCCATCGGCGTATCGCTGTTCGCGCGGCAATCGCCGCTGGGCCTGGTGCGCCACGTTTCCTGGGGCGTGCTGCCGCTCGTTGCCGGCCTGTTCGTGGTGGTAGAGGCGGTGGATCGCACCGGCGCGATCGGCGCCTTGGCGCGGATGCTGTCGCAGGCCACGGCCCAGCCGGCAACGACGGCGCTGGCCGCCGGCACGGTCCTGGCGTTTGTGTGCAACATCATGAACAACCTGCCCGCAGGGCTGGTCGCGGCCGGAACAGTGGCCCTGGCACATCCGCCGCGCGTGGTGGTCGATGCCCTGCTGATCGGTGTCGATCTTGGGCCGAACCTGTCGATCACCGGCTCGCTCGCCACGATTCTGTGGCTGCAGGTGATCCGGCGCGAGGGCGAAGACGTGGGCTTTGCCACGTTCTTCAAGCTGGGCCTGATCGCGATGCCGCCCGCCCTCGCCCTCGCGCTGCTGTGCCGGGTGTTCCTGGCCTAGCTTAACCCAGCTGGCGGTCCAGCCAGCTTGCGGCCAGGTTTGTCCACTGCCCGGCCGGCGCATTGGCCGGGCCAGTGCCAAAGCCGTGGCCGCCTTCTTCAAAGAAATGCGCCTCCACCGGGCGGTGGGCGGCCTGCATCGCTTCGATGAACAGCGTGCTGTTCTGCCACGGCACGGCCGGATCATCGAACGAATGCGCCAGCATCACCGGCGGCGTCTGCGCGCCGACATGGCGCGCCGGCGATCGCCGCGCGATCAGCGCCGCATCGGGATGATCGCCCAGCAAGCGGCTGCACGAATACGCGTGGGTATAGGGCGGCTCCATCGCGATCACCGGATAGACCAGCACGCCGCAGGCCGGCCGTGCATCCAGACGATCGATCGCATCGCCCGGCGCGAACAAGGCCTCGTCATACCCGGTCAGCAGCGAGGCGGCGAGATGGCCACCAGCGGAAAAGCCGATCGCCGCCACCTGCGCCGGATCAAACCCGTGCGTGCCGGCCAAGGCGCGGATCTGCCGCATCGCGCGCTGGGCATCGGCCAGCGGCACATCGGCGCGCGGGGTCCAGCCTTCGCCGGGCAGGCGATAGACCAGCACGAACACGGTATAGCCCAGCGCGGTAAACCGCACGGCCACGTCGACGCCTTCGTTGCGCACCGAAACGAAGGTATAAGCCCCGCCCGGAATCACCAGCAACGCGCGACCATTGCCTTGGTGCGGGCGGAACACGCGCAGTTCCGGCGCAGCCACGTCGGTCACGAACGTGGCGGCCAGATCGGCCGCGCGCGCCACCGGGTGAAAGGTTCCACCCGGCGCC
The DNA here is from genome assembly GCF_040544855.1 of Novosphingobium sp. 1529. Classification (NCBI taxonomy): domain Bacteria; kingdom Pseudomonadati; phylum Pseudomonadota; class Alphaproteobacteria; order Sphingomonadales; family Sphingomonadaceae; genus Novosphingobium; species Novosphingobium sp. 1529. Next base: position 319,333 of record NZ_JBEPKW010000003.1, read on the forward strand.
ACGCGCCCCTGCCACAGCGGCACGGCCTCTGCCGCCTGCCACGCCGGCGGCAGGGCGCTCGCCCCGATCGGGGTTTGCAGCGGCGCGCGCGCATGGCCCGCCGCGGCATCGGCAAACGAACCGGCCATCATGGCGCCCCCCAACAGGCCCAGCATGCCCCGCCGGTTGATTGCATGGTCCATCGCCCTTCCCTTCGCACGTTCGCGCTTTCCAGCGTCAATACTTGAAGCCGATGCGAATGCCATAGGTGCGCGGCGGCGCATAGCTTGCCGTGGTCGAACTCCACACCGGCGTCACCAGCGTGGGAATGCGGCGATCTTCCAGATTGTTGACGAACAGGTTGACATAGGCGTGGCCGCTGGCCTCGTCGAACTGCAGGTTGAGGTCGGTCTTGGTATAGCCATCGATCAGGCCCTGCGCGATGTTCTGCGCCGTGGCATAGCTGTGGGTCTGGTAATAGAAATCCACCGCCGGCGTGATCTTGGCGCCAGAGGCAAATGTGAACGTGTGGCCATAGCTGGCGCGCGCGCTGAACGTCGGGGCATTGGGCAGGCGCTTGCCGGTGTTGTCGGTCGTGGCGGCATTGATTGGCGCATAGCCCAGGAGCGGCGCAAAGATGTTGTACATCGTATCGGCATAGAGCAGCCCATCGGGCGTATTGGCAAAGCTGCGGAACTTGGCGTCCATCAGCGAGATATAGCCCGAGAAGCGATCGGCCGAGGTCGGCCGGAACGTGGTTTCCAGCTCCAGCCCGCGAATGCGCGCCTTGGCGGCATTGGTCGTCACCGCGATCGGCCCCTGCACCGGATCGACGATGATCGTCGAAACCTGCAGGTCGCGATAGTCCATCTGATAGGCGGTAAGGCCCACGAACAGGCGGTTGTTGAGCAGGTTGGCGCGCAGGCCCGCTTCATAGTTGGTCACGGTTTCAGGCGCATACTGGCGGAACGCAGCGGGGTTGGTGCTGGCCTGCAGGCCACCGCCGCGATAGCCGGTCGATACCGAGGCATAGCCGATCACGTCAGGCGTGATGTCGGCATCGAAGCCGATCTTCCAGTTCACCTTGCTGAACTTGGCCGCCGGGCGGTTGCTGTCATCGGTATAGGCGAGGGCAAAGGTCGGGCAGGTGGTGGAGCTGATATTGGCGCGCGTCACCGTGTCGCCCTGGCAGACCAGCTGCTGCTCGCGCGAGAACACCTTGTCCCAGGTGGAACGCAGGCCCAGGTTGATGCGCAGGCCCGATACCGGCTTGAGCGTCGCCTGGCCGAACAGCGCCTTGGAACGGCTGCCCGTGCCCGAATAGGTGTTGACCACGTCCACCGCGCTGATCGTGGAAATCTGGTTGCCGGTGCCGGCCACCTTGGCGCCAAAGATGTTGTACACGCTGTTGAACGGGGCCGGCGCGGTGTTGCCGGCGTGCAGCAGGCGCTGGCCCGAGGGCTGCTTGTCTTCCGAGATATAGGCGCCGGCAACCAGCTTGATCGGCCCGCTTTCATAGTTCACGTCAAGTTCGTGCGACCAGGTCTGCATGCGCTGATTGATGTATTCCTGCGAGAATACGCCGCTGGTTGCGGTCACGCCGTTGTTCTTGAGTTCGGAATAGCCAGCCAGCCAGGTCAGCGTCAGCGCGCCCGATGCGCGCCACACCATCTTCGAGCGCACGTCATAGCTTTTGACCGCCTGGCGATTGTTGGTCACCAGATCGAGGCCGGGATTGACCGCATCGCTCGGCACGATCACGCCCTGGCCAAATGTGCCGGTCTTGAGATCGGCATTGGGGTAATAGGTATAGTTGCGCAGATAGACCGCGGGCACGGTGCTGTTGTTCTCGCCATAGGCGCCCGAAACGCGCCAGCTCAACGTGGGCGTGATATCCCACTTGGCAGTGACACGCACGGCCGACAGATCGGTCTTGTCAAAGCGGTCGGTCTTGAACTGCGGGCCATAGCCGTCGTTGATCTGGTGGAAGGCGGCAATGCGGATGCCGAACGTATCGGCAATCGGCAGGTCGATCGCGGCCTGGGCGCGGATATCGTTGAAGCGGCCATACTGCACGCTGGCGCTGCCACCCAGGTTGCGGCCCGGATCAGCAGTATTGATGTTGACGACGCCGGCCGTGGCATTGCGGCCATAGACTGTGCCCTGCGGCCCGCGCAGCACTTCGATCGAGGCCACGTCGAACACCGCCATGGTCAGCGCGGCGGAAAACGGATTGTAGATGCCGTCGATCTGCGTGGCGACGGTGGAATAGCCGCTGAAGCCGTTGTTGCTGCCGATGCCGCGAATGGCAAAGCCGTTCTGCGACAGCTTGAGCGAAGGCACCGTGGTGGCCAGCTGTTCGCCCGTGGTCAGCCCTTGGCGATCGAGCAGGCCCTGCGCCACCACGCTGACGGCGATCGGCGCCTTGCTGATGCGCTCGCTGCTCTTTTGCGCGGTGACGACGATTTCGGCGGGCGGCGTATCGGCCACTGCCTCGGGCGCGGCATGCGGGGCGGCTTCCTGCGCCAAGGCGGTGGTGGGCGCCGTCAGGGCCAAGGCCAGGATGCCGGCCGAGCCGAGCAGGATGGTGCGATGGATCATGTGTCTCTCTCCCTGGTTGGATCGGCGCCGCACCGGACAGGCCGGCGCGTGGTCGTCCGCGATTCGACGCTACGCCTACGCCATCATTTTTGTTTGCGCAATCGATTGCGCACCAATGCGCAAAAATTGCCCTGGTCGCCTTGGCGGGTGTCTCACGCTGTCACGTTGGCTGTCGTCAGGTGGGCTGTCGTCAGGTGGCTTGCGCTCAGGTTGACTGGCGCACCAGCAGGCGCGGCTCGATCCGCACCGAGGGCGCGTCTTCGCCGGCAATGCGCCGCATCAACAGATCGACCATGATCCGCGCCCCTTCGCGCAAGTGCTGGTCGATCGTGGTAAGCGCTGGCACGAGATGCCCGGCGATCGGCAGCCCGTCATAGCCGATGACCTTGATCGTGCCCGGCACGTCGCAGCCCATTTCGGCCAGCGCCTTGAGCATGCTGGCGGCGGTCACGTCGGCGCCAGCAACGATACCATCGGGCATGCTGTCGAGCGCGCCCAGGTGCTTGGCCAGATCGCGATAGGCGGCATCGGGTTCGAAGTGCGAGGGCAGTTCCACCGGCGGCGGCAGTCCGGCGGCGGCCAGCGCGGCACGCACCCCAGCCAGGCGCTCGCCAAATTCCACGCCCAGCCCCGGCCCGGCAAAGGCCAGCAGGCGGCACCCCCGCGCGATCAGGTGTTCGGCCGCCATCTGCCCGCCGCGGAAATTGTCCGATCCCACCGCGCAATGGCGCTGCCCTGGCATCTGCCCGCCCCACACCACCATCGGGCGATAGCGGCGGGCCATGCTTTCGATCACATGGTATTGATCCGATTGACCGATCACCAGAATGCCATCGACCCGGCCGGTGCCGATGTAACGATCCAGCCAGCGCTCATCATCGGGCAGCACGCGCGAGAGCAGCAGGTCATAGCCATGCTCGACCAGGGCATCGGCGAGGAAGCCGATCATCGTGTTGAAGAACGGGTCAGACAGGTGCTGCAACGCATCGTGGCCCATTGGCACCACCACGCCCACGGTCATTGTGCGCTGGGTGCGCAGGTTGCGGGCGATGGCGTTGGGCTGATAGCCCAGCTTTTCCGCCAGGGCGACGATCCGGCTGGTGGTCTCTTCGCTGACCCGGCCCGTCCCGCTCAGCGCGCGGGATGCGGTTGCGGTGGAAACCCCTGCCAGTTCAGCAAATTGCTTGAGATTCATGTGGTCCGTTTCATCGTATCGCCGCTGCCGCCGGCACCATGGCGCGGCGGCTATCCTACGGCAAGGCCATGCCTGTGCCCAGGCGGGCGCCTATCCCGCCGGCTGGCCAAACGCGCGACGCAAGGCCGCCAGCCGCGCCGCGATCAACCGGCGCGAGGGCGATGCATCGGGCACCACGCGATCAAACCCGTGATAGGCGCCAGGGATCACCAGCAGTTCGGTCGGCACGCCGGCATCGGTCAGGCGCCGGGCATAAGTGATGTCTTCATCCACGAACAGATCGATCCCGCCCACCGCGATGAACGCCGGCGCCAGGCCGGCCAGGTGCGCGCAGCGGGCCGGCACCCCGGCCGCCGGCACCGCGCGCCATCCCGGCGTGGCGCCCAGGAAACTCTCCCAGCCAAAGCGATTGGCCTGCGCGTCCCAGCCCAGCTTGCCGATGCCGGGCGGCGGCATCACCGTGCTGCCGGTGCGATCATCGAGCATGGGATAGGTCAGCACCTGCAAGACCAGCGGCACCTCGCCCCGGTCGCGCGCCTGAATCGCCAGCAGGGCGGCATGGCCACCGCCGGCGCTTTCGCCCATTACCGCCAGCCGCCGCCGATCGACGCCCAGCGCCTCGGCCTGGTCATGCAGCCAGCGCAGCCCGGCATAGGTTTCCGCCACCGACCGGGTAAACCGTGCCTCTGGCGCCAGGGTATATTCCACCGAGACGATCACGCAATCGAGGGCGTGGGCAAAATCCTGCAGATAGCCGCGTTCGGCCAGCGCGGAACCGGCGACGAAACCGCCGCCATGGGTGTGCAGGATTGCCGGGCGCGGGCCGACGCTAGGCCGGGTGCCGGCATTGATCACCTGCACCGTCACGTCGGGAATGCCTGGCCCCACTGGCACCTTGCGCGCCTCCACCGGCACATCGGGGCGCAGCGGCCCGGCCATCGCCGCCCCGCCCCCCCGCAGGATCGGCAGCCGCGCGGTGGTCAGCGGGGAAAGCTTGGCCCCCATGGCCAGGACAGTGGCCGCGCCAGCGCGCAACTCGGGATCGACGCCGGCGAGCGGATCGGCGGCAGCTGCGCTGGCAAAGTCCAGCCCGCCGATGCCCAGGCTGCTGAGGCCCATCCCACCCAGGCCAACCCCCAGCGCCACGCCACCCCGGCGCAAGACCGACCGTCTGTTGATCATCACCTTCTCCCTCGCCGTCGCGGCCATGCCATCTTGCATAAGGCGGCTATTTGCACAATCGTTTACTCAAACGCGCAACAGCGCCAACCCGAAAGGCCCACCACCCGATGTTCGCAGCCCTGTTACCACGCCTTGCCGCCCCGGCGCTGGCCCTTCTCGCCGCCCCTGTCGCTGCGCTGCCCGCCGTGGCCCATGCCGATGCGCCCATGGCACCGCCCCCCGTGCTGGAGCCAGCATTCCGCGCCCATGTTCTGTTGGGCGAAAGCCTTGACGTGGGCCAGACGCCGCGCGGCGGGCGCAGCCTGGTGCGCATCACCGGGGGCACGGTCGATGGGCCCATGCTGCACGGCGTGGTGCTGCCTGGCGGGTGGGACTGGCAGTTGCACGGCGCGGGCGGCTGCATCGAACTGCATGCCGACTATATGCTCAAGGCCGCCGACGGGGCCGTGATCAACGTGGTCAACCATGCCAAGGCCTGCCCCGGCCCCCACGGCGAAAAGCCGCAGATGGTGGGCATGCCGATGTTCGAGGCGCCGCTCGGCCCGCAAGGCTGGCTCAATAGCGGCGCCTATGTCGCCACGGTCACCGGCGGCAATGACCCGGCCCACCCGGCTGTCGACATCGCCGTCTACAAAGTGCGCTGATCAGCGGCGGGCGGTCTTGGGTGGCATGGCGCAGGCCGTCACGCCGCCCTTGGTCTTGGCCACCAGCGGATAGCGGCACAGCGGCCGCTCCCGCCCGGGCCAGGGCGTGGCTGGGCCGGCCTTGGCCGCCAGCGCTTCGGGCGCCTTACCCTGCTCCACCCAATCGACCAGCGCGCGCAACGCGTCATAGCGATCGGTGGCCGGGCCACCGGCGCAATGCGCCATGCCCGGCACCGGAAACACCCGGGCATAGCCGGCCGCACGCCCGCCACTGTGGCGATCGAGCGCGCGCCACCAGCCCAGCGTATCGTTGAGCGAAAAGACCGGATCTGAGCCGCCGTGCGGCACGATCAGGCGGCCGCCGCGCGCCTGGAAGCGATCGAGATCGGGCACATGCGCGCCCACGTCCTGCCAGGCAGAGCGCGGCCAGCCCGGCGCGGTGGCGGTCACCGCCGCGGCATCGCGCGCCGGATCAAACGCCAGCTGCGCCGCCAGGATGGCATCGGGGGCCAGCGGCACATTGCCCGGCGGCGTGGCAAACAGCACCACGCGCGATGGCCCGCCCAGCACGACATTGAGCGCCGGCACGCGCCCATCCGGGCTGCCGGTCATCCAGATACGCCAGCCTGGATCGAACCAGCCGGCATCCCAGCCAAAGCCGGGATAGATCTGCCGCCCGGCGCCATCGCGCACCCCGTCGTGGATCTGCTCCAGCGCGGTGACCTGGGCCGGGCTCAGGCCGGCGGCGCGCAATTGCGGCACGACCAGCGCGCTGGTGCAGCGCGCGCCATCGGCGACGATACCATCCTTGGCGCCGTCCAGCCCGTCGCACGCGGCCAGGATCGCCTGGCGTACGCGCGTGCCGTCTTCCACCGAAAAGGCGCGGGCAAGGTTCGCCACGCTGGGCGCGTCGCCGCGCGCGGCCAGCACGCCGCCCATCGCCTTGGTATTCCACGCCTCTGCCAGAGCGGCGCGCGGCAGGGCAAAGCCGGGAGCAGCAGCGACGATGCCGTTGTAGAGATCGGGCTCCTGCTGGGCCAGGACCATGCCTTCCTGCCCGCCCTTGGAACAGCCATAGAAATAGCTGAAGCGCGGATTGCGCCCGTAATAGGCCGCAACCAGCGCCTTGGCCGCCAGAGTCACCGGGCGCAGCGAAGCGCCGCCGTAATCGGCGCGCGACTGGGGATCATGGGCAAAGGCCACCATGCCGCCGCGCGCGGGATCGGTATTGGTGGCATTGTCATGCCCTGAATCCTGCGCCAGCACGGCAAAACCCTGGGCAAGCGCCGGTGCCTGGTCCATGCTGACCTTGCCGATCGCATCGCCCACCGTGCCGTTGGTGCCGCCCCCGCCCTGCATCAGGAAGCGCCCGTTCCAATCGCTCGGCAGGCGCAGGCGGAAGCGGATGGCATAGGCCTGGCCATCCACGCCACGGCGTTCGTGCATCACGCCTTCGACCTCGCAATGAGCGGGCAGCACGGCCTGGGTGGGCGGCGCGTCGGGCTGGCCCACCAGCGGCACGGCATAGCCGGCCGGGCGCCAGGTTGCCGCAACGATCCGCGTGCCGGCCTCGGGCCAGGCAACATGGCCTGCCTGCGTCAGGGCGGCGCAGCTATCACTGCCCACCGGCGCCGGCGCAGCCGCGGCGGCATGGGCCAGCGGGGTGAACGCGAAAACCGACATGCCGGCCAGCAAGCCGCCAAGACAACGCAGGGACACGCGCATCATTACCTCTTCCCGCCCGATCGGGGCCTTGTCATATCGTAATGACACATAGCAGTTGATCGGGCCTTTGCAACGCAGTGGCCGCGCCTGTGGCGTCTTATTCGTCCTCTTCCTCTGCCTCGTCCGCGTCACCCGCAGGCGGCTTGGCCGGCGCGGCATGCGGCGCTGGCGGGGCGATCAGGCCATAGGCCCTGTAGCGCCGGTCGATGCGCGGCGCGATGGCGCGGGCGGCGGCCAGATCGGCCGCCCCGCCGGTGGCATCGCCGCTGGCATCGCGTGCCAACCCGCGCACGAACAGCGCGGCGGCCAGGCGCGGGTTGCTTGCCAACGCAGTTGTTTCGTCAGCAATCGCGGCGGCATAGGCCTTGCGCCGGTATTGCACCAGGGCGCGCGTATCGAGCATGGCCGGCTGCGGCCCGGCCTTCTTGATCGCAAGATCGCAATCCTTGAGCGCGCGATCGAGATCGGCATTGGCCAAGGCGCGGTTCCAGCTGCGCGCGTTGAGCAGGCTGGGATAGACCGAATCGTCGCGGTGCAGCGCCACTACTGCATCGATCAGCGCCAGCCCGCGATCGGCCGCGCCCAGCCGCTCATAGAGATTGACCACCTGCATCACGTCGAGCGAGCCGGGCGGCAGATGCGCCGCCGCCGCATCGGTATCGGCGCGCGCGCCGGCGCGGTCCCCGGTGGCCAGCCGCAATTGTGCGCGCCGCGTCAGCAGGCGGTGATCGGTGGGGCGGATCGCCAGCCCGGCATCGAGATCCTGGCGCGCCAGGTCCAGCTTGCCGCTGCGCAGATAGGCATTGGCGCGATGCTCCAGCAGATCGGCCCGCGTCGGCGCCAGGCGCAGCGCCTCGGAAAAATCGGCTACCGCGCCGGCGGTATCGCCGCGATCCATCCGGCCAGAAGCGCGCCCGGCAAATTCGTCCGCCGTCTTGGGATCGGCCGTGGTTTCGGCCTTGCCCATGTTTTCCGCACGGGTTGCGAGCCGCCCGATTTCGCCATCGGTCGTCGCGGAAAAGATCGGCCCGCCATTGTACGTCACGAACATCAGCCTTTGCGCGCGCGACACGATAATGTGGTGCGACAGCAGAAAGTCGACGCCCAGGATCATGTCGGTCGAGCGATCATCGTCGGCATCGTCGATCACCCGGATCGGGCTGTTGCGGATTTCCTCGCCCCCGATCGAGATGGTTTTGGTGCGCACGATCCAGCTTTCCCGCCGCTTCATGCCGATGCCGCCCATGCGCATCGAATTGACCACATCGGGCGCCGACATATCTATGCCAGCGCGCTCGGCCGCCCGGCGGCCCAGCAGAGTGGTGGGCGCCCCGGTATCGAGCAGGGCGCGCATCGACTGCCCGTTGATCATCACTTCGACGATGATGTGATAATCATGCTCGTCGGTCGGGCGAAACACGCGCGCCTCGCCCACCGACATGCCCTTGCCCCAATAGGCCAGGCTGATCCCGTCGCAGCCGCGCTCCTGGAACAGGTTGACCACGCCCTTGGCAAGATCGAACTCGGTGGTCTGCACGCCCAGCAGGTTGGCGCCGAGAAAGCCGTTGCCGGCATCGCTACCGCCCACCAGGAACTGCACGTTGTGCAGCGTGACGCCCACGATTCCGAAATCACGCACTTGCGCCAGTTCGGGCGTCACCGTGCCGCCGATCCCGGTCATGTAAAACCCCATCGGCAGCGGCTCGGTCCGCAGGCCCAATTCCACCGCGCGGGCCTTGGGCATAAAGTTGAAGAACGCCCCGCTATCGAGCCAGACGCGGGTTTCCTTGCCGTTGACAGTTACCGGCACGCTGGCGCGGGTGTTTTCCATCACCACCGGCAGCTTGGCGATCAGGCCCACCTTGCACTTGTTCGCGCCCTCAGCATGGGCAGCGGGCGCGCCCAGGCCAGACACGGCAACCCATAGCCCTAAGCTGGTCAACAACACCCGATTCATGGTGGCATGCCCCTTGTCCAAGCGACACGCCGTTTGATCACGAATCCCGGCAAGCGGCCAGAGGCAAATAGCGCCGAATCAACCGTTTTTCGGGTTGCATCGAAGCGAGCCCGGCCCGCCCCGGGGCAGGCCGGGCCACCGCATTATGCCCCCGGGGCAGCCGCCTTGGTCGCCGCATCCAGTTCGGCTGCGGTCATCGAGATGAACAGGCCATCCGCACCCAGGCCAAACGCCGTCTTGGGCAAAGCGACCGAACCGGCGCTGCGCGCCACGATCACCTGGTCGCCCTTCACTTCCTTGATCGTGCCGATCGCGCCGCCGGCCTTGCCTTTCACCGGTGCACCGGCAACCATTGCCGCTTCGACCGCAGCGCTTGCCTTCTGGTTGGCAGCGGCCACCTGTTCGTCGATCTGGGCCTTGGTCATGGCGATGATCGGACCCTTGGGCCCAGTGCCGATGGCGCTCTTGGGCAACGTGGCCTTGTTGGTCCCGGTATCGACCACCACGGCATCACCGGTCATGCTCACGATCTTGCCCACTTCGCCGCCCTGCGGATCGAAGATGGTGCCACCCACGGCCACGGTTGCCGCAGCGTTCGCCGCCGGTGCGGTCTGGGCCTGGGCCAGCGCCGGAACACTGGTCATCGCCGCTGCTGCCACCAGGAAATGGAAAACCTTCACGTGTCGAACTCCCATCTTGCCATAGACTTAGCGCTCGACCGGAAAAACCCGGCCTGGTTTCGCAACCGGCCATCACCCGATGTGGTTCCCAAGATTGTGTCGACAATCTTTTTCCTGAAAAGAAAACGGACGCAAATTCGCGTCGTTTCAGAAGCCCGCCGACCAGGTCAAGAGCAGTTGCCGCCCGCCCAGGATCGTCTGCGGCACGGCGTCGCTATAGCGGCCGATCGTGGCGCGATAGGCGGTATCATCCAGCGCGTTGCGCAGTGCCAGGCGCAGCGTCTGCCGGCCCCAGTGCCGCGCCATGGCCAGGTCCACCTGCCGCGACGGGCGCACCCAGGTATCGAGCGCGCTGCCCGATAGCGGCGCGGTGCCGGCAAAGGTCGGCACTTCGATCCCGTATTCCTGGATATAGGCGCCGGTCAGCCGGCAGGCGGCATCGGCAGACCAGCGGCCGTCATCATAGTGCAGGCGCAGCAAGAGGTTGCTGGCGGGGGCATATTGCGTGCGCTCCACCCGGTCGAGCGCGGGATTATTGAGGTGCACCGCGCTGTGCAGCAGGGTGAGATCGGCCGCCAAGGCCAGATGGCGCAGCACACCGGAAACCAGGTCCAGCGGCACGGCCATGCTCGCCTCCAGCCCCAGGATCGTCGCGGTGCCGCCGTTTTCCGGGCGGATCAGGCGGATCGCGCGGTATTCCATCACGCTGGCCGGATTGTTGAGATCGTTGCCGGTATCATTGAGATAGCGCGCCAGGTGCTTGGCAAAGCCGCCCAGCGCCAGGTGCAGCCCGCCCGGCCCCTGCCAGGCCACGCCCAGATCGGCATTGGTGCCGCGCACCGATTTGAGATCGGGGTTGGACAGCTGGATTTCGGTCACCCCCTGGCTGTCGCGCGTGGCGCTGCCACCGCCGGTAAGCTGATAGGGCGATGGCCGCGTCAGGCTGGTCCACAGCGCTGCATCGAACGTCCATTGCCGATCGGGCCGCCAGTGCAGCGTGGCGCTGGGCAAGAGCGCGGCATAGTGGGCCGACAGGTGGTTCCAGCCATAGGCCACGCCATCGGCCGGCACGCCATCGTTGCCCGCCAGCCAATAGCGCCCGCTCACGCCAGACCATTCGCCGCGCAGGCCCAGCGACAGGTCAAGCGCGCCCTCCCCCGCATCGTCATCCCCGCCCAGGTGCCGCGTCACCATGGCATAAGCGGCCAGGCGGTCTTCGTGCAGAGCATAGGCATTGGCGTTGCTGTCATCGATCGTGCGCGGCTGCACGCTGGCCCGGCCGATCGCACGCAGCAGCGCGGCATCGGCGATGGTCGGGATGGCATAGTCATAGACCCCGCGCAGCACCGGCCCGATCTGCCCATCGACCAGCCCGCTGTTGCCCAGCGTGGTGCCGGCGGGCAGCGTATCGGCATAGAGGAAATGCGCGGTCTCCCGGCTGCGCCATGATCGCAGCGCCAGGCCGCCAATCTCGGCCTGCCAGCCCGGCGCGGGGCTGGCCTGCACGCGCCAGTCCCCGCCCAGGCGGTGGTCCTGGCTCGTCTCGCTTTCGCGCTCCCCCTGGTTGTGCACCGGAAAGGCGAGTGGATTGGCGACCAGCGCGGCATCGGCCGGGGCGAGCTTGAGCACGGGAAAGCCGCGCACATCCGCCACGTTGACCCCGCCGGAAAGCCGCGTGGTATCCGCGTCCCAGAACGAAATCTCGATATGGTCGGGCCGGTCGGTGCGGCCCAGCGCGGCAAACACGCGGGCCTGCGCCTTGGTCGCGCCAGCGTCCCACGCCAGCGCCGCCTGGGCCATGCCCAGCCGGTCGCGCTCGGGATTGGTTTCGAACCAATAGTGCGCATCGGCGCGAATGCTCTGGGTGCGCAGCAGGCCATCGGCGGTGGCGGTCTGGGCAAAGAAACCGGCGGCGCGGCCGCCCTGCACGCTCACCTGGTAGACATCCTGCGCAATCGCGCGGCTTGCCCACATCGCACTCGCCGTCAGCGTCAGCCGGTCGCTCGCCCGCCACCCCAGCGACAGGAACGCGGTCTCTTCGTGCGCGGTGCCGCGCGTCACTTGCGCGTTGACCGAGGCGAGCAGCAGATTGGCCGCCGGGTCCAGCCCCGGCGCGCTGTTGCCCTGCGCATCGGTCAGGGCATAGGCCAGGTTGCCAGATTGATAGGTCTGCTCCACGCTGGCGAAATGGCGCCGGCTCAGCGCCGCGCTGGCCACGAGCGCCAGCCGCCCATCGGGCGATTGCCAGCCGAACCCGGCATTGGCGCCCCAGGTGCCGGCATTCTGGCCAAAGCGCCAGGCCTGGTCATCGGCCCCCGCGGTCAGGCCCAGGCGCAGGCCCTGCGCGCGCGGCGCGAACGGCGCCAGGTGATCGATATCGAGCGTGCCGGCAATCGCTTCCCCCGCCAGCCGGGCATCGAGCACGCGGTGCACCTGCAGGCCCAGATCGGGCGCCAGGGCCATCAGCCCCAGTTGCGTGCCCCGGCTATAGGGCAGGCTTTGCGGTATCTCGATGCCGTCGATCCGCGTTTCGACATAGGCACCGGGCAGCCCGCGCATCGCCACGAAATCGCCCGTGGCGCGGCCCGCGTGGTCCACCCGGCCCATCGCCCCTTCCAGCGAGGTCGCCAGCGTGATGATGCCGGGCAGGCGGCCCAGCGCCTCGGCGATGGTGCGATCGGGCAAGCGGCGGATCTGCGCGCTGGCCAGGGCATCGGGCGTGTCTTCGGCCGCGCCGTCGCGCCAGACCCGCGCCGCCAGCGAGGCTTCCACCACGATGGCGGTGCGATCCTCGATCATGGGCGGGGGCAGCGGTGCCACGGCCTGGCGGCGCGGTGCTGCGCGCAGGGACGCGGGCGGGCGCCGCCGCGGGGCAAGCCGCACGGCGCCGCCGGCCAGCCGCGTGGCCACCAGGCCATTGCTGCGCGCCAGGATGGACAAGGCCTGGTCAAACGTGGCGGCGCGCACGGGTGGCGCTTGCGCCCCGGCCACGTCGGCAGCGGCAAACAGGATGTTGCGCCCGGCCTGCCGCGCCAGCGCCAGCAAGGCCTGGCCCAGCGGCATGGCCGGCAGCACGATGCGCGTGGGCGCGTCGACGGGCTGCGCCGTCGCGGCCATGGCCGGAACGGGCGCGGGCACAAGGCACGCCGCGCCCAGCAAAGCGGCGCTAGCGGCGGAAAACCTCATACCCACGCTCGGTTCGGCGCCACGCCACAGGGTAGAGCGCGCCAACGGCATCGAGGAACTGCGCCACGTCGCCAAGGCGATAGGTGCCATAGACGCGCAGATCGCCCATCGCGGGATCGCGCAGTTCGATCGGCACGCCGCTCAATTGCGAGAACCGCGCCATCACCGCCGCCAACGGCAGATCCTGCGCCACCAGCCGCCCGTCGCGCCAGGCCAGCGCAGCATCGGCATCGATCGCAGCGATCGTGGCAGTATCGCCGGCCAGCGACACCTGCTGCCCGGGATGGGGCGTGGCGATCAAGGCGCCGCTGTGGCTGTCTTCGATATCGATCGCCCCGCGCGCCAGGATCACCGCCGTCTGCCCGGCGCGCCGCGCCACGGAAAACAGCGTGCCGCGATCGACCACGCGCACGTCGCCGGCCGTCACCGCAAACGGGCGTCGCTCGTGCTTCACGTCAAACGTGCCTTCGCCATCAAGCGCAACCGACCGGCCCAGCAGGGTGGCGCGCATCGTCACCGCGCTGCCCGGCGTCAGCCACACCTGGCTGCCATCGGCCAGGGCAAAGCTGGCCATGCGATCAGCCGGCGCTGCCAGATGCTGCTCGTGCACGGTCAAGGTCCAGGCGGCCACGGCAGCCAGCGCGGCGCAGGCCGCGCCCAGCAGTGGCCCCGCCATGCGCCAGCGCCCCGCACCGCGCGCGGCGGCGGGTTCAGCCAGGCGCGCGCGCGGGCGCAGGCCACGCCCTGCCGCGGCACGCGGCGCCTCGCGCCAGGCGCGCTCGACCAGGTCCATCGCCGCGACATGCTCGGGCCGCTCGCGCAACCAGGCGCGAAAGGCCCGGCGGTCTTCCTCGCTGCCATTGCGGGCGCGTTCCATCCAGCGCGCGGCCTCGGCCAGGATCGGGCTGTCGTGCAGGTTGGGCGCCGTCATCGCGCGGCTCTCCCGCCGCTGCCCCTGCCGCTACCCTCGCCCAGCGCCAGGCGCCCGGCCATGCGCGCCAGCGTGCGCTCCACATGGTGCGAAACCGCCTTGGGCGTGATGCCCAGCCGTTGCGCGGCTTCCTTGTGGCTCAACCCTTCCACCCGCACCAGCAGGAACGCATCGCGCGCCACTGGCCCGATCGCCTCGAGCGCATCGCCCAGCAGCGCCAGCTCCTGGCGGCCAGAGGCAATGCGTTCGGGCGCCAGGGCGCCATCGTCGACGATATGCTCGTCCAGCGTGGTATGGTGTTCGGACAAGCGGGCAGCCTTCCTGCGGTAACGGTCGATCAACAGGTTTGACGCAACCCGGCGCAGAAATCCCCGAATATTGGCAACAGGATCGGCTTCCGGCGTCGAAAGCACGCGCAGATAGACGTCCTGGACCATGTCGTCCAGGTCCTGCCCATCGCTCATGCGCCGTTTGAGATAGGCGCGCAGCGCGGCCATCTCGCCGGCACTGGTGGCCGCCTCCAGCTCTTCGGCACGGCACGATGCCGCCCCCTGCGGCAGCTCTGGTGGCGGCGCATGACTATCCCCGTCGATGCTCCGCATGGTCGACCCCGTTCTTGCCATCATTGCCCCCCGGCGGCACCCGGCCAAAACGCGCGGGATTGATCCCCTGGGGCACATGGCCGGGCGCCCTAGGCGGCAGGTGTGACAGCGCCGTGACAATCGCGCCATCAAATTTTTTCGGGGAATCGTGGGGCGGCGCTGCGTCCTTTCCAGCAGACCTGCCCGCCGTGGCTGGTCGTGTTTCCTAAAGGGGGAAAACATGCCCGTTTCGTATCTGCGCCCGGCCCTGCTCGCCAGCGCGCTGCACACCATGATCGTTCCCGCGCTGGCGCAACAGGCGCCGCTGCCCGCGCCCGATGCCACCGCCGATTCCGCTGGCGATTCCGCGGCCCCGGCCGATGCCGAACGCGCCATCGTGGTGATCGGCACGCGCAAGCAGGCCGCCGATATCCAGTTCCAATCCTCGCACCCGATCTCGGTTCTGTCGGAAGAAGACCTGCGCCACACCGCCGTGCACAACGTGGCCGAGGCGCTGGGCCTGCTGCCCGGCGTCAACGTGGTCAACACCGGCTCGTCGTTCATCGGCGGCGTCGATGGCGCCTCGCGCGGGGAAGGCATGTATGTCGCCATCCGTGGCCTCAATTCCGAATACAACGTCAACCTGATCAATGGCGTCAACGTCGCCCAGGGCCAGCCCTACAGCCGCGGCGTGCAGCTGACCCTGCTGCCGCCCACGGGCCTCAACACGATCGTGCTCAACAAGGCCTCGCGCGCCGACATGGATGGCGATGCCATCGGCGGCACGGTGGACTTCCGCACGCCTTCGGCGTTCGACTATTCCGATCGCCTGCACGGCAGCGTGACGGCCTCGTGCCGCCTCGAAACCCGCGCGCGCACCTATGGCGACAGCGGCCTGGGCGGCGGCCTGGCGGCGGAAATCTCGTCGCGCTTTGGCCCGGGCCACACCATGGGCATCTACGTCAGCGGCTATTACGACAAGCGCACCTACACCAACAGCGAGATCCGCGGCGCGCAATCGGCGCACGACGATGGCAGCTGGGGCTATCTCAACGCGTCGGACAGCAAGGGCACCAGCTATCCCGGCCTCGATCCGCAGCGCAATGCCGCGCTCACCGGCTTTGACGCCGGCGTATCGAGCGGCAAGACCCGCCGCTTTGGCGGCAATGCCTCGCTCGACTGGCGCCCTGACGATACCACCCGCGTCTATCTGCGCGGCACTTATGCCAAGGCGCTGACCGAGCAGGATTCCACCCTGGCGCAGTTCAATGGCGGCACCAAGGCGTGGATTCTCTCGCCCGGCACCGATCGCTATGTCCTGACCGTGCCTTCGGTTTCGGTGCGCAACTACTTTGAAACCAACCCCGAAACCGCGATCCTGGCGACGGCCGCGTTCGGCGGGGAAAAGCAGCTTGGCGACTGGAAGATCGCGCCCGAGGTGTTCTACAGCGAAGGCCACAACAACCGCCCCAATCATATCGAGGCGTCGGCCCGCATCAACCAGTCCGACAAGTACACCAGCGGATCGAAGATCCCGCTCGGTGGCCAGTCGGTCGGCTATTCCGACAACTATCCGGTCGCGCTCTATAACCAGGCGATCTTCAACGCGTTCGACAATTCGGCCAGCGTCCTGCCCGCCCGCCGCGCCGGCCAGTTGACCGAGCAGTTCAGCGGCCAGCGCAAGTGGGGCGGACGCCTCGATATCAGCCGCGATTTCACCGATGGCGGCCTGCTGCAGAGCATCGCCTTTGGCGCCAAGCTGCAAAGCAGCAAGCGCAACGTGACCAGCCGCGACTGGACGACCGACTATGTCGCCAACTATGTCGGCCACGCCGTCACCTGGGGGCAGCTGGGCCTGACCAACGGCACGTATGCCCACACCTATCCGGGCCTTTATGACTGGTCGCTGCCACGCTTCAACAAGACGGCGCTGTTCAATCTGTTCAACAAGTACCAGTTCGCCAACGAAGCCGATGGATCGAGCTACAACAGCTTCGACACCTGCGGTTCGCTCTATGTGAACAACTTCAACTGCGGCACGCTGTCGGGCCGTGAAACCGTGGCGGCGGCCTATGCCACGGCCACGCTCAAGGCCGGCAATCTGGAAATCATTCCGGGCCTGCGCTTTGAACACACCACGATCTACAACACCTATTGGGTCATGGCCTATAGCGGCGGCGTGGAACAGCCCGGCGCCTTTGCCAGCAACCGCACCACCTACAACGAACTGCTGCCCAGCCTGTTTGCCAACTGGCGGCCCAGCAGCACGCTGGTGGCGCGTGGCGACGTGTGGTTCTCCTATACCCGCCCGCCGTTCTTCCAGCTTGGCGGCAGCTCCACCGCGCGCACCGGTGACGATGGCAAGACCACGATCGTGCAAGGCAACCCCAACCTCAAGCCGATCCGCGCGATCAACGTCGACAGCTCGGTCGAATGGAACTTCGCTCCCTCGGGCCACGTCATGCTGGGCGGCTATTACAAGCGGCTGACCAACTATCTCTATGACAGCGGCACCACCCTGCTCAACACCGCCACCAACGACGGCACCAACCAGACGTTCATCACCCGTCCGCTCAACGGCGGCAGCGGCAATGTCTATGGCCTGGAATTCCAGGTGCAGAAAACCTTTGTCGAACTGCCCGGCGCGCTGCGTGGCTTCGGCATCGGTGCCAACCTCACCCGGCAGTGGACCAAGGTGGACATCGGCAACGGCGTGATGCGCAATATCCAGAACGCCCCTGATGTGATGGGCCAGGCGCGGGTGTTCTATGCGCTCGGCGGCTTCTCGATCGACGCCATCTACAACTACACCGGCGCCTATCTGGAATCCTACAACTACCTCGGCCAGCCCACGGGTTGGGACGATCGCTGGGTGCGCCCGGTCAAGCGGGTTGACCTGCACGCCGGCTATGACTTCGGCAATGGCCTCAAGGCCGATGTCTCGGTGGCCAACCTGTTCAACAACTACACCTACTGGGCCCACATCGGGCGCCACTCGCTGGCCATTTCCGACATCGTCAATTCCGGCACCACGGCTCTGGCCAGCATCAAGTACTCGTTCTGATCGCCTGATCCCTCTGGCGATCGCAAACTGGGGCGGCGGCGCGTTTATCGCGGCCGCTGCCCCTCTTTTTGCCGCGTCGCTTCTGTTTCACATTTGCCAGGTAAGGCTGCCCGCCATGCTCGCTCGTGCCCGCTTCACCCCCCACCTTGCGCTGTGCCTGCTCGCCGCGCTGATCCCGGCCATGGCGATCGCCCGCCCGGCGCCAGACAAGACTCCGCGCTATCGCGTCGATCGCGTCGTGCTGCTCATCCGCCACGGCATCCGCGCCCCGCTCGATGGCGAAGCGGCCGCTGCGCCGCTGGCTGACCAACCCTTTCCCCACTGGGATACCCCGCCCAGCCAGCTGACCCCGCACGGCGCCCAGGCGCTCGGCCGCCTTGCCGATTACGAGCGCGCGCGCCTGGTGCGCCAGGGACTGTTGCCTGCCGGGGGCTGCCCGCAAGCCGGCAGCATCGCGATCTGGACCAACAGCAAATCGCGCACCATCGCCAGCGGCCAGGCCCTCGCCCAGGGCCTCGCGCCCGGTTGTCCGCTCGCGGTCGATCACCTGCCCGAAGGCCAGGCCGATCCGCTGTTCGACGCGCTCGATACGCCGGCCGTGCCGTTCGATGCGCGCGCCGCTGCTGCCAGCATCAACGCCGAACTCGACAATGGCCGCGCGCTGATGGTCGGCATGGGCCCGGCCGTCGCCACGATCGAACGCGTGCTGGGCTGCCGCGCGCCCTGCCCGATTTCCACCCAGCCCAACCGCATCGCGCCTTCGGCCGATGGCAAGGGGTTGAGCCTGGCTGGCCCGATCGATCTCGCCTCGGGCACGGCGCAGGTGTTCCTGCTGCAATACACCGAAGGCATGCCGCTGCGCGAGGTCGGCTGGGGCCGGGCCAGCGCGGCCGACATCGCCACGATGTCTCCGCTCCACGCCCGGCTGTTCGATGTCTTTGCCCGCTCCGCCTACATGGCGCCGCGCGTCGGCGGGTTGATCGCGCGCAAGATCGCCGCCACGCTGACGGCACCGCAAGCCCCGGCGTTCAGCGTCCTCGTCGGCCATGACAATACCATCGCGGCGGTTACCGCGCTGATCGGCACCGGCTTTACCCTGCCCGGCTATGGCCGCAACGATCCCCCGATCGGCGCGGGCCTGCTGTTCGAACGCCTGGTCGATACGCGCACCGGCCGCCAGTTGCTGCGCCTGTCCTATCTGGCGCAAACGCCCGATCAGGCGCGGCGCCTGCTGCCTTTGCCGCAAGCGGGCGCCGGCGCGCCGCTGCATCCGCTCTCGCTTGGCCGCTGTGACACCGCGTGCACGCCGGCAGGCTTTGCGCAGTTGATCGCCCGGCAAACCCGGGTGCTCGACCAGGCGAAATAGCCCCCTGCCCCAAGGGCCATACGGAACTGTCCTTCGCGATGGTGGGTTCCTTTACCGCATATGGAAGAGGAACCCACCATGGCCGAAACCCTGCGCAAGGGCGCGAAAGTCAAATGGCACAGCAGCGGCGGCACCGCCCACGGCAAGGTCGTGCGCAAGGTGACCAAGCCGATGAAGATCAAGGATCACAAGGTCGCCGCCTCGCCCGATGATCCGCAGATCCTGGTGGAAACCGCAAGCGGCGCCCGCGCCGCGCACAAGCCCGCAGCGCTGGAAAAGGAATAGCGCCATGGCCGGGCAACACTTCACCCCCACGCTCAAGATGGCGGCCAATGCCAAGCGCGGCCTGCGCCTGCGCGAAAAGTTTGGCCGTGGCAGCACGGATGTGGGCGTGCGCCGCGCGCACCAGCTGGCCGAGCGCCGCGATGTGAGCGAGGCTGACGTGAAAGCCATGGCCAGCTATTTCGCCCGCCACGAGGTGGACAAGCAGGGCGCTGCCCACCAGTGGAACAGCAACAGCGATCCCTCGGCGGGCTTTATCGCCTGGCTGCTGTGGGGTGGTGATGCCGGGCGCACCTGGGCGGAGGCCAAGCGCGCCAAGCTGGCGGATTAGGAATTGCTGCGCAGATAGCTGCTCGCCGCCTGGGCATCCTGCACGTCATAGGCGAACCACGTGCTCTGCGCGTGGTCAAACACCTGCACCACGCCATCGCCCACGCGCGCCTCGAAATGAGCGCCGCTGTCCCGATCAAAACCGCGCACCTGTTCGCCGTCGATGGTGAACGAAACGAAGGCCTTGCTGCCCTCGTCATGGATTTCGGGCAGTGTGCCAGCAAAAGCCACATTGCGTTCGCCGTCAAAGCCCTGGACCTGGTCGCCGCGCCGCTCTGCCGCCACGCGCAGATCGCGGCCGGCGGCATGGTCAAACAGCCCGGCCACCGTCTTGCCGGTGGTGGAGGCAAAGGCGACGGCGGCGATCATGGCGCGGGTATCGGGGTTCATGCCCGCCGATGTCGCATGCATGGCGGCCTACTTCAACCCCTGCGCCGCCACCCCCGCCGCCGCCCCCGCCGACATCCACAGCGCGCGCAGATGGGCCAGACCAGCGCGGGCATAGGCCGCTGGCGGCGCCAGCGCGGGGTCTTGTTCCGCCTCGATCACGATCCACCCGGCATAGTCGATCGCGGCGAGCGCCGCGCAAATGGTGGCAAAATCCACCGCGCCATCGCCCGGCACCGTAAACATGCCGGCAATCACGCCATCGAGGAACGAGGCGCCCTGGCCGATCGTCTCGGCCGCCACCGCCGGGCGCACGTCCTTGGCGTGGACATGCACCACGCGGGCGGGATGCTCGCGGATCAGTGCCGGCACATCGATTCCGCCCAGCCGCGCATGGCCGGTATCGATCACCAGGCCCACACCCTCGCCCGTGGCATCGATCAGCCGCGCCAGATCCTGGGCATCCTCAACCACGGTGCCGAGGTGATAGTGATAGGCCAGGCGCAGGCCGCGATCGGCCAGCCGCGCCGCCACGCTGTCGAGCATGGCGCCAAACGCGGGCCATTCGCTGGGCGCCAGGCGCGGCCGCTGGCGCAGCGGTGTGTCGCGCTGGCCGTGCACCGCGCCGCTGGTTTCCGCCAGAATGAACACGTCGCAGCCACAGGCCGCCAGCAGCTTGGCCTGCGCCTCGATCGCCGCGCTTTCCCCCGCCAGGCCATGGGCAAGCAGGCTGCTGCCGTGCCATGCCCCGGCCAGCGCCAGCCCGGCCTGGTCCAGCGTGGCGGCCAGCACTGCCGGTTCGGCCGGGAAGATACCTCCCCGTTCGATCCCGGCAAAGCCGATCGCCGCCGCATCGCCCAGGATCGTGTCGAGCGTGGTGCCCGCGCCCAGGCTGGGCAGGTCATCATTGACCCAGCCGATCGGACTGACGCCCCAGCGCACGGTCATGGCCGCTGCTCCAGCGCTGCGTCATAGTCTGCGCGGGCAGCCATCACCGCCGCGCGCGTGGAAATTTCCGGCACAGCCACGTCCCACCAGGCGCCGCCCAGATCGCGCCCGCCATCGGGATCGGTCTCGATCACCAGCACGGTGGGCCGATCGGCCGCACGCGGGGCCGCCAGTGCCGCTTCCAGCGCGGCGCAATCGGCCACCTTGTGCGCCACCGCGCCCAGCGCGCGGGCATGGGCGACGAAATCGATCGCCGGCAGCCCGTCCCCGCGCAGTGTGGCGAAAGAGGCATTGCCGGTGCGCCCTTGCAGGCGGTGGATGCAGCCAAAGCCCCGGTTGTCGAGCAGCACCACGGTAAACGCCACACCCAGCGCCGCCGCGCTCGCCAGTTCGGAATTGAGCATCAAATAGCTGCCATCGCCGACCATCACCACCACATCGGCGGCGCGATCAGCCAGGGCAATGCCCAGCCCGCCAGCCAGCTCGAAACCCATGCAGGAAAAGCCGTATTCCACGTGATAGCGCCCCGGCGCCGGGCACGGCCAGAAGCGGTGCAGATCACCCGGCAAGCCGCCGGCCGCCGCCACGATCGTGGCATCGGGCCGGGCGCGCTGCACGGCGCCGATCACCGCCACGTCATCGGGCAGCACATCCGCCGGCACCGGCCGATCGCGCGCGTCCTTGGCCGCCTGATGCCATTGCGCCGCCCAGGCCCCGGTCTGCTGCGCCCAGGCGGCAGGCACAGTCCAGCCGTCCAGCGCGTGGGCCAGCGCAGCGACCAACACGCCGGCATCGCCCAGCACCGGCTGCGCGCCATGCTTGGCACAGTCATGCAGCGCCACGTTGACCTGGAACAGTTGCGCATCGGCTGCGAACAGGCGGCGCGATCCCGTGGTGAAATCCTGCAACCGCGTGCCCAGCGCCACGATCACGTCTGCCTGGCGCGCCGCCGCGTTGGCAGCGTCGGTGCCAGTCACCCCGATCGCGCCCAGCGCGCCGGGCGCGGCATCTGGCAATGCCCCCTTGCCCGCCTGGGTTTCGGCCACCGGCAGCCCGGTCTGCGCCGCCAGCGCCGCTAGCGCCGGCGCCGCCCCGGCATAGTGCACGCCGCCCCCGGCAATCACCAGCGGCCGCTGCGCCCCGCGCAGCGCCGCGACCAGCGCGGCCAGTTCGCGCGCATCGGGCGCCGGCCGGCGGATGTGCCACAGACGCGGCGCCAGGAAATCGGCCGGCCAGTCGATCGCCTCGGCCTGCACGTCCTGGCACAGCGCCAGCGTCACCGGGCCACACGCGGCCGGGTCGGTCAGTACCGCCATGGCGCGGGGCAGCGCGTCGATCAGCTGCTCGGGCCGGGTAATCCGGTCGAACAGGCGCGACACCGGGCGCAGGCAGTCGTTGGCCGACACCGTGGCATCGGCAAAATGCTCGATCTGCTGCAACACCGGATCGGGCCGACGCGAGGCATAGACATCACCCGGCAAGAGCAGCACGGGCAGGCGGTTGACATGGGCCAGCGCCGCCGCCGTCACCAGATTGGTTGCCCCTGGCCCGATCGAGGTGGTGCATACCATCGCCCGCCGCCGGGCATGGGCGCGGGCAAAGCCGATCGCCGCATGGGCCATGCCCTGCTCGCTATGCGCGCGATAGGTGGGCAGGCGCGCCGGGTCTGCCTGCGCCAATGCCTCGCCCAATGCGGCCACGTTGCCATGGCCGAAAATCGCCCAGACACCGCCGAAAAACGGCACGCGCACGCCATCTTCCCCCACCACGTCCTGCGCGGCGAGCCATTGCACCAGGGCCTGGCCGGCGGTCAGGCGCAAGGGGCCAGCGCCTTGGCCCGCGCCCGGCGCCAGGTGGCGACCATGGCGGCAAAGTTCTCGGTCAAACGCACCAGTGCGGTTTCATCATCGATCATGCCGGTAAACCATTCCTGCGCCACGTCTTGCCAGATCGCCCGTCCCACGGCAAAGCCCTTTACCACCCGGCGCGGCGCGGCGGCGGCAAAGCTGGCGGCCAGATGCGCCTGGCTGCTTTCCGCGCCCAGCACGACCACGCCCCGGCACCACGGATCAGCCTGCGCAATCACCGCCTCGATCGCCGACCAGGCGGCCGGGTCGTCGGTCGCTTCCAGCTTCCACCAATCGGGATAGATGCCCAGGGCATAGACATGGGCCATGACCCGCGCCACCGTGTCGTGGTGCACCGGGCCATAGGGCGCGGCGATGATTTCCAGCAGCAGTTCGTGGCCGGTGCTGCGCGTGGCATCGAACAGGCGCGCCAGCTGGGCATCCTGCTCGGCGCGCAGATCGGCCGGATCATCAGGGTGATAGCGCAGGTTGCATTTCACCGCATGCGGGCGCGGCCAGGATCGCAGCGTGATCGCCACATCAGCCCCGCCCTCGAACCGCAAGGGGCGCGAGCCGGAAATCTCGATCGGCCGCCCGATCCAATAGGGCGCATCGGCGGCCTGGGCCAGCGCGCGTGCGCCAAACCGGCCATCGAGCAACAAGCCACAGGCACGATCGCCGGCTGCGGTGCGCTCCATCGCCATGCCGGCCAGATCCTTGAACGTCGCCACGCGCGCCGCATCGCCACCGCCGCTGGCGATCAGGGTTTCGAACAGGCCGCGATGGTCGATCGCCAGGATGGTCAGCGCTTCATCAGCCGGGGCGCGGGTGGTGGCCCAGTGCACCTGTTCCAGGCTGGCCGGGCTGCGCGCGCCCTGCCCCGCCATGAACGCGTCAAGTTCGGGCCAGGTCGGCATCGCCGGGGCACAGCCATGGCGCGCCACCACGATCGCGCCACAGGCATTGCCCCAGGCCGCCGCCCGCGCCATCGGCTCCCCCCGCAGCCAGCCGCGCAGGAACCCGGCCATGAAGCCATCGCCCGCGCCCAGCACATTGGTCTCTGGCACGGCAAAGGCCGGCGCCACCAGGCCTTCGTCCAGCTCGCCCGGGATCACCCCTTCAAACACGACGCAGCCCTTGGCACCGCGCTTGACCACAACCGGCGCGTCGGTCAGCGTGCGGATCGAGCGCAGCGCGTCGAGCGTGTTGGTCGATCCGCCCAGGATGTGGATTTCCTCTTCGGTGCCCACCACCAGGTCGACCAGGTCGAGCACGCGCTGCAGCGTCGCGGTCACGCTGTGGCTCGGCACATAGCGATCCTCGCCGCAATCGCGCGGCGCAAGATCCCACAGCACCGGGCGATAATCCACGTCCAGCACCACGCGCCCGCCCTGTGCGCGCATCAGTTGCGCGGCGCGGCGGCTGGCAGCGGCGGTCTGCGGCGTGGAAAAATGCGTGCCCGACAACAGCACCGCGCCGGCCTGGGCCATCAGCGCGGCGTCAACATCGGCCTCGCACAGCGCCATGTCGGCGCAATCCTGGCGATAGAAGATCAGCGGATAGGTGCCGTTTTCGCGAATGCCCAGCAGGACCAGCGCCGTCAGCCGCGCCGGATCGCTGCGCACGCCGCGCGTGTCCACCCCTTCGCGCACCAGTTCCTCGCGGATGAAGCGGCCCATGTGATCGCCGCCCACGCGGGTGATCAGCCCGGCGCGCAGGCCCAGCCGCGCCATGCCGATCGCGGTATTGGTCGGGCTGCCGCCCACATACTTGGCAAAGCTGGCCATGTCTTCCAGCCGGCCGCCCACCTGCTCGCCATAGAGATCAACCCCGGCGCGGCCGATCGCGATGACATCGAGTGGCTTCATGGACGGCGCCGTTTCCCTGGCTGGTGAAGGTTGCCCCCGCTATGCCGCCAAGCGCGCGCTCTGGCCAGTGCCGCTCTTGTGCCGGCGCGCCAGTTTCGGCACAGACGCGCCAGACCACGCCAAAGGAGCCGCCAGGCCTCATGCACACAATCGCTCTGCTGGGCGCCGGGCGTATCGGCGCCGTCCATGCCGCGCATATCGCCCGCCATCCCGGCCTGCGCCTGGCCGTGGTGGCCGATATCGATCCCGCTGCGGGGCAGGCCCTGGCCGATCGTCACGGCGCGCTGGCGCTGGCGCCCGAACAGGCGCTCGATCATCCGGGCCTTGCCGGCGTGGTGATCGCCAGCCCTACCGCGCTGCACGCGCCGCAAACGCTCGACGCTGCCGCGCGCGGTCTGGCCGTGCTCTGCGAAAAGCCACTCGCGCTTGATCTGGCCGTGGCGCAGGCGGCACTGGCCCGCCTCGACGCGCTGGGCGCGCGGGTGCTGATGGGCTTCAACCGCCGCCACGATCCCGATTTTGCCGCGCTGCAGGCCGCGCTGGCCCAGGGCGCGATCGGCGGCATCGAAACGCTGCACATCATCAGCCACGATCCCGCCCCGCCCCCGCCGGCCTATGTCGCCACCTCGGGCGGGATCTTCCACGATATGGTAATCCACGATTTCGACATGGCGCGCTGGCTGCTGGGCGAAGAACCGGTGGAAGTGATGGCCGCCACGGCCTGCCTAATCGATCCCGCGATCGGCGCTGCGGGAGACGCCGATACCGCCAAGACCATCCTGCGCACCGCCAGCGGGCGCATGGCGATGATCAGTTCCAGCCGCCGCAGCGGCTATGGCTATGACCAGCGGATCGAGGCGTTCGGCGCGCGCGGCGCGCTGCGCGTGGGCAATGTGCCGCACAGCCGGGTGGAACACTGGGGGCCGGCGGGCGCGGCCGGTGCGCCGTTCATGGATTTCTTCCTCGATCGCTATGCCGCTGCCTTTGCCGCGCAGATCGCCCATTTTGCCCAGGTGATCGACGGCGCCGCACCGCTGATCAGCGCAGGTGACGGGCTGCGCGCGCTGCTGCTGGCCCAGGGCGCGCAGGAATCGGCGCGCAGCGGCGCGTTTGTCCGCGTCTGATCGGCGTCAGCCCAGCGCGTTGCGCGGCGGGCGTGTGTCAGGCGCATGGCCAAAGGCGGGGTTGGGCCGGGTATCCATCTCGAACACCAGGTGCCCGCCGCGCGCCAGTTCGGCATGGCTGATCCAGCTGCGGTTCCACACCTGGCCGTTCCAGCGCACCTGCCGCACATAGACCGCTGCCGCGCTGTTGCCCGGCGCCTCGATCACCAGGCGCCCGCCCGGCACCGCCAGTTCTGCCCGGTTGAACAGCGGCGAGCCGAACACCCACACCCCGCTGACCGGATCGACCGGATAGATCCCCAGCGCGCTCAACACGAACCACGCGCTCATCTGCCCGCAATCCTCGTTGCCCGCCAGGCCATCAGGCGCGGCGCGATACATGCTGGTCAACAGGCTGCGCACCCGCGCCTGGGTTTTCCATGGCGAACCTGACCAGGCATAGAGATAGGCCACGTGGTGCGAGGGCTCATTGCCATGGGCATATTGCCCGACCAGGCCAGAGACATCGGGCGGCGCATCGGCCGGCAGCGTGCTGTCGGCGGCAAACAGCGCGTCCAGCTTGGCCTCGAACGCGGCGTCTCCACCCATCAGGTCGATCAGGCCTTGCGGATCGTGCTGGGCCATGAACGTGGCCTGCCAGGCGTTGCATTCGGTAAAATCGCGCCAATGGTTGGTATCGTGGCCCAGCGCGCGCGGATCGAACGGCGTGGCCCAGGCACCATTGGCCAGGCGCGGACGGACAAAGCCGGTATCCTTGTCAAACAGATTGCGCCAGTTGCGCGACCGCGCGCGCAGCGCCGTGGCATCCTCATGCGCGCCGGCCGCCGTGGCAATCGCGGCCATGGCCCAATCGTCATAGGCATATTCCAGCGTCTTGCTGGCCGCCTCGCGCACGGTATCGGCCGGGATATAGCCCAGCCGGCGATAGGGCTCCAACCCGCTGTCCTCGCGCTCGAACGCCAGGTGGCGCAGCGCCGGCCACAGCGTGGCCAGGTCCAGCCCGCTCGCGCCCTTGTTGAGCGCGTCGGCCATCACCGCCACCGAATGCCAGGCGATCATGCAATGCGTCTCGATCCCCTGAAGCGGCCACACCGGCGGGCCGAACGGGCTTTCCAGCGTCATCCGCGCCAGGTTGCGGGCAAAGGCGGCATTGCGCGGCGCATCGACCAGGCTGAGCAGCGGGTGCAGCGCGCGATAGGTATCCCACAGCGAATAGGTGCTGTAGTTCGCCTCGCCGGCCGGCAGCGTGCGCACCGCGCTGTCCATCGCGCGATAGCGCCCGTCGACATCGCAAAACAGGTTGGGCGCGGCAGCCGCGTGATAGAGCGCGGTGGCCATGATCTTACGCTGATCAGGCGTGCCACCCGATACCTGCACCGCGCCCAGCCGCCCGGCCCAGGCCGCCCGCGCCGCGCCGCGCACGGCGGCAAAATCCCAGCCCGGCACTTCGGCATCGAGCGCGGCCAGCGCGCCTGCCACGTCCACGCCCGAAAGCCCGACCTTGACCAGGACCGGCGCAGCCGCGGCATCGGGCAGCATCACGGCGGCTTTCAGGTTTGCCCCGGCCACCTGCGTGGCGCCCTCTGGCAGCGGCGCGTCGTTGCTGAAAAAGCGCACTTGCGCCGCCGGGCGCGACAGGCGCAGCGCGAAATGGATCTGCCGCCCATCGGCCCACTGGTGCACGCGGCGGCTGCCAGTGATCAGGTCGGGCGCGGCCAGATGCAGGCTCGCCTCGGTCACCTTGGTCGGGCCCGATGGATCATCGGCAATGCTCGCCTCGTCCGGCTCGTCCCGCGCGCCATGGGCCAGATCGATCAGCAGGTGCCCCGCCTGGGCAAAGTGGTAGCGGTGCAGCCCCACCCGCGCTGTCGCGGTCAATTCCACGCCGATGCCGCCTTCGCGCAAGTGCACCGCGTAATAGCCCGGCTCGACCGTTTCATCGGCATGGTCAAACCGCTGGCGATAGCTGCCCTGCGGCTTGGCCCGCGTGCCGGGAGACAGCACCACCGGCCCGGTGCGCGGCACCACCAGCACGTCCATCAGGTCACCCACGCCCGTGCCGCTCAGGTGGTTGTGGGAAAAACCCAGCAGCGTCGTATCGTCATGGTGATAGCCCGAACAGGCATCCCACCGCGCATTGTCGGTATCCGGGCCCAGCTGGACCATGCCGAACGGCACCGTGGCCGCCGGCGTCACATGGCCATGGCCGCCCGTGCCGATCATCGGATCGACCAGCGCCAGCGCCGCATCGGGCGCGGCCTGCGACAGCGCAGCGGCCTTTTGCGCGATCCCGCTGGCCAGCGTTCCGGCGAGGCCCGCCGATCCCTTGAGCATGTCGCGACGCGTGGGCTTCATCATCTTCTCCTGCTGCCAGGGCAGAAAAGGGGCCGGGCAGCCCCCTTCTGCCCGGCCCCTTCCCCGAAATACCGCCCGCAGGCGGGAAGGAATGATCAGAACTTCATCGTCGCCGTCACCAGCGAGGTGGTTCCCGAATTGACGATATCGGAAATCGCCAGGCTGTGCTGCCCGATGTGCGACCAATAGCTGGGCGTGTTGAACAGGTTGGCGATCGACAGGTCCAGCTTGAACATGCGGCTGAAGGTATAGCCGGCATGCACGTCCACGCGGCTCACCGGGCGCACCCACACGTCGTCCCACGTCGCATTCTTGCCCAGCGTGTCGTAGATCGAGACATAATCGCCGGCATAGCTGTAGTTCACGTCAAGCGAGACCGGGCCCTTTTCGAAGAAGACCTGGCCATTGGCCATGACTTCGGGCGCGTTCTGGATGCGGTCCATGCGCGTGCCATCGCCCAGCACGTCAACCCGCGTCCACTGCCGGGTAAAGTTCACCGCCACGCCCAGGCCGGAAAGCAGGCCGGGCAGGGCCGAAAACTTCTGCCGCGCCTGCAGTTCGATGCCATAGACATGGCCCGAACCACCGTTCTGCGGCTGATAGGTCACCGTGCCGGTGGTGACGCCGGCATTGCTGCCGGTCACGATCCCGGCGCTGCTGCCGTTGTCATAGATATAGTGCGCCAGGTGCTTGTAGAACCCGGCCAGCATCACGTGGCCGCCGCCCGGAATGGTCCATTCGCCCGAGGCATCCAGGTTGATCGCGCGGATCGCCTTGAGGTTGGGGTTGCCCTGGGTGATGGTGGTCACCCCGCCCGACACGCTGGTCGAAGCGCCGCCACCCAGTTGCAGGAACGGCGGACGGACATAGCTGGTCCAGGCCGAGGCGCGATAGACCGCCCCGCCATTGTCGCGATAGGTAAAGGCGATGCTGGGCAGCACCGCATCGAATTTGGCCTTGTTCGAACCGAACGCGCCGGTCGCGGTGGTGCCATTGTCGGTCGGCGTCACCCAGAACACGTTCTTGATGTCGGTGTGCTCGTACCGCACGCCCGGCACGATCTCGAGGTTGCCATACTGCAGCTGGCCCATGACATAGCCGGCCCAGACCGTCTCGTTGGCCTTTTGCGTGTTGCAGTTATAGCTGTTGATCGGATTCGATCCGCAGGTATCGATCGTCGCGTCGGTCGCGCCGCCCAGCTGGTTGAACAGCGAGAAGACCTTGCCCTGGTCGATCACCGGCACCTGCCAGGTATAGCGCTTGGGCCAGACCGCCGGATAGATCTGCTTGATCACACCCAGATCGCCCAGCGTCGCGGCATTGCCATAGCCGGGCACGGTATAATCGCGGTTGGTGATTTCGCGGTGGCTGGTTTCCACGCGGAAGCCGGCCTTCAGGAACGTGAGATGGCCGCCATCGAAATCGAGCTTGAGGTCGATCTTGCCGCCGCCCTTGCGCTGGAAGCTGGTCTGCGGGGTATATTCCGGCGGGCCGCCATTGGCGGGCATGCCGCTGATATTGTTGAGCTGGTTGCGCACGGTGGCAGGCAGCAGCGGCACGGGATAGCCATTGTCATAGCCAAACAGGGTGGAGCCGCCATAGGCCACCGGGGCATAGCGCCCGGCCACTTCGATGTGATTGGGCCGCGCGTTGCTGCCCCAGCTGTAGAACAGGCTGGGCGATACGGTCAGCTTGCCGGCATGCTTGTCCATGCCCAGCTGCACGGTGCCCAGCGTGGCGATCGCCGGGTTGGTTTCATACCAGAACCGCGCCTGAACCCCGCCGATCACCGGGGCATAGGTGCCGTTGCCCAATGCCGTGCCGCTCGACCCGTCCTGCTTGTTGACGCCCACGATCTGGGTCAGCTGGCTGTTCTGGTCGGTCTTGGCGCGGGCATAGCTGGCGCGCAGGTAGATCGAGGTATCTTCATCGGGGCGCCAGTCGAACGTGCCGTTGCCGCCAAAGCGTTCGGTATAGCCGCTCGACAGGCCAAAGTTGGCCGCCGTCTGGATCAGGTTGGCGGCCGGATCGAGGCCGGGCGCGCTGTTGCCGGCGGCATCCTGCACCGCAAAGTCATAGCCGTTGTCGCAGCAGCCCGATTCCTGCACGCCGCCAACCAGGCTGTTGGCAAAGTGGCGGATATCGTAAAAGCCGCTGACATAGACGCCGAACTGGTGATCCGCGCCGAACTTGCGCGAATAGTCCGCCCCCGCGTTCCAGCCCAGGCCATTCTGGCCATAGGCGCGCGCCCGGCTTTCCACGCGGCCGCCGATCGTTACCGACCCGCGCGAATCCGCTGCATAGTCGAACGCCGAAGGGGTGCGGAAATCGATCGTGCCGCCAATCGCATCGCCCAGCATGTCGGGCTGCGAGGTCTTGTTGACGATGATCGTCTGCAGGCCCGACGGGGGCAGCAGGCTGAGCTGGACGCCACGGCTATAGGGATTGCCCTGCGCCACCGACACGCCGTTGATCAGGTTGATGTTGTATTCGGAATTGAGGCCACGCACCGAAACGAACATGCCCTCCCCGCGGGAGGCGCCGTCGACGCCGCCGGCAAAGGCCGAACCGGTGTTCATCACGTTGATGCCCGGCACCGTGCCCAGCGCTTCGGCCACGTTGTGCACGGCCGTGTGCTCAAGATCCTGGGCGGAAATGACATTGACCGTGTTGGCCGAACGCATCTGCAGCGTTGCAGCCTGGTAGCGGTTGCCCACCACCACGATGCCTGCGCCCAGCTGGGCCTCGCTCTCGGCCGGGGTGCCCGCCGTCGCACCGGCGGGTGCCGGCGCCGTGGCGGGAAGGGTTTGGGCGGTGGCCGGCGTTTGTGCCGCCAGGGCCAGCATCATGGTCGATCCGCTGAGCAGCAGACGCGACCGGCAGAGCATTCCGATCATTTCACAAACCCCCATATCCCTCTCGCCACGTTTCGGGCGTTGAGCGTATGGAATGGTATTGCCCGTCTTCTGTCAATATGATTTTTCTGTTTCTAATATTTTTGATATAAAAATTTCAGAATTGCGACGGTCGCGCCACAGCAGGCCATCGCTTTGTCACGAAGCATCGCCCCCGCTGCCGGGTGCCCCTGCAGCCACGCTGCGCTGCTGGTCATAGGCCAGCCCCACCACCAGCGCCTGCGCCAGGCACAGCGAGGAGGATAGCGAGCGAAAGCCGCGCACTTCGGATTCGCGCACCAGCAGCGTCTGCGCCGCGCGCTTGGCTATCGGGCTCAGCAGGCTGTCTGAAATCGCCAGGACTTTGGCCCCGGCGGCGCAGGCCGCTTCCACCGCCGAAACCGTTTCCGGGGCATAGGAGTGATAGCTGATCGCGATCAGCACGTCGTCCGGCCCGATCGCGCGCAATTGCTGCGCCGCCAGGCCGCCCACGCCATCGACCAGCATGGTCGGCTTGCCCGCTTGCGGCACGGCATAGGCCAGATAGGCCGCCACCGGAAAGGCGCGACGCATGCCGACCACGTGCACCACGCGCGCCGCCGCGATCAGCGCCACGGCATTGGCCAGCCCTTCGCGCCCCACCATCGCCCGCGTGTTCTGCAGGGCCATGATGTCGCCCTCGGCAAACTCGTCGATCAGCGCGCCGATGCCCCCGGCCGAGACCGAGTCCTCCACCGCCGCGCCGAACTGGTGCACCCGCTCGCTATAGCCCAGCGCACTGTTCTGCGCGATCAGGCTGTCGCGCAGCAGGCGCTGCATCGGCCCTGCCCCGGTAAAGCCCAGCGCCTTGGCAAAGCGCACGATCGCCGATGGCTGCGTGCCCGAACGCTCGGCCAGTTCATTGAGCGTGAGCAGCGCCATGTCTTCGGGATGATCGAGGACATAGCGGCCGACCTGCTGCAACACCTTGGTCATCCCGTCGTAACGCGCCAGGATCATGTCACGCAGCGCATCGGCGCTGCCGGGCAGTCCATCGCCGTCTGCCGCAGCATCGGGGGCATTGTCTTGCGAGGCGGTCATCGCTGTCTCCACTGTCCTGGCCGGTATATGCCAGTGGATCGGCGATGCAACATTTCATCATGGAATAAAATTTTCATATTGACGTAATCATGGCATTTCCTGATTAATATGACGATGAGCACGGCACCCATCACCGCTATCGGCACGCCGCCCGCAGGGCGCGCGCGCATGACGTTTGCCGGCGCGCTATCGGCCAACATGCTCAACATGATCGGCGTCGGCCCGTTCATCACCATTCCGCTGGCGCTGGCCGCCATGGGCGGGCCACAGGCCTTGCTGGGCTGGCTGCTCGGCGCCGTATTGTGCCTGTGCGATGGCTTTGTCTGGGCCGAACTTGGCTCGGCCCTGCCCCGCTCGGGCGGGTCGTTCCATTACCTGCGCGAGGCGTTCGGCCCGCAGGGGCTGGGGCGCCTGTTCGGCTTTCTCTACCTGTGGCAGACGCTGCTGATCGGGCCGATGTCGATCGCCTCGGGCACGGTGGGCATGGCCCATTATCTCACCTGGCTTGAGCCGGGCCTGTCGTCCTGGACGCTGGCGGCGATCGCCGCCACGGTCTGCCTCGTCAACCTCGGGCTGTTGTGGCGCGATATCCGCGCGATCGGTGTGCTCTCGGTCGCCACCAGCGTGATCGTCATCGGCTCGTGCCTGTGGATCATCGCCTCGGGCGCGGTCCATTTCGATGCCGCCCGTGCCTTTTCCTTTCCGCCCCATGCCTTTGCCATCAACGGCGGGTTCTGGCTCGGCTTGGGCGCCGCCACGCTGATCGGCGTTTATGACTATGGCGGCTACAACACGATCTGCATGCTCGGCGATGAAGTGGTCGAGCCGCGCCGCAACATCCCGCGCGCCGTGCTGCTGTCGATCCCGCTCGTCGCGCTGCTCTATATCGGCCTGAACCTGGCGATCCTGGGCGTGCTGCCCTGGCAGCAGGCGATGCATTCGCAGGCCGTGGTGGCCGATTTCATGGCCGCGATCTATGGCCCCACCGGTGGCCGCATCGTCACCGTGCTGATCCTCATCGCCAGCTGGGCCTCGGCACTGATGAACCTGCTCGGCGCCTCGCGCGTGCCCTTTGCCGCCGCGCGCGCCGGTGATTTCCTGGCGGTGTTCGCCCGCACCAATGCGCGTGGCGATGTGCCGGCGGTTTCGCTGCTGTTCATGGGCCTGGCCTCGGCCCTCGCCTGCCTGGTCTCGCTCGATACGCTGATCGCGGTGATGATCGTGGTGCAGACGATGTTCCAATATACCGCGCAATGCGTCGCCGTTGTCCTGCTGCGCCGGCAGAACCCGCAGGCCGCGCCCGGCCAGTTCCGCATGCCGCTCTATCCCCTGCCGGTGATCATCACCCTGGCGGGCTGGGCCTATATCGTCACCACCGCGCGCCCGCTGCACATCCTCGCCGGGGTGGCGATGATCGCGGTGGGCAGCGCGCTGTTCCTCGCCATGGCGCGCCGCACGCGCCAGTGGCCATTTTCCTTGCACAAGGCTTCTCGCCCATGACCGTCCGCTTCGATGTCGCCGTGGTTGGCGAAATCTATGTCGATCACATCTTCAGCGGCTTTCCCGCCTGGCCCCTGCCCGGCGAGGAAGTGACCACCGATGCCTATACCCGCGAAATGGGTGGCGGCACCATCGCCACCGCCTGTGGCCTTGCCCGGCTTGGCCGCAAGGTGGGCGTGGTCGGCCTGATCGGCGCGGATGATCGCGCCTGGTTCGAACAGCGCCTGGCCGGCTATGGCGTGGCCTTCGATGGTATCCGCATCGGCGATGGCTTTACCGGCACGACGATTTCGATCTCCACGCCGCAGGATCGCTCGTTCTTCACCCACATCGGCGTCAATTCCGCTGTCGGCGCGCTCGCCATGGGTGAAGGGCTAGCCACGCTTTGCGCGGCCTCGCACGTGCATTTCGCCATGCCGGTGCCGCATACCGTGGCGCAGGTCGTGCTACCGCTGCTCGCGGCGCGCGGGATCACCACCTCGCTCGACATGGGCTATCAGCCCGAATGGCTGGCCAGCCCGGTCAACCGCCCGACGATCACCCAGGTCGATTACCTGATGCCCAACGAAAAGGAAGCCGAGCTGCTGTTCGGTAGCACCGACGTTGGCACCTATTTCGACCACGCCGCGCGCATTGGCATCCGCAACCCGCTGCTCAAGCTGGGCGCGCGCGGTGCCGCCGCGCTCGACAATGGCGAGATCGTCCACGTGCGCCCGCCCGTGGTGCAGGCGGTCGATGCCACGGGCGCGGGCGATGCTTTCGATGCCGGTTTCATCGATGCGCTGCTCGATGCCGCGCCTTTGCGCCGCCGTCTCGAACGCGGCTGCATCACCGGCGCCCTTTCCACCCGCAAGCCGGGGGCGCTTGGCGGCATCCCCGATGCACAGGAGCTTTGGACTGTTCATGACCGCAACTATGCCCTCCACGACTGATCGCAAGCTGACCCTGATCGGCGGCGGCGGTGTCCGCACGCCGCTGGTCACGTTCGGCGTCAACGATGCCGCCCAGGCGCTGGGCGCGCGCGAACTGGTGCTGTGGGATCCCGATGCCGATCGCCTGGCGATCATGGCCGCGCTGGGCCGCGCCATCGTGCGCGCCGAAGGCGGCGATCTGATCGTGCGCGAGGCGACCAGCATCGAAGACGCGATCGAGGGTTCCTCGTTCGTGATGAACTCGATCCGCGTGGGCGGCATTGCCGGCCGCGCCGCCGATGAACGCACCGCGATCGAGCATGGCTTTCCCGGCCAGGAAACCACTGGCCCGGCGGGCGCGGCCATGGCGCTGCGCACCGTGCCGATCGCGATCGAGCAGGCCCGCCTGGTCCAGCGCCACGCGCCCGACGCGTGGATCGTCAACTTCACCAATCCGGCCGGCCTCATCACCCAGGCGATCGCCAACCACACCGATGCCAAGATCGTCGGCATCTGCGATACGCCCACCGAACTGTTCCACAACATCGCCCATGCGCTGGGCGCCACGCTGGCCGACGTGGAATGCGATTATGTCGGCCTCAACCACCTGGGCTGGGTGCGCGGCATCCGCCTGCATGGCGAGGACGTGTTCGACCGCGTGCTGGCCGACGATGCCGTGCTTGACCAGCTCTATTCCGCCCCGGTGTTCGACAAGGCGATGATCCGCGCGCTGCGCCTGATCCCCACCGAATACCTGTTCTTCTATTACGAGCGCCGCCGCGCCCTGGCCAACCAGCAGCGCCACGGCTCCAGCCGCGGCACCGAAGTGGAAGCGCTCAACGTCACGCTGATCGAAACGCTGCGCGATCGCCTCGGCGCAGACGATGGGCCGGGCGCGATTGCCGCCTATGCCGCCTATCTCAACCGCCGCTCTGGTTCGTACATGAAGCTCGAGGCCGAAGGCGGCTCTGCCTTCGATCCCGAGGCGACGTTCAATATCGATCCGTTCCGCGTTGCCAGCGGCTATCACCGCATCGCCATCGACGTGATGAGCGCGCTGACCGGGGCCAAGCCCGCCACGATCGTGGTCAACACCCGCAACCACGGCGCGCTGCCCAACCTGCCGGCCGGCGATATCGTCGAAACCAGCAGCCGGATCGATGCCAACAGCATCACCCCGCTGCCTATCGCGCCGCTGCCCGATGTGGCACTCGGCCTGGTTCACGGCATCAAGGCCTATGAACGCGCCGCGATCGATGCGGCGCTCACCGGCGAACGGCCCACGGCGCGCAAGGCGCTGCTGATCCATCCCGCGATCGGCGAATGGGACCCAACCGGCGCGCTGCTGCACGATCTGCTCGATCCCACCTGCCAGCACTGTTGAGTGATGCTGTCGGCAAGCCGGCGCACGATCCTGGCCAGCACGGCGGCGATGGCTGCCGCGCTGGCCCGATCCCCGATCGTTGCCCAGGCGCTTGCCGCCCCGGCGGCGGGGACGCCTCCACAGCCTGACAGTCCCCGCCGCCGGTTATCGCTTGATGCAGACTGGCGCTTTCACGCCGGCGACATTCCCTTTGCCCCACTGCTCGATCACGAGGCGGCCTATGCCCATGCCAAGGCGGGCAATGCCACGGGCGGCGCGGCGGAGGATTGCGACGATGGCGATTGGGCCATGGTCACCCTGCCGCACGATTTCGCGCTGGGCCAGGCACCCGATCCGGCGGCCAATCCCGACCAGGCCTATCGCCCGCGCGGCATTGCCTGGTATCGGCGCGGCGTCCTGCTCGATCCCGCCTGGCGCGAGGGCGCGCTCGATCTGGTGTTCGATGGCATCGCCACCAACGCCACGGTGTGGATCAACGGCACACTCGCCGCGCGCCATTTCGGCGGCTACACCCCGCTGGTCATAGATCTGTTGCCTTTCGCCCGCTTTGGTGATGAGCCCAACACCATCGCCGTGCGGGTTGACGCGCAAGACAGCGAGGGCTGGTGGTACGAAGGCGCCGGCCTCTATCGCCACGTCTGGATCGAACGCCGCGCACCCGTGCACATCGTGCGCCACGGCCTGGTCGCGCGGCCCCATCCGCTGGATCAGGGCGATAATGCGGCAACGTCCGGCGATTGGGCCGTTCCGCTCACGCTCGATCTGGCCAATGCCGCCACGGCCGACGCCGCCGTTACTGTCGCTGCGCGCCTGATCGCGCCCGATGGCACGGCCGTGGCCGCTGCGCAGGCCGCGCTCACCCTGCCCGCGCGAGGCCAGGCGCAGGCCGCCCTCACCCTTACCGTGCCGCACCCCCGGCTATGGTCGCCGGCCGATCCCGCGCTCTATCGCCTGGAAACGCGGGTGCTGGCCGATGGCGTGCTGGCCGATCAGGAAAGCGGCGCGCTGGGCCTGCGCACCGTGCGGTTCGATGCGGATCGCGGCATGCTGCTCAATGGCGAG
The DNA here is from genome assembly GCF_040544855.1 of Novosphingobium sp. 1529. Lineage (NCBI taxonomy): Bacteria > Pseudomonadati > Pseudomonadota > Alphaproteobacteria > Sphingomonadales > Sphingomonadaceae > Novosphingobium > Novosphingobium sp. 1529. The sequence goes on from NZ_JBEPKW010000003.1 coordinate 356,396, forward strand.
CCCTGCCCGATCAAGGGTGTCTGCGCGCATCAGGATCACGCCGGCGTCGGCGTCGCCGTGCCCGACAGCCTGTGGGACTATCGCCTGCGCCGCATCGTCGCCATGGGCGGCAATGCGCTGCGCACCGCGCATCATGCCCCCGCGCCCGAACTGCTCGATGCGGCAGATCGTCTTGGCGTGATGATCCTGGCGGAAAACCGCACGCTGTCGGCAGCGCCCGATACGCTCGATGCCCTGGCCGCGCTGGTGCGCCAGGGCCGCAACCATGCCAGCGTCATCGCCTGGTCGTTGTGCAACGAGGAATCGATCCAGGCCAGCGGCATCGGCGTGGCCATGGTCACGCGGATGAAGGCGCTGGTCCGCGCGCTCGATCCTACCCGCCCGGTCACCGCTGCGCTCAACGGCGCGATGGAGGCAGAGCCCAACATTGCCGACCAGCTCGATGTGGTTGGCTTCAACTATGGCCGTGGCGGCATCGATGCCTATCACGCCGCGCATCCCACGCGCCCGCTGCTCAGCAGCGAAGATACCTCTGCCCTGTCGACGCGCGGCGCGGCGACGGGCGATGCCGCGCGCCACGTGATCGCCGATGATGACATGACCGCCGTGCCCTGGGGCCAGACCAACAGCGCCGCCTGGGCCTTCATCGCCCAGCGCCCCTGGCTGGCCGGTGGCTTCCTGTGGACCGGCTTCGATTATCGCGGCGAGGCAACACCGTTTGGCTGGCCCAGCACGTCGAGCTTTTTCGGCGCGATGGACCTGTGCGGCTTTGCCAAGAGCGGGTTTCACATCCGCCACGCGCTGTGGAGCGCCACGCCGGTCATCGCGATCTGGCCGCACTGGACCTTTCCGGGGCAAGAGGGCCGCGCCGTGCCGATCCTGGTCGCCAGCAATGCTGATCTCGTGTCGCTGCACCTTGATGGCCACGAGATTGCCCGCGCGCCCGTGCGCGATGGCGTTGCGCGGTTCACCCCGGTCTATGCACCCGGCCGCTTGGTTGCCCAGGGCTGGCGCGATGGGCGCGTGGTCGCCAGCGCCACCTGCGTCGCCGCCGGCGCGCCGGTGGCGCTGCGCCTCGTGCCCGATCGCCTACGGATCAGGGCCGAACGCCGCGATGCCGTGCCGGTCACGGTCATGGCGGTCGACGCCGCCGGGCAGTCCGTGCCCGTGGCGCAACATGGCTTTGCCCTGCACGTCGAGGGCGGGCAGATCCTCGGTCTCGGTAATGGCGATCCCAACCTTGCCCTGCCCGAAACCCCCGCCGCCGATGGCCGCAGCGGGGCCATGGCGCTGTTCAACGGGCTGGCCCAGGCGATCGTCTGCGCCGATGGCAGCGGCCCGCTCCACCTGGTTGCCAGTGCAGCCGGTCTCGCCCCGGCGCGCTGTGTCTTGCGCGTCGATCCCGGCATTATCGCCGCGCTGCCGGCCGTGCCCCCGGCACAACCACTCACCGAATGGCGCCAGGCACCCGCCAGCGCGCAGCGCCCGGTGCCTGGTCAGCGCCTGGGCGATGGTGACATGAACTCCTGGGCCTGGACCAAGCCGGGCGCCACCCAGCCCACTGACCCTGCCGCGCCCTGGGTGCTGCTGCACCTGGCTTTCACCCCGCGCCGCGCCGTGGCAGCCAAGGGCGGCACCTTGCGCTTTGCCAGCGTCGTCGGCCGCGCCGAAATCTGGCTCGACGGCGTGCGCGTCGCGCTCAAGGCCGATCCCGCCCCTGCCCCGCTGGCCATCCCCCTGCCCCCAGGCAGTGGCGAACGCCTGCTCGACGTGCTGTTCGACAACCGCGCCGCGCCCGGTCGCTGCGGCCTGGCCGGCATGGTCAGCCTCGGCGCTTGAGCCACTTGGGGCCGCACCACGCCCCACCCTCGCCACCGTTCATAGAATGGCTATTGACCGTTAAGGAAAAACTTGCGAGCCTAATATCAACTTGAAAGGTTGAGTTATGGCGAATCCGTTTCCGTTCCATGACTTGGCGCGGCGTTCCAGCCATGATGATCTGCCCGTGGCGATCATTGGCGGTGGGTTCAGCGGCACCTTGCTGGCCATCCACCTCGCCCGGCGCGGCGTGCGCGTGGTCATTGTGGAGCGTGATCCCCAGGCGCTGGCCCATGGCCTGGCCTATGGCGCCTGCGGGCCGCAGCACCTGCTCAACGTGCGCGCCGGCAACATGAGCGCCTTTCCCGACGATCCCACCCATTTCCTGCGCTGGCTGGGCCACGGCGAAACCGACGCGGCCAACCGCTTTGCCACCCGCGCCAGCTATGGCGCCTATATCGCCAGCCTGCTGGCCAGCGCGCGCGCCGCCATGCCCGATCGCCTAACGATCGCGATTGCCAGCGCGCAAGGCGTCACTCCGCTGGGTGATGGCACGCTCCAGGTCGCACTCGATCAGGGCGTGCCGCTCCATGCCCGCGCCGTCGTCCTGGCCCAAGGCAACCTGCCGCCACAGCGCCACCGCGCGCTGGCCGCCCTGGCCCCGCCCCAGGCCCTGCCCGATCCCTGGGCGCCCGGCGCGCTCGATGCCATCGCGCCTGATGCCCGCGTGCTGATGCTCGGCACCGGGCTTACCGCGATCGATGTGATCCAGTCGCTCGACGCGCGCGGCCATCGCGGGCCAATCGTCGCGCTGTCGCGGCGCGGCCTGGTGCCGCGCGCGCATGCCGCCAGCGGCCCGGCGATTTCACCGCAGCCGATGCCCGCCGCGCGCGGCAGCGCCTTGCTGCGCCACATTCGCGCCCGCGCCCGCGCCGTGGGCTGGCACCACGCCATCGATGAACTGCGCCCCCATACCCATGCCTTGTGGCAGGCACACGATGGCGCGGCGCAGGCGCGCTTTCTGCGCCATGCCCGCCCGTGGTGGGACGTGCACCGCCATCGCATGGCCCCGGCCATTGCCCAGCGGATCGAGGCGCTGACGGCCGCCGGGCGCCTGCTGGTCGTGGCGGGCAGCCTGCAACAGGTCGTGCCCGATGGCGATGATGGCCTGCTCGCGCAATGGCGCGCCCGCGGCAGCGACAGTGTGGCCACGCTCGCGGTCGATCACGTCGTGGTCTGCACCGGCCCCGGCGGCGATCCGGTGCAAAGCCGCGACCCGCTGCTGCGCAGCCTGCTGGCGGCAGGCCTGGCGCGTCCCTGCCCGCTGCATCTGGGCCTCGATGTCGATGATCACTGGCGCCTGCGCGATGCGCGCGGCCGCGCCACGCTGCCCATTCACGCCATGGGCGCGCTGTCCAAGGGCCTCAACTGGGAAATGGTCGCCGTGCCCGATATCCGCCTCCAGGCACAGCGCCTGGCCGATCACCTGGTCGCGGCGCAACCCGCGGTCGCGGCCTGATCACCCTCACCACCACAGCCGCACACCCGCCAGCACGCGCAGCACCGAGGCACGCTCTCCCACCGAACGCGCCGCGCGCGCGCTGCCACCCAGGCTGCGTTCCCAGCCCAGCCCCACATAAGGCGCGAAATTGCGCTTGATTTCATAGCGCAGGCGCAGCCCACTCTCGACGCGGTTGATCCCGGCGCCCTCGCCCAGATCGGGCATACCTTGCGCCGCCCAATCCATTTCCACGCGCGGCTGCACCACCAGGCGCTGGGTAATGCGCTGGTCATAGCTGGCCTCGGCCCGGCCGGTCACCTCGCCCCGCGTCGAGAGGAAAACCGATCCTTCCACGTCAAACCAATAGGGCGCCAACCCTTCGATCGTCAGCGCGGCATGGGTGCGCCGCTCACCCGTGCCCAGCACACCACGGTCCAGATCGTGCCGCACCCCGGCGCGCAGGTTGAACCACGGGTCCAGCGCGTGCAGCCAGCCTGCCTGCACCTCTGCACGGTCCACCCGCCCGGCAAAGGCCCCTTCCCCGCGCGATTCCAGCGCCAGGCGGTCGCTGTCCCCGCCCCACCAGCCCTTGGCTTCCCAGGCATAATCGCCGCCGCCGCGCGCTTCCAACTGGTCGACCATCACCTGGCTCACCGCCATGCCGCCATTCTCGTGCACCAGGGCCGCCCGCGCGCGCGCCATCGCCTGCGGATCGAACAGGGCATCGGCAGCATGGTCGCTCGGTGGCGGCGGCGGCGCCGCAGCATCCTGCGCCCGCGCCACGCCCGCGCCGCCCAACACGACAGCCAGCGCGATGGCCAGACCGCGCCCGCTCACGCAGCCTGCTCGCGCACGGTCACCACGCGAAACATGCCGGCATGCATATGCAGCAGCATGTGGCAGTGAAACGCCCAATCGCCCAAAGCATCGGCGGTCAGGTCGAAACTCGCCTTGCCACCGGGCAGCACGTTGACGGTGTGCTTGCGCGGCGCCGCCTCCCCCGCGCCGTTCACCAGGTCAAAGAAATGGCCGTGGATATGAATGGGATGGGGCATCATGGTATCGTTGATCAGCGTCACCCGCACCCGCTCCCCAGCGCGAAACGCCAGCGGCGCCGGGTTTTCGCTCAGCTTCACCCCGTCAAACGACCACATGTAGCGTTCCATGTTGGCCGTCAGGTGCACGTTCAGGCTGCGTGTCGGCGGCGCCTGCGGGCGCGGAACGGCGGCCTTGAGATCGGCATAGGTCAGCACGCGATGGTCCACGTCTTCCAGCCCGGTGGGCCGGTCCGCCAGGCGGTCGGCCGGCGCGGCAGACAGCGTCGCCACCCCCGGCCCCAGGCGCAGGCCCGGCGGCGCGAGTGACTTGTCCCGCATCTTCATCCCGCCATGGCCGCCGTGCATGGCATGCCCGCCCTGCCCCGGCGCCGGCATCGGTGCCGAAAGGTCCAGCGTACCGGCGGCCATGTCCATCCCGGTCATGTCCATCGCGCCCATGCCCATGTCGCGCATGGTCAACAGCGGCCGCGCGCGCAGCGGCGGGATCGGCGCTGCCGTGCCCGCAGGCGCGCCCAGTGGCGCCAGCGTCGCCCGGCACTGCCCCGATCGATCGATCGCTTCAGCAATGATCGCAACGGGTTGCGCGGATTTTGGCTGCACCAGCACGTCATAGGTCTCGGCAATGCCAATCTGCAATTCATCGGTGTCCACCGGCACCACATCCTGCCCATCGGCCGCCACCACGCGCATCGGCACGCCCGGCAACCGCAGGTTGAAATTGGTCATCGCCGCGGCATTGATCACGCGCAGCCGCACCGCCTCGCCCGGCACAAACGCCCCGGTCCAGTTCGCCGCGCTGTCGTGCCCGTTGATGCAATAGGTATAGGTCGATCCGGTCACATCGGCGATGTCGGTCGGGTCCATGCGCATGCGGCCCCAGTTCAGGCGCTCGCCCAGGGGCTGGTCGCGGCCGGCCAGCAAGCCCGCCAGGGTCTGCTGCTGCCGATTGTAGAACCCGCCCTGCTGCTTCAACCGCTTGAGCAGCACGTGCGGATGCACGTCGGTCCAATCGTGCAGCATGATCACATGCTCGTGCGCCGTCTCAGTGGTGGGCACGGCCGGGTCGATCACGATCGGGCCAAACAGGCCCATCGCCTCCTGCATCCCGCTATGCCCGTGATACCAATAGGTTCCTGCCTGGCGCACGGTAAACACGTGGTCAAAGCTCTGCCCCGGGGCAATGCCGGGATAGCTGATGCCTGGCACCCCATCGAACTGGAAAGGCACCAGCAGTCCGTGCCAGTGGATCGAGGTATCCTCGCTCAGGCGGTTGTGCACGCGCAGGCACACCTGCTGCCCTTCGCGCAGGCGGATCATCGGCCCCGGCGTGGTGCCGTTGACAGTGATCGCATGGCCGCTGCGCCCCCCGACGCGCACGGTGGCTTGGTCGATCACCAGTTCGATCAGATCACCCGACAGCGCGGTTGCTGGCGCGCCCATCGCCCCCTCGGCCATGCCCGGCATCATGCCAGCCATGGCGGTGCGCGCGCGTGCCAGATCGGGCAAAACACCGCCCAGCCCGGCTCCAGCCAGTCCCGCCAAAATCGTGCGCCGATCCACTCTATCAGTCCTTTTCACCAAGCTGTTGCGCAAGCTTCTTTCTTGCGCGGTAAACTCTTGTTTCAATTGTCTTTTCGCTAACATCCAACATCATGGCAACCTCGCGCTGCGGCATCCCTTCCACGCCATGCAGCACGATCGCCTCGCGCAGCGGTTGCGGTAGGGTATCGATCGCCCGCGTCATGCGTGCCAGATCGGCACGCCCTGCCGCTTCGCGCTCCGGCCCTGGTGCGCTGTCCGGCACGTGCTCTACGGCGGCCTCGCCCTGCCCGCGCCAGCCCAGAAACAGCCGCCGCACCGCCTGCCGCCGCCGCCAGTCGCGCCCCTTGTTCAGGGCAATGCGCGCCAGCCACGCCGCCAGCGGCCGCGCCGGATCATAGCGGCGCAGCGCGGCAAAGGCGGCGATGAACGTATCCTGCGTCACGTCGAGCGCGGCATCGGCCTGTCCGGTCTGCGCCCAGGCCACGCGATGCACCACGGCGCGGTGACGCGCCATGAGCTGGCGATAGGCCTGCTCGTCGCCCACCAGCGCGGCGCGCACCAGGGCGGCATCATCGGCCTGGTCCAGAAGATGATCATCACGCACCGCCGCGCGGCCGCTCAGAGCCGCTGCGAAGCGCTGGGCGCAGGGGATTGCATCAGGGCCGCCACCATCGCCTGGTCGAACCGCGCCTGCTGATCGGGGCGCAGCAGCGCGCGCATGGCAAACAGGTGCTGCAGGGTTTCCTTCTGCAACATGCCCATGGCCGCATGCGAGCGATCTACCGCCGCGGCCACGCGCGGGCCATAGCCGCGCTCGGCAACGATCGCCTGGGCCAGATCGCGGTTATCCTGCGCCATCTGCGCGCCATAACGGGCCTGCGCGGCGGCATAATCGGCCTCCAGGCGCGCCATGGCCTGTTCCTGCCCGGCATCGAGCGCCAGATCGCGGTGGATCAGCGTGTGAAAGGCGTTTTCCGCGGGCTGTGCGGGCTTAAACAGCATGCGCCCCACCCCCACCCCTGCCAGGGCAGCTGCAAAGGCCAGCAGGGCCACAAACACCATCTGGCGGGCGCCCATCACCCCGCCCCCATCAGCACGACCGAGGGCGCCTGTGCGGGCAAGGCCAGCGGGCTCACCAGCCTGGCAGGCTCATGGCGCGTGTCAAAGGCATGCCAGGGCTGCTGGGCCACTCCGCCCGCCAGGCCAACCACCAGCGCCAGCGCCCCGGTCCAGGCCAGTTGCCGCCGTGCCTGCGCGCGTGCCTGATGACGGTGCAGCCCGCCGATCACCGCCTGTTCCAGCGCCGCCCAATCCGCTACGCCGTCTGCCCGCATGGCCGCTGCATGGCGCAGCCCGGCCAGCCCTTCTTCCACACTGCCCATCGCCCGCGCTTCTCCTGTCCTTGCCCTGCCTGCCCCCTCATACGCACCGGCGTGGCTTGCCCCTCATCCCGTCGCCACATTTTTTTGCACATCGGCCAAGGGGTGAGGATCAGCGCTGCGTATCAGAAGGCAGCCCCGTTTCGAAAGGATCGTCGATGTTCATGCGCCATGCTGCCCTCCCCCTTGCGCTTGCCGCGCTCTGCGCTGCCGCCCCTGCTCTTGCCCAACCGGCATTGACCGCCGCCAGTCCCTCGGCTGATGCGGTGGTCAGCGCGCCAACGGTCATCACGCTATCCTTTACCGAGGCCGTGGCCGTGCCGCCCTCCTCGCTTGCTCTGGTGATGACCGCGATGCCCGGCATGGCCAACCACCAACCGATGAAGGTCACCGGCTTTGCCACCGCCCTTGCTGACGAGGGCAAGACCCTCAAGGTTACCCTCCCCCGCGCCCTGCCGGCCGGCACCTATCGCCTGACCTGGCATGCCGGCTCCAGCGCGGGCGAAAGTGCCGATGGCGGCTACAGTTTCACGGTGAAATAGGAAACTGTCGCAAAGGCCCCTTCAAACAACTGAAAAACATGAGATTTCCTACTTCGGCCGGTTTTGCTCGCTTTTCGCGTAAAGCCGGCCGAAATACGTTTGCGGCTCGGCGCGGCGCAAATTCAGGCTATCGTTCTAAAAAGAATGGATAATTCTGATAGTGCCCCAGTTCCGGCTCGGCACGCGCGTCTATCGCTGACCGTATGAACGCGTTCAGTCCGTGGGCTGCCGCAGGTTTAATCTACATGCGGTGGCGCCTTGCGCCCTTCCCCCATTTCAGCTCGTCAAAAGACACTTCTAGCGGGTTAGATCCTGTTTAAAGTCGTTAGACAAGTTAAGCGCCGGGCTCACTCGCGCGAATCGCCAGAGTTTCGCGATTCGCCTGCAATGCGCTGTTCCCGATAGATCGACGTTCCGTTCCCGATGGATCGAAGCATCGTTCCCAAAGGATCGACCCCCCGTTCCCGATGGATCGAAAGGCCGTTCCCAAAGGATCGAAACACGGGTTTTGCCGTTCCCGAAGGGTCGATCTTTGCCATCAGGCGGGCGGCAACCACGGTGGATTGAATTTCTTTTCGGGAACGCAGTGCTTTGGACGTTCAATCGCTGTGGATGATTTCACTCGTGTGACGAGAGGACGATCGGCGCACGACACTTCGCGAACGGTGATTGCGAGCAACAGCACGCGACACGTTCTTTCGAGAACGGCATTGGAGCATTGGCGAGTTTTGCGAACGCCGCCAACCGCACTTGCATTGCTGTCATGCTGTGTGGATGGCTTATCCCGCGCGTCGCTAAAGATGAACCGCGCGAAGGCAGAAAGCTGGACCCCGGATCAAGTCCGGGGTGACGCAGGTGGTGACATAGGGGGTAGGCGCTGCCTTGGTACTGCTACCCTCCCCTCCCCCGCCCCTTACCTGTCATCAAGCGTCTGCCGGCAAGCATACAGATCGCTGCGACTCAGGCCGGCACACCTGCAGGATTACCCGAGGCTGGATTAGCGTCGTTCGTAATGGTGGAGGTAAAGCGCGATCACGGTGTCGCGCTGGGGCCCGCTCCGTGCGCATGGGGCACGGAACGGGCGGCGCTGGTCAGCGCAGGGTGTGGCGGTGCTTTTCGTGGTGGCGCTTGGCCCAACCGATGAAGGCGCGCTGCCAGTCGGCCGGGGTGCGCGCGGGGTCGGCCGAAACCCAGCGTTCGAACTCGGCATGCAGTGCCTGGAAATCCCAGCCCGGGCAGGTTTCGCGCAAGTGGGCAAGGGTTTCGTCGGTCATGAAGCCGCGCGTGGCGGCATGGCTGAGGCCGGCGATGGTCGAGCGGATCAGGCTGCGGGCATCGACGGTCACGGGTGCTGGCACGGACGGCGCTACATGATCCGCATTGCGCGATGCCGGCTTGACTGGCGCATTGTGGGCCACGGGTGGAGCTATCGGCGCAGGTGCGGGTGAAGGCGCGGCAGTGGCTGCGGGCAGGGGAGCAGGGCGTTTCCCCGGGGAAACGACTTCGGCGCCGTCCTTGCCATCGACGCGGCGCATGCGCAGCAGCGGCTCGCCGGTCTTGCCCGGTTCAACGCTCAGCGCATAGCCGGGGAGGGCGTCCTTTTCCGCCAGCTTGAGAATCTCGAACTTGAAACGGCGATATTCGCCTTCTGCACCGGATTTCTCGAACAGCGTGGGCATGGCGATGGCAAAGCCTTCCTCGCCCGCGCCACCGGCATGCTTGCGCGCGACCTTGTAAAGCCAACGCTCGCGCCCGCCGGTGATGTTGAAATAGGCGCGATCGATCGCCAGGACGCCGCCCTGCATCATCACGCCTTCCCAGAACCAATTGGACAGCTCCAGCGTCATGCCCTTGGAGCGTTCGGTGCGTTCGTCCACCAGTTGCGTCCAGCCATCGAGCCACGAGAAGGTGGCTTCACGGCGGTTTTCGGCGCGGATGTTGGTCTTGATCGTGGTCGCCACCAGGCGATCGAGCGCCTGGCCCAACAGTTCATAGGCGCGGCCCGTAGTGGGGCGGCCGATCGCGCGCAGCAGGTCATAGGGCATGATGGTAAGCTTGCGCGGCACATCGTTGACCCCGCGCCGTACCATGTCAGCCAGAACGCTGGCGCAGTAGATCAGGATGTCAGCGTCCCAGATCGTGGCCATGCCATAGTCGGGGTTGCCCGAGACATGGACCCACAGCTTGCCATCGGGGCTGGTGTAATCGATCGGCTTGGTGCGCTTGGTCTTGGCCAGCGAAAAGAACGGCCGCTCCATCATCTCGCGCTGATCGCGCAAGGGCATGTCGGCCACGTAGGGCAGGAACACGTCAAAGCGTTCGCTGCTGACGGAAGGTTTGCTGCGGGTCATGCGATGCCGGAGTAAGGGGAGGAGGAGGGAAGGGCGGGTGACAACACCGCCAACAGGTACTGGCGTGGGCCAGCCCGGGGCAAGATGCGGTGGCGATGAAACGTGTGGAGGGCGACGCGCACGATCGTCAGCGCGCCAAGCACTGACGGCGGACGGAACGCGTCACGCGAGGTTTGCGGGATAACACATGCGTCAGCGAACGGCACGCCGCGCGCGCCGTTCGCCAGGGGAGGGGGTGCCAGGGAGGGGGCGGTGTTTCCCCGGGGAAACGGGGAAACGATGGCCTCACCGCTGCATGCCCTTGCCTTGGGCTTCGAGCGCTTCGAGCGCGGCGCGCACGCCTTCGATCAGGTCTTCGGTAGTGGCGCCAGTGCCGTTGTGCAGCTTGAGCGTCACGCCCTGGCGCCCGGCCGACAGCACCGATACGGCGCGGCGGCCGCTCATCGGGGCGTCCCAGCTGAACAGCGGGCCCGATGGGCTGTTGCCGGCCGTGGGCGCAGCCAGCAGGCGCTTGAGCACCTCGGGCGAGGGCACCGTCGGCCGGCCCGTGCTGCGGGCGGCGTCCTGCTCCCGCGCAAGTTGGCGCGCTTCCTTGAGGATGGCAACCTGGGCGTTCTTGTCATCCAACGCCTGGGCGAGGGCATAACCAGGCTTGAGCTGGACATCGGCGGGGGAGGCAAAGGCGGCGACAACGGCATCGGGGATCGTTGCCACGCGCAGCATCTTTGAAAGCCAACCCTTTGAAAGTTTTAGTCTTTCTGCCATCCGCGTGAGATGGTTGCCGTAATGGTCCTTGAGCGCGAGCGCATAGTTGCGCGCGCGTTCCAGGTCAGACACGTCCTTGCGCGCACGGTTTTCCAGATCGGCGAGGCGGAAGGCCGCTTCGTCATCGAGCTGGGCCACCTGGGCCAGGAACTGGAACTGCGGATAGGAATTGGCGCGCAGCCAGGCGATCGACCAATGGCGCCGTGTGCCGGCGATGACCTCGTAATCATAGGCCGGATCGTTTTCGATGCGGCGCACCACGGCGGGCACTTTCTGGCCGCCTTCGGCGATGATCGAATCGATCAGTTCGCGGCACGATTCCTCGCTCAGATGGGCATAGGATCGTGCATTGCCGGCCCACACCCGCACCCGCGCAGGATCGAGCAGCAATTGCGTGACCTGGCGCACTTCGCCGCTGGCGACGCGGGCCAGCGCGCTTTCGCGGTTGAGCAGCGTGGTGCCGCGCAACGGGCCAAGGCCTGGCGCGGCCGGGCGCGGTGGGGAGGCCGGGGCAGGGGACACAGGCGGCGTGGCGGCAGGCTTGGCCTGCGCGGCCGGCACGGGCGCTGGCTCATCCGCCACGCCCGAGGGACGCGGCGCCGGCGTATTGTCGATCACCACCGGCGCAGGGGTGGTGTCTGGCGTTTCTTCGTCTTCCGCCAGCAGCGCGGCGAGGTAATCGGATTGCTTGCGCGCCATGGCTTAGAACCTTGCGAAGGGCGGGAACGAGGGGAGGGAAGCGACGCAGCGGCGGGCGTTGTGATCAGGCATGAAGCACATCCTCTTCCCGCGCCGGGGCAACGCGACCCCAGCCCGCGCGCACCAGCTGTTCGAGCTGGCCCAGCGCCTCGTCGAGGTTGGCGCGGCAGCGCTTGTGGGTCTTGGCCGTGCCGATCGGCTTTTCCAGTTCGTAGATCGTCATCATGCGCAAGGCGGCATGGCTGATTTCCGCGCTTTCCAGGATCGGCACGGGCAGGAGCGCCGGGCCAAAGGTCTGCTCCATGATCGTACGGACCATGGCGTGGCTGGGATCGTTGCCGTCAAACTTGGAGCAGATCAGGCGAACGAACTGATAATCCACGGCAATTCCCGCTTCAACCAGCTGCGCGATAACCTGGTCCATCATCGAGAGGAACTGCACGGTGGAGCAGAAATCGGGCGTGGTGGCGGCCAGCGGCACGAGCAGGGCATTGGCCGCCTGCATCACCGCGAGGGAGATCGTGCCGAGCGCGGGTGGCGGATCGAGGATCACCACGTCATAATCGCGGGCCAGATCGAGCAGCCCCTGCTTGAGCTTGCGAAACCGCGCGGCGAGCACCGACTGGCCATCGGCGCCGGCCGCGGCGAGTTCGTATTCCACATCGAACAGTTCAAGGTTCGAAGGGATGAGATCGACATTGGGCCAGGGCGTGCGCTTGACCGCATAGAGCAGATCGGCCTGGGTCGGGTCGATCGACAGATAGGGGTAGAGCGTTTCCTCGCGCGTGATGTTGAAATGCGGGTTGAAGCCGAACAGCGTGGTCGTGGTTGCCTGGCTGTCGCAATCGACCACCAGCACGCGATAGCCCTGCACCGCGAAATAGTGGGCGAGGTGAGTGGTCACGGTGGACTTGCCCACGCCGCCCTTGAAATTCTGCACCGCGATCATCGCCGGCACGTCGTGCGGCCCGCGCGTGGGCATGGCGCCCAGCACTTCGCGCATGTGGAGCATTTCCTGCACGCCATAGCCAATGCGCCGGCCATTGTCGCCCGAAGGCGGGGGCGGCAGGCGCCCATCGTCCTCGGCCATGCGGATGCGGTTGGTGGAACAGCCCATCAGCTGCGCGGCTTCGGCAATGCCAAAGCGCACGTTGAGTCCCTTGCGGCTTTCGGGCAGAAAGGCCTTGCGCCGCAGGCGCTCGATCATTCGTTCGCCGGCCTGGGCCAGATCGCCGATTTGCCCCACGATTGCACTGCTATCAGCCATCATTCGCCCGTTTGAAGCTGTTGATGGGTATGCATAGCAAATTTCATTCAATTGAGCAACGCGTGGCTTGGCAATCTCTCGCGCGCGCAAAAAGACCGCAGCATGCATCCCTTGGCCGGCTTGGGCGCCGTTCGGCATGCTTTTGCGATATCCATTTATCTATCTGATATTAAGCGCTATTTATGAAAATCGAACGGATGCGCCGGCGCTCGCTCGTTCAGGCAAGCTTTTGGCGAACGGTCGAATTTGCCGGCCGGGGGGCGCATCGGCGGGGCGCCTGGGCGAGAATCACGGCAGCGGCCCGCGTGGCGGAATGTCGATCGCGTCACCGGGATGGAGCGCGCGAAACCGGCCCGGTGCCACGCCTTGCGCGGCCAGCGCGGCATCGAGCTGGCGCAGGGGATCATGGCGCGGTTCGTCGGTCAGCTTGAACGTGCCCCAATGGATGCCGAGCGCCCATTGCGCGTCGAGATCGTGCATGATCTGCACCGCTTCGGCCGGATTGGTATGCTGCGCCGCCATGAACCACCGCGGATCATAGGCGCCGATCGGCAGCAGCGCGCAATCGACCGGGCCAAACTGCTGGCGTAGCTGGCGAAAGATCGCGCCCGTGCCATAGCCGGTATCGCCCGCGAAATAGATCGTGCGCCCCGATGCCTGGATCATGAACCCGCCCCACAGCGCCATGCGGCGATCGCGTGGCGAGCGGGAGGACCAGTGCAGCGCCGGCACGAGATGCGCCAGGGCCTGCCCGGCGGCATCGAGCGGGTGGGCTTGCTCCCAATCGAGCGGCGCCAGGCGTGCGTGGCGGATGTGGCGGCGCACGATGCGATCGTTGCCCAGCGGCGTGATGATCAGCGGCGCGTGGGCGCGGTGCAGGGCCTTAAGCGTGGCCAGGTCGAGATGATCATAATGGTTGTGCGAGAGCAGCACGGCATGGATCGGTGGCAGATCGGCCAGGGCAACGCCGGGCGCGGTAACGCGGCGCGGGCCGGCAAAGCTGACCGGACTGGCGCGCGGTGACCACACCGGATCGGTCAGGATGTTGAGCCCGTCGACCTGGATCAGCACTGTGGCATGGCCAATCATGGTCACGCGCAGGCCGGCGACGGCCATTTCGGGATGGGCCGGCACCACCGGCACATGGCGCGGCCAGGCATGGCGCGGCGCGCTGCGCCGCCAGCGTAGCACATCGCCCAGGCTGCGGTCGGTTTCCGGCTCGCCGGCCAGGTTGCGGAAGCGCAGCCCATCGAAATGATCGCTGATCGGGCCATGGTAATAGGGATTGCGCGGCATGAAGCCCTTTCGCGGCGGGGAAACCGGCGGAGTTGGACAAGGGACCTGGCAATTGGGAACGGCCTGCCGCGATTTCCAGGGGGCGGGCGCCCGATTGCCATTACCCGGCATTGCAATGCAGGGCCAAGTCGGTATGGACTGGCATTGCGTCGGTGCCGTGCCTTGTTTCTTGCGGGGTGGCATTTCCCCCCTCATGCTCGCCCCGGTGGATGGCTGCGTGCTGCCACTCGCCCCGGGCCGGGTCGTTGCCGCGATTGGAATATTTCTTGGTCCAGACCACGCTTGCCCCGGTGCGGGACGAGACGATCCGCCTTATCGACAAGGCGCGCCTGCCCGATGGCGGCGAACTGCTTCTGCTGCAGAGCGGCGACAGCTTTTCGATCGAACTCGATGATGAAGAGCTGATGGGCAATACCGACCATGTTTCGGAAGAGGCGCTAGCGCTGATGACGGCGCAGCGCCTGGGCCGCCACGATGCCGCGGTGCTGATCGGCGGGCTGGGCATGGGCTTTACCCTGGGCGCCGCGCTCGATGCCTGGGGCCCCAAGGCGCGCATCCAGGTGGCCGAACTGGTGCCCGAAATCCTGACGTGGGCGCGCGGGCCGCTGGCTCACGTCATGGCCGGCAAGCTGGATGATCCGCGGGTGAGCGTGACGCTGGGCGATGTGCACGACGTGATCGCGCAAGGGCGCGGCGCCTATGATGCCATCCTGCTCGACGTCGACAACGGCCCCGATGGCTTTGTGCAGAAGCAGAACGACCGGCTCTATGCCGCGCCGGGCCTGACCGCGGCCTATGCGGCGCTGCGCCCCGGCGGCATCCTGGCGATCTGGTCGGCCGATCCCGATGGACAGTTCACGCGCGTGCTTTGCGATACCGGGTTCGATGTGGAAGTGGAGTTCGTCCCGGCCTATGAAGGCGCCAAGGAAGACGAGCACTGCCTGTGGTTCTGCCGCCGCGATTGACGAAAGCGCGCCCGGCCTGATCCAGCTGCCGGATTAAATTCCTTCTTTCCGAAAGGTTGGGCACGTTTCCGCGAGCGGTGCGTTGCGCTGGCGGGGGCCTATCTTGCCCTTGTCGTGACCAACACCAGGCAAGCAGGGAAACACCGTGAATCAACCGGCACTCGAGACTCTTTCCCGCGCGGAACTGGAGGCAGAAGTGCTGCGGTTGCGGCAGGCCGGCGTGGTGTCGGGCGATGCCGCCGATGCCGCCGATGCCCACCGCCAGGCGCTGTTCGAGGCGATCGACGACGGCTTTTGCATCATCGAGTTCTTTGATGGCCCGCATGGCCCGATGAGCGACTATCGTCATATCGAGGCGAACAGCGGCTACGAGCGCCATACCGGCATTGCCGGCATTGTCGGCAAGACGCTGCGCGATATTGCCCCGGCCGAGGCCGATGGCTGGCTGGCGCTTTATGGCGAGGTGCTGCGCAGCGGCGAGCCGGTGCGGTTTGAGCGCGAGTTCGTGACCGCCGAGCGCTTTATCGAAGTATCGGCGCGGCGCGTCGGGCCGGCCTGCAATCGCCAGGTTTCCGTGCTGTTCCGCGATATTACCGCGCGCAAGGCGCAAGAAGCGGCGCTGCGGCGGAGCGAGGCACTGGCGCGCGATAACGTGCAGCGGGTGCAACTGGCGCTTGCCGCTGGCGCGATCATCGGCACCTGGATGTGGGACATCCCCACTGGGCAGGTGGCCGTGGACGAAGGCTTTGCCGGCGTGTTCGGCTTGCCGCCCAGCGCTGACCCGGTGAGCTATACCATCGATCGCCTGCTCGAGGCCGTGCACCCCGATGACAAGCCCGGTGTCGATGCCGCGATTGCCGCATGCCTGGCCGATCTGGGACACTATCGCCACCAATACCGCGTCAGGGGCCACGAGGGCCGCTATGCCTGGGTCGAGGCGGTGGGCCGGGTGGAAGCCGATGCGCAGGGCCAGGCCCGGCGTTTTCCCGGCGTGCTGCTCGATCTGGAGGCGCGCCGCGCGGTGGAGGCCGAGCGCGACCGCGTGACCGACGAACTGCGCCGCCTGACCGATACGCTGGAGCAGCGCGTGGCCGATCGCACCGCGGAGCTGATGCACGCCGAGGAACAGCTGCGCCAGGCCCAGAAGATGGAAGCGGTGGGGCAGCTGACCGGTGGATTGGCGCACGATTTCAACAATCTGCTGGCGGGGATTTCCGGCTCCCTGGAAATGATCGGCACGCGCCTCGCCCAAGGCCGCTTTGCCGAAGTGGAGAAGTATCTGGCGATGGCCCAGGCGGCCGGGCGCCGTGCCGCTGCACTGACCCATCGCCTGCTGGCCTTTTCGCGGCGCCAGACGCTCGATCCCCGGCCGACAGACATCAACGACCTGATCAATGGCATGGCCGATCTGGTGCAGCGCACGGTGGGGCCGGCGATTGCGGTGGAATGCGTCGGTGCGGCCGGGCTGTGGACCGCGCTGGTCGATGCCAGCCAGCTGGAAAACGCGCTGCTCAACTTGTGCCTCAATGCCCGCGACGCCATGCCCGATGGCGGCCGCATCACGATCGAGACGGCCAACCGCTGGTTCGATGCGCGCAGCGCCGATGCCCATGAAATTCCGCCGGGCCAGTATCTCTCGCTGTGCGTCTCTGACACTGGCGTGGGCATGTCGGCCGATGTCATCGCCAAGGCGTTCGATCCGTTCTTCACCACCAAGCCGCTGGGGCAGGGCACGGGGCTGGGCCTGTCGATGATCTATGGCTTTGCCAAGCAATCGGGCGGCCACGCGCGGATTTATTCGGAGGAAGGCAGCGGCACCACGGTGTGCATCTACTTGCCGCGCTATTACGGCGCGGAACAGGCGCAGGGCGAGCTGAGCGGGCACTTCATGTCGGCCGCCGATCCCGCGCCGGCGCCTGGCCAGGGCACCGTGCTGGTGGTGGATGATGAGCCGCTGGTGCGCATGCTGGTGGTGACCGCGCTGGAAGACATGGGCCATCATGTGCTGGAGGCCGAAGACGGCGCGCAGGGGCTCAAGATCCTGCAATCGGATGCGCCGATCGACATGCTGGTGACCGACGTGGGCCTGCCCGGCGGCATGAACGGCCGCCAGATGGTCGACGCCGCGCGCAGCCACCGGCCCGCCACGCCGGTGCTGTTCATCACCGGCTATGCCGAGAACGCGATCATCGGCAGTGGCCATCTGGAGCCGGGGATGCAGATCCTGACCAAGCCCTTTGCCGTGGGCGATCTGGAACAGCGCGTGCGCACGATGTTGACTGGGCGTGAGAACGGCTGAAGCGCGGGCGGGTGTTATCAAGCGGGACCCCGGATCAAGTCCGGGGTGACGATAAGTTTTTACGTTACCTATATTTTCTCGTCACCCCGGACTTGATCCGGGGTCCCGCTTTTTACTTGTGCAAAACGCCAGAACGTCAGCATTTGCCCACGCGCCCAAGATCACGGGCGCGGGTGGGTTCCGGTCTTGACCAGCAGCGCCAGTTCGGTGCGGTTGGCCACGCCCAGGCGGTCATAGAGGCGGTGGAGGTTGATCTTTACCGTGCCTTCGGTCACGCCCAGGCTATCGGCGATATCGCGGTTGCGCAGGCCGGCGGCGACGCCCTCGGCAATCTGGCGGTCGCGATCGGACAAGGCGGCCATGGCGTCTTCGCCCGTGGCCGCAGGGCGCGTGGCGGCGGCAAAGGCGCGCTCCATCAGGTCCATGGCAATGGCGCGCTCTCCGGCCATGACGGCGGTGATTGCTGCTTGCAGTGCGCCGGGCGGGGCATGCTTGAGGACGATGGCATTGACCCCGCGTTGCACTGCCGCCACCAGGCTGGCGTCATCGAGCTCTGCCGCCAGGATCAGCACGGGCAAGGTATCGCCGGCATCGCGCAGCGCGGAGAGAACGCCGACGCCATCGGGCGCGGGCATGCGCAGATCGACGATCGCCAGATCGGGCCGGGTCTGGGCAATGGCGGCAAGCGCGGCCGCGCCATCACCGACCGAGGCGACGATCTCGTGCCCCAGGCGGCCCAGCACCTGTTCCAGCCCGGCGCGCAGGAAGGCGTGATCGTCGGCAACGAGAATGCGGGTCATGACAGGTCCAGCGGCAGGGTGAAAAGCAAGCAAGTGTGGCCGGCACGCGTTTCCAGCGCAAACGAACCGCCCAGCGCGGCGGCGCGCGTGGCGAGCGAGGCGGGCAGGGCATGGGGCGGCGGCCCGGCAAAGCCCTGGCCATCGTCGCCGATCGCCAGGCACAGCGCGCCATCGCGTTCGGCCAGATCGATGGTGATGCTGCGCGCCTGGCCATGGCGCACGGCATTGGCCACGCTTTCACGCACCAGGTGCTGGCATTCATAGACCAGCGCGGTGGATACCGGCAGCGGGGCGGGCGCCGGCACCGGAGTAATGGCCACGTGCCAGTGTCGCGCCAGCTGACGGGCGAGTGCGGCGATTTCGGCATGGATATCGCGCTGGCCGGGCAGGATCTGCCCGTGCCGCAACTGCGCGATGATGGCGCGCACGTGGTCCTGCTCGCCCGCGATGCTCTCGCAGATTTCGGCAATGGCCTGGCTGGCGGGCGTGGCGGGGTTTTCCCCCTGGTCTAGCCGCAGCGCTTCCAGGCGGAAGCGCGCGCCGGCCAGTGTCTGCACCACGCTGTCGTGCAGGTCGGTGGCGATCTGGCCGCGCAGGCGGGCCATGGCCACTTCGCGGGCGAGGGCGCGGGCTTCCTCGTCGTC
Source organism: Novosphingobium sp. 1529 (assembly GCF_040544855.1). Classification (NCBI taxonomy): domain Bacteria; kingdom Pseudomonadati; phylum Pseudomonadota; class Alphaproteobacteria; order Sphingomonadales; family Sphingomonadaceae; genus Novosphingobium; species Novosphingobium sp. 1529. Next base: position 375,322 of record NZ_JBEPKW010000003.1, read on the forward strand.
CAGCGCGGCGGCCACTTCGCGGGCAAGGGCCTGGGCGAGGAACAGGTCATCGGCATTGAGGCCGGGCATGCCATAGAGCACGAGCTGCCCTCGCCCGGTGCGCCCGGACAGTGGGATCGAGAGGCCTTCGTCTTCCGTACCGGCCATGACCAGGGCGGGCCAATCGGGGTGGCTGCGCGCGACCAGGCGGCCTGATGCGGTAAGGCACAAGGCCCGCCCGCGCGCACGGTCGAACAGCATCGGCGTGGCCTGCGGCGGGGGCAGGGGCGGGATGGCGGCGGGCCGCGCCGCACTGCCGGCGGCATGGACGCGGGGATGTGGTTCTGCCGCGGCGGCCCAGGCCAGGAGGCCGCCCTGCGCCTGGCACAGGCCCATGGCATAGGCCAGGACCTGGGCCGGCAGCACGGCGTCGTCGCCCGCGTTCCCAGGCAGCGAATCCGCCGGGTCAGGGCGCGGCAGGGCGGGGCGCTGCCGCCCCTGGACGAACCAGGCGAGCAACAGCGACAGCACGCCCAGCGTACTCAGACGTCGCAGGAACTTGGTGGTATCGATCGGCACGCCGGCCCAATCGACCGCCAGCCCTGCCACGAGAAAACACAGCGCCAGTCCCACGGCTGCCAGCATGGCGTTGCGCCGGCTCCATCGCGCCAGCGAGGTGAGCGTGAGGAACGCGTAGAATGTCAGGAACGCGCTGAAGAAATCGAACGTGACGGCTTCTGTGGCGGCGAGCCCGATCAGCATGGTCAGCGCATCGATGAAAAAGGCCAAGCCGCCGAGGCGAAATTCGAACCACCAGCTGCGCCAGGCGATGGCCAGCATGACCATGGCAAAGACCAGATAGCCTTCGAACAGGAACGCCGGCTGCGTGCCGCCGAGCACGGCATGGGGCGGCGCGATCCACAGCCACAGCGTGAACAGGCACGCGATCAATGCCCGAATCGCGGCCAGGAACAACCCGGAGCGCGAGCGCACGCCGGCGGCATTCATGCCATGGTGTGGTGATGTGGCCCCGGTCATGGCGGCCTCCATGCCACGATCGCTGCGTGGTTCAAAGCCGGTGGTCAGGGCGCGGCGTGAATGTGATGGTCTGTCACACAAGTGCAATTATCGATGGGTACTGGCCCCGTAACGAAAGATACAGACTCGTTGCGGAGGAGTGCACAGTGACTTACCCCAAGGCCGCCCTGGCCTCGTCGATGATGGTGCTTGCCTGGCTCAACGCCGGTGTGGCGCATGCTGCCGAAGCACCGGCTGCTGCGCCCGCAGCCGCTGAAGCCGCGCCCGATGCATCGGCCAGCGCCGATAGCGGTTCGCGCCTCTCTGAAATCGTGGTCACCGCAACCAAGCGCGAGACCAACCTGCAAAAGACCCCGGTGGCGATCTCGGTGGTGAGCGACCAGCTCATCAAGGACCGCCACGTGCAGAGCCTGATCGACCTGGCTGATGGCGGCGTGCCCAGCTTGCGCGTCGCCACGTTCGAAGCACGCCAATCGGCGCTGACCGTGGGCATTCGCGGCATCGTGCCGTTCGACCAGAACCAGACCGCGCGCGACACTGGCGTGGGCGTCTATATCGACGGCGTCTATCTCGCCCGCTCGCAGGGCCTCAACGCCGCGCTGTTCGACGTGCAGCGCATCGAAGTGCTGAAAGGCCCGCAGGGCACGCTGTTTGGCCGCAACACCGAAGGCGGCGCGGTCAGCATCGTGACCAAGGACCCGACCGGCCAGTTCGACGGCCGCTTTGCCGCGGGCGTGGGCAATTTCGGCAGCCACACCGTGGAAGGCCACCTCGACCTGCCCGAATTCAACAACATCGCCATCAAGATCGACGGCGTGCAGCAGCATCAGGACCCCACGGTAAAGAACCCACTGGCGGGCCAGGCCGGCTGGAACCAGTATGATCGCACCGGTGGGCGCATCTCGGCCAAGTGGACGCCGATGCCCGGTTTCTCGGCGATCGTTTCCTATGACAAGGCCAAGGACGAAAACACCCCGAACTACAGCCAGCTGATCAACTACAACCCGCAGGGGCGCACGGTTGGCCAGTACATCCAGAACCCCAATGGCAACGGCAAGTATATCCTGGTGGCGCCCGGCACCAGCACAGCCTGCTCTGCCTGCATCGCGCCGCTTTCGTCGCTGATGACGCCCACGGGTGACAACCGGGTCAAGGTGGCGCCGATCGGCGTACCGCAGCAGCCCAGCGTCGATCGCACGCAAGGCACCTCGCTGCACCTCAACTATGACGTGGCGCCGCACATGCAGCTGCGCTCGATCACGGCATGGCGCACGGTTTCGACCGAGCAGTGGGACAATTCGGGCGGCGCCGCGCGCACGATCTTTGCCCCCAACACCGGCTTCTCGCGCTACAGCCTCTCGTACCTCAACCAGCGTCAGTTCAGCCAGGAGCTTCAGCTCGTCGGCAGCCTGCCGCAGGTGGATTACGTGCTGGGCGCCTATTACTTCAACGAACGCGCCCAGGAACAGGCGTCGACGCCCTCGTCCAACACCTGGAACGTCGATGGCACCGGCTATACCATCAACAGCGAAACCGTGGTTGGCCCCGTCACCTCGTCCAACCAGGGCTGGGCGATCGGGCAGCAGTTCCTGCAGCGCGCCAGCCAGGCCTTTGCCAAGAGCTATGCCGCGTTTGGCCAGGCGACGTTCACCCCCGATGCGCTGGGCGACAAGCTGCACCTGACCGTGGGCGGCCGCTACACCAACGACAAGCGCGATGGCACGCTCTATCTCGTGCAGGGCGCCGCAACCAATTATCAGTTCCACGAAAGCGTCAGCCGCTTCGATCCGCTGGTCGTGGCCGCCTTTGACCTGACCGACAATATCCATGCCTATGCCAAGTATTCCACCGGCTATCGCGCCGGTGGCGCCAACGACCGTTCGCAGACCTTTGCCGCGTTCGGCCCCGAAGCGGTCAAGGCCTATGAAATCGGCACCAAGATGGACCTGATGGACCACCGCGTGCGCCTGAACCTGGCCGGCTACATGATGGACCGCACCGGCACCCAGACCGATTTCGACAACGTCGATACGCGGCCCTATCTCGACAATGGCCTGCCCAACCCGACGTTCAACCTCCACACCGAGGAAACCCGCAACGCGCCGGGCACCTCGCGCATTCGCGGCGTGGAAGCCGACCTGACGGTGCAGGCAGCCGAGGGCCTGACGCTGAGCGCCTCTTACGCCTATACCTATACCCACGTTCCGGCGACGGCGAACCCGTTCCTCAACAACCAGCTGTACCAGGTCTATGTAGTCTATACGCCGGCCAACGCGGCGTCGGGCGCGATCGACTATGCCCTGCCGGTCAATGCCAATGGCAGCGAACTGCGCGTGCACCTCGATGCCAACTATGCCGATCCGCAGTACAGCTTCCAGAACGAATCGGTGAAGACCGACTCTAGCTTCGTGGTCAACGGCCGCATCGCGCTGGCCTCGGTGCCGCTCAATGGCAGCGCCAAGGCGACCTTCTCGGCCTGGAGCCGCAACCTGCTCAACACCACCTACATCTATCGCCGTTCGGGCGCCAACGATGCGGTGCTGGGCGATTATGGCAACTTCAACCCGCCCCGCACCTTTGGCGGCGAGATCGCCATCAGCTTCTGATCACAACGAAATTCCGAGCCCTCACTGGGCGGGCAGTTCCACCGTGGACTGCCCGCTTTTTTTTGCCCGTTTTCCAGCCCATTTGGGCAGGATCGCGCCAAATTCCGGCGGCGTCTTGCCGTGCGGGCGGTTTGCCCTATTTCGGGAGGTGCGATGAAACCGACCGATCTTTCCCAGCTCAAGGCCAATGCCGCGCACATGGCCGGCCGTCTCAAAACGATGAGCCATCCCGAGCGATTGCTGATGCTGTGCCGGATGGACGAGGGCGAGGTGAGCGTGACCGAACTGGTGGCGCTGACCGGGCTGTCGCAATCGGGCGTATCGCAGCACCTGGCGCTGCTGCGCGGCGAAGACGTCGTCGCCGTGCGCAGCGAGGCGCAGGTGCGCTGGTACAGCGTGAAGGACCCGGTGGTTTCGGGCCTGATCCACGCGATGTGCGTGATGTGCGAAGCTGGCGCGATCAGCCAGCAACATTCTGCCCAGCAACATTCTGAATGAGAGACGACAGCCAGTTCAAGTTTGCGGCAGCGGCCGCGTCATAGCGTGTCTTCCGGGACGACAAGACCCGAGGTGGGAGACACAAGATGAAGACCATTCGCATTGCCGCCATCATGGCCGCCGCGCTGACCATTGGCGGCACGGCCGCGCAAACCGCCCAGGCCCAGGCCTGGGGCGGATATAACCAGGGCTATGGGGGGCAGGGCTATGGCGGCGGCTATTACGGCGGCGGTGGCGACTGGCAGGGCCGCCGCATGGCTTTCATCTGTTCGGGCCAGCGCGCCCATGGCCTGGAAGCGCGCCTGCGTCACGAGGTGGACGAAGGCGATATCGATCCGCGCCAGGCCGGCCGCATCCACGATGCGATCGACGATCTCGAAGGGCGCCAGCGCAATGAATGCGGCGAGGGTGACTGGCGCTCGGTCAACCGCATCGCCATGCGCTATGACCGCATCGAAGGCTGGATCAACGCCTCGGCCCATCAAGGCGGCGGCTGGGGCGGGCGTGGCTGGTAACGATCAGGCCTGCCAAGATCAGCCGAGGGCGATGGCCTGTTGCGCCAGGGTGGCCATCGCCGGGCGATGGCTGACCAGCAGCAGGCCGGTGCCGGTCTGATCCAGCCAGGCGGCCAGGCGCTGGTGCAGCAGCGCCTCGGTCGCCAGGTCCAGCCCCTCGCTCGGCTCGTCGAGCACGAGCCAGGGGCGGCCTGACAGCAGCGCCCGCGCCAGGGCAATGCGCCGGCGCTGCCCACCCGACAGGCGCGCGCCATCGCCGCCCAGCCACTGGTCAAGGCCGTGGGGCAGGGCGGCCACCACGTCATCGGCGCAGGCGACATGCAGGGCGGCCTGCATCACGGCGCGATCGATGCCGGGCCGCGCCAGGGCGAGATTATCGGCCACGGTGCCGGCGATCAGCGGCGCTGCCTGGGGCATCAGCGCAATGGCCGGCCGCACCGCTGCCAGGCCCAGGTCGCGCGGATCGTGCCCGTCGATCGCCAGCGCCTGTGGCGCATCATCGCGCAGGCCAGCCAGCGTTTCGACCAGCCGCGTCTTGCCCGCGCCCGATGGCCCGGCGATCAGCACCCGCGCGCCGGGGGCCAGGGTTTTGCCGGCAATGGTCAGCGTGGGCCGCGCCGCCAGCACTGGCGCGGGCTGCGCCGTGGCCAGGGTGGCGCCGGCCTGTTCCAGGCGTTCCTGCGCCAGGCAGGTATCGGGCGCATTGGCATCGTGCGTGGCAAGCGCGCTCCACGGCTCCAGCGCGGCCATGGCCGCCAGGAGGGCGAGGGCCAGCAGCGGCGCGGTGCCTTGCGCCACCAGCACGATCGCCGCCAGCGTCACCGCCGCGATCAGCGCCTGCACGGCGGCAAGCCAGGCTTCGGCCTGGGCCACGGCATGGTGGGCGCGGCATTGCGCCGTGGCGCGCTCGTGCAGCGCCTCGGCCAGGGCGGGGGCCAGGCCATAGACCGCGATATCGATCGCCGGTGCGGCCATTTCGGCATAATCGGCGGCCAGTGCGGCATGGGCGCGGGCGCGCTCGGCCTGGCGCGCGGGCAACAGGCGCGTGGCCATCGCCGGGCCGGCCACGCGCATGGCTGCCAGGCCCGCGGCCAGCACGATCAGCGCCGCCACCCCCAGCGCCAGCGCGCAGGCCAACGCGACGATTGCGGCCGCCCAGGCCCCGACGCGGGAGACACGGCGGATCGCGGCATCTTCCAGCAGATCGACATCGCGGCCAAAGCGCGCCGCCATTTCTCCGCTGCGCCCGGCCTCGCGCCCAGAAAGCGCCGCCTGCGCAATGCGGGCAAACAGGCTGGCGCGCACGTCTGCCAGGGCAAACAGCGCGGCGCGGTGGCCCAGCATGCGTTCGCCATAGCGGCTGGCAGTGCGGCCGATCGCGGCGGCACGAATACCCGCGCTGGGCAAAAGATAGTTGAACCCGGTGACCGCGAGCGGCCCGCCCAGACCCGCTAGGGCGGCCCCAGCCAGGAACCAGCCGGCAGTGGCCAGCAGGCCCACCCCGGCGAGCGCCGCCACGATCGCGCAGGCCATCGCCGCGCGCAACACGCCGCGCTGGCGGGCGAGCGGCGCTTGCAGCAGCGCGATCATGCCGCGTTCCTCGTGGTGGCGGCGGCGTCAACCGCGCAGCGCGTTTGCGCCAGGGCGGCGAGATCGGCATCGTGGGTCGCGGCCACCACTAGGCGGTCTTGTGCGCAGCGGGCCAGCACGGCGCGCACCGCCGCCGCGCTGGCGGGGTCGAGATCGGCGGTGGGCTCGTCCAATAGCAGGAACGGCCGGCCCGACAGGATCGCACGGGCGAGGCCAATGCGCCGCCGCTCTCCGCCTGAAAGCCCGGCGCCGCGATGATCGATCGCCATGGCAAGGCCGCCGCGCCGCGCCAGCATCGGGCCCAGGCCAAGCTGCGTCAGCAGGTCGATCATTGCGGCCTCATCGCGTTGCGCGCCGGGCTGCGCCAGGTGCAGGTTGCTCGCCAGGGTGCCGGGCAGCAGTGATACCGCCTGCCCGGCCCAGCCGATCAGGGCATTGGCCGCGCCGGCAGGCCAGGGTTCCCCGTCTGCCACGATCTGCCCCTCCGCCAGCGGCGCCTGCCCAATCAAGGCAAGCAGGAGCGAGGATTTGCCGCTGCCGGTGGCGCCGGTCACGGCATGAAGGCTGGGGCCACGCCAATCCCAGGTGAGCGGACCGATCCGCGTGCCGTCGGGATAGGCGATCACCACACCCGCGCCGTGCAGGTGGCGCGGCGTTGCCGTTGCCGGTTGCGCTGGCCGTTCCGCGATCGGCTCGGCCTGGGCCAGCGCCTGGTCGATCGCCGCCAGTGCCGCCTCGCCGGTCTGCTTGTCGTGATAGGCGGCCGCCAGGCGCCGCATGCCAAGGTAGAATTCGGGCGCCAGTGCCAGGGTATAGAACGCCCGCGCCAGAGTGAGATGCTCAGGCGCGGGAAACGGCAGCAGGCCGAGCAGGGCAAAGCCGCAATAGACCGCGACCAGCGCCACGCAGAGCGCCGCGAAGAATTCGAGAATGGCGTTGGAGGCAAAGGCCACTGCCAGCACGCCCATCGTGCGCCGCGCCACATCCTGCGTCGCCATGGCCAGTTGCCGACCGATGCGCTCTTCCGCGCCGGATGCCAGGATCAGCGGCAGATGGGCGATGCGATCGACGAACAGGCCCGAGGCACGCTCCAGCGCGCGATACTGCGCCTGCGCGCGGCGTGCCGCCATGCCCCCGGCCAGAATCAGCCCGAACACGAAGGGCACCAGCGTGGCCAGCATGATGGCGGCCGAAACCCAGCTGGCCGGCGCGACGGCCAGGGCGATCAGCAGCGGCCCCAGCGCGCTGGCCCCGCGCAACGGCAGGAACCGCGCGACCAGCCCTTCGGTGCGATCGACGGTATCGACCGCCAGGTGCACGTCTTCGCCCACCAGCGCCCCGCGCGCGGTGCGGCTGGGCAGCAGCGCCGGCCACAGCCGCTGGCGCAGACCGTGCTGGAACCGCGCCGCAGCGGCCTGCCCGGTCAGCCGCGCGCGGGCCAGCGCCAGAGCGCGCCAGGCGCCACCCGCGAGCAGCAGCGCGGCCGCCGGCCAGGCCGGCAGCGCGCCATCTGCGCGCGCCGCCACCGCCCAGGCCAGGCCCGCCGCAACCGGAATGGCACCGGCGCTGTCAGCCAGCCACCAGGCGGTGGGGCGCGGGCTGCGGGGAGGGCGGGTCGCCGGGCGGGAATCGCGGGCAGGTGCGGCCTTGTGAGACAATCTGTCCATCTTCTTATAACAGGAAATCGTGATATAAACGGTAATCGATTCGAGGAAACCCGCGTTTTGCCCGGTTTTCCTTTTCGTAATCGGCGTTTGCGCCAATTAAACCGGCGCTGGATTGATCGCCGTCAAAATGCTGCGGCGCAGCGGGGGCTAAGGGCGGTGGCGTGCCCCTGTCGCGCTTTTGGCAGGGCTTCTCCCGATCGTGTGGCCTGCCGCCGATCGGCAGGGCCCGACGGGGAGCCATAGCAGAGGGAACGCGGCCATGGACATGGCAGTCATCGAATTATCCCGCCTTCAGTTCGCGCTGACGGCCATGTACCATTTCCTGTTCGTGCCATTGACGCTTGGCCTGTCGTTCATGCTGGTGATCATGGAGAGCATCTATGTGATCACCAAGCGGCCGATCTGGCGCATCATCACGCGCTTCTGGGGCAAGCTGTTCGGCATCAACTTTGTCCTGGGCGTGGCCACCGGCCTGACCATGGAATTCGAGTTCGGCACCAACTGGGCCTATTATGCCCACTATGTCGGCGATATCTTCGGCGCGCCGCTGGCGATCGAAGGGCTGATGGCCTTCTTCCTCGAAGCGACCATGGTCGGGGTGATGTTCTTCGGCTGGGACCGGCTCAGCCGGCGCCAGCATCTGGCGGTCACGTTCATGGTGGCGCTGGGCACCAATCTTTCCGCGCTGTGGATCTTGATCGCCAATGGCTGGATGCAGAACCCGGTGGGGGCCACGTTCAACCCCGAAACCATGCGCATGGAAGTGACCGACTTTTCCGCCGTGCTGTTCAACCCGGTGGCCCAGGCCAAGTTCGTGCACACGGTCAGCGCCGGCTATGTCTGCGCGGCCACGTTCGTGATGGGGGTTTCGGCGTTCTACCTGCTCAAGGGCAAGTGGACCAACGTGGCGCGCCGTTCGATGATGGTGGCAGCCGCGTTTGGCCTGGCGTCCTCGCTCTCGGTCGTCGTGCTGGGCGATGAAAGCGGCTATACCCTGACCGACAACCAGAAGATGAAGCTCGCCGCGATCGAGGCGATGTGGGAAACCGAGCCGGCGCCGGCCGCGATCACGCTGGTCGGTCTGCCCGACGTGGCGGCGCGCACCACGCATTTTGCGGTCAAGGTGCCCTATGTCATGGGCCTGATCGGCACGCGCAGCCTGAACGGCAAGATCGACGGGATCGAGGAACTGGTGCTGCGTGCCGACGGGCGCATCCACAGCGGGCTGATCGCCTATGACGCGGTGGAGCGGCTCAAGGTCAACCGCACCGACCCTGCCGCCCGCGCCGCGTTCGAGGCGCACAAGCAGGATATCGGCTTTGCCATGCTGCTCAAGCGCTATGTCGCCGATCCACGCCGCGCCGATGACAAGCTGATCCTCAAGGCCGCGTGGGACACCGTGCCCAACGTGCCGGTGATGTTCTTCCTGTTTCGCGGCATGGCGGCGCTCGGCTTTGGCTTCATCGCCTTGTTCGGTGCGGCATTCTGGTGCGCTTCCACCTGCCGGTTCCGGCGGCGCTGGTTCCTGAAACTGGCGGTGGTGGCGATCCCGCTGCCGTGGCTGGCGATCGAGGCGGGCTGGGTGCTGGCCGAGATCGGCCGCCAACCCTGGGCCGTGGACGGCGTGCTGCCCACGTTCCTGGGTGCGTCCTCACTCACCGTGCCGCAGGTCTGGGCCACGATCATCGGCTTTACGGCGCTTTATGGCGGGCTTGCCGTGATCGAGGTGCGGCTGATGCTGGCGCAGATCCGCAAGGGGCCGATCGAACACCACGACACCGACGATCAAGACGCAACGCAACCCCTGGACGCGGGCTTTGCCCCGCTGCCGGCAGAATAAGGGGCAAGGGCCATGCATATTCCCCTCGATTACGAAACCCTGCGGGTCATCTGGTGGGCGCTGTTGGGCGTGCTGCTGATCGGCTTTGCCCTGACCGATGGCTATGACCTGGGCGTGGCCGCGCTGCTGCCGTTCGTGGGGCGCAATGACGCCGAACGCCGCCTGGTGATCAACGCCGTGGCGCCGCATTGGGAAGGCCACCAGGTGTGGCTGATCCTGGGCGGCGGGGCGATCTTTGCCGCCTGGCCGTTTGTCTATGCCGTCAGCTTTTCCGGGTTCTACCTGGCGATGTTCCTGGTGCTGGCGGCGCTGATCCTGCGGCCGGTGGCGTTCAAGTATCGTTCGAAAAAGCCCGATCCGGCCTGGCGCACGCGGTGGGATTGGGCGCTGTTCGTCGGTGGCTTTGTGCCGGCGCTGGTCTTTGGCGTGGCGGTGGGCAATGTCCTGGCCGGCGCGCCATTCCGTCTCGATAGCGATCTGCGCATGACCTATGAAGGCAGCCTGCTGGGTCTGTTCACGCCGTTCACGCTGCTAACCGGGTTGCTGTCGGTCACCATGCTGGCGCTGCATGGCGCGGGCTGGCTGGCGATCAAGATCGAGGAAGGGCCAGTGCTGAACCGCGCCCGCGCCATTGCCCGCGTCGCGGCGATTGCCAGCATCGCGCTGTTCGTGATCGGCGGGGTGATGGTGGCCAAGGGGCACATGGGCATGGCCCTGGCCGGTACGGTCGATCCGCAGGGGCCGTCAAACCCGCTGCTGTCCGCCAGCGTGGCCAAGCCCGGCGCGTGGCTGGCCAACTATGGCGCGCACCCCTGGATGATCGCGGCGCCGCTGTTGGGCCTGGCCGGGCCGATCGTGGCGCTGTGGGGCATCGCGCGCCGGCAGGGCCTGGTAAACCTGGTGGGCACGGCCATGGCCACCACCGGCATCATCGCCACGGTGGGCTGCTCGATGTTTCCCTATATCCTGCCGTCCTCGATCGATCCGCGGTCCAGCCTGACAGTGTGGAATGCCTCGTCCAGCCATCTCACGCTGTTCATCATGCTGGTGTGCACCATCGTGTTCCTGCCGATCGTGCTGGCCTATACCGCCTGGGTCATGACCCTGCTGAGCGGGCGCATCACCCTGCGCGATGTGCGCACCAATCCTGATTTTTACTGACCCCGATTTCTTCTGAAAGGACGCCGCCATGTGGTATTTCACCTGGGTGCTCGGTCTGGGCCTGGCCGTGGGCTTTGGCATCATCAACGGGCTGTGGCACGAATTCAATTCGCCGATCGACGATGACCCGGCGATTTGACCGTAAAGCCTGATGCGCCGCGCGGTTGCGCGTGGTGACAGGGCTTGAAAACGCGGCGCCCGGCCTTGGCCTGGCGCCGTTTTTCGTTGCCAGTGCAGCAACTTGGCAACAGATCTTTGCGATATGATGCGGTGCTTGCGGATTCAAAGTTGAAAGTCGGTTCACCTTTCAGTATTGTGCCCTCACCAAGCGACGGCAAGGCAAGACCGTCGCGCCAAGGAGAGGACCATGGCCCTGATCGCCAGCACCCGCATTCGTTCGATTTCCGCCATTCTGTTTGCCGGCGTGGCGCTGGGCGCGCTGCCGGCCCCGGCTCTGGCGCAGGACACCAGCGACGCGGCCGCGCAGGCTGGCGCCGCCAGCGACGGCGAGATCATCGTCACTGCCCGCCGCCGCAGTGAAACGCTCAATTCCGTGCCGATCGCCATCACCGCGTTTTCCGGCGATGAACTGCAGGCCAAGGGCGCCGGAGACATCACCGCGCTGGCCGACGAAGTGCCCAACGTGACGCTGGAGCCTTCGCGCGGGACCAACTCCACGCTGTCTGCCTTCATTCGCGGGGTGGGGCAGCAAGACCCGGTATCGGGGTTCGAACAGGGCGTGGGCATCTATCTCGATGATGTCTATCTCAACCGCCCGCAGGCCGCCGTGCTCGATATCTATGACGTGGAGCGGGTCGAAGTGCTGCGCGGGCCGCAGGGCACGCTCTATGGCCGCAACACCATCGGCGGCGCGATCAAGTATGTGACCCGCAAGATCGACGATGCCTTTCATCTGCGTCTGCGCGGCACTTATGGCAGTTATGACCAGGCCGATGGCGTCGCCACGGTCAGCTCGCCGCTGACCAGCGATGGCGTGCTGCGCGCCAGCGGCACCGTGGCGCGGCTGACGCGCGGCGGCTTTGGCCGCAACCTGACCACGGGGCTTTCGAACTACAACAAGGATATCTGGGCCGGCCGTGGCACGGTGGAAGTGCACGGCACCGATTTCTTCGCGCGGCTCACCGGCGATTATACCCACGATATGTCCAACCCGCGTGGCGGCCACCGCGAAATTCCCGGCCAGCTGACCGGTGCGCCGGTGCTTGCCAACGTGTTCGATACCCAGGCCGGGCTCAACAGCCCCAAGCAGGACGTCAAGGCCTGGGGCTGGTCGCTGTTCATGGAAGCCAAGCCGACCGACCACCTCACGCTGCGGTCGATCACCGCGTTCCGCAAGGATGACAGCGCCTCGCCGATCGATTTCGATGCCACCGCCTCGCAAGACGTGGACGTGCCGGCCTATTACCGCAACAAGCAGTGGAGCCAGGAAATCCAGCTGCTCTACAACTCGGGCAAGTTCAACGCGCTGCTGGGCTATTACTATCTCTATGCCACGGCGCTGACGCAGTTCGACGTGCGGCTGTTCACCACCGTGCCGGGGCTGGCGGCGTTCACCGGCGCCAATATCCGCACCGATACCTCGGCCGCGTTTGCGAACCTCAGCTATGATTTCAGCGATCACCTCAGCCTGGAAGCGGGCGGGCGCTATACCTGGGACAAGCGCTATGCCCAGATCCTGCGGCAGAACTACCTGGGTGGCGGCTCGCCGGTGTTTGGCGGAGCCGGCGTGGCGTTTGGCGCGCCCAGCACCAATTTCCTGGGCAGCGCGGACTACAAGAAGTTCACGCCGCGCGTGTCGCTCAACTGGAAGCCGAACACCGACAACACTGTCTATGCCAGCTTCAGCCAGGGCTTCAAGGGTGGCGGGTTCGATCCGCGCGGGGTGGGCGTCAATGCGCCGCCGGGGATGACCCAGGGCGAATTCCTCAGCTTCCGCCCGGAAAAGGTCAACAGCTATGAACTGGGGGTCAAGACCCGGCTGCTGGACCGGCGCCTGTCGCTCAATCTGGCCGCGTTCCGCATGGACTATACCGATGTGCAGATCCCCGGCTCGGTGGCCTGCACGGTGGGCGGGCTGCCCAGCTTCTGCGGGGTGGTGTCCAACGCCGGCAAGGCGCGGATGCAGGGCGTGGAAGCCGAAGGGCGGCTCAAGCTGGGCGGCTTCACGCTCAATGGCTCACTTGGCTATATCGATGCCAAGTACCTGAAATACATCACGCTGATTGCCGGCCAGCCGACCGACGTGGCTGCCTATCGCAAGGTGCAGAATACCCCGGCGTGGACCGGCAGCGCCTCGGCCAGCTATTCCATTCCGGTGGGCACGGGTGCGGTCGACGTGACCGGCGGTGTGTCGTGGAAGAGCAAGACCTATCAGTTCGAAGTGCCCAACCCCTATCTCGACCAGCCCGGCTATGCCCTGTTTGATGCCAGCGTGTTCTATCGTGCGCCGGGCGGGCGGTGGACCTTTGGCGTCTATGGCAAGAACATCCTCGACAAGCGCTACAAGACCTCGGGCTATACCTATGTCGCCGGCAATCCCACCACCGGGGCGCTGACCTATACCCCGGCGGGCAACCTGATCCCGACGCTGGGCAAGGAAGGCGTGCTGACCACCTACTGGGGCAATCCGCGCCAGGTGTTTGCAACGGCGACGCTCAACTTCTGAGTTCAGCAACTGCAAAAAGGGGGGGATGGGGCAGCGCTGCCCCATCCCCCCTTTGGTCATGGCGCTCAGATGCGCGGTTCGCCGTGATCCTTCACCACGCGGCCGCCCTGCATGACAAAGCGCACGCGCTGCAGTTCGGTGATATCGGTCATGGGGTCCTTGTCGGTGGCGACGATATCGGCGAAGGCGCCCGGGCGGATCGCGCCGATGCGGCTTTCCCCGATCAGGTTGGCCGCGCCAGTGAACGAGCTGCGCAGCACGTCAGCCACGGGCATCCCGGCCTTGACCATCAGTTCGAACTCGCGCCCGTTCTGGCCATGGTGATAGACGCCGGCATCGGTGCCGAACGCGATCTTCACGCCCGCTTTCCATGCGGCATAGAGGTTCTTGGCCATGATCGGCCCTACCGCCATGGCCTTTTCCGCCATCGACGGGCCGAGCAGTTCGGGATGCTTCTGCGCGAATTCCACCACCGTAGCCCCGGCGATCAGCGTGGGCACCAGATAGGTGCCGTGTTGCTTCATGATCGCATAGCTTGTCGGGGTGGCAAAGCTGCCATGCTCGATCGAATCCACGCCGATCGCGCTGGCATGGTCGATCGCCTGGGCGCCATGGGCATGGGCCGCCACGGGCAGGTGCAGGGTGTGGGCCGTATCGACCACGGCCTTGATTTCGGCGTCGGTCATCAGCTGGGCCTGTGGATCGTCACCCACGCTGGCGACGCCGCCCGAGGGCACGATCTTGATCAGGTCGACGCCGTCGCGGAAATGCTCGCGCACTTTCTTCACCGCCTCGTCCGGCCCGTCGACAATGCCATCCTGCCAGCCGGGCTTGGTCAGCGCCGGATCAAAGCCGTTGGCCGGATCGCCATGGCCGCCGGTGGGGCTCAGGATGCTGCCTGAAACCCACATGCGCGGGCCTGCAATGGTGCCTGCCTTCTGCGCGCGCTTGAGCGCCACGACCACGGCGGTATCGCCGCCCACATCGCGCACCGAAGTGAACCCGGCCAGCAGGGTGAGGCGGGCATTGCCCACGCCATCGAGCGTTTCGTCATAGCTGCTATGCGTGACGCTTTGCAGCAGGGCATTGCCCTTGGTGAGATCGAGCGTGAGGTGCACGTGCGCGTCGATCAGGCCGGGCATGACCGTGCCCTGCGACAGGTCGATCACCTCGGTCCCGGCGGGCGTGACAAAGCCATCCTGCACTGCGGTGATCTGGTCATCGTGCACCACGATCGAGACCTGGCTGCGTTCGCCAGGGTTGATGCCATCGATGAGGTGCCCGGCATGGATGACATAATCGCGCGCAATGGCTGGGGCACAGGCCATAGTCATGGCCAGCGCGACACCGGCCAGCAAGGTCTTCTTCATTGCAAAGCTCGCTGAAAAGAATGGCTTGGTTATTGTGTCTGGGCTGAAGGGTGAGCGGCGGCGGCGGCCGGCTGGGCCAGCGCGCCGGGGTGGCCCATGGCGGCGACCGCCGCGATCAGTGCCTGAGGATCATCGATGCGGAACGTGCCGCTGACCGGCAGGCTGCCGACGCGGGCATCGCGCAGCACCAGCGGCCGCGCCAGATAGCGGTTGAAGCGCGCGACCAGGGTGCCGAGCGGCTCGGCGTCGGCGGCGATCATGCCATCCTGCCAGCCGGGCGTGCCGGCGGGATCGGCCTGACCCAGCAGCGCTGTCTGGCCGCGCAGGGTCAGGCGCTGGCCGGGCGCGAGGCGACGCGGCGCCAGGCCGGGGGCGGCCACGTCCACCGCGCCCTCGATCAGGGTGACGGCGGCGGCATCGCCATCGCGGCACACTTCAAACACGGTGCCCACATCGGTCACGGCCAGATCGCCGGCGGTCACGCGGAACGGGTGCGCGCCATCGTGCACCACGCGAAAGAACGCGCGGCCTTGCGCCAGGGTGGCGCGGCGCTGGCCGCCATCGGTGCCGACCAGCACGCGGCTATGCGCGTCAAGCGTGATCGCGGTGCCATCAGCCAGGGCCACGGTGCGCGGCGCGGCTGCGCCGTTTTCCAGCGCGCGCATGGCCAGCTGCGGCGCGGCGGACTGCGGCACGCTACCCGATCGCATCGCCAAGACGCCGCCCACGCCCACCGCCAGCGCACCAAGCGTGGCGGCCACCGCCAGCCATGGGCGGCGCCGAATGGTGGGCGGGGCGGTACGGGCCAGCGCCGCGGCACGCAGGGCGGCAATCTCGTCGCTCTGCGCGCAGCCATCGAGCGCCTGCCACAGCGCCTCCACTTCGGCCAGGGCGGCGCGGGTGGGCGCATCGCCGGGCACGGGCACGGGCCGCCCGCCGCGCCGTGCGGCAAAATGCACGATGGCCGCCTCTTGCGCCGTGCGTTCCTCGCGCCCGTCAGGGCTGTGGTCCGCGCTCATTCCTCGATCTCCAGCAACAGGCGCAGCGCCTTCATGATATGCTTTTCCACGGAACTGACCGAAATCCCCATGCGGCGGGCAATTTCGGCATAGGCCATGCCTTCGAACCGGTGCAGCACGAACACGTCGCGCGTCCGCTCGGGCATGGTCGAAAGCCGGTTCATGATGACGTTGAGCGCCTCCTTACCTTCCAAGACGCGCTCGGGCGTGATCCACTCAACGGGATGATCATTTTCTTCCAGCGACCGGTGCGCGCGTTCGTGGCGCACCCCGGCGCGGCGGGCGCGATCGTGCACCACGCTGTTGGCGGCAGTGAACAGATACGCGCGCGGATTGTCCACCGCGCCGCTGTCGAGCCGCTCGTGCGCGCGCAGCCACACGTCCTGCACGGCATCGTCGACATCGGCGGCATTGCCCAGCCGGCGCCCCAGCCAGGCGCGCAAGGCGCGGCGGTGGCGTTCGAACCCGGAAAGGGGTGCCTCGCCCGCCGGGGGGATGATCCGTTTCGATGACATTGACGGGTAAGCTAGCCAAGCCGCGCGCCGTTTGGCAAGCTGATGGACAATGAGGGAAAAATCGGGCGCCATCGGGTGCCGGCCGGCCTGGCTGCAGCGGGGGCGGGCTGGCGTGCCTTGGGCCATGGCCAGGCTGGCCGTGGCGGCGCTGGTGCTGCCTGCGGTTTTCGGTGTTGCGCGGCCGGTCCATGCCCAGGGCCGGCCAGGCATGGCCCCGTTGCGCCTGCCGGCCGCGCCTCTGGCTGATAGCCTGCGCACACTCGGCCTGGCCACGCACACCACGATCATCTTTGCGCCGCAGACCGTAGCCGGCCGCCGCGCGCCCGCCATGGTGCTGGTGGGTGATGTCGCGGCCATCGCGCGGCGCCTGGTGGCGGGCAGCGGCCTGGTGGTGCGGCGATCCGGCCTGCGCAGCCTGCTGATCCTGCCCGCGCCGCCGCCGCGCGCGCCAGCGCCCGAGGCGCCGCCACCACCGGTGCTGGCGGCGGGCGATATCATGGTCACCGCGCTGCGCCGCCCCACCTTGCTGGCCGATACGCCGATCAGCATGGTTGCCCTGCGCGGGGAAGACCTTGGCCATGATCACGCCACTACGTTGGCCGGCCTGGCGCGGCTGGCGCCCAGCCTTACGGTCACCTCTGCCGGAACCGGGTTCAACCGCCTGAGCATGCGGGGCGCCTATGCCGCCGGTGAAGCGACCGTGGCGCTCTATTTTGGCAACGTGCCGGTGGCCGGGCCTGGCGGATCGACCAGCGATCCCGGAATGATGACGCCCGATCTGGTGCTGGCCGATGTGGAACGGGTGGAGGTGCTGCGCGGGCCGCAGGGCACGCTCTATGGCACCAGCTCGCTGGCGGGAACGGTGCGCGTGCTGTTTCGCGGCGCCCAGCTTGACCAGCGCAGCCTGGCGCTCGACAGCGCGGCCACACTTACCCAGCACGGCGCGGCGGGGGCAAGCACCACGGCCGTGATCAACCTGCCGCTGGCCGCCGGGACCGTCGCGCTGCGGGCAGTGGGCTGGCGCGAATACCAGGGCGGCGTGATCGACATGCCGCGCCTGGGCCGGCGCAACAGCGATGACCAACTGCGCGAAGGCGGCCGGCTGGCGCTGCGCTGGCAGATCGCGCCCGATTGGCGGGCAGACCTGGCGGGGGTGTGGCAGCGCAGCCGCATCGGCAACAGCCACAGCACGATTGGCGGCGGCGCGCCCGATCAAACCGCGGCGCAGGTCATCGTACCGTTTTTTGATACCTTTGCCATGGCCTCGCTCGATCTGCATGGCCGGCTGGGCGGCGGCGGGGTGAGCCTTGACGCCACGGCGGCGCGATCATGGTGGCGGCCGCACCGCTTCTGGGATTTCACGCAAAGCCAGCTCAATCATCTCGACGATGCCGCCGCGTGCGCGGCCTTGGCCGGTCTGGCCAGTGGCAGTTGCAGCGCCGCGCAGATGGCGGGATACAATCGCCTGCTGCTGGCAAGCAGCCCGACGCTGGTGGATCAACCCCTGGCAGTCGACGTCAGCAGCGGCGAGGTGCGCCTGTCGGCCGAGGGCCGAATGACCTGGACCGCCGGCCTCTTTGCCAGCCGGCGCAGCGATGACGGGCAAAGCGCCAGCCTGGGCGTGAACCCGGCTACCGGGCTGGCGCGGCCCGGAACGCAACCAACCTCGCTGCGCCGCTTTGCCAGCCAGCTCGATGAATATGCGCTGTTTGGCGATGGCAGCTGGCGCGCGCTGCCCTGGCTGATGCTGTCGGGCGGGCTGCGCTATTTCCACTATGCGCGCACTACGCAAAGCGTGGTCACCCTGCCCAATCCATTCCTGGGCCCGTTTGCACCATCGTCGCTGGCGATGGCCACCCGCGCGCATGGGCTGGTCGGCCGCGCGCGGGTAGAGGCGCGGCCATCGTCGCGCGTGCTGGTCTATGGCCAGGTATCCAACGGCTTTCGCCCGGGCGGCAGCAATGTGGTGCCCGGCCTGCCGCAAGCCCTGGCCAGCTATGCCGACGATCGCCTGGAAAGCTGGGAAGTGGGCACGCGCCTGTCGGGCCCGGCGCGCAGCTGGCATCTTGATCTTAACGGCTTTCACCAGCGCTGGTCCAACATGCAATATGCCGCCGTTTCGGCCGATGGCAGCTATGCCTTCATCACCAACATCGGCACGGCGCGGATCAACGGGGCGGAATTGTCTGCCGGCGTGGCGCTGCGCGGCGGCTGGCGGGCCAAGCTGCAGGGCACCGTGACCGATGCGCGGCTGGTGCAAGACCAGGTTTCGGGCGCGGCCACCACCGATGGCCGCGCGGGCGAGGCGCTGCCCTATGTCGCGCCCTGGGCGGCGAGCGTGGAACTGCGCCGGGAATGGGCGCTGGGCCAAAGCCAGGGCGCCGATGGGGGCTGGCGCGGCGATGGCGGGCTGTTCTTGCACTATGCCGGCCGGGCGTGGAGCGCGTTTCGCGGCAGCACGGTGATCGATCGCCTGGCGCTGGGCGGCTTTGCCGCGATCGATGCCGATCTGGCGATCGCGCGCGGGCCCTGGCGCCTTGGCGTGTTCGTGCAGAACCTGGCCAATGGCCGCGGCCGCGTTTGGGCCGGCACGACCGGCGGCAGCGACATGGTGACCTATCAGCGGCCGCGCACCGTGGGGCTGACGCTGCACAGCGAATTGCGCTGACCAACTTTCACGGGCCAGAAAATTCACTGACAAGAAAAAAATCTGCCCCGTCGGGTGAGGGGGTGACGCTGCCCTGCGTCTAGCCAGGCAAGGGGGCCGGGACTGCGCGGCACACCCTGGAACAACGACAGGGAGCATACCATGAGCAAAGCCATTCTGGCCGTTTCCGGCCTGATCACCGCGCACGTCTTGTTGGCAGGCACTGCCTTTGCCGCCGATGCCGCGCCGGCAGACACGCCGGCCGCCGCCGCCCCCGCGCCGCAGGCCGATGGCACCACCGGCGGCGATATCGTGGTCACCGCGCTGCGCCGTGCGTCAACCGTGCAGACCACCCCGCTCAGCATCGTGGCGCTTTCGGGCGACGGCCTGGCCAAGACCGGGGCAACCCAGCTCAATGACTATTTCCGCCAGATCCCCAACCTCAACGTCACCAGCGGCGTGGCCGGATCGAACCGCATCTCGATCCGCGGCGTCAACGCGGCGGGCGAGGCGACGGTGGGCCTCTATTACGATGAAACCCCGGTCACCGGCCCTTCGGGCACCACGCAGGATTCCGGCGCCGTGGCGGCCGATCTCAACCTGTTCGATGTGGAGCGGGTGGAAGTGCTGCGCGGGCCGCAGGGCACGCTCTATGGCGCCAGTTCGATGGCCGGCACGCTGCGCGTGATCTTTCACAAGCCCGATTACGACAAGGTGGAAGCCGGCGGCGAAACCCAGGTGACCACAACCGAGGGCGGTTCGGCCGGCTATTTCCTGCGCGGCATGGTCAACCTGCCGGTGGTGACCGACAAGCTGGCGGTGCGCGTGGTGGGCTATGGCGAGCGCAAGCCTGGCTGGATCGACAACGTCACCTATGGCACGCAGAACATCAACCGTTCCACCAACTGGGGCGGGCGCGGCATCATCGGCTTCAAGCCCGATGCGCTGACGACGATCACCGCCACGCTCAGCTATCAAAAGGGCGACGCGCCCGATCAGCAGGGCTGGTATCCCAGCGTCGGCCGCTACAAGACCAATTCGCCCGCGCAGTTGCCGTTCCACACCGAAATGCAGCTCTACAACCTCAAGGGCGATCGTGACCTGGGCTTTGCCACGCTGACCGGCACGGCCAGCTATTACAACTACAACTATATCCGCACGATCGATTTCACCCCGTCGGTGCGGGCCTATGCCACCTCGCCCGCGCAGTGCGCCCGCGCCAATGGCGCCACCTGCACCAGCGACCAGTTCGCCGCCTATCAGGCCGCGGGCCTTGCGCTGTTGCCGGCTGCCGGCTTTCAGCCTGCGTGGGTCCATTCGCAAAACTATGAGGCGCGGCTTTCCTCCAACGCGGCGCAGATGCCGGCCTGGTTGGAATGGACGGTGGGCGTCTATTACGAAAACCGCAAAGACCATATCGACAGCAACGTGATCAGTGAAAACGCCAGCGATGGCAGCATCACCCTGCCGATTACCCCGCTGGTCTATCGCTATGTCGAAACGCGCTCGCGCCAGATTGCCGGTTTTGGCGAAGTATCGCTCAAACCGCTGGCCGGGCTGACCATCACCGGCGGCCTGCGCTATTACGATTATAGCAAGACCACCAGCGGCCAATCCTATATCACCAACTTCTACACCGGCACGCTGGCCGCGCCGTTCAGTGCGGCGACGACCACCGCCAACGGCTGGCTGGAAAAGTTCAACGTCAGCTATCGCATCACCCCGCGCGTGATGGTCTATGCCAGCGCATCCAAGGGGTTCCGCCCGGGTGGCGCTAACAACATCCCCGGCCTGGCCGCCAATCTGGTGTCGTACAAGCCCGACAGCCTGTGGAACTATGAAGTGGGGGTGAAATCGAGCTGGCTGGGCGACAAGCTGGTGCTCAATGGGGCGGCGTTCAACATCGAGTGGAGCAATATCCAGACCTCGGCCCGCACCGCCGATGGGCTCTATGCCTTTCTTACCAATGCCGGCCACGCACGCATCCGCGGGGTTGAGCTTGACCTGACGGCGCGGCCGGTGCGCGGCCTGACCCTGGGTGCGGCGCTGGGCTATACCGATGCCCACCTGACGCAGGACCAATCCTCGTCCGCCGTGCTGATCACCGCATCGACAGGCAAGGCCGGGGATCCCATCCCCAATACGCCCGATCTTACCGCGTCGGCATCGGCCAGCTATTCCTGGGCGCTCAATTCGCGGTTCGATGCGCTGGTCCGTGCCGATGGCGCCTATACCGGCCATCAGGAAGGCACGTTCCGCCCCAACGATCCCTATCACACCGCCTATGGCAACTATGCCACGGCGAACCTGCGCGTGGGCGTGGAGAACCGCGAGATGGGCGTCTATCTGTTCTGCAACAACCTGACCGACACGATGGGTGCCATCGCGGTCACCAGCGGTTATGGCTATACCAACCTGACCTATTCGATCCAGCCGCGCACCTGGGGCCTCAACGCCCGGTTCAGCCTGTAAGCAAAGGAACTGTCATGGCTTTTACGCACACACTCCGCCGCCGGCTGGCGCGGGCCACGGGCCTTGCCCTGACGCTTGCTGCCGTGCCGCAACTGGCCCAGGCCGCGCCGCTCGATCCCGTGGCGGCGCGCGCGGCGATCGATGCGCAGCTCGCAAAAATCTATCCCTCGCTCGATGCGCTGTACAAGGACATCCACCAGCATCCCGAAGTCGGCTTTCAGGAAACCCGCACCGCCGCCTTGCTGGCGGCGCGGATGCGGGCGCTGGGCTTTACCGTGACCGAGCATGTCGGCCAGACCGGGATCGTGGCGGTCTATCGCAATGGCGATGGCCCGGTGGTTTTGGTCAGGACCGAGCTGGACGCGCTGCCGCTGGAGGAAAAGACCGGTCTGCCCTATGCCAGCCATGCACAGCAGACCATCGATGGCAAGCTGACCCCCACCGATCACGCCTGCGGCCATGACAGCCATATGGCCTGGTGGGTGGGTACGGCGCAGACGCTGCTGGCGCTCAAGGACAAGTGGCACGGCACGCTGGTGTTCATCGGCCAGCCGGCCGAGGAAAAGGCCGGCGGCGCCAAGGCGATGCTGGCCGATGGCCTGTTCACCCGCTTTCCCAAGCCGGACTATGCCTTTGCCGCCCATGTCGGCCCGGATGTGGCCGGGCATGTGACGGTCAAGCAGGGCGCGGTCAGCTCTGCCTCGGACTCGGTCGTTGTCACGTTTCATGGCCAGGGCGCGCATGGCTCGATGCCGGACAAGAGCATCGATCCGATCGTGATGGGCGCGCACTTTGTCGATGATGTGCAGACGGTGATCAGCCGGCAGAAAGACCCGCAGAAGTTCGGCGTGATCACGGTGGGCGCGTTCAACGCCGGTTTCGTGCCCAATATCATTCCCGATACCGCCGTGCTCAAGCTGACGCTGCGATCCTATGATCCCGATGTGCGCAAGCTGCTGCTCGATGGCGTGGGCATCACCGCGCGCGCTGTGGCGAGCATGGCCCGCGCGCCCGAACCGGGGGTTGACCATACCGAGGCGACGGCGTCGGTGGTCAACGATCCCGCACTGGCCGGGCAACTGGCCGGTATCCTCAAAACCGCGCTGGGCGAGAACCAAGTGGCGCTGGTGCCGGCGATGATGCCGGGCGGCACGGCGAGCGAGGACTATTCCGAATACGTCAACGCCGGGGTGGCCAAGTCGGTGTTCTTTGGCGTGGGCGGCAGCGATCCGGCGATGCTCGCGCGGCTCAAGGCCGAGGGCAAACCAGTGCCGGTCAACCATTCGCCATTCTTTGCCCCGCAACCCGAACCAACGATCCGCGCCGGGGTGGAAACGCTGACCCTGGCGGTGCTGGGCGTGGCGGGGAACTGATCCCCGCCACTGCACGTCAGCGCCCGAAGAAGGTCGGGCCGTCGAGCGTGAACTTGAAGCCGAAGACCAGCGCATCGCGGGTGTTGGTGGGGTTGAACGGCGCCCCGGTGTTATCGGGGTGCAGCACATATTGCACGTTGGGCGAAATGCGCAGGCCCGGCACCACATCGGCGCCATAGGCCAGTTCCATCATCACCTCGTGGCGGTGCACGTTGTCTTCGCCGCCGGCGGCCAGGCGCGCGGCGCGCATGCGCGCCATCGCCAGGTCGGAAAAGCGCTGATCATTGATGACAAAGCCCAGCGTATCGGTGTCGCGCCCCTTGAACGTGCCGGTCTGGACGATCCCGAAATCGAGATAGCGGCTTTCCTCCACCTGGCCCGACAGGTTGGTCATCGCCACGCCAAAGATCGAAAGGCCGCGCCGGCTTTGCGGATCGGGCCGGGTCAGTTGCTGGTCAAAGCGGGCATAGATCCCGCTGCGCCCGTGCAGCGTGCGTGCCGGGCGTCCGGTGAGAATGGCGATGCCGCCGGCATCGTCGCGCAGCGGATCGGCATAGTCGGCGCGGTCGAACCAGCCGCCCAGAATATAGTGGCCGGGCAGGCGGGTCTCACCCTTGTCATCGGCATAGCCCAGTTCCCACGGCACGATCACCCCCGTGCGGTTGGCCGAGGAGAAGTTGAAGCCATCATCGTTCCAGCGCTTGCGATCGGGGTTTACTTCATAGACCCCGGCATGGGCGAACCAGCGCGGCGCCACCCACAGCTTGGCCTGGGCCATCCAGCTTGACGCCGGGAAATAGGTGAAGTTGCTGTTCTTGAAGACGAAGGTGGGGTTGCCGCAGGTCGAATTGGTCTGGAACAGGCAATAGAGCGGCGAATTGAGGAAGTGGATGTTGGCCTGGCTGCGCCCGGCCTCGATCACCAGGCGATCGTTGAGCAGCTTCTGCTCCCAGGTCAGGATCGCCAGGTGGGTGTTCTGCGTGCCCCACACTTCCTGGACCGAGGTATTGTTGCCCAGCGCAATGCCCGACAGGCTCTTGCCGTGGCGGTTGGTCACGGCCACGTGGATCGTGGCGCCACTGATCCCGGCGATGCGATCCATGTCGAGATCGGCACCCACATAGACCTGGCCGGTATAGGCGCTCTTGCGCGCCAGGCCGCCGGTCACGTTGCCGGCGGCTTCGCCGGTATAGCTCCATTGCAGGGTGACGCCTTTGTCGGCCAGCGGTTGCAGCGGCTGGCGCGCGGCGGGCGTCTGCCCGGTTGCCGGAAGCGTTGGCGGGGGCGGGGGAGCGGCATCATCGGCCAGCGCCGGGGCGGCAGAGGCGAGGAGAGCAGGCAGCACGAGGGCGAGGGCGCCTGCGCGGCAGGCACCATGGGGCAGGGCGAACATGGGTTTTGCTCCTTGCGGCCGGGGGCTGGCCGCATGTGAAAGGGTTCAGGCGGTGGCGGGCAGCGTGGCCGGGTCTTGGGCGGGGTTTGCGGCCAAGGGGCGGCGCAGCAGCCCGGCGAGCAGCGCGGTGGTGAGCGTGCCGGCGGCAATCGCCACGGCATAGGCGGCCAGGTGGGTGACCGCGCCGGGGATCGGCAGCACGAACACGCCGCCATGCGGCACGCGCAGTTCCACGCCCATCGCCATCGAAATCGCCCCGGCCAGCGCCGATCCGGCAACGAAGGCGGGGATCATGCGCAGCGGATCGCGCGCGGCAAAGGGGATCGCCCCTTCGGTGATGAACGCCAGGCCCAGCACCGCCGTGGCCCCGGCGCCATCGCGTTCCTCTGCCGAAAAGCGGTTGCGGAACAGGACTGTGGCCAGCGCGATGCCGAGCGGCGGGGTCATCCCGGCGGCCATCGTTGCGGCCATCGGCGTGTAAACCTGGCTGGCGATGAGGCCGACGGAAAAGGCATAGCTGGCCTTGTTGACCGGGCCGCCCATGTCGAACGCCATCATCGCGCCCAGGATCAGGCCCAGCGCAATGGCGCTCGATCCCTGCATGCCGCGCAGCCATTCCGTCAGGAACGAGAGCACGGCGGCCACCGGCGTGCCCACGGCATAGACCATCAACAGCCCGGTCAGCAGCGTGCCAAGCAGCGGCAGGATCAGCATGGGCTTCAATCCCGCCAGGTTGCGGGGCAGGCGGATGGCGCGGTTCAGCGCGTCCACGCCATAGCCGGCGATGAAGCCCGCGACGATCCCGCCGAGAAAGCCCGCGCCCTGGCTGGCCGCGATCATGCCGCCGATCATGCCCGGGGCAATGCCCGGCCGGTCGGCGATGGAATAGGCGATATAGCCCGCGAGCGCCGGCACGATCAGGGCAAAGCCGCCCTTGGCGCCGATCTCGAACAGGGTGTGCGCCAGGGTGCCGGCGGCGGCATCGTCGTTGGCGTGAATGCCGCCCAGGGCAAAGGCCAGCGCGATCAGCAGGCCGCCCGCCACCACGAAGGGCAGCATGAACGAAACCCCGGTCATCAGGTGCTTGTAGGGGCCGGTGCGCTCTGCCTTGGCCGGGGCGGTGGTTTCTTCCCCGCCTGCCTGCACGCTTGCTTCAGCCAGAGCGCGGGTGATCAGCGCGGCGCCGCCGGTGATCGCCGGCTTGGTATTGCTGGCAAACACACGCTTGCCGGCAAAGCGGGCGCGATCGACCTCGCGGTCAGCGGCGATGATCACCACGTCGGCCTCGGCAATTTCCTGCGCGGTGAGCGGCGTGCCGGCGCCCACCGAGCCTTGCGTTTCGATGCGGATGGCATGGCCCAGTTCAGCCGCGCCCTGTTGCAGCCCTTCGGCCGCCATGAACGTGTGGGCAATGCCCGTGGGGCACGAGGTGATGGCGACGATGCGCGTTGGCGTGGCATCAGCGGCCGGCGCGGCGGCCAGGTTGGCCAGCACAGCGGCGGGATCGGCCAGCACGGCATCGACCGGGACCACCCGCGCGGACGGATGGGCCAGCGGCGCGGCATCGTCGAGGGCAAGTTGCACCTCCACGTCGAGCCCGGCCTCGCGCGCGGCCTTGCGCAGCGCTTCGGCGGCAAGCACCGCTTCCACATCGCGCCCCGGCGCGGCGATCAGCACATGATGTTTCATGGTCAAACCCAATCCCAAGGTCATTTCTGTTGCAGCCGCGCGTTACGGACGCGGGCCGATGATCACGTCTTGCGCCAGCGCCATCACGCTGGCCTTTTCCGGCAGGTTCGGCCCGGCCATGCCCAGCTTGGCCACGGCAAAGGCAGTGGCGAGCCGTGCGGTTTCCGCCAGGCCCAGCCCGGCGACATGCGCGGCGGCGAGGCCTGCCACCATGGCATCGCCCGCACCCACCGTGCTGGCCACGCCCAGCGGTCCCAGCGGGGGCAGGGCAAGCTGGGCATGGACCGCGCCATCGCCGGTCACGAACAGTGCGCCCTGGCTGCCCATCGACACCACCACCTGTTCCACCCCGCGCGCATGCAGCGCCCGCGCCGCAGCGAGCACGGCGGTGCAATCGGGCAGTGCCTCTCCGGCCCAGGCGGCCAGTTCATCGCGGTTCGGCTTGATCACCTGAGGCAGCACGGGCGCGGCCAGCGCGCGCGCCAGCGGATCACCACTGGCATCGAGCAGCACGTGCACGCCCTGTGCGCGCAGCCGCGCCACCAGCGTGGCATAGCACGCTGGCGGGCAGCCGGGGGGGAGACTGCCCGCCAGAACCACCATGTCTCCCGGCGCGGCCATGGCCGTCAGCCCATCGAGCACGGTGGCAAGGGTTTCATCGGTGACCGCCAGGCCATCAAGGTTGATGTCGGTGGTATCGTCGGCATCGACCAGCTTGAGGTTGACGCGCGTGGCGCCATCCACCCGCACCATGGCATCGGTGATCGGCTTGGCGGCAAACAGCGCCTCGAACGGGGCGGCATTGTCGCGGCCGAGCAGGCCATGGGCGGAAACCGGGGTACGCCAATCGGCCAGGCAGCTGGCCACGTTGATGCCTTTGCCCCCGGCATTCTGGCGCACGCCACGGGCGCGGTGGACCTGGCCGGGCACCAGGCGATCGAGCGTGATCGTCTCGTCGATCGCGGGATTGAGCGTGAGGGTATGAACGCGCATCAGGCCGCTCCTGCGTCGAGCGCGCGCACTTGCGCGGCGCCGGGTTGGGCCAGCGCGCGGCGCGCCAGGTCTTGCAGATCAGCCAGGCTGGCGCCGCGTAGCCGCGCCTTGACGGCGGGAATGTCACGCGGGGTCATCGACAGTTCGCTCACCCCCAGGCCAGTGAGTAGCGCGGCGCCGAACGGATCGCCGGCGAGGCCACCGCACACGCCCACCCAGCGGCCGTGGGTGGCCGCGCCTTCCACCGTCAGGGCGATCAGGCGCAGAACCGCCGGGTGCAGGCTGTCAGCCTCGGCGGCAAGGTCGGGGTTCTGGCGATCGATCGCGAGAGTATATTGCGTGAGGTCATTGGTGCCGATCGAAAAGAAATCGGCATGTTCGGCCAGCGCTGCTGCCTGCACCGCGGCCGCCGGCACTTCGATCATGATGCCAATCGGTACGGCAGGCGCATTGAGCTCGGCGCGGATTTCCTCGCAGCGGGCGCGCAGCCGCTGCAATTCCCAGGTAGAGGTGATCATCGGGAACATGATCGACAGATCGCCGCCCTGCTTGGCCGCGCGATAGAGCGCGCGCAGCTGCGGATCGAGCAGGTCGGGCCGGCGCAGCAGCAACCGCGCGCCGCGCACGCCCAGGAACGGATTTTCCTCGGTCGGCAGGTCCAGATGTGGCACCTGCTTGTCTCCGCCGATATCCAGCGCACGCACGATCAGCGGGCGGTTGCCGTCCGGCCCATCACCCAGCGCGGTGATCATGGCGCGATAGATCGCTTCCTGTTCGTCCTCGCTCGGCGTGTCGCCGCGCTCCAGGAACAGGAATTCGGTGCGCATCAGGCCGACGCCCTCGGCGCCTTCGGCCAGGGCAAAGGCCACGGAATCCGGGCGGTTGACGTTGGCGGCGATGGCCACCTGGTGCCCATCGGTGGTGATCGCCGGGCGGCTGCGTTCGGCCTCTTGGGCGCGGCGGCGGGCGGCGATGCGATCGATCCACCCTTGCGCGCTGGCGATGTCTGCCGGCGTGGGATCGAGCCAGACGCGGCCGGCATCGCCATCGACGATCACCGTGGCCCCGGCGCCCAGTGCCAGCAGGTCATTGCCCAGCGCCACGACCGAAGGCAGACCCAGGGTGCGCGCCAGGATCGCGCTGTGCGAGGTGGGGCCGCCCAGCGCCGTGGCGATGCCCGCCACTTTGGCGGGATCGAGCGTGGCGGTGTCGGACGGCGAAAGATCGCCCGCCAGCAGCACGCAAGGCGCCGCATCTGGGCCATCGGGCAGGGTTTCGAGCGATCCCGCCGCCAGCGCCGGATCGATCGCGGCCAGCACGCGGCGGCCCACATCGTGCAGGTCTGCCGCGCGCGCGGCGAGCACAGGATTGCCCAGCGCGGAAAGCTGCCCGGCAATGCGGCTGACAGCCTGGTGCCACGACCACGCCACGCCATGGCCCTCGACCATGAGCTGGCAGGTCAGCGTGATCAGGTCGGTATCATCGAGCAGGTCGGCCTGCGCCTTGAAGATCGCCGCATCGCCCGCGCCCAGGCGGCGCGTGGTATCGTCGATCAGCGCGGTCATCTGCGCGCGGGTGCGGCGCAGTGCCTCGTCCAGCATGGCGCCGCCTCGGCCCAGATCCACTGGTTCGTCCGGCACCGTGAGTTCGGCGGCGGCAACTACATGGACGCGGCCGATCGCCAGGCCCGGGCTGGCCGCCACGCCCGCCAGCATGGCCAGCGGCGTTTCCGGTTGCCAGCCCTTGCCACCATTCTGCGCGGCAGCGGCGGCGACCTTGGCGGCGGCGCGGGCCGCGTCTTCCTTTTCCCGCGCGGTCAGGCGGCGGGCCACGGCCAGGAACTGGTCCACGGCGGCGCGGCCCTGCGGGCCATCAGCCGACACGGTGATCGTATCCCCCTGCTTGAGGCCCAGCTGCAGCAGCGAGACCAGGCTTTTGGGATCGGCGCTGTCATTGCCGTGGCGGACGCGCAGCGCGGCGGGCGCGGCGCGTGCCGCATCCATCCAGGCAGAAGCGGGGCGGGCGTGGAGGCCTGCGGGATAGTCCACCGTCCACTGCGCGCTGTGGGCCAGATCGGCCACTGGCGCTGCGGATGTCGGGGCGGCGCCATCTTCGCCCAGGGCGCGGGCAATGGCATGGGGATCATCGCTGGCGATCAGCGCGGCCAGGCGTGCCTCGTCCTGGATCAGGCGGGTCAGCCGGCGCAGGATGGCGATATGGCTGTCGGAACTGGCGGCAATGCCCACCACCAGCTGCGCGGTCTGCCCGGGGTTCCATTCCACCCCGTCGCGCAGTTGCAGCACGGCGATGCCGTCGCGCCGCACCAGGCCCTTGTCTTCGCCCAGGCCATGCGGGATCGCCACGCCTGCGCCAAGGAAGGTGTTGGCCACGTCCTCGCGGCGGACCATGCTGTCTTCATAGCCCGGCGCCACGCATCCGGCTGCCACCAGCATCTGCCCGGCCTGGCGAATCGCGTCTTCCTTGCCGTTGGCCGTGGCGGCGATGCGCACCAGAACGGCATCGCCAGCGGCTGCGCCATGTGGCGCATCTTCGGGCAAAATCGCGGGGTTGGGCTGCATTTCGCGCATCTCTCCTGGGGCCATTGGTCGGCGAGCTTGGGCCGCCGCTGTGCATTGAGAAAACGTTTTCTCATGAATTTTGTCAAGAGGCTTGCGTAAATGGGCGGATTGGGGCCATGCTTGCCACGAAAACAGGCTGCAAGGCCGGGGGTTTGGAGAGAACGTTTTCTGATGGCAGTGGGGATCAAGGATGTAGCGCGGGTGGCCGGCGTTTCGGCGGCCACGGTTTCGCGGGTGCTGGCGGGCAAGGCGGTGGATGCCGCCATGCAGGCGCGCGTGCTCGATGCGGTGAAAAGCACCGGCTATCGTCCCAACCTGGCGGCACGGCGGCTGCGCTCGCGGCATTCCAACGTGATCGGCCTGATCGTGGCTGATATCCGCAACCCGTTTTTCACCGCCGTTTCGCGCAGCGTGGAAACCGTGGCGGCGGCGCGCGGCATGCAGGTGATCTTGTGCAACACCGATGAAGACCCCGCGAAAGAGGCGATGTACCTTGACCTCATGCACCAGGAACGCGCCGCCGGCGTGATCCTGGCGCCTTCGCGCCAGCGCGTGGCGCGCACCGAATGGCCGGGGGGAGAGCGCCCGGTGGTCCTGATCGACCGCGCCATTCCCGGCGCCGATCTCGATTGCGTGCTGCTCGACAACGAACGCATGGCCGCCGTGCTGGTGGAGCATCTCCACGCCCAGGGCCATCGCCGCATCGCCGGCCTGTTCGGCGCGATGAGCACAACCGGCCTGGAACGCCGCGCCGGGTTCGAGCGCGCGGCCAAGGCCCTGGGGCTGGAGACGCAGGCGATCGCCGTGCCCCACAGCGCCGGCGAGGCCGAGCGCGCCCTGGCCGGCCTGCTGTCTGGCCCGCAGCGTCCCGATGCCGTGGTGGCGAGCAACGGGGTCATGCTGCTCAACGTGCTGCGCACCCTGCGCGCGCGGGGCCTGTCGGTGCCCAACGACATGGCGCTGGCCGGGTTTGACAACAACGACTGGATGGATTTCGTGGGCCAGGGCGCCAGTGGCGCGGGCGGGATCAGCGTGATCGAGCAGCCGGTGGAGGAAATCGGCCGCACCGCCACGGCCATGCTGCTCGACCGGCTGGACAATCCGCAAGCGCCCACCCGCAAGGTGGTGCTGGCGGGCAAGTTGGTGGCGCGAGGTTAGACCACGACAACCTCGCGAGAAGGACGGCGCACCCGGCTAGCGAGGCGCGCGCCCAACTCCATCCCCGGACGCTCGACCAGGCGATAGGCATAGCGTGCCACGGTCACGATGACGAAGAGGTAGAGCACCGTCACGCCATCCATGATGAACGGCGATTGCTTGATCGTGGCCAGATCAGTGCCGGGCACCACGGCGGGCGAGTGCAGCAGCTTGGCCACGACTTTCAGCACGTTGGCGACGACGAAGGCGATGAAGAAATGCACCATGTAGATCGAATAGGAGGTGCGGCCGAGGAACAGGCAGAACGGCTTTTTGAGGAGCTTGGCAACCGCGCCATCTTCGAACGATACAGCCGCGATCACGAACAGGAACACGATCGGCCCCACCATGAACAGGCCATAGCCCGCGCCGAAAGTGAGCATGGCAAAGGCCGCCGCGATGGCGACGATCTGGAACGGCGTGGCCGGAATGCCCGAGAACGTGCCACGATAGTTCCACAGCGCCACGCCGATGAAGAACGAATAGATGCAGCGCGGTAGAAACGCATAGAAGCCCGGTTCGCCATCGGCATGGATCAGCCAGGCAAGCCCAAGCGCGATGGCAGCAAACTGGCACAGCCGCACGTGCCGCTTGGCCAGGAGCGGGATCAGCGCGAACAGGACATAGCTGACCAGCTCGACGCTGATGCTCCAGCTCGGCCCGTTCCATTCCGATCCGGGAATCGGCAGGAAGCCGTTGAGCAGGAAGAAGTTGGCTGGAACGCCCGACAGTGTGCGATTTTCGCTGAACGGCGGGCGGGCCAGGGGCAGCGCGATCTTGTGCGAGAGAATATAGAGCGTGGTTTCCGCGCAGAGGAACGCGGCCAGCATGACGAGATGGAGTGGCCAGACCCGGGCAATGCGCTTGATCGCGAAAATCTTGAAGTCTTGCCGGTTATGGATCTTGTCCTGATAGGCGCAGGCGATGACGAAGCCGCTCAAGACGAAAAAGAATTCCACGAACAGGAACGAATTGCGCACATAGTGCCAGAAATAGATGTGGCTGCCCACTTGCAGGTGATGCAGCGCCACTGACAGTGCGGCGAAGCCGCGCAGGCTGTCGATCGCTTCGAAACGATGGGGCGAGGGCTTGCTGCTGATGGCGACGTTCGAGATTGGCTCTTGTGCCATGGTCTAGCGATCCTGAAAGGGGGCAGGGATCAGTCGCGTCTCGGCCCTGTTGGGCGAGATTGCGGCAGGGCCATTTGCAAAACATGCAAATAAAGGCCCATATGGCGTTCAGAATTGCTGATTATTATTTTTTAAAATCATTCCGATATAGCAGTTTTATAAGTCAAAGCCGATGACGGTCACAAGATGTGCGGCGGAAACCTGTAAAAAAGTTCATGTTGTTTTGGAAATATTCAGCAATGTTGCTGATGTGGGCGGCATAATTCCAAGCGCATGACGATTTTTTAATACCGAGGTCATGCGTTTTTGCCGGCCTTGCCGGCGCTTCGCCTCCCGCAACGTGCGCTTGGCCGCACACGCCGCAGGGGGCAGGCAGTCCCGCTGGGCGCAAATCATGCCCTTTCGTCTTCGCATTTGCACAAGACTTGGCCTAGAGAGGGCCGCATCGCCCGGCCAGGCCGGGCCCAGGCAGGAGAGATTCGCCCGATGAGCACCCAGACCCCCGTGATCGACAGCGCCCCCGCCGCACCCGCTGCGCCGGCGCCCAATCCGCAATCGGGGCAGCCGGTCACGCTCACCCGCTTTCTGATCGAGCAGCAGCGGCGGCCGGATTCACCCTGTCCGCCGCAGTTGCGCCTGTTGCTGGAAACCGTGGCGCGCGCCTGCAAGGCAATCAACTTTGCCATTTCCAAGGGCGCGCTGGGCGATGTGCTGGGTTCGCTGGGCAGCGAAAACGTCCAGGGCGAAGTGCAGAAGAAGCTGGACGTGATCGCCAACGACCTGCTGCTCGATGCCAACGAATGGGGCGGGCAGCTGGCCGCGATGGCATCGGAAGAAATGGAATCGCTGCATCCCATTCCGGGCCGCTTCCCCAAGGGCGAATACCTGCTGGTGTTCGATCCCATCGACGGGTCGAGCAATATCGACGTGAACCTGTCGGTCGGCACGATCTTTTCGGTGCTGCGCGCGCCCGAGGCCTGCGCCGGGCGCGACGTGGCCGAGGCCGATTTCCTGCAACCCGGCACCAGCCAGGTGGCCGCCGGCTATGCCATCTATGGCCCGCAGACGCTGCTGGTGCTGACCGTGGGCACGGGCGTCTATGAATTCACGCTCGACCGCGAGATCGGTTCGTGGCGGATGACCGACGGGCCGATGCAGATGCCGCGCGGCAACCGCGAATTCGCCGTCAACATGGCGCGCCGCCGCCAGTGGTCGCCGCACGTGGCGCGCTATATCGAAGAGCGCATTCAGGGCAGCGAAGGCCCGCTGGGCGTGGATTACAACATGCGCTGGCCGGCCTCGATGGTGGCCGACGTGCACCGCATCATCAAGCGCGGCGGGATTTTCCTCTACCCGGCCGATCACCGCAAGGGCGGCAGCGCACGCCTGCGCCTGCTCTATGAAGCCAACCCGATGAGCATGCTGATCGAACAGGCGGGCGGCGCATCGAGCAATGGCCACGCACGCATTCTCGATCTGGTGCCCACCGGCCTGCACGAACGCGTCGGCGTAATCCTGGGCGACCCGGAAGAAGTGGCCGCCGCCAGCGAGCCGCAGGGCTAAGCGCCGGGCGCGCGCGCGGCGGCGGGGGCCGGAGCCATGGATATGTTCGCCGCGCTCCACGCCTTTGTGGCGGTGGTGGACGAGGGTGGCTTTGCCCCGGCGGCGCGGCGCGCGGGGCAGGCCACGTCATCGTTCACCCGCCATGTCGATGCGCTGGAAGCGGCGCTGGGCACCCGGCTGTTGACCCGCACCACCCGCCAGGTCAGCCTGACCGAGGCGGGCGAGGCCTATTACCCGCGCGCCCGCGCCATCCTCGATACCCTGGCCGAGGCCAACCGCACCGTGCGCGAGGGGCCGGGCGCGGCGCGCGGGCTGTTGCGGGTGAGCCTGCCGGTCAGCTTTGCCCGGCTCCATGTTACGCCGATCCTGCCCGCGTTCATGGCGGCGCACCCCGATATCACGCTCGACGTGGTGGTGACCGACACCCCGCTCGATCTGGCGACGCAGCGCATAGACGTGGCTGTGCGGCTGGGCGCGCTCGATTCCTCCAGCCTGGTGGCGCGGCGGCTCGCGCCGCAACGCCGCCTGGTCTGCGCCAGCCCGGCCTATCTTGCCGCGCATGGCACGCCCCAGGTGCCGCAGGATCTGGCCGATCATGCCTGCCTGACCTTTGCCTTTGCCGATGGCGAGCGGCGCTGGCGCATGACGCGCGATGGCCAGCACGAATGGGTGCGCGTGGCCGGGCCACTGCGCACCAACCACGCCGATACGATCCGCGAAACCGCGCTGGCTGGGGCGGGGCTGGCGCTCTTGCCCACCTGGCTGGTGGGTGAAGACGTGACGCAGGGGCGGCTGCGCGCGGTGCTGGCCGAGTGGCACGGCGACATTGCCCGTCCCGGTGCGCCGCCGCCGGGCGATCCGGGCATCCACGCGCTTTACCTGCCCGATCGGCGCGGCATGGCCAAGGTGCGCCTGCTGGTTGATTTCCTGGCGGAAAGCTTTGGCGCACCGCCCTATTGGGAGCGGTGCCTGCCGGGCTGAGTTTTGCCCGGCATCATTGCGTGAAATGCAATAGTGCGTGCCACTTGGGGCAGATTATCATTTGCCGGCCAATGGTGCATAGGGGGTGCAACCAAGCCCGGCAGCAACCGTTTCCCCCCGGCCTGCCCATGCACGAGAGCCCTGATCATGTCGGACACCATCCTTGCCGGCGCGCCCGCGCGCCAGGCGTCTCAGCCATCGGCGCAAACGCCACGCCCGGTTCTGGGCAACGGCCTTATCCTGGCGATGGCCGCCACCACTGGCCTCGCCGTCGCCAATATCTATTACAACCAGCCGATGCTCGGCCTGATCGAAACCAGCATGCCCAGCGGGCTGACCGCGCTGGTGCCCACGGTCACGCAGTTGGGCTATGCCCTGGGGCTGTTCCTGTTGGTGCCATTGGGCGACCGGGTCGAGCGGCGCGGGCTGATCGTGCTGCAATTCCTGCTGCTGTCGGTGGCACTGGTGCTCGCCGCCGTCGCGCCCACGCCCGCGCTGCTGCTCGGCGCCTCGCTCGTGCTCGGCGCGCTGGCCACCGTGGCGCAGCAGATCGTGCCCTTTGCCGCGCATCTGGCCCCGGCCGAGCGCAGCGGTGCGGTGATCGGCAAGGTCATGGCCGGGTTGCTGTGCGGCATCCTGCTCAGCCGCACCTTGGCTGGCTTCGTCGCCGAACATGCCGGCTGGCGTGCGATGTTCTGGCTGGGCGTGCCGCTCGCGCTGATCGCCGCGGCGATCCTGCGGGCGATGCTGCCCACTTCGCGCGCCAAGGGTGACCACCACGGCGAAGGGCCGCGCTATGCCCAGCTCCTCGCCTCGCTGTGGCACCTGTGGCGCCGCCACCGCGCGCTGCGCCTGGCGACGCTGACGCAAGGCCTGCTGTTTGCCGCGTTCAGCGCGTTCTGGAGCATTCTTGCCCTGCGCCTGGCGCAAGTGGGCCAGGGCGCGGGCGTGGCCGGGCTGTTTGGCGTGATCGGCGCCGTGGGCATTCTTGCAGCGCCCATGGCCGGGCATGTTGCCGACCGGCGCGGGCCCCATGCCACGATCGTGGTGGGCGTGGCGCTGATGGTGGTGGCCTGGATCATCGCCATGACGTTCTCAGGCGTGGTTGGCCTGGCGCTGGCCTGTGTGGTGCTCGACCTCGCGGTGCAAAGCGCGCTGATCTCGCACCAGCATATCGTCTATGCGCTGGACCAGGGCGCCCGCGCGCGGCTCAACACGCTGTTCATGGGCGGCATGTTCCTGCTGGGTGCGGCTGGCTCTGCCCTGGCGGCACTGGCCTGGCACGGCGCGGCCTGGACCGGGGTGAGCGTGCTGGGCCTGTCGCTGGGCCTGGGCGCGGGGCTGGTCAACTGGCTGGCACGGCGCCCGCAGGAAGCGTAAAACAATAATAATTACAGATGTATATGTGATTTCCCCGGGGAAACCTTGTGGTTTCTCCGGGGAAATCTGTAAAAATGCTGCACTGCACAATAATGCGGTTCAGCCAAACACGATGGTCTTGTTGCCATCGACCATCACGCGCCGCTCGATATGCCACGACACCGCGCGAGCCAACACCTGGCACTCCACGTCACGGCCCAGCGCCACCAGCGTGTCGGGCGCATGGACATGGCTGACGCGGCGCACGTCCTGCTCGATGATCGGGCCTTCATCGAGGTCGGTCGTGACATAGTGGGCGGTGGCGCCGATGATCTTCACCCCTCGCTCGTGCGCCTGGTGATAGGGCTTGGCGCCCTTGAAGCTGGGCAGGAAGCTGTGGTGGATGTTGATACAGCGCCCTGCCACCTTGGCGCAGAGCATGGGCGAGAGGATCTGCATGTAGCGCGCCAGCACCACCAGATCGGGCTGCGTCTCGTCGATCAGCGCGGCAAAGCGGGCTTCCTGCGCGGCCTTGCCATGGGGCTTGGTCGGCAGGTGATGATAGGGCAGGCCGCTCCACTCGACAAAGCTGCGCATGTCATCATGGTTGGACACCACGCCGACGATATCGACCGGCAGCAGCCCGGCGCGCCAGCGATGCAGCAGATCGAACAGGCAGTGCCCGAATTTCGATACCGCCAGCAGCAGGCGCGGGCGTTGGGCCATGTCGTGCAGCGACCAATCCATGGCAAAGCGATCGGCGATCGGGGCAAAGCGCTGGCGCAGCGTGGCCACATCGGGCAGCGGCGCGCCATCGCCGGCAAACGCGGTGCGCATGGCGAACTGGCCCTTGGTGCCGTTGTTGAAATGATTGGATTCGGTGATCGTGGCCCCCTGTTCCGCCAGGAAGCCGGCCACCGCCGCGACGATGCCGCGCTGATCGGCGCAGCGCAGCAAGAGGACCTGACCTGGCATAGCCAGCGCCCCCGGATCAACAATTCCGGTCATGCTTTGCATTCCCCCCGGCGGGCCGGCCGTGTGCCGCCCGCGCTTTCACGCCCTGCAAAGGCCGGTCGCCGCGCGTTTTTGGCAAATCACATTTTCGGCCATGGGGATGACATTTTTAGACGCGACGGGATCGCCCTGCGCCACTTACCCATGATGGCGTGACAGGAACCCGATCAACCCGCTGGCCACAGGGCCGCTATTCCGCGCTGGCCTTGCTGCGTGGCGCGCTGGGCGGCCATCGCCACTGGGGCCGCGCCTGGCGCGCCGCAGAGCCACGCGCGAGTTATGACGTGGTGATCATCGGCGGCGGCGCGCACGGCCTGGCCACGGCCTATTACCTGGCGAGCCAGCACGGCATCCGCAATGTGGCGGTGGTGGAAAAAGGCTGGATCGGCGGCGGCAACACCGGCCGCAACACCACGATCGTGCGGTCCAACTATCGCCAGGCCCCGCTGCAGCGTCTGCTCGAGCATTCGCTCAAGCTGTGGGAAGGCCTGTCTGACGAACTGAACTACAACGTCATGTTCTCGCCGCGCGGTGCGCTGTTCCTGGGCCATTCCGATGCCGACATGACGCGTCTGGCCGAACGCGGCGATAGCTTGCGGGCGATGGGCATCGATGCCGAGCTGATGGACGTGGACGCGGTGCGCCGCCTGGTGCCGCTGCTCGATTTTTCCCCCCATGCGCGCTGGCCGATTCAGGGGGGGATGATCCAGCATCGCGGCGGCACTGCGCGGCACGATGCCGTAGCCTGGGGCTATGCCCGCGCGGCCGACAACCTGGGCGTGGACGTGATCGAGAATTGCGAGGTGACCGGCTTCGTTCGCGAGGGCGACCGCGTGATCGGCATCGAGACCACGCGCGGCGCAATCGCGGCGGGCAAGGTGGCAATCTGCGTGGCGGGCAACAGCGGCCATGTCGCAGGCCTTGCCGGGCTGCGTCTTCCGATCGAAAGCCACACGCTGCAGGCCTATGTCACCGAGCCGGTCAAGCCGATGATCGACACGGTGATCATGTCGCAATCGCTGCATTGCTATATCTCGCAATCCGACAAGGGCGGGATCGTGGCGGGCGGCGATCCCGATGGCTTTCCCAGCTATGCCCAGCGCGGCCAGCCGGTGCGGCTGGAAGATGCGATCGCCCAGGCGATTGCCCTCGTGCCCGCGCTCAGCCGGTTGCGGATGGTGCGCTGCTGGTCGGGCGTGACGGACATGAGCTTTGACGGCTCGCCGATCATCGGCGACCTGCCGCTGCGCAACCTCTATATCAACGGTGGCTGGTGCTATGGCGGGTTCAAGGCGACGCCGGGATCGGGGCATCTCTATGCCCACCACCTCGCCACCGGCCAGCCGCACCCGATTGCCGCGCCGTTCGACCTGGCGCGCTTTGCCCAGGGGCGCACCATCGACGAAGCGGGCGTTGGCCCGATGCCGCAGCACAGATAAGGGGGAGACCAGGCCATGATGCTGATCGATTGCCCCCATTGCGGGCCGCGCGCGCAGGAAGAGTTTACCTATGAGCGCACGCGCGACAGCGTGGTGCCGCTCGATGCCACGCCGGCCGCGGCGATGGCCACGCTCTATGCCCGCGCCAATCCGCGCGGCGAGGAGGACGAAATCTGGCGCCACACCCTGGGTTGCCGTGGCTGGCTGGAACTGCGCCGCCACCGCATGACCCACGCCATCGTGGCGGTGCGCCCGCTGGGCCCGGCGGTGCTGCCATGAGCGGCGATGCGCTGACGTTCACGTTCGACGGCAAGACCTATGCCGCGCGGCCGGGGCAGACCCTGGCGGCGGCGCTGCTCGACAACGGCGTTGCCGTGGTGGCGCGCAGTTTCAAGTATCACCGCCCGCGCGGGATCATGGCGGCCGGGGTGGAAGAGCCATCGGCGCTGGTCACCGTGGGGGAGGGCGGGCGGGCGGAACCCAATACCCGCGCCACCGACGTGTTTGTGTATGATGGCCTGGTGGCGCGCAGCCAGAATGTCTGGCCCAGCCTGGCGTTTGACGTGGGCGCGATCAATGGCCTGGCGTCGCGGCTGATCCCGGCAGGCTTTTACTACAAGACCTTTTTCGGGCCGCCGCGCCGCTGGATGGTCTATGAGCGGTTCATCCGCAAGGCCGCTGGCCTGGGCCCGGCGCCGGCCCAGGCTGATCCCGACCGTTTTGACCACCGCGCCGCGTTTTGCGACGTGCTGGTGGTGGGCGCCGGGCCAGCGGGCCTGGCTGCCGCGCTGGCCGCGACGCAGGCGGGCCAGCGCGTGATGCTGGTGGAGCAGGACAGCCTGCCCGGCGGGGCGCTGCTGCGTGAGGATGTGCGGATCGATGGCGTGGCGGGCAGCGACTGGGCCGCGCAGGCCGTGACGCAGATTCGCGCGGGCGGCGGGCGCGTGCTGCTGCGCGCCACGGCAACCGGCTATTGGGATGGCAACCTGGTTTCGGTGGTGCAGCGCCTGGCCGAGCCGGGGCAGGTGCCGGCGGCTGCTGCGCCGGTGCAGTGCCTGTGGAAAGTGCGCTGCGGCAAGGTCTTGCTGGCCACCGGCGCGATCGAGCGGCCGCTCGCCTTTGGCGGCAACGATCGGCCGGGCGTGATGCTGGCGCAGGCAGTGCGCGCCTATGTGCGGCGCCATGGCGTGGTGCCGGGGCGCCGCGCGGTTGTGGCAACCAGCAACGACGATGGCTATCGCACCGCCTTTGCCCTGGCCGATGCCGGGGCGCAGGTGGTGGCCGTGCTCGACAGCCGCCCCGCGCCTGACAGTGCCATCGTCGATCAGGCGCGCGGCCGTTTTGCCGTGCTGAGCGATGCCCGGCCGATCGATACCCGCGCGCGGGGCCGGCGGCTGGCCACGGTGATCGCGCAAGTGGGCGGCGGCGAGCAGCGCCTGGCGGCCGATCTGCTGGCGATGTCGGGCGGGTTCACCCCCGTGGCGCATCTGCACAAGCAGGCCGGGGGCGACCTGGCGTGGGACGCGGCGGCCCAAGCCTTTGTGCCCGGCACCGCGCGGCAGGCGCAGGCCAGCATCGGCGCGGCGGCAGGCGGGCACGACCTGGCCGCGATCCTGGCGCAGGGCTGGGCCGCGGGCAGCGGCGCCGCGCCGCGCGGCTTTGCCGTGGACGATCCGCTGGGCATGGGCACGCCGGCCAGCGCGGCCGAGGTGCCGCAGGCCGCGCGCGGCAAGGCCTTTGTCGATTTCCAGAACGATGTGACCCTCAGCGATATCGATCTTGCCTGGCGCGAAGGCTATCGCTCGGTCGAGCATCTCAAGCGCTATACCACGCTGGGCATGGGAACCGACCAGGGCAAGACCGGCAACATGGCCGCGCTGGCCCGGCTGGCGCAGGCGCAGGGCGTGGATATTCCCCAGGCCGGGCTAACCACGTTTCGCCCGCCCTATACCCCCACCACGCTGGGCGCGTTTGCCGGGGCGGCGGTCGGCGAGCATGCCGGGCTAGTCCGGCGCCTGCGCCTGCGCCAGGCGCACGATGATCTGGGCGCGGCGTGGCAGCCGGTGGGCTATTGGTTTCGCCCGCGCAGCTATCCGCGCGCCGGGGAAAGCCTGGGCGTGGCATCGCTGCGCGAGGCGCGCATGGTGCGGCACAGCGTTGGCATAGTGGATGTTTCCACGCTGGCCACGTTCGAGGTGAGCGGCCCGGATGCCGCCGCGCTGCTAGAAATGGCTTGCGCCACCACGATCGGCCGCCTGGGGGTGGGGCGCGGGCGCTATACCGTGATGCTGCGCGAAGATGGGCTGGTGATGGACGATGGCACCGCCTGGCGCGTGGCCGAGCAGCGCTATCTCCTGACCAGTTCGACCGGCGGGGCAGACCGCATGGCGCAGCACCTGTCGTGGTTGCGCAACGTGATTGCGCCGCAACTGAAAGCAAGCGTGGTCAACGTGCAGGAGCATCTGGGCGCGGTGGCGCTGGCCGGGCCACAAGCGGCGCGCGTGCTGGCCGGGCTGACCGGTGCGGAAGCGCCCGCGCACATGCGCTGCACCCGCGCGGTGCTGGCCGGGGTGGACGTGCTGATCCTGGCGGCAAGCTATAGCGGGGAGCGCGCGTTCGAGGTCTATGCCCCCGGACA
The DNA here is from genome assembly GCF_040544855.1 of Novosphingobium sp. 1529. Lineage (NCBI taxonomy): Bacteria > Pseudomonadati > Pseudomonadota > Alphaproteobacteria > Sphingomonadales > Sphingomonadaceae > Novosphingobium > Novosphingobium sp. 1529. The sequence goes on from NZ_JBEPKW010000003.1 coordinate 416,273, forward strand.
CCAGCTGCGCGCGGTGTGGGATGCGCTGCACGGCGCGGCGGTGGCGGCCGGTGGCGGCGCCTATGGCCTCGATGCCATGGACCACTTGCGCGTAGAAAAGGGCCACGTGGTGATCGGCGCCGAAGTGGATGGCCGCGTCAGCGCGCAGGACATTGGCCTCGGCGGCATGCTGCGCAAGAGCGGTGGCTTTGTTGGCTGGCAGGGGCAGCAGCGCCCGGCGATCGCCACGGCCAGCGGGCGGCGCCAGCTGGTGGGCCTGACGGTGATCGGCGGGCAGGCCCTGCCCGAAGGCGCCATGCTGGTGACGCAGGAAGGGCAGGAACCGCTGGGCCATGTCACCACCGCCGCGCCGCGCGTGGCGGGCGAGGGCTGGATCGGCCTGGCGCTGTTGACCGATGGCAGGGCCCGCCATGGGCAGGAACTGCTCGCCTGGTCGGCCACGCGAAACCTGAGCGTGCCGGTGCGGGTGTGTGATCCGGTGTTCTATGACCGTGAAGGGGCGCGTTATCGTGATTGAGCTTTCGGTTCACGATGCCGCCGATGTGCTGGCGCTGGAGCTGTGGGATACTGCTGGTGCGCCTGCGGTCGCGCAGGCGCTGGGCTTTGCCCTGCCGCCGGCCGGGCGCAGCGCCGGCGATGATCAGCGGCGCGCCATGCGTTTTGAACCCACGGTGTGGCTGGTGGAAGGCGCCGCTATCGACCGCGCCGCGCTGGACGCGGCCGTGGCGGATCATGGCGCAGTGACGCCGATTGGCGGCGGGTTGGTGCGGGTGCGGCTGGTGGGTGCCGCCTGGCGCGGCCTGCTGATGCACGATGGCGTGTTCGATGCCGAAAATCCCGCGTTTGCGCCGGGCTGCACGGCCGCCACGGTGATCGCGCATGTGGCGGTGCGCCTCAACGTGGTGGCGCCCGATCGCTGCGACGCGCTGGTGCCGGCGAGCCTCGCCGATGGCCTGATCGCGCGCTGGCGCGAGGTGGCGGCAAGGGTAGATACGCCGGCATGACCCTGCGAAGGTGAAAGGATTAGGCACAAGAGACTGGATTGTATCGCATTGATCTCGTCATCCCGGGCTTGACCCGGGATCCCGCTGCCTGTTCCTGCGAGAAGGCAAGAAAGCGGGACCCCGGGTCAAGCCCGGGGTGACGGAATTGCGATAAATTCGGGTTTTGCCATGCTGGGCGAACGAGAACAGAGCCAGTGGCCGGGGAGAAAAGACAATGCGCGATGGTGAGGCAATGCTGGCCCCGGTTCCGCCCGTGACGGGTGCGCGCGGGTCTGCGCCTGTGGCATCGGCCCGGCAATGGTATGTGCTGGTGCTGCTGTCGCTGGTCTATGCGATGAACATTGCCGATCGCTATGTCATCACCACGGTGATGGAATCGATCCGGCTCGATCTCAAGCTGACCGATTCGGGCGTGGCCCTGCTCACCGGCGTGGCGCTGGCGCTGTTCTATGTGACGATCGGCATTCCGGTGTCGGCGCTGGCCGACCGGTTCAACCGGCGCAACATCATTTCCGGCGCGCTGCTGCTGTGGTCGGGCCTGACCATCCTGACCGGGCTTTCCTCCACGTTCGGGCAGATGCTGCTGGCGCGCATTGGCGTGGGCATCGGCGAAAGCGGTGGCACCCCGCCATCCACCTCGATGCTGGCAGACTATTTCCGGCCCGCGCAGCGACCGGCTGCGTTGACCGTCTATGCCCTGGGTTCGTGCCTGGGGGCGTGGATCGGGGCAGACGTGGCCGGGCGCGTGGCCGATCTCTATGGCTGGCGCCACGCGTTCCTGGCGCTGGGCGTGCCGGGCGTGGTGCTGGCGGCGCTGATTTTCCTGACCGTGCGCGAACCGCGTCGCGGAGCGATGGATGCGCCGCGTGCAGCCGATGCCGCACCTGCCGCGCCGCGCCTGCCCTTGTGGCGCGCGCTGGCATTCCTGCTGCGCCAGCGCGCCACCATGCACCTGATGATGGGCGGCGCGATGACGGCGCTGTGGGGCTGGGGCCTGATGTGGTGGACGCCCACCTATCTGCAGCGCGCCTATGGCCTGACGGCGGGCCAGGCGGGAGAGATCCTGGGGCCGATGCACTTGATCGCCGGCAGCCTGGCAACCGTGGCCACGGCCGTGCTGATGGCCAGCAAGGCCATGGCCGATCCGCGCCGCGTGCTGATCCTGATGGCGGTGGTGGTGGCGGTGATCACCGTGCCATCGTTCTTCATCTTCTGGACGCATGATCTGGGCGTGGCCAAGCTGTGCCTGTGGCTGTTCGTGCCGGCGATGTATTTCTACATCGGCCCCTCGTTCGGGCTGTTGCAGAACGTGGTGCCGGCGCAGATGCGCGCCACGGCCTGCGCGCTCACGCTGCTCATGGCCAATATCGCCAACCTGGTGATCGCGCCGCAGTTCGTCGGCCTGGTCAGCGATCATATGGCCGGTGGCCATGGTGCCGATGCCGCATCACTGCGCATTGCGCTACTGATCCTGGCCCCCACCGGCCTTTGGGCCGCGTGGCATTACTGGGCCGCGACGCGCAATATCCTGGCTGAACAGGCGCGCGCCACCGCCGGCGACCACGCCGCCTAACGCGGGTTTGGCGGCGCGGCGGCGCGCAATTCGGCGATCAGGCTGGCTTTCCTCAGCTTGCCGGTGGGTTCGCGCGGGAGAGTGTCGCGAAACAGGATGCGCTTGGGCGTCTTGATCGCGCCCAGACCGGCGCGGGCAAAGGCGGTGATGCTGGCGGCCAGGGCATCGTCGGCCACCACGCCCGGCGCTGGCTGGATCACGGCGACGGCCACTTCGCCCAGATCGGCATCTGGCGCGCCGACCACGGCGACGTCGGCCACGGCATCATGGCCGATCAGCAGGTTTTCGATCTCTTGCGGGTAGATGTTGACCCCGCCCGAGATGATCATGAAATGCTTGCGATCGGTCAGATAGAGGAACCCATCGGCATCGAGATAGCCGATATCGCCCAGCGTCGCCCAGCCCTGGGGCGAGAGCGCGGCGGCGGTCTTGGCCGGATCGTTGTGATAGGCAAAGGCCGGGCCATTGGCGAAATAGACATTGCCCGGCGTGCCGATGGGCAGTTCGTGGCCATCATCGTCAAGGATATGCACTTCGCCCAGCACGGCGCGGCCCACTGATCCGGGATGGCTGAGCCATTCGGCGGCGCTTAGCGCGGTGATCCCGCAGGTTTCGGTGCCCGAATAGTATTCGTGCACGATTGGCCCCCACCAATCGATCATGGCCTGCTTGACCGTCACCGGGCAGGGCGCCCCGGCATGGATCGCCGCGCGCAGCGATGACAGATCGGGCTGCGCGCGCTGCGCCGGATCGAGTTTGAGCAGGCGCACGAAATGGGTGGGCACCCAGGTGCCATGGGTCACGCGCCAGCGCTCCACCAGGGCGAGCGCGGCCAGGGCATCGAACTTGTCCATCACCACCACGGTGCCGCCGAGGCGGTGGATCGTCATCGCCCAGCGCAGCGGCGCGGCGTGATAGAGCGGCGAGGTGGAGAGATAGACGGTGTCGGCCGCCATGCCATAAAGCGCATGGCCCATGTTCACCAGTGGCGTGGGATCGCCCAGCGGGCCATCGGGCAGCACTGGCTTCACCCCCTTGGGCCGCCCCGTGGTGCCCGAGGAATAGAGCATGTCGGCGCCCGGGCTTTCATCGCCCACCGGGGCAGCGGGCATGGCCGCGGCCAGTGGCGCCCAGCCGGGCAGGCCATTGCCACCCGCGCCGGTCAGCAGCACGGTAACCGCCGTGCCCTGCGCGGCGAGCAACTGCGCCACCTGCGCTGCCAGCGGGGCCAAGGCATCGGCCACGACCAGCAGCTTGGCGCCGCTGTCGGCCACGATATAGGCTGCGTCTGCCGGGCTGAGCCGGGTGGAGATGCTGGTAAGATAAAGCCCGCTGCGCTCTGCCGCCCAGCCGATGGTGAACACCTCGGCCGTGTTGTGCAGCATGACCGCGATCACGTCGCCGCGCGCCAGGCCCAGCCGGCGCAGCGCCTGCGCGCCCTGGTTTGCTGCAGCCTCGAGTGCAGCATAGGTCAGCACGGGCGGCTGGCCGGCCGTGGCATCGGCAAAGATGCAGGCGGCCTTGTCGGGGCTGGTCTGGGCGTGGGCGCGGGGGTGAAACACCGGTGATTCCTCTTCCATGACGGGTGCCGGGGTCGCTGCCCTGGCCGTTGCCACCGCCAAGCCGCTCCACGCGCGATCAGGCAAGCGCAGAGCAGGAAATGCACAAATCGGCGACAACCACGACTAAAGCCAGTGCCGCGCCGCGCGGCTAGAACAGGCAAATGAGGACGGCGGCCCCGGCACTGGCATGGTGCCGCTGTCTTCACGCCAACAACAAGAATGACCCGGCCCAAGCAGGACGGGAGGAGAGGAATCATGAAGGCATCTGCCCGCGCGCAGTTTCACGTCTTGGCCAGCCTTGCCGCGCTGGCCGCCGCCACCGCCGCGCCGCGCGTCGCGCTGGCCCAGGATGCCCCCGCCGCGCAGGATGCTGCACCCACGCCGGCGCCGGCCGTTGGCGAAATCGTGGTGACGGCGCAGCGCCGCGCGCAATCGGTGATGGACGTGCCGCTGGCGATTTCGGCGGTTTCGGCGCAGGGCCTGGTGGCCAAGGGCGTGACCAATTCGGCCAACCTCGCCCAGGCCGTGCCCAATCTGCAGGTCAGCACCAATTTCGGCGCGGCGCAGCCCAATTTCTCGATGCGCGGCATTTCGGTGGCCAACGAATACAATTCCAACCAGGTTTCGCCGGTTGGCGTGTATATGGACGACGTCTATCTCGCCGCGCGCGCCAGCCATGGCATGGGCCTGTTCGATCTCGATCGGGTGGAAGTGCTGCGCGGGCCGCAGGGCACGCTGTTTGGCCGCAACACCACCGGCGGGGCGATCAACTTCATCACCCGCGCGCCCTCGCTTTCGGGCAGCAATGGCTATGCCGAAGTGGGCTATGGCAACTTCAACACCTTTACCGCGCAGGGCGCGGCCGAAACCACCCTGGCCGATGACCAGGTGGGCCTGCGCGCGGCCGTCAACTACGTGAAGGGGGACGGGCAGATCCACAATGTCTATCCCGGCGGCCGCGATGCGATGAGCCAGGACACCCTGCAAGGCCGCGTCGCCCTGCGCATCAAGCCGACCGGTTCGGGCCTCGACATCAAGATCCGTGCCTATGCCGGGCGCGACAATCCCACTGGGGCAGGCACGATCGGCCTGCAATCGGCCCGCACCGGGCTGGGCTTCTTCGAGGTGAACGAAAAGAACCTGGGGGATTTCCGCACCCGCGCCTGGGGCGTGGCCGCCAACGTTTCCTATGAACTCTCGCCCGCCGTCACGCTTACCTCGATCACGTCATACGATGGCGGCAGCCTGGACATGGGGCAGAATGCCGATGGCGCCCCGGCCGATATTCTCTTCATCAACTGGAAATCCAATTTCCGCCAGTTCGCCGAAGAAGCGCGCATCAACTATTCGTCTGACAAGCTCAAGCTGGTGGCGGGCGTGTTCTATGGCTGGGACCGCACGATCACCGACAACGATTTCAACATCGGCAGCGCGCTGGCGCCGGGGGTGAACGGCGGCTTTTTCCAGCACTTCCGCCAGAGCCGCTTTTCCATCGCCGGGTTCACCCAGGGCGATTACAGCCTGACGCGCAACCTCACGCTGACGCTCGGCGGGCGCTATACTTCGGACAAGGCGCGCTATCGCGATGGCTATGCCTATCTCTTTGCCGGCGGATTTGGCGCGGGGGAAACGCCGCTGGCCACGACCGTGCCGTGCGCAACCGGGCCGGGCACCTGCGCCTATGATCCCAACGCGCGCTACAACCTTGATGGCAACAACAACGCCTTCACCGGCCGCGCCGCGCTCAGCTACAAGTGGGACAGCGGGCTGCTCGGCTATGTCAGCTATAACCGCGGCTATCGCTCCGGCGCGTTCAACGGCGGTTCCTATACCTCTTCGGCGGGGATCAACTTCGTCAAGCCCGAGACGGTCAACGCCTATGAAGTGGGGCTGAAAGGCAGGCTGTTTGACCGCACGCTGTCGTTCTCGACCGCGGCATTCTATTATGACTATTCCAACCAGCAGTTGCAGGACACGCGCCCCGGCCCGGTTTCGATCCTGGTCAATGCGCCCAAGTCGGAAATCTATGGCGCGGAAGGCGAGTTTACCTGGACGCCGAGCACGCGCTTTTCGATCAACGGGTCGGTGGGCCTGCTGCATGCCACGTACAAGGAACTGACGCTCCAGGGCACCAACCTGGCCGGCAACGACCTGCCGTTTGCCCCGCACGTAACCGCGCAACTGGGCGCCGATATCGTGCTGCTCGACAATGGGCCCGATCGCGTGACGCTGTCGCCCAACGTGGCCTATGCCGGGCACCAGTATTTCACGCCGTTCAACCTGACCAATGCCGCCGGCACGGCGCAGAACAACGCCGAATTGCAGCAGGACGCCAATGCCAAGGTGAACGGCCAGATCACCTGGCAGCACGCCAACCTGCAACTGCGGGCGTGGATCAAGAATGCCTTCAACGCCCGCACCTATGCCTATGGGCTCGATCTGCGCGGCGCGGGCTTCCCCTACAACTTCCTGGTGCAATCGGCCCCGCGCACGTTCGGCGCCAGCGCCAGGGTAACGTTCTGATGCAGGATACCCCGGCCATGACCACGGCGACCAGCACCCGGCCCGATTTCAAGAACCCCGATCTCTATGTGGCCGGGGTGCCGCACGACCTGTTTGCCCAGGTGCGCGCGGATGAGCCGGTCTATTGGAATGCGGAAGCGGACGGGCCGGGGTTCTGGGCGGTCTTGCGCTATGCCGATATCGTCGAGGTATCGCGCCAGCCGCTGCTCTATTCCTCGGCCTATGCCAATGGCGGCCACCGCATTTTCAACGAAAACGAGGTGGGGCTGACCGGGGCCGGGGAGAGCGCGATCGGCGTTCCCTTCATCTCGATCGATCCGCCGGTGCACACGCAGTATCGCAAGTTCATGATGCCCGCCGTGGCGCCGGGCCGCCTGGCCGGGATCGAGGAGCGCATTACCGAACGCTGCCGCGCCCTGCTTGATGCCATCCCGCTGGGTAAGCCGGTGGACCTGGTCCAGGCGCTGTCGGCGCCCCTGCCGCTGATGACGCTGTGCGAGCTGTTCGATCTGCCGCCCGAGATCGGCTGGCATGATCTTTATGACTGGACCAACGCCTTTGTCGGCGAGGATGACCCCGAGTTCCGCCAGAGCCCGGAGCAGATGGCGCAAGTACTCGGCAGTTTCTTTGCCCTGATGCAGACGCTGTTCGACACGCGGCGCCACCAGCCCGGCGCCGATCTGGCGACGCTGCTCGCCAATGCCGAGATCAACGGGCAGCCGGTGCAGTTCCGCGATTTCGTGGGCAATATGATCCTGGCGCTGGTCGGCGCCAACGAGACGACGCGCAATTCGTTGAGCCACACTGTGGTGAACTTTGCCGCCCATCCTGCGCAATGGCAGATGGTGCGCGATGATCCGGCGATCCTGGCCACGGCGGTGCGCGAAATGGTGCGCCATGCCAGCCCGGTGATGCACATGCGCCGCACCGCCACCGCCGATACCGTGCTGGGCGGCCAGGCCATCGCCAAGGGCGACAAGGTGGTGCTGTGGTACACCGCCGCCAACCGCGACGAAAGCGTGTTTGCCGATCCCGACACCTTTGACATCACGCGCGGAAATATCCAGCATCTGGCATTCGGCAGCGGCCAGCACGTGTGCATCGGTTCGCGGCTGGCCGAAATGCAATTGCGGGTGGCGTTTCGCCTGCTGGCGGAGCGGGTCAAAGGGTTCGAACTGGTTTCGGCCCCGCGCCGGTTCCGTTCCAACTTCATCAACGGGCTCAAGAACCTGGACGTGAAGCTGGTGGCAGGATGAAGCAGGCGGCACCGCAAGGCGGGAGAGATGGGATGCAGGAATTGCCGCGTTTCAATCCGGCGGGCACCAACGAGGCGATCATTTCCGATGCGCTGGGGCGGGGGCCCGACATGCAGCTGGGCTCGCGCGAGGATGGCTGGCAACTGTGCCGCTGGCGCCAGTTCGTCGGCTCCTACACCGTGCCCGCGCTGCCCGAGCCGCTCTATACCATGCATATCGCCGGGCAGCAGCACAACCGCACCTGGCTCAACGGCGGGTGGAGCGAGCATGCCTCGATGCCCGGCTGCGCCACGATCGTGCCATCGGGCCAGCAGACCGGCTGGCTGGTGGATGGCGAACTCGACGTGGTGACGCTGAGCGTGTCGTCGCAGCAGTTGCAGCGCGCGCCGGCGGCCGACCAGTTCCGCACCATGCGCTTTGCCTTTTCCGATCCGCTGGGCGCGGCGTTGACGCGGCAGGTCTTGTCCGAACTCTATGCCCCGCAAAGCGCGGAGCGCGAGGTCTATATCGGCGCGCTGGTCAATGCGCTCAAGGCGCATATCCTGCGCGGCGCCAATTCGGTGACGGCGCAGGATATCCCGATTTCCTCGTTCTCGTCCTATCGCATTCACCATGTGATGAACGCGATCCTGCAAAAACCCGAGGCGCAGCATTCGCTGGAAGAAATGTCGGCCGTGGCAGGCCTGACGCCATCGCATTTCTGCCGCGTATTCCGCAAGGCCACCGGCCTTTCGCCGCACCAGTATGTGATGAAGACCCGCCTGGATAAGGCGCAGCAGATGCTGCACCAGAGCGATCTTTCCATCGCCGCCATTTCCGAAAGCCTGGGCTTTACCAGCCAGAGCCATTTCACCCGCGCCTTTCGCCAGTTCACCGGCGAGGCGCCGAGCGATTTCCGCAAACGCACCAGGAATTGAACGCCTCATGACGATGCAGCCCGGCTTTGCCGATCTTGCCCTGCCGGACCTGCGCCTGCGGGTGGGAGACGATATCCTACCCGCGACCGGCGCGGTCGATGTGGAAGACCCGAGCACCGGCGCCACTGTGGCGCAAGCGCCATTGGCCGGCGATGCGGCGGTTGATGCCGCCGTGGCAGCGGCGCGCGCCGCGCTGGTGGCGCCGGCCTGGCGCGACCTGGCCCCGCTGGCGCGCGAGCGGCTGCTGCACCGCCTGGCCGATGCGATGGAGGCAGACCTGCCGCGCCTGGCGGCGCTGGAAGCGCTCGATACCGGCAAGCCGCTGACCATGGCCGAAACGGTGGACATCCCCTCGGCCATCGCCTGGCTGCGCTGCTATGCCGGGTGGCCATCCAAGCTGGCCGGGCGGGCGGGCACCTTGAGCGCCACGCCGGGGGACTATCACGTCTATACCCGGCGCGAGCCGGTGGGCGTGGTCGCGGCGATCACGCCGTGGAATTTCCCGCTGGTTCTGGCGATGTGGAAGATTGCCCCGGCGCTGGCGGCCGGCTGCACGCTGATCCTCAAGCCGGCGGCGGAAACCCCGCTGTCGGCGCTGCGCCTGGCCGAGCTGGCCCGCGCGGTGGGCTTTCCCCCCGGTGTGTTCACTGTGCTGACCGGCGATGGCGCCACGGGTGCGGCGCTGTCGCGCCATCCCGGCGTGGCCAAGGTGGCGTTCACTGGCTCCACCGCCGCGGGCGGCGCGATCCTGGCGGCGAGCGTGCCCGATTTCAAGCGCGTGACGCTGGAACTGGGCGGCAAGTCTCCTTCCATCGTCTGTGCCGACGCTGATCTGGCCAAGGCGATCCCGCAGGTGGCGATGGGCTGTTTCTTCAACAGCGGGCAAATCTGCTATGCCGGGTCGCGCGCCTATGTGCACCGCTCGATCTATGACCAGGTGCTTGATGGCCTGGCCGACGTGGGCGCCGCGCTGCGCCTGGGGCCGAGCGCCGATCGCGAGAGCCAGCTTGGCCCGCTGGTGAGCGCGCGGCAGCAGGCGCGCGTGGCCGGCTTTGTCGCGCGCGCACGGGAAGCCGGCATTGCCGCGGTGGAACGCCGCGTGACACTGCCGGAAACCGGGCATTTCCTGGCGCCGACCGTGCTGCGCGATGTGCCGCCCGATGCCGAGGTGGCGCGCGAAGAGGTGTTTGGCCCGGTCTTGGCAGTGACCGCGTTCGACGACCTGGACGAGGCGATCGCGCTGTCCAACGACAGCGCCTATGGCCTGGCCGCGCATGTGTGGACGCGCGACCATGCCACCGCGCACCATGCCGCGGCGCGGCTGGAGGCCGGCACGGTCTTTGCCAACTGCATCCTGGTGGCCGATCCCGCCTTTCCCTTCGGCGGGATGAAGGCATCGGGCATCGGCCGTGAAAACGGCAGCGAAGTGCTGGACGCCTATCTCGAACCCAAATCCGTGATCATGGCGCTGTAAGGCGCCGCGAAAGGACGATGCCTATGAAGATTACCGCAGCCCTGGCCGTGGCGCAGCACAGCGATTTCAGCGTGGAAACGGTGGACCTGGGCGCGCCCCAGGCCAACGAGGTGCTGGTGCGCATTGCCGGGGTGGGGCTGTGCCACACCGACCTGGTCTTTCGCGATCAGTTCGTGCCGCTGCCGCTGCCGGCCGTGCTGGGCCATGAAGGCGCCGGCGTGGTGGAGGCGGTGGGCAGCGCTGTGACCGACCTGGCGCCCGGCGACACGGTGGTGCTGGGCTTTTCCAGCTGCGGGCACTGCCCGCGCTGCGCCGAGCATCTGCCCAGCTATTGCCGCGAGTTCGTGCCGCGCAACTATGCCGGGGTGCGGCCCGATGGCACCAGCCCGATCAGCCGCGATGGCAGCGCGGTGACGGCGGTGTTCTTTGGCCAATCCTCGTTCGCCAGCCATGCCATTGCCGATCGGCGTAACGTGGTGAAAGTGGCGGCGGGCGATGACCTGGCGATCATGGGGCCGCTCGGCTGCGGCCTGCAGACCGGGGCCGGCGCGGTGCTGCGCTCGCTCGATTGCCCGGCGGGCAGCACGCTAGCGGTGTTTGGCGGCGGGCCGGTGGGCCTGGCCGCAGTGATGGCTGCGCGCTATCGCGGGTGCAGTCGTATCATCCTGGTAGAGCCGGTGGCGGCGCGGCGCGCACTGGGCGTGGAGCTTGGCGCGACCGACGTGATCGACCCGGGCGAGGGCGACGTGGCCGCCGCGATCCGCGCGCTGCTGCCCGATGGCGTGGATTTTGCCGTGGAAAGCAGCGGCCGCGTGGCGGTGATGGAAACAGCATTGGCGAGCCTGGCCAGCCGGGGCGCGCTGGGCCTGGTCGGCGTGCCGCCGCGCGCCGAAGATGCCCTGGCGATCAACATTGCCGGCATGATCACGTTCGGCCATCGCGTGATCGGGATTATCGAGGGGGACAGCGACCTGCAGGGCTTCATCCCCGAACTCGTCGCGCTGTATCGCGCGGGGCATTTCCCGTTCGATCGGCTGATCAAGACCTATCCCCTGGCGCAGATCAACGAGGCCGTTGCTGCGCAGCATCGCGGCGAATGCGTCAAGGCGGTGCTGATTCCCTAGCCCTGTGCCTCCTAACCCTGGGGCGGCGCCTCGCGCAGCAAGGGGACCAGCACATTGTTGAGATCATCGAGATCGAAGGCGCCGGCCTTGGCATAGCGAACCACGCCGGCGCGATCGATCACGAAGTTGGTCGGCACGCCGGTGAGCGGGGCATAGGGCCCCTTGAGCGCGCGCACCGCCGGAATGTGCATGACCGCAAACAGCTTTTTCAGCTGATAATTCGGCAGCGAATCTTCTGTCGTCACGGCAAACACGCGCAACCCGTGCTTTTGCTGCAGTGCATAATATTGATCGAGCAGCGGTAGCTCCGCCTTGCACGGGCCGCACCAGGTGGCCCAGAAATTGAGGACCACGACCTGGCCCTTGAGATCGGCGAGCGACAGCCTGGTGCCATCGATCAGGCGCAGGTCAAACGGCGGGGCGGGCTGGCCTACCACGGGGTCTTTGGCCAGCGCCGGCGCGGTTGGCGCAAACGCCGTGGCGGCAAGCAGGGCGGCGGCGCCAGCCATGGCCAGGCGGCGCGGAACGGCAAAGCGGATCGGCATCATCTCGGTTCCTGTTGGTGCGCGCGGTGCCGGTGCCCCCGGTCGCCCGCGCAGACTGTCACACCGCGCCGATTGTCGCCAGTCTTGCCGCTGATATTCCCACCGTTTCGGCACAAATCTCGTCCCGCGCAGATGGGCGTTGCAAGCATGGCGATTTTGCTTGTTCTTACACTCTTTAATGTCCAGAGTGTTGGACATATGGCCCGCTTCCCTTTCTCTGCGATCGTCGGCCAGGACGAGATGAAGCTGGCGCTGCTGATTGCGGCGGTCGATCCGGCGATCGGCGGGGTCATGGTGTTTGGCGATCGCGGCACGGGTAAATCCACCGCCGCGCGCGCTCTGGCCGGGCTGCTGCCGCCGATCATGGTGGTGGAGGGCTGCCGCTTTGGCTGCGAAACGCCGGGCCAGTGCCCCGGGCCGTGCACGGGCGGCAAGACGGTGCGCCAGGCGGTGCCGTTCGTCGATCTGCCATTGGGCGCGACCGAAGACCGGCTGCTCGGCGCACTCGACCTGGAGCGCGCGCTGCGCACGGGTGAGCGGGTCTATGAACCCGGCCTGCTGGCGCGCGCGCATCGCGGGTTTCTTTATATCGACGAAATCAACCTGCTGGAGGATCACCTCGTCGACCTGCTGCTCGACGTGGCGGCATCGGGCCAGAACGTGGTGGAACGCGAAGGCCTGTCGGTGCGCCATGCCGCGCGCTTTGTCCTGATCGGCAGCGGCAATCCCGAAGAGGGCGAATTGCGTCCGCAACTGCTCGATCGCTTTGGCCTGTCGGTGGAAGTGCGCACCCCGCGCGCGATCGATACGCGGGTGGAGATCATGCGCCGCTGCGCCGCGCACGATGCCGATGCGGCGGCGTTTGCGGCGCAGTGGGCGCAAGAGGATGACAAGGTCTTGCAACAGATCGCGCGCGGGCAGCGGCGGCTGGCGCGGATTACGGTGCCCGATGCGGTGATGACCGATGCCGCGCTGTTGTGCAGCGAACTGGGCGTGGATGGCCTGCGCGGGGAATTGACGCTGATGCGCGCCAGCCGCGCATTGGCCGCGCTCAAAGGCGCCAAGCTGGTGCGGCGCGAGCATCTGGTGGCGGTGGCGCCGCTCGCGCTGCGCCATCGCCTGCGCCGCGATGTGCTGGACGAAAGCGGATCGAGCGCGCGGATCGAGCGCGCGCTGGCTGAACATTTGTCATGAACAGCGGGCTGGCAGATGCGCTCCTGGCGGCGCGCCTGCTGGCTCAAAGCCCCACGGCGCTTGGCGGAATGTGCCTGCGCGGCGGCGGCCCGGCGCGCGATCTGGTGACGCAGGCGCTGGCTGCGCTGTTGCCGCCTGGGACGGCGTGGCACCGCCTGCCCGGCCATATCGATGAAGAGCGGCTGTGCGGCGGCACTGATATTGCTGCAAGCCTCGCCAGCGGCACGCTGGTGCACCAGCGCGGCCTGCTGGCGGCGGCGCACGGTGGGGTGCTGGTGGTGCCGATGGCCCATGGCCTGCGTGCCGATATTGCCGGACGCGTGGCCCAGGCGATGGATAGCGCGGGCGGGCCAATTCTGGTCTTGCTCGATGATGGCACAGCGGATGAGCCGCGCCCGCCCGCCGCGCTGATGGAACGCATTGCCTTCGACATCACGCTGGATGGGCTGCGGCCGGCTGACTTGGCGACGCCGTTGCCCTTGGCAGATACGGTGCCACCGCTTGTCCCTGCGGCCGATGACGCCGCGCTCGCCGCGCTGGCCGCCGCCGCCACTGCGTTGGGCATCACCTCGATGCGGCCGCTGTTGCAGGCCGCAGCCGTGGCCCAGGCCCATGCCGCACTGGCGGGGCACGCGATCGTCGATGCCGAGGATGTGGCGCTGGCGGCGCGGTTGGTGCTCTCGCCCCGCGCGACGCAAGTGCCGCCCGACAGCGCGCCACCCCCTGATGCCCCGCCCGATATACCGCCCGAGCAGGAGCGGGACACGCGCGATGGCGAGCAGGAAGGCGAGGGGTCGGAGATTCCCGAAGACCTGGTGATCGACGCGGCGCGCGCGGCGATCCCGCGTGACGTGCTCGATCGTATTGCTGCCGGGCAGGCGGGTCGGGCCAAGACCGGTGGCGGCGGTGGCTCGGGGCAGCGCTTGCGATCGGGACGGCGCGGCCGGCCGCTGGGCGCGCGGCCTGGTCTGCCCGGTGGCGGGGCGCGCCTGGCCCTGATTGACAGCCTGCGCGCGGCCATTCCCTGGCAACCGCTGCGCCAGCGCGATCCCGCGCCCGATGGCGCCGGGTCGATCCGCTTTCGCCGCGACGATCTGCGGGTGCGCCGGTTTGAGGAGCGGCGCACCACCGTGACGGTGTTCTGCGTCGATGCCTCTGGCTCCACCGCGATGGCGCGCCTGGCCGAGGCCAAGGGCGCGGCCGAGCTGATCCTGGCGCAGGCCTATGTCAAGCGATCGGAAGTGGCGGTGGTGGCGTTTCGCGGCGAGGGCGCAGAGGTGCTGTTGCCGCCGACCCGCTCGCTCACCCGTGCCAAGCGCGCGCTGGCGGCGCTGCCCGGCGGCGGCGGCAGCCCGCTGGCGCATGGCCTGGTCCTGGCGCGGCAGATGGCAGAGGCAGTCGCCGCGCGCGGTGGCACGCCGATCCTGGTGTTCATGACCGATGGCAGCGCCAATATCGCGCTTGATGGCACACGCGGCCGCGCCCGGGCGCAGGATGATGCGCAGCGCGCGGCTCGCGCCATTGCCGTGGCCGGCCACGATGGCGTGGTGATCGATATCGCTGCGCGCCCCCGGCCGGAGGCAGCGGCCCTAGCCCAGGCGATGCGCGCGCGCTATCTGCCCTTGCCCTGCGCCGATGCTCGCGCGCTGCAGGCCGCCGTGGCCCAGGCCACCGCGCCAGAGCCGGCGCTACGCCGGGCGCGGGCATGAGCAGCGGGCCGCGCTGGGTGGTGGAAGGCCGCAATTGGCCGCATCGCGCCACCAGCCGCTTCGTCGAAACACCGGGGCTGACCTGGCATGTACAGCAGATGGGCGATGGCGCGGGGCCAGTGGCGCTGCTGCTGCACGGCACCGGCGCGGCCACGCATAGCTGGCGCGATGTGATGCCGCTGTTGGCGCGCGATTATACCGTGGTGGCGCCCGATCTGCCTGGCCATGGCTTTACCCGGGGGCGCCCGCAAGGCGGGCTGACACTGGTGGCGATGGCGCGCGCGGTGGATGATCTGCTGCGCGCGCTGGGCCAGGTGCCGGCAGTGGTGGTGGGCCATTCGGCCGGCGCGGCGATTGCGCTGCAACTGGTGCACGGGCGGGGGGATGGCGTGCCGGTGGTGGGCCTCAACCCCGCGCTGATGCCGTTTCCGGGCCTGGCCGCGCAGCTGTTTCCCTCGCTGGCGCGGATGCTGTTCGTCAACCCGCTGGTGCCGCGCATGCTGGCGGGCATTGCCCGCCTGCCGGGCGAGCCGGAACGCTTTCTGCGCCGCGCCACCGGCTCTGCCCTCGATGCCCAGGGCCTGCGCTGCTATGCCGCGCTGCTCGGCAATGCCGGCCATTGCGGCGGGGCGATGGAAATGATGGCCAGCTGGGATCTCGACACCCTGAGCCGCACTTTGCCGGCGATTACCGCGCCCGTGCAGCTGGTGCATGCGCGCGGCGACGTGGCCGTGCCGCTGGCCTCGGTGGAAAAGGCTGCCGCCCTGCTGCCCCATGCACGGCTGGAGGTACTGCCTGGGCTGGGTCATCTGGCGCATGAGGAGCGGCCCGACCTGGCAGCGGCCTTGATCCACGCCCATGCCCAGCAACAGCGGGAGAGAGTGGGATGAGCGGCTGGAGCCAGCATTTTGGCTGGGTGGAAATCGTCTTCACCGCTGCGATCGCCATCGGCTTTGGCCTGTGGCAGCTGTGGTCAGTCAACCGCGAAATCCGCCACGACCGCGCGCGCAAGGCCGAGCAGGAGCGGGCGGACACCAGCGATGATGGGGCGCCGCCGGCTGTTTGAGCAAAGATTTCGCGCAGAGGTGCAGAGGCGCAGAGAAAATCTGAATCTCCGCGCCTCTGCGCCTCTGCGCGAACAAAAATATGTTCGACACTGCCCGTCGTGGACGTGCGCGCGTTGCGCCGGAAGAGCAGCTGGACCCCGGATCAAGTCCGGGGTGACGAAGAGCTATGTGTAACCCCGGCCTAAACCACGCGTGGAATGCGATAGGGCAGCATGAACTGCACGAGCGGCGAGGAAAAGCGATCCATGTCGAGGCTTTCCTGGACCGAGACGACCGGTTCGCCCAGCAGCGTGGAGCGCAGGGTAGAGCGGGAATAGAACGGGGCGTCTTCCCAGGTGCGGACCACGCTGGCGTGGCCGCGATCGGCGCGGGTCTTGCGTTCCATTTGCCACAGCGTGTTAGGCAGGGGCGCCACGGGTGGCAGTTCGGCTTCTTCGTGCGGGGTGCCATCGGCGGCAAAGCGCAGGGCGCTGGCAAAGGGGCGGCCGTCGCGGCGGATGCCCTCGTAGAATACGAAAGAGCCGTGGCGGCCATGGGCGCGTGACCAGTGCCACACGCGAAAACCCTGTTCCAGTGCCTCGCTGCCGAAGTTGGAATCGAGATAGGCGCTGCCCTGCCAGGCCAGCCCGGGCTGCTGCATCGTCACTTCGATCCGCGCGCGCGGGGCGAGGCAGTGCCAGCGGTGCCGTCCTTCGGGGTCGAGCGTGAAGGCCTTGGCGTTCATCGCCTCGGGAATGACGCGCACGCGCCCGGCCACGCGACGCTGCCATGGCACGCCGACGCGCTTGTCCATCTCCTCGATGTCGATTTCCAGCGCGTCGCCGGTCCAGCGCATGGCACTGGGGCCGATCTGCAGGCAATCGGCATCGCGGCGAACGGCGCCGCGTCCGCGCTCGGTCATTGTCCAGCGCGCCCCGGGGCCATAGAGCGCGACGTTGAGCGCGCAGTGATCCAAGGGCGTGCCCCGGCCACTTTTCTTGTAATAAGGGGAAAACACGCTGCCGATGAAGGCGATGATCGTCAGCCCGTGGCGCCCGCACTGGCTGATGGCATCGACATACCACCAGCCATAGCCACCGGGTGGAATCGCCGCATCGAAGCGAGGTCTTGCAGCACTGCCCGGCTCGCCAACCGTGCCGACAAGGCGGCCATCGGCACCCCCGCTCCGGGGTGGGTGCTTCCACCCGCGCAATAGAGCCCAGGGATCCGGGTCCGCGTGCCCTGCCGCAGGAATGACGCCGCCCAGCCGTGCGAGGCCCGTCCATAGATCGCTCCGCCGGTCGAGGGCAAAAAGGTCTCGAACTCGTTCGGCGTCAGCAGGATGCGGGGACAATCCACTTCCAGCTCCAGCCCGCAGCTGCGCAGCGTCTTGCGCATGGCCAAGGTGCATTGGTCCCTCTCCTTTTCGCTATAGGCGTGGCTGTCGCCGTTGGCCGGGGCATTGACGATGATCTGCAGGCGCTCGCGCCCGCCGGCCTGCGCAGTGGTGCCATCGCGATCCTGCGCGCAGACATAGACGCTGGGATCGCTGGGCGGGCGGCCGCCGCGAATATCGCTGAATTCGCGCGGGTAATCGGGCGAGAACAGCACGTTGTGCCGTTGCAGCGCAAAGCCGCTGGTTTTGGCATGGGCGAGCCAGACCATGGCCGAAAGCGAGCGGTGGCGCGCGCCATGACTGCTGACCGCCATGGCGCCGATCGGGCCGAGGCGCCCGGCGGCCAGCGCTTCGGGATCGGCATTGGTGATCACGGCATCGGCTGGCACATGCTCGCCATTGGCAAGCACCACACCCGAGGCGCGGCCATTGTGCGTTTCCAGCATGGCCGCCCCGGTGCCAAAACGGAACTGCGCGCCATGGCGCTGCGCCAGGTTCATCAGCGCTTGAGCCAGCGCGCTGATGCCGCCATCGATCAGCCACACGCCCTGCGCCTCGACATGGGCGATCAGCATCAGCGTGGCCGGCGTGGCAAAGGGCGAGGAGCCGCAATAGGTGGAATAGCGCGCGAAAAGCTGGCGCAACCGTTGATCGGCAAAGTGCTCGCCCAAGACCTTCCACAGGCTTTCATAAGGGCGGATGGCCAGGAGATCGCCCACCCGCCACAGGCCGATGCGCCACATCAGCGAAGGCGGCCAGGCGAGCTTTGATCCGCGCAGCATGGTGGCGTCAAGAATGCCGTGGATGCGCGCGGCCTCGGCCCGGAAGGCGCGAAAGCCAGCTGCTGCCGCAGCCCCGGCAAAATCGCCGATCGCTTCCTCGCTGCGCGCGGGATCGGCATGGAGATCGAGCTGGCCGGCCCCGTCCCAGGCATGGCGGGCGAGCACCTGGGCGCGGCGGATCGTGACATGATCGGCTAGGTCAGCGCCGCAATCGCGGAAGACATCGGCAAACACATCGCGCAGGGTGAACACGGTGGGGCCGGCATCGATGCCCACGCCATCGACGGCCAACTGCCGCGCCTTGCCGCCCGGATGCCCGGCCTTTTCGATCACGGTCACCGCCAGGCCGCGCGCGGCGAGCAGCGCGGCCGCTGCCAGCCCGCCAATGCCTGCGCCGATGATCGCAACCCGTGCCGCCATGCGCGTCGTGCCCCTTTGCGAAAGGAATCACCCTCGGGAATAGGAATTGATCTTTACACCAATGATGTCCATTAAAATAGACATATGGAAATGTCCACTATTCCAGACCAATTGGACCCGCCGTCTGCCGTGGCGCCTTGGCGTCGACGGTGGACGGCGTGGCGCAACGGGGTGCTGGCCAGCCCGCGCTTCCAGTTCTGGGCGGCGCGGCTGCCAGGGATTGCGATCGTGTCACGCCGCCGCGCGGCGCAGGCGTTCGATCTGGTGGCGGGCTTCTGTTATTCGCAGGTGCTGATGGCGGCGGTGCAGGTTGGGCTGCTTGATCTCTTGCGTCGCGGGCCGTGCAGTGCAGATGACGTGGCGCTGGCCAGCGGCCTTTCGCCCCAGGCCGCGTTGCGCCTGGTGCGCGCGGCGGCTGCGCTCGACCTGGCCGAGGAAGTGGCACCGGGGTGGTGGATGCTGGGGCAACAAGGCGCCGCCCTGCAGGCCAATCCCGGCGCGATCGCGATGGTGCGCCATCATGCGCTGCTCTATGCCGATCTGGCCGATCCCGTGGCGCTGCTGCTGCGCGACCGGGCCATGCCCACCGCGCTTTCGTCGTTCTGGCACTATGCCCAGGATGCCAGCGAACACGAGGCGGCATCCTATTCCGCGCTCATGGCGGCTTCGCAGGCGATGGTCGCGCAGCAGGCGCTGGCGGCCTATCCCTTTGCCCGGCATCGGCGGTTGCTCGATCTCGGCGGTGGCCATGGCGCCTTTGCCAGCGCGGTGGCCAAGGCCTGTCCGGCGCTGGAGGTGGCGGTGTTCGATCTGCCGCCGGTGGTGGCCGGCGCCGGCGCCTGGCTGGATGCAGCGGCGATGCGCGGGCGCATCGCGTTGCATGGCGGCGATTTCTTTCGCGATCCGATTCCGCCGGGCCATGATTGCATCACGCTGGTGCGGGTGCTGCACGATCACGATGATGATGCCTGCCTGGCCCTGCTGCGCGCCGCGCGCCAGGCGCTGGTTTCGGGCGGGCGACTCGTGGTGGCAGAGCCGATGGCCAAGACGCCGGGCGCGGCCGCGATGGGTGATGCCTACTTCGGATTTTATCTCTGGGCGATGAATGCCGGGCGCCCGCGCAGCGCGGCTGAATATGGCGCGCTGCTCAAAAAGGCCGGATTTGCGGGGTGGCGGCGCCATCGCACGGCATATCCCGTGGTTGCCAGTGTGGTTGTCGCGTTTGGATGACACTTAAAAACGTCAAGGTAGATTGACGTATGTCAAGGTTGGCGTATGGTGATCCTTGCCGGAACGTACCCGCTTTCGGGTGAACGCGACGGGGTCTGACCGACCGTTGGGAGAAGGACCGGGGCATGGATGCGCTGGCCGTCATACTCGAAGCACCCAGGTGCATTGCGCTACGCAAGCTGACGTTGACCAGTTCGGTCGCCGGCAACGGCGCCGTTCTTGGCCCGAGCGACGTGGTGGTCGACATCCGCTGGAGCGGCATCAGCACGGGCACCGAAAAGCTGCTGTGGTCGGGCGAAATGCCGGTCTTTCCCGGCATGGGCTATCCGCTGGTGCCTGGGTATGAGTCGCTGGGCCGCATTGTCGACGCCGGGGCCGAGGCGCAGGGGCGCATTGGCGACTGGGTCTTTGTGCCGGGCGCGGCCTGTTATGCCGATGCGCGGGCGCTGTTTGGCGGCACGGCGCAGCGCGTGATCATTCCCTCGGCACGGGCCTTTCCCGTGGCCGAGTCGCTGGGCGCCGGGGGCGTGCTGTTTGCCTTGGCGGCCACGGCGCTGCATGCGCTGCAAGGCGGCGCGGCGCCCGATCTCATCATCGGGCATGGCACGCTGGGGCGCCTGCTGGCGCGGCTGACCATCGCCATGGGCGCGCCTGCGCCCACGGTGTGGGAACGCAACGCGGTGCGGCGTGAGGGCGCCAGCGGCTATCGCGTGATCGCGCCCAAGGACGATGACCGGCACGATTACGCCACGATCTATGACGCGAGCGGCAATGCCGATTGCCTGGACCAGCTGATCGCCCGGCTGCGCCACGGCGGCGAAGTGGTGATGGCCGGCTTCTATGCCAACCGCCCCAGTTTCGATTTTGCCCCGGCGTTCCGGCGCGAGGCGCGCTTTCGCATCGCCGCCGAATGGCAGCCGGCCGATCTGGTGGCGGCGCGCGGCCTGATCGACAGCGGGGCGTGCAGCCTGACCGGCCTGGTCAGCCACATGCGCCCGGCGACCGAGGCCAGGGACGCCTATCCCGAAACCTTCCTCGCCGCCGACTGCCTCAAGATGGTTCTCGATTGGAGCGCTTGCGCATGACCTTGCTGAACACTGCCGATGCCCTGCGCGCCGAAGCCGCGATCGAGCCCGATGCCCCGCACACGGGCGAGGTTACCAAGCAGACCCAGGTGATCGCGATCTATGGCAAGGGCGGATCGGGCAAGAGCTTTGCCCTGTCCAACCTCAGCTACATGATGGCGCAGCAGGGCAAGCGCGTGCTGCTGATCGGGTGCGATCCCAAGTCTGATACCACCAGCCTGCTGTTTGGCGGGCGCAGCTGTCCCACGATCATCGAAACCTCTGCCGCCAAGAAGCTGGCGGGCGAAGAAGTGCGTATCGAAGACGTGTGTTTCCAGCGTGATGGCGTGTTTGCCATGGAGCTGGGCGGACCGGAAGTGGGCCGTGGCTGCGGCGGGCGCGGCATCATCCATGGGTTCGAACTGCTGGAAAAGCTGGGCTTCCATGATTGGGGGTTCGACTATGTCCTGCTCGATTTCCTGGGCGACGTGGTCTGCGGCGGGTTCGGCCTGCCGATTGCACGGGATATGTGCCAGAAGGTGATCGTGGTCGGCTCCAACGACTTGCAATCGCTCTACGTTGCCAACAACGTGTGCAAGGCGGTGGAATACTTCCGCAAGATGGGCGGCAATGTTGGCGTGGCCGGCATGATCGTCAACAAGGATGACGGCACCGGCGAAGCGGCCGCCTTTGCCGATGCCGTGGGCATCCCGGTGCTCTGCGCCATTCCCGCCGACGAGGACATCCGCCGCAAGTCGGCCAATTACCAGATCATCGGCCGGCCCGATGGCCAGTGGGGCAGCCTGTTCGAAGACCTGGCGGTCAATGTTGCCACCGCGCCCGCGCAGCAGCCGCGCCCGCTCGACCAGGATGGCCTGCTGGGCCTGTTTTCGCCTGAGCAGGTGGGCGGCGATGTAGTGCTGCGCCCAGCCACCCAGGCCGATATGCGCGGCGCCGCCTTTGTCCAGAAGCCCTCGCTGGAGGTGATCTATGACGAGGCTTGACGCACCCGCGCCGCCGGCCGCGCGCCAGGCAGACCGCATCGCGCTCGATCCGCCGCCGGCCAGCGGCGGTGGCTGCCATGCCGATGCCGGCGTGCTGCGCGCGGCGACCGACCAGGCCCAGGGCAGCGCCCTGCTGGAACGCTATGCTGCCGATTATCCGGTGGGGCCGCACGATCAGCCGCAAAGCATGTGCCCGGCGTTCGGCTCGCTGCGTGTCGGGCTGCGCATGCGCCGCACCGCCACGGTGCTGTCGGGTTCGGCCTGCTGTGTCTATGGCCTGACGTTCACCTCGCACTTTTACGGCGCGCGGCGGACGGTGGGCTATGTCCCGTTCAATTCCGAAACGCTCGTCACCGGCAAGCTGTTCGAGGATATCAAGGACGCGGTGGAAGGGCTGGCCGATCCGGCGCTCTATGATGCCATCGTGGTGACCAACCTGTGCGTGCCCACGGCCAGCGGAGTGCCGCTGCGCCTGCTGAAAAAGCAGATCAACGGCGTGCGCATCATCGGTATCGACGTGCCCGGCTTTGGCATTCCCACCCATGCCGAGGCAAAGGACGTGCTGGCCGGCGCCATGCTCGCCTATGCCCGGGCAGAGGCCGAGCAAGGCCCGGTGGCGGCGCCCCGGGTCAAGCCCGATCGCCCGACGGTAACTTTGCTGGGGGAGATGTTCCCGGCCGATCCGGTGGGCATCGGCATGATGCTGGAGCCGCTGGGCCTGGCCGCCGGGCCGGTGGTGCCCACGCGCGAATGGCGCGAGCTTTATGCCGCGCTCGATTGCGCGGCCGTGGCGGCGATCCATCCGTTCTACACCGCCAGCATGCGCGAATTTTCCGCCGCCGGGCGCGGCATCGTCGGGTCTGCCCCGGTGGGGGTGGAAGGCACGGCAAGCTGGCTCGATGCGATCGGCGCGGCCTGCGGCGTGGCGCAGGATCGCATCGATGCGGCCAAGAACCGTTTCCTGCCCGCGATCGGTGGCGCGCTGGCGGCCAATCCGATCAAGGGCCGTATCACCGTGACCGGCTATGAAGGGTCGGAACTGCTGGTGGCGCGGCTGCTGATCGAAAGCGGCGCCGATGTGCCCTATGTCGGCACGGCCTGCCCGGCGACGGCGGCCGGCGAGGCCGACCGCGCCTGGCTGGAGGCGCGCGGCGTGCGCGTGAACTATCGCGCCAGTCTTGAGCAGGATATTGCCGCGGTCGAGGAATTTGGCCCCGACCTGGCGATCGGCACCACGCCGGTGGTGCAGCATGCCAAGCAGCGCGCGATCCCCGCGCTCTATTTCACCAACCTGATTTCCGCCCGCCCGCTGATGGGCGTGGCCGGCGCGGGCAGCCTGGCGCAGGTGGTCAACGCGGCGATGGCCAACAAGCCACGGTTCGATCGCATGCGCGCCTTTTTCGATGGGGTGGGCAGCGGGCCGGGCGCGGGCGTGTGGGAAGATACCCCGCAGGACCGGCCGCAGTTCAAGAAGAAATACGCCGCCCTGAACGAAGCCGCGCGCAAGGCGGCCGAGGCGGTGGGATCATGACTCTGGTTCTCGATCACGATCGCGCCGGCGGCTATTGGGGGGCGGTTTATGTCTTCACCGCGGTCAAGGGTCTGCAGGTGATCATCGACGGGCCGGTGGGCTGCGAAAACCTGCCGGTGACATCGGTGCTGCACTATACCGATGGCCTGCCGCCGCACGAGCTGCCGATCGTGGTCACGGGCCTGGGCGAAGAGGAGCTGGGCAAGACCGGCACCGAAGGGGCGATGAAGCGGGCGTGGAAAACGCTCGATCCCGATCTGCCGGCGGTGGTCGTCACCGGCTCCATCGCCGAGATGATCGGCGGCGGGGTGACGCCCGAAGGCACCAATATCAAGCGCTTCCTGCCGCGCACCATCGACGAGGACCAGTGGCAGAGCGCCGATCGCGCGCTGGGCTGGCTGTGGAAGGAATTTGGCCCCAAGGGCGTGCCCGCCGCCCGGCCGCTGCGCGAAGGGGAAAAGCCCCGCGTCAACATCATCGGTCCGTCTTATGGTATGTTCAATATGGCGAGCGACCTGCACGAGGTGCGCCGCCTGATCGAGGGGATCGGCGCGCAGGTCAACGTGGTGTTCCCGCTGGGGTGCCACCTGGCCGATATTCGCAAGCTGGCCGACGCCCAGGCCAATGTGTGCCTCTATCGCGAATTTGGCCGGGGCCTGTGTGAGACGCTGGAGCGGCCCTATTTCCAGGCGCCGATCGGGTTGGACAGCACCACGCTGTTTTTGCGCGCGCTTGGTGCGGAGCTGGGACTCGATCCCGAACCATTCATCGAGCGGGAAAAGCACACCACGATCAAGCCGCTGTGGGATCTGTGGCGCTCGGTAACGCAGGATTTCTTTGCCACCGCCAGCTTTGGCATCGTGGCTAACGAAACCTATGCCCGCGGCATCCGGCGGTTCCTGGAAGACGACATGGGCCTGCCGTGCAACTTTGCCTTTGCGCGCAGTGCCGGGGTCAAGCCGCGCAACGAGGACGTGCGCGCGGCGATCCATGCCAATCCGCCGCTGGTGCTTTTCGGTAGCTATAACGAGCGCATGTACAACGCCGAGCGCGGTGGGCGCGGGATCTATATCCCGGCCAGTTTCCCCGGCGCGGCGATCCGGCGCCACACCGGCACGCCGTTCATGGGCTATTCCGGCGCGACCTATTTGGTGCAGGAAGTGTGCAACGCGCTGTTCGACGCGCTTTTCCACATCCTGCCGCTGGCGACCGAAATGGACAAGGTAGAGCCCACGCCCGCGCGCGGGGTCGGCGAAGCGGCGTGGCGCGAATTGCCGTGGGATGACGATGCCAAGACGCGGCTGGACGAGGTGGTGGCAGCACAGCCCGTGCTGATCCGCATTTCGGCGGCCAAGCGGCTGCGCGATGGCGCCGAGCGCGCCGCCCGCCGCCATGGCGAAGATCGCGTATCGGCCGATCGGCTGGCCGATGCCCTGCTTGAGGCGCAGGTCGCATGACCCGCGCCCGTTCCATCCGCCCGGAAGCCTGCCGCGCGCAGCCCGGCCCAGCCATTCTCACGGTGCATTCGGGCGCCGCGAGGATACCCGAAGAGGTCGTTTCGCCTCTCGCACACCACCAACGAAAGGAGATTGGGCTATGAGTGATCGTGACGATCGCTTTGGGCTGAGAACGTATCTCACGCCCGAGGAAGCCAAGGAGTTCCACAAGCTGTTCATGAGCAGCTTCCTGGGCTTCACCGGCGTGGCCGTGGTTGCACACGTCCTGGTCTGGATGTGGAAGCCCTGGCTCTAAGCCGCCCACTCCCTCGCGATGTCGGGCCAAGGGGGCCTGATGGGGCGAGGGCCAACACTCTTGCACAAGGATAAAACCCATGTGGAGACTTTGGCTGATTTTCGATCCGCGCAGGACATTGGTTGCCCTGTTCGGCTTTCTGCTCGTGCTGGCACTGATCATTCACTTCATCCTGCTCAGCACCGACACCTACAACTGGCTCGACGGCCCCAACTCGGCGCAGGGCGCCGCGCATGCCGCCGCAGCCGCAAAACCGGCCAGCTGACGCAAGCCTGTGCGAGAGGCGGCGGCGATCCCGACCGCCGCCTCATGGGCGCTGACGCCTGAAAAACTGGCATCTGAACACAACAGCCGCCGCATCCAGGCGGAGAGGGGGATGGCCATGGCACTCCTGAGTTTCGAACGAAAATATCGCGTGCGCGGTGGCACCTTAATTGGTGGCGACCTGTTCGATTTCTGGGTGGGCCCGTTCTACGTCGGCTTTTTCGGCGTGGTAACGGCGATCTTCGCCTCGCTGGGCACGGCGCTTATTTTCTATTCCGCATCGCAAGGCCCGACCTGGAATCCCTGGTTGATTTCGATCGCGCCGCCCGATCTCAAATATGGCCTGGCGCTGGCGCCGCTCAAGGAAGGCGGCTTCTGGCAGATCATCACGGTCTGCGCGCTGGTCTCGTTCGTGTCATGGGCGCTGCGCGAGGTGGAAATCTGCCGCAAGCTGGGCATGGGCTATCATGTGCCGGTGGCCTTTGGCATGGCGATCTTTGCCTATTTCACGCTGGTGGTGATCCGTCCGGTCCTGCTCGGTGCGTGGCACTGGGGCTTTCCCTACGGCATTTTCAGCCACCTCGATTGGGTGTCGAACACCGGGTACCAGTACCTGCACTTCCATTATAACCCGGCGCATATGCTGGCGGTGTCGTTCTTCTTCACCACCACCCTGGCGCTGGCCCTGCATGGCGCGCTGGTGCTGTCGGCGGTGAACCCGCCCAAGGGTGGTGAGGTCAAGTCACCGGAATACGAAGACACCTTCTTCCGCGATCTTATCGGCTATTCGATCGGCACGCTGGGCATTCACCGCCTGGGCCTGTTGCTGGCGCTGAACGCCGGGTTCTGGAGCGCGGTGTGCATAGTCATCAGCGGCCCATTGTGGACGCGCGGTTGGCCCGAGTGGTGGACCTGGTGGCTCAACCTGCCGATCTGGTCGTGAAGGAGCACCGTGCGATGACGACCTACCAGAACATATTCACCCAAGTGCAATTGCGCGGCGAACCGGAAATGGGCGTGGCCCTGCCACCGGGCAGCGAAGAGCGCATCGGGCAGGGCAGCTTCGTCCACCTGCTTGGCCTGGTTGGCCAGGCGCAGATCGGCCCGATCTATCTGGGCTGGACCGGCATTTTCGCGCTGATCTTCGGGTTTACCGCGTTCGAGATCATCGGTCTCAACATGCTGGCCTCGGTCAACTGGAACCCGATCCAGTTCGTGCGCCTGCTGCCGTGGCTGTCGCTGGAACCGCCTGGCCCGCAATATGGCTTTACCCCGTTCGTGCCGCTGGCCAAGGGCGGCTGGTGGATCATCGCCGGTTTCTGCCTCACCACCTCGGTCATCCTGTGGTGGGTGCGCACCTATACCCGCGCCCGCGCGCTGGGCATGGGCACGCATGTGGCCTGGGCGTTCCTGAGCGCGATCTGGCTGTTTTTGGTGCTGGGCTTCATCCGCCCGTTCTTCATGGGCAGCTGGGCCGAAAGCGTGCCGTTCGGCATCTTTCCGCACCTGGATTGGACCGCTGCGTTCTCGATCCGCTATGGAAACCTGTTCTACAACCCGTTCCACTGCTTCTCGATCGCGTTCCTCTATGGCTCCACCCTGCTGTTTGCCATGCACGGCGCGACGATCCTGGCTGTCGGCCGCTATGGCGGCGAGCGCGAGATCGAGCAGATCACCGATCGCGGCACCGCATCGGAACGCGCCGCGCTGTTCTGGCGCTGGACCATGGGTTTCAACGCCACGATGGAATCGATCCATCGCTGGGCCTGGTGGTTTGCCGTGCTGACCACGCTGACCGGGGGCATCGGCATCCTGCTGACCGGCACCGTGGTGGACAACTGGTATCTGTGGGCCCAGCAGCACGGCTATGCGCCGCACTATCCCGCAACCGGGGTGATTGACCCCGCCACCTTGGGGAGCACGGGGAAATGAGACGGATCACCGCTATTGCCCTGGCGGCGCTTGCCGCGCTGTCCCTGGGGGGCTGCGAACTTTCCCACAAGGTTTCGGGCCAGAACGGCTATCGCGGCACCGGCATGGACCAGGTCACGGTCAAGAAAGTGGCCATGGCCAAGGACGAGGTGCCGCCGCCGCCCTATGACCCGCCATCCACCGACGGGCCGCGCGCCAAGGAGCAGTTCCAGAACCTGCAGGTGCTGGGCGATGAATCCGCCGAGCAGCTGAGCTATACCATGGCCGCGATGACCGCCTGGGTGGCGCCCAAGGAAGGCTGCAACTATTGCCACAATCCCAACAACATGGCCTCTGACGAACTCTATACCAAGGTTGTCGCGCGGCGCATGCTGCAGATGACGCGCAACATCAACCACAACTGGCAATCGCACGTGGCCCAGACCGGGGTGACCTGCTGGACCTGCCACCGTGGCCAGGCCGTGCCGACCAACCACTGGACCATGCCGCCCGCGCCGCCCAGCGGCATCATCGGCAACCGCCATGGCCAGGACGACCCGATCGCCGCCACGGGATTTTCGTCGCTGCCCGATGCCTCGCTGGCGCTCTATCTGACCGGCGATCCGAAAAAGGACCAGAACATCCGCGTTCAGGCCACGGCCGCGCATCCTTCGCCGGCTGACAAGACCAGCGTGATGCAGACCGAAAATTCCTATGCCGTGATGATCCACGTGTCCAAGGCGCTGGGGGTGAACTGCACGTTCTGCCACAATGCCCAGGCTCTTGGTGCCTGGCCGATCAGCACGCCCAAGCGGGCCAAGGCCTGGTACGGCATCCGCATGGTGCGCGAAACCAATGGGCAGTATATCAGCTCGCTGACCAATGCTTTCCCGGCCTATCGCAAGGGGCCGATGGGTGATCCGTTCAAGGTCAGCTGCGCCACCTGCCACCAGGGCAAGAACAAGCCGATGGGCGGCTATCCCATGGCCAAGGATTACCATGCCTTGTGGGGCGCGCCGGGCAACGCCACGGTTCCCGCCACGTTCCCCGCGCCGTTGCAGGCGCCAACGCCCACCCAGCCGGTCGCCTCGGCCGCGCCGGCCACTCCGGCGGGATGAAGGCAATGCCGAAAGCCAGCCAGCCGCCTTGATGTCAGGCCCGATCATGCATTCGGGAACGGTTCGGGGGGCCAGCCGTTAACGCGCGAGGGAAGTATCGGAAAAATGCGGGATAACTGGCACGATCCGCCGGCCAGATCCGCACCCTGGCGATGATATGTTCTTGCCCTTACGGCCGTATTGCGTGGCACTATCGGACACGTTCTAGTTTCCCGCCGTCCCGTGTGACGCGCAGCCTCATAAAACATAACGGAGGATGCAGATGATATCCAAGGTCCACACTCTTGCATTGGGCACCGCCACGCTTTTGCTTGCCGCGTGCGGCGGTGGTGGCAGCAAATCGGCAGCGGAACAGACGCCAGCTGCCAGCGAAACCACGACGGCCGCTGCAGCGGCATCGATGACCCCGGCCGCAGCGGCCAGCACGCCCGCGCCGGCGGCTGATTCCACCGATACGCTCGATCACACCACGCTGGCATCGTTCACCGCCGATCCGGTGCACGGCAAGCAGATCTTCGCGCAGTGCCAGGCCTGCCACTCGGCCGAGCCCGGCAAGAACATGATCGGGCCCTCGCTCGCAGGGGTGGTGGGTCGCAAGGCTGGCTCGATCGCCGGGTTTGCCTATTCCAACGCCAACAAGAGCAGCGGCATCACCTGGACCGCCGAAAAGCTGTTCCAGTATCTGGAAAAGCCGCAGCGCGTGGTGCCGGGTACCAAGATGACGTTCCCCGGCCTGCCCAAGGGCCAGGACCGCGCCGACGTGATCGCCTATTTGAAGAACCCGACCTGATCACAGACGCTATTGCGATTTGTACAAAGCCGCGAAGGCACTGCGGTGTTCTTCGCGTCTTTGTGTGTGGGGGGAGGCCAGCATGCTACCCTGCACTGCAAGGTGCGGCACTGCGCCCCTCCGTCAGCCCGGCGGGCTGCCACCTCCCCGCTGGGCGGGGCGGATCGTGATCAGGGCGCCGGGGTGTGGACCGGGGGCAGCAGCATGGTCATGCCCAGGCGCGCGATGCGCCAGGTGCCCTCGTGCTGGGCAAGGTCGAAGGCGTAGCGGGCCTTCACCTCAAGCAGGGTGCCATCGGTGCCCAGGCTGAAGGCGTGGCCATAGGCCGTGACCTGCGCGGTGCTGGCGGCGGCGTCATAGGCGCCGAGTGCCACGTTGCCGACAAAGTGGGCGTTGCTGGCCATGGTGTCAAAGGCGGCTTCGAAGAACCCCTGAATGCCCGCGCGGCCGACGATCCGGTCCATGCCCAGGCTGGTCAGGTCATAGCAGCCATCGGGCGCGAACAGCGCGGCAACGCCGGCGGCATTGCCGATATCGTCCACCGCCATGGCATAGGCGGTGACAAGATCGGCAAGGGCCAGGCGCACGTCTGCGGGGCAGGGCGGCGGGGGATAGGTCATGCCGGTTGCACCGGGCCCTTGCCGGCCACGTAATCGTTGAGCAGTTCGTGGAAGCGCTGGATGCGCTTTTCCTGGCCGGGCAGGATACAGCCCTTGAAGCCGCGTGAATTGAGGCCTTGTTGCTGCGTGGTGCCGATCGAGAGATCCTGATCGGCGACAAAGCCCAGCGACACGCCATCGCCATAGCGGCTGTGCCGTGCCACGGCATCGTGGCGCAGCGGCACTGTGCCGATCGGGGTGACCACCTCTTTCATCCCCTTGACCGGGGGATAGAGGCACCAGTGCTGGAACACGCACTTTTCCGGGTCGGTGGGATGCGGCTCGGTGCGCAGCACCTGCATCTGTTCGGGCGACATGGTGAGCGTGAGATTGGGAAACAGCGTGCAGTGGAAATAGTCCACCAGCTGCTGGTCGGTCATGTCTTCGTACATGGTATAGCCGCGCTCTGGCCCCAGCTTGCGCTTGGCGGCGATCACGGCGGCGCGGATTTCGCCGGTGCGGCCCTGGTAATCGGCCGGATCGATGCCCCAGGCGCGGGCAATGTCATCGAGCGGGGCGGGCACTTCGGCGCTGTGATAGTCCACCCGCGTGGTGGCCTGGTGGCCGATCATCCACATCGCGTTGTGGCCGCTGGGATACATTTCGAAGACCGTGGTGGGCAGGCCATCGTTGATGAACGTGGCCAGTTCGGGATGGATCGTGGGGAGGTGGTAGCTCTCGTTGAAATTGTCGCGGATCACCTTCCAGTTGAATTCCGCGTCGCACGACAGCTTGAGCACGCGCACCCAGTTATCCAGGCCATAATTGGCGAGGCGTTCCTGCAAGGGCGCCATCCACTGCGCCAGTGGCGGCACGTCATCATCCATGCACCAGAACACGAACGGGCCCCAGGTTTCGCAGCGCAGTTCCGACAGGTGCACTTTGCCGCAGGGGTTGCCGCCGGCAAAATCATCCGGGTCCTGCACTTTGGCGAGCAGGCCATCGGGAGTGAACTGCCAGCCGTGATAGCCGCAGGTGATGCGCGGCAGCGAGCCGGCATCGCCCAGCACCAGGCGGTTTCCGCGATGTGGGCAGCTGTTGTAGAACGCGCGCACGCTGCCATCGGCCTGGGCGATCATCAGGATCGAATCCTTGCCGAAATCGTGGCGGATGAAGTCGCCTTCCTCCTCCAGTTCGGCCAGCATTCCACCCAGGTGCCACACCTTGGGCCACAGGTTCTGCCCTTCCTTGTCCATCCAGTCGCGCGAGATATAGCGATCGGCTGTGATCGTATCGCCGCGCACCGGCATGTCGAAATCGGGCGAATAGCGCGATTTGTTGTCCTGGACTGTCATGCTCGCCGCCCTCTCACATCACCGGCTTGGGCAGGGTGGCATCATCCTGCAGATACCAGTTGAGCCATTCGTGGAAATACTGGTTGCCGCGTTCGTTGCGGCCGAACACCAGGTTGTCGTGCGCGCCGCTTTCCAGGCCTTTCTGGATTTCCATGCCGATCACATAGTCTTCCTGATAGGTCACATCGCGGAAGAAGTTGATCATCTGCTCCACCGCGGCGCGATCGGCCTCGTCGCGGATCGGCTCGCGCCGCAGGTAGTGCAGCACGGTGCGGTTGCGATCGGGCGTCGGCCCGGGGAACAGCTGGGCCACCTGGGTAATCTCGGGCGCGAGGAACGCCGAGACATTGGGGAACAGGATGCGCACGAAATCAAAGCCGTTGTTTTCCTGGTCGCCCCAATCCTCGCGCGGCACGTCTTTCAGCGCCTCGGCAATGCGGTGCTGGGGAAAGCCGATGCGCATCGAGGGGCCGAACCCTTCGTAGAACATGCGGTTCGATGGCGTGCGCGGTTCGATCGTGGCGGGGTGCAGCGAGGCGAAGTGATAGCCTTCGAGATAGCCGTCGAACGCGATCTTCCAGTTGGCGCCCTCGATCGTGCGGCTGCCGAGATAGGCCCAGTCGGCAAAGCCGACATTCTCGAAGTCTTCAAGGAAGCCCTGGAAATAGTCATCGAGATCGAGCGGGGCATTGGGCGTGAGCGCCACGAAGATCATGCCCGCGCGTTCCTCGCACGGCAGCGCGCGCAGGGCGAGGCCGGCCTTGTCGACATCGCCAAAGTTGGCGCTTTCCGAAACGCCCAGCAGCTTGCCGTCCTGACCATAGGTCCAGCCGTGGTACTTGCAGGTGAAGCGGGCGCACTTGCCGTGCCCTTCCGAAGCGACCGGCGCGCCGCGATGCGAGCAGACGTTGAGGAACGCACGCACCTCTCCTGCCTTGTCGCGCACGATCAGCACGGGCAGGCCCATGGCGTCCATCGCCTTGTAATTGCCCGGCTCGGGTAGTTCGGCGGTGAAGGCCAGCATCAGCGGCACGCGGCGGAACACCAGTTCCATCTCGGCTTTCCACTGATCGGGATCGGTATAGGTGGCCGTGCGCACGCGCGCCACCTGTTGGGCCTGGTAGGTGCTGTTGTGCTCGACGTAATCCAGCATGATCTCGGCAATATCGCCGATCCGCTGGCGCCGCTCGGCCCGTTCATTGCTCATCTGCGGCCTCTCCTGCCTGTTTTGCTTGTGTCGCTAATGGCCAAAGCTGCCGCAGGCAGATCGCCTTGCCAAGCTGGGACAGGTGACAGGTTCCTCGCATTTTGGCCAAGTGGACAGGCGCCCGCTAACCGGCGAACAAGCGGAAAACGGGCAAGGCGACGAGGATGATGAACACCAGCGGCGAATCAGCGCGTGAACCTGCCCGAGCTTGGCCTGCGGTTCCGGCCGCGCACCAGGCACAGTTTGTGCGCGAGGGGCTATGGCCGCACCAGACGATTGCCGATCGCGCCGCCGCTCTGGCGGCCACGCGGCCCGATGATCCGTGCATCATCGATGATGCCGGCGCGCTGACGTTTGCGGCGCTGTGGGCCGATGCCCAGGCACTGGCCGCAGCGCTGCGCGCGAGGGGCCTGGTGCCGGGCGATGTGGTGGCGTTCCAGTTGCCCAACTGGCGCGAGGCGGCGGTGCTCAACCTCGCCTGCGTGATCGCCGGGCTGGTGGTCAACCCGATCGTGCCGATCTATCGCGACGCCGAAATGCGCATGATGCTGGGCGATGGCGCGGCCCGCGCGCTGTTCGTGCCCACGGTGTTCCGCAAGGTGGACCATGCCGCCATGGCCGCCCGGGTGCAGGCCGATCTGCCCGCGCTGGCGCATGTGTTCACCGTGCGCGGCGATGGGCCTGATGATCTTGCCAGCCTGGTGGCGGCCGGGCGCGGCCTGCCCGATGCGCGGGTGCCGGTCGATCCCATGGCGGTGAAGATGGTGCTCTATACCTCGGGCACCACCGGGCGGCCCAAGGGCGTGCTGCACAGCCACGCCACGCTGGGCCGGGTAATCGGCCAGAGCGGGGCGTTCTGGGGGCTGAAACCGGGCGAGGCGGTGCTGATGCCATCGCCGGTCACGCATGTGTCGGGCTTTGCCAATGGCCTGGAAATGCCGCTGGTGATGGGCACCTGCACGGTGCTGATGGAAAGCTGGAACGCGCAGGAGGCGCTCGTCCTGATCGCGCGGCATGGCGTGGTTGGCACGGTGGCGGCCACGCCGTTCCTGGTGGAACTGGCCGCTGCCGCGCGCGCGGCGGGGGAAACCCTGCCAACGTTCCGTTTCTTTGCTTGTGGCGGCGCGGCCGTCGCGCCCGAGGTGATCCGTGAGGCGCGATCAGCCTTTGCCCGCTGCGCGCCGTTTCGCGTGTTCGGCAGTTCCGAAGTGCCGCTGGTCAGCTTTGGCTGGCCCGATGATCCTGGGCGCGCGGCGCAGACCGATGGGCGCATCGTGGACTATGCCGTGCGCATCGTCGATGAAGCCGGCCACGATCTGCCCGATGGGCGCGAGGGCGAAATCCTCGCGCGCGGGCCGGCGATGATGATCGGCTATACTGATCCTGCCGAAACCGCCAAGGCCATCGACGCGCAGGGCTTTTTCCGCACCGGTGACCTGGGCGTGCGCGACGCCGCCGGCGCCATCACGGTGACCGGGCGCAAGAAAGACCTGATCATTCGCGGCGGCGAAAACATTTCCGCGACCGAGATCGAGCAGGTGCTGGCCACGCACCCGGCCTTGGCCGATTGCGCGGTGGTGGCCATGCCCCATGCCCGGCTGGGCGAGGGGGTCTGCGCGTTCATCGTGGCGCGGGGCGCTGTGGCGACGGCCGATCTGGCCGCGCACGTGGCGGCCAGTGGCCTTGCCCGGCAGAAGATTCCCGAACGCTTTGAAACGATCGCAGCCTTGCCGCGCACGGCAGCGGGCAAGGTGCGCAAGGATCAGCTGCGCGCGCAGATCGCGCAGATCATTGCGGCAGAGACGCTTCCGGCGCCGGGTTGAGCGGGCCCTGGTGCGCGCCAACCCATTCGCGCCACAGCAGCATCAGCACGGCGATCAGCGCCGGCCCGATCACCAGCCCGATCAGGCCCCAGGTTTCGATCCCGCCCAGGATGGCGAGGAGCACCCACAGGAAGGGCAGCCGCGTGGCCCCGCCGATGAACACCGGGCGCACGAAGTGATCGGCCACGAAGATCACCACGCTGCCAAAGACCAGCACGATTACTGCTGCCGCCGCCTTTCCGGCCGCGGCGAGCAGGGCAGCGGCGAGGACCACCGCCGCCACCGCGCCCAGCGGAATGGCCGACAGCAGCGCGGTGAGCAGGCCGAGTAGCGCGGCATGGTCCACCCCGGCAAAGCCATAGGCCAGGCCCATCAATACGCCTTCGCCAAAGCCGATGATGATCAGGCCATTGACCGTGCCGCGCACCGCCAGCACTGCCTGATCAGCCACGCGCAGGCCCAGTTCGCCAAAGGCGCGGCGCGTGCCGATGCGCAAGGCATGGGCCACCCGCGCGCCATCGCGCATCAGGAAGAACAGCGTCAGCAGCATGAAGCTGACCAGCAGCACGCGATGCGCGACCAGGCCCAGAATCTTTTCGCCTGAGGTGAAGTGCAGCTTGTGTGCCTGCATCGACAGGCGATCGATCGCCTCGGGCGTGGCCAGGGTCTGCTGCCACCAGGCGACCAGGTGATCGCCATAAGGCAGGTGCGCCACGAAATCGGGCACCGGCACGCCCTGGGCATGGGCCTGCGCCAGCCACTGCGTCACGGCCATGCTGTCGTGCGCCACGGCGGCGGCGACCATGACCAGCGGGATGACAAACACCAGCAGCACCAGCAGGGTGAACACCGCAGGCAAGACCAGCTTCTGCCCGCGTGGCCAGCGCTGCGCCGCTGTAACGTGGAGCGGCCAAAGCGAGACCGCCAGGATGACGCCCCAGCCCAGCGCGGGCAGGAACATCCGCAAGGTCCACAGGCCAGCCAGCGCCAGCAGCACGATGGCAACGACACCGGTTATCCGTTGCGCCCGCGTGGCGTGGTTGGCCCCTTGCGCGGTCCAGGTTCCGGGCGCGTCGTCATCATGGCTTGCTTGCATCAGGCCTGCCTAGCGCAGCACACCGAGCGAAACCAGATGGCAGCGGGCGGTCTTTTTCAGCCGCCGTTGGCCATGGCCGCGGCCATTTCCGCGCGGGTGGGGTTGCGCCGCAAGGTAAGGCCGCCGTTTACCTGGAGGTTTTCCCCCGTCATGAAGCATTCGTCGCTGGCCAGGAACACGGCGGCGGCGGCGATATCGTCGCTCGTGCCGATGCGGCCCAGCGGATAGCCCGCCAGGAAACTGTCGAACAGGCCGGGCACGGCCTTGGCCTCGGCGGTCATCGGTGTTTCGGTAAGGCCCGGCGAGATCGAGTTGGCGCGGATGCCTTCCTCGCCAAATTCGTGTGCCACGCAGCGCACCACATGGTCGGTGCCGGCCTTGGTGCCCATGTAGGCGGCGTGATCGTTGAGCATGATCGTGGCTGTGGCGCTGCTGATCTGGATCAGGCTGCCGCCGGTGCCGCCCATGCTGCGCGCCATCTTGCGGATCATCGCCTGGTAGAACTGGAACGGGCCGATGTATTGCAGCGCGGTGATGGTATCGAGTTCGTCGCGCGTGGTATCGAGGAACGGCTTGAGCAGGCCCCAGCCGGTGGCGTTGACGGCAATATCCACCCCGCCCATCGCGCCAACCGCCGCATCGGCCATCGCGGCAAGGCTTTCCGGGCTGGTGATGTCGCACGCCGCCCAGTGGCACGCATGGGCACTGGCAAAATCGGCGAGCACGCTTTCCTTGCGCCCGGCGACCAGAACCTGTGCGCCTTCGTCCAGAAAACGGCGGGCGATGTGCTGGCCCATGTTGCCTTCGCTGCTCGCGCCCAGAACCACGGCGCGCTTGCCGTCCAACCTGCCCATCGCTCTCTCCCGCATGACGTTTGCCCGCTTGCTAACACAGGCACGCGCAGGCCATTCCTCTCCAAAAGGGCAGTGGAGCGCGGCCGGGGCGATGCGCCAGTTTGATCCTGCTATCATGGCGCGGCGTGCGCGTCCGAAAGGAACGAGAACATGGATCTGGGACTCAAGGGGAAAAAGGTAATCCTCACCGGCGGCAGCCGGGGCATCGGCCGCGCCACGGTAGAGCTGTTCGCCGCAGAAGGCGCCGATGTCGCGTTCTGTTCGCGCAATGCCGAACAGGTGGCCGAAACCGCCGCGGCGCTGGCCGCGCATGGCGGCAAGATATTTGGCAGCGCATTCGACATGGAAAGCGGCCACGATGCCTATCGCGCGTGGCTGGCGCAGGCGCGCGACGCGCTGGGCGGATGCGATATCTTCGTGCCGATGATCTCTACCAGCGGCGCGGGCGCGACGGGCGATTGGCAAAAGAGCCTGGATTACGACATCATGGGCCTGGTCATCGGGGTGGAGGTGCTGGAAGAGGCACTGGCCGCCTCGGGTGAGGGCAGCATCGTGGTCACGGCCAGCACGGCCGGCGTGGAAACCTTCATCGTGCCGCAGGGCTATAACGCGCTCAAGGGCGCGCTGCTGGTGCATGCCGGGCAGTTGAGCCAGGCGCTGGGCGCCAAGGGCATTCGCGTCAACAGTGTGTCACCGGGCCCGATCCGTTTTCCCGGCGGCAACTGGGAAGCGATCGAGGGTGTCATGCCCGAACTCTATGCCGCCACGCAGGCGCAGTTCGTGCTGGGCCGCTGGGGCGGGCCGGAAGAAGTGGCGCGCACCGTGGTGTTCCTGGCTAGCCCGGCATCGTCTTTCACCACGGGAACCAATGTGGTGATCGATGGCGGCTATACCAAGCGTGTACAGTTCTGAGGTTTTGGGGGTTGTGCGTTTGGGGGGTGAAGCGATTTCTCCCCTCCTCTTCAGAGGAGGGGTCGGGGGTGGTGCGAAGCCTTGCACTACCTTTCCACCACCCCCCGACCCCCCTCCTCTGAAGAGGAGGGGGGGGGGAGTTTACGCCCCTCACTCCACCGCCAGCACCAGCTTGCCGGTGTTGGCGCCAGTGAACAGGCGCATGAATGCGTCATAGGCGTTTTCCAGGCCGTGCTGGATATCCTCGTCCACGCGCAGGCGCCCTTCGCCGATCCATTGCGCCACGGCCGCGCCGCCTTCGGCAAAGCGGGGGACATAGCCGGCGATCAGGAAGCCCTTGATCGTCGCCTGTTTCACGATCACCTGCCACAGGTTGCGAATGCCGATCTTTTCCGGGGCGTTGTATTCGCTGATCAACCCGCACAGCACCACGCGGGCGTGCAGCGCCAGGTTCATCAGCACCGCATCCATCACGTCTCCGCCGACGTTTTCGAACAGGATATCCACCCCCTGCGGCGCGGCAGCGGCGATTTCGGCTGAGAGGGCGTCGACCGGCTTGGCCCCGTGCGCGTCCTTGTAGTCGATTGCCATGTCAAAGCCGTAGTCCTGCACCAGCCGGCGGCACTTTTCCGCGCCGCCGGCAATGCCGATGACCCTAAGGCCCAGGATCTTGCCGATCTGGCCCACCATCGATCCTACCGCCCCGGCAGCGCCAGTAACCAGAAGGGTTTCTCCGGCGCGCGGTGACGCTGCATCGGTAAGCCCGAAATAGGCCGTCAGGCCCACGGCGCCCACGGCCGAGAGATAGCGCGAGGGGCTATCGACGATCGACACGTCGATCTTGCTGGTAAAGCCGCCGGGGGTGACCACCGAGTAATCCTCGATCGCGTTAAGGCCCAGCACCCAGTCGCCCACCGCGAAATCCGGATTGCGCGACTCGTGCACCCGACCCACCGTGGTGGCGCGCACGGCATCGCCCAGCGCGATCGGCGGCATGTAGCTGGGCGCATCGTCCATCCATCCGCGCTGCGCCGGATCGAGCGAGATGAAATGGTTGCGCACTACCATGCCGCCTTGCGGGGCAGCTGGCACGGCGCCGGTTTCCAGGTGGAAGTCATCGCGCTGTGGTGTGCCGTGTGGGCGCCGTTGCAACAGGAAACGGCGATTTTCCAGGGGGTTCATCATTGCTCTCCCAATCCGGCGGGGCTGCCTTGGCCAGCCCCGATCATGCGCTTGCAGCTTGGCCCAAACCCCGGGGCAAGCACCTATGATTTGTTGCAGTAGGTGTGCGTGCCCTCCCCGGCATAGGTTCTCATCATCAAGGGGCAAGAACCCTGCGGGATAAAGATACTGGGGGAGTGAGAGGATGAAAGGCTGCTTTGCCAATCGTGCTGCGTGCGTGCTTCTGGCCGGGGTCAGCGTGCCGCTGTTCCCTGGGCTGGCCCTGGCCGAAGGGGCGCCTGCGCCGCAAGCGCCGGCGGCCGATGCTGCCCCGCAGGCCGATAGCGCCGTGTCGCAAGACACCAACGCCATCATCGTGACCGCCCGCCGCCGCGCGGAATCGCTGCAGACCACGCCGGTGGCGATCACCGCGGTCAATGCCGCGATGCTGGAAAACAAGGCCGCGGTGAATATCGGCGATCTGCAGGGCGCGGCGCCCGGCCTGCTGATCACTCAGCAGAATTCCGGTGCCCAGGCGGCCAACCTGTCGATCCGCGGGTTGACCTATGCCGACATCGAAAAGAGCCAGACGCCGACGGTCGGCGTGGTCGTCGATGGCGTGACCATCGGCACCAACACCGGCCAGTTGCAGGACGCGTTCGATATTGCCCAGATCGAAGTGCTGCGCGGGCCGCAGGGCACGCTGTTTGGCGCCAATACCATCGGCGGCGTGGTCAATATCACGCGCAGCAAGCCGACCATGACCGCGGGCATGAAGGCCGAGTTCACCTATGGTCGCTGGAATACCTGGTCGGGCAAGGCGATCGGCAATTTCGGCAATGGCGAAACCCTGGGCCTCAAGCTGTGGTATTTCCACAACCAGAGCGATGGTTTCTATCACAACGCCACCTACAACCGCTCTGACGGCGCTTCCAAGGGTGACAGCTTTGGTGGCACGATCCTGTTCAAGCCGGCCGATTCCGATTTCACCGCGCAGTTCACTATCGAGAACGTGATCCAGTCGTTCGTGCCGGTGGTGAGCAACCTGGCCAAGACCGGCGAAGTGTTCTGCGCGTTCGAGCCGGCGCAGGAATGCAACCGCAACACCACCACCGATCTCTATACCACGTTTGGCCAGCCGGCGCTCAGCACCTATCACGCCCCCGATGCCACGCTGGAAATGAACTATAACCTGGGCAGCGTTAAGTTGACCTCGATCACCGGCTGGCGTCACAGCGCCGAGCGGCAGACCCAGGATTTCGACGGTTCGTCCACCGATCTCTATTACGTCGATCGTATCCAGAACTACACGCAGTGGAGCCAGGAACTGCGCGCCGCCGGCAACCTGATCCAGGGTTTGGATTATGTGATCGGCGGGTTCTATTTCAACAGCAAGTACGATTTCAAGCAGTGCTCGCGCGTGTTCGGCTTTTCCCCCAACACCCCGCCGTGCACGTTTGACGCCGCGCCGCAGATCGAAAACGCCAAGTCGGAAAGCTATGCCGCGTTTGCCGATTTCAACTGGGCGATCATCGACAAGGTGCGCCTGTCGTTCGGCGGGCGCTGGTCGCACGATTACAAGTACCTGGCCAATGGCTTCCTGGGGGCGCCGTTCCCGCCTGGTTCGGCCAACTTCTCCAAGTTCACGCCCAAGGTGGGCATCGACTATCGCCCCAATTCCGATGCGATGTTCTATGCCAGCTGGTCGCGCGGGTATCGTTCCGGCGGGTTCAGCCCGCGCGCGGGCGACGCGAACTATGCCACCCGGCCGTTCCAGCCCGAAACGCTCGATTCCTATGAAGTGGGTGCCAAGCTTGATCTGTTCGATCACCGCCTGAACATCAACCTGGCCGGCTATATCTCTGATTACAAGAACATGCAGCAGAACACGACGATCCCGTGCGCCTGCTCCACCGGCAACCAGACGATCACCAGCAACGTGCCGGGCGGCGCGCTGATCAAGGGGATCGAGTTCGACGGCTCGCTGCGCGTCAGCTCCAACTTCAAGATCACGGCCTCGGCCGCGCTGATGCAGTCGCACTTCCGCCGCTTCGTGGTGGGCGGCCTGGTCGGTACCACGATCACGCCGTTCGATTACACCGCCAACCGCCTGATCTATGCGCCCACGTTCTCGGGCTCGATCAGCGGCGACTATACCGTCCCCACCGATTTCGGCAGCGTGGTCAGCTCGCTGTCGTGGCGCCACATCAGCCCCTATGACGAGCAGATCTCGATCGCATCGAGCGCGGCGGGCACCACGGCACTGGGCACGCCTGGCCAGATCGTGAGCGGCAACGATGCGCGCGTGCGCACGGTGACGCAGGACCTGGTCGATGCCAGCCTGACGCTCAATTTCAAGATCAACAAGACTGATGCCTATCTGCGCGTGTTCGGGCGCAACCTTGCCGATATCCGCACCACCACCCATGCCTTTACCGTGGCGGGGCTGTGGTCGTTCGGCATGGCGCTCGAACCGCGCACCTATGGCGGCACGATCGGTTTCAAGTTCTGATGGCCGGTCGGGATCGGGCCGCGCCTGGTCCCGGCCCCTGCCAAGGTCGCACAAGAAAGGAAACAGCATGAAGCGCTTGGAAGGCAAGATCGCCCTCGTTACCGGCGGGGCATCGGTGCCCGGGCTGGGCAGTGCCACGGCCATCCGCTTTGCCCAGGAAGGCGCGCGGGTCTATGTCACCGATCGCGATCTGGCCGGCGCGGAACAGGTGGCGCAATCGATCCGTGATGCCGGCGGGGTGGCCACGGCCCTGGCGCACGACGTGACATCGGAAGCCGATTGGGATCGCGTGATCGCCGCGATCGATGCCGCCGATGGGGCGCTCGACATTATCGTCAACAATGCCGGCATCGCCGTGCTGGGCGAGTTTGACAAGGTGACCACGGCCGATTGGCTGCGGCAGAACGACGTGAACCTCAACAGCGTGTTCCAGGGCACGCAACGCGCGTTTGTGATGATGCGCCGCCCGGGCGCCGATGGCCGCGCGCGCGGCGGATCGATCATCAACATTTCGTCGGTCGCCGGGCTGATCGGCGTGCCGGGCTGCGCCGCCTATGCCGCCAGCAAGGGCGGGGTGCGGCTGTTTTCCAAGGTCGTCGCGCTGGAAGGCGCCGCCGATGGCATCCGCTGCAACACCGTGCATCCCGGCATGATCGCCACCAATATCCAGGGCGTGGCGCTGGAAGACAATGCCGCCAACTATGACGCGGTGATGGGCCTGGTGCCGATGGGCTATATGGGCGCGCCCGAAGATATCGCTAACATGAACCTGTTCCTCGCGTCGGACGAGGCACGCTATATCACCGGCGCAGAGTTCGTGGTGGACGGCGGGATGACCGCGCGCTGAGGGCATACGGGGCAGCAGCTGAGGCTCTTTTTCACCACTGTCACCCCGGGCCAAGTCCGGGGTGACGTAGTATATTGGCTTAACGCAGGTCTTGGTGCGCCACCCAGCGCATCGCGTTTTCCAGCAAGGCGCGATAGGGCGCGCTGTTCCATGCGCCGGGGCCATCGCCGGGCTGGAGATAGACCAGCCGGCTGGCCAGCGCCTGCTTGGCCCAGCCGATCAGCGGTGGCGCGAGCGGATGGTCCCAGCCGTGGTTGGCAAACATCGCGCCGCGCACCGCAAGGTCTGCCGACCAGAAGTGATCGCGCGTGAACGGCGCATCGCAGGTGAGCAGCGGCACCACCTCATCGGCAAAGACCTGCGCCAGGTAAAGCTCGTCCACCACAGGAAATTCCGTGGGGATTCCGTGGGTAACGGGATGAGCATGGGTCTGGGCGGTATAGGCCACATCGTGGCGATAGCCGCTGTCGGGCGCAAGTTGGCCGCGCACCATGGCCGGCCGGTACAGGAACTGGCCGCCCAGCCATTCATGATAGTCGGCCCAGGTGGGCCAGGCCGCCAGCGCATGGTGCAGCGCCACCACGCCCTTGCCCTGCTCCAGCAGCGCGCGAAAGCCGGCCTGCAACTGCGGCGAGGGTGCGAGCATGGCGGGCGGCTCGGTTGCTTCGAAATCGAGGCCGGGCATGTCGTAGAGCACCAGCACGTCGAATTCGGCCATGCCATCGGGGTTCATCAGCAGGGCGGCGGCGGGCTGGTCCACCATCGTCGCGCTGACGCCGTCCATCGCCTGGAACATGGCATCAAAGCCGGTGCGATCAAACGGATGGCCACGCACCGCCACCAGCGCGCGCAGCCCGGCATGATGGCGAATGATAGGCATTACAACCCCTTGGGCGCGATCTGCCGATGGATGTTGCGGAACGTGCGCGCTTTGAAATACCAGCGGCCATCGATGCGGATGCATTCATCGTCATACTGCCCGCGATCGCGGTGCACGCCATCGGGCCAGTCATAGACCTCGGCGGTGTAGGACCGCAGCGTGGCGCGATCGCCATCGACCACGATGCTGCCGGGCCAGGCTTCGAACATGATGCCGGGATAATGCTTCATCGCTTCCACCCACATCGCCACGATCGCGGCGCGGCCCTGGGTGGTGCCAATTTCGGGATAATCGGGCAGCGACCATTGCGCATCCTCGGCCCAGGTTTCCCCCCAGGCCTGCGCATCGCAGCGCGTGACCGCATCGGCATAGGTTTCAAGCAGTTCGCGCAAGGCCAGGCGATCTTCGGCGGGGCCGGCAAAGGGCATGGGGGTCTCTCCCGTTATGGCTTTGGCGCCGACCATAGCCGGGGGGCAGGGCCACGGCGCCTAGCGGATTGCACAGGCGGCGCACGGCCGGTGAGCGCGCGGCAATCGATTTTGTCAAACACAGGCATTGTCAGCAGGGGCAATGATAGCGTAACCATTGCCGAGAATACGGGGGTTCGAGCCCGATTGGCAGCAGCCCTGGCATTGGCCCTGGCGGCCTGATCTGGTGCAGTGATCCGCACACTTTCGCGCCAGAACACAACCAAGCCAGAACACTATCAAGGAAGAGGACAGCATGAGCAGAATCAGTCGTCGCGATCTGGGCCGTGGGTTGGGCGTGGCCGCCCTGGGCGCATCGATCGGCGGGACGCACCCCGTGCTGGCACAAACCGCAACTGCGGCCGGCACCGCGGCGGGCGCGGGCGATGACCTGGCATTCCCGGCCGATTTTGCCTGGGGCTGCGCCACCGCAGCCTATCAGATCGAAGGCGCGGTGAAGGAAGACGGGCGAGGGCCCACCAACTGGGATATCTTTTCCCACACCCCCGGCAAGGTTGCCCACGGCGATACCGGCGATGTGGCGTGCGACAGCTATCACCGCTATCCCGAGGATATTGCCCTGATGAAGGCACTGGGCGTCAAGGCCTATCGCTTTTCGGTGGCTTGGTCGCGCATCTTCCCGGAAGGGAAGGGCAAGCCCAATGCCAAGGGGTTGGATTACTACAACCGCCTGGTCGATGGCCTGCTGGCCGCCGGCATCACCCCGCATGTCACGCTGTTCCACTGGGACCTGCCCGCCG
Organism: Novosphingobium sp. 1529; assembly: GCF_040544855.1. Lineage (NCBI taxonomy): Bacteria > Pseudomonadati > Pseudomonadota > Alphaproteobacteria > Sphingomonadales > Sphingomonadaceae > Novosphingobium > Novosphingobium sp. 1529. The sequence continues at coordinate 459,936 of NZ_JBEPKW010000003.1, forward strand.
CGCTGCCCGGCGGCTGGCAGAACCGTGACACCGCGCTGGCCTTTGCCGACTATGCCGGGTTCATGGCCGGCAAGCTGACCGACCGCGTCAAGCATGTCATGACGGTCAACGAGCTGCGCTGCTTTACCGACCTGAGCTATATGACCGGGGGCAAGGCGCCCGGCCTCAAGCTGCCGATGGGCGAAGTTAACCAGGTGCGCCACCATGGCGTGCTGGCCCATGGCCTGGGCGTGCAGGCGATCCGCGCCCATGCCCGCCCCGGCACGCAAGTGGGCCTGGCCGACAACGCGACGATCTTTGTGCCCGCGCTGGAAACGCCCGAGCATATCGACGCGGTCAAGCGCGCGGTGCGCGAGGAAAACGCCATGTTCCTCACCGCCATCATGGAAGGCCGCTATATCGACAGCTACCTGGCCGCGCAGGGCAAGGACGCGCCCAAAGTGCAGGCCGGCGACATGGCCGCGATCGGCAGCCCGCTCGATTTCGTTTCGGTCAATATCTACACCGGCAACACCGTGCGCGCCGATGCCAGCAAGCCCGGCGGCTATGAGATCCTGCCGCACCTGCCGCAGTCGCCGCGCATGGCCTCGCCCTGGCTCTATGTCACGCCCGAGGTGATGTATTGGGGGCTGCGCACCATCAACGACCTGTGGAAGCCCAAGGCGCTGTACATTTCCGAAAACGGCTGTTCTGCCGATGATGCCGTGGCCGCCGATGGCAAGGTCTATGACGCCGATCGCGTGATGTACCTGCGCAACTACCTCACCCACCTGCAGCGCGCCACGCGCGAGGGGCTGCCGGTGAAGGGCTATTTCCTGTGGAGCCTGATGGACAATTTCGAATGGGAAGATGGCTATACCAAGCTGTTTGGCATCCACCACGTCGATTTCGCCACGCAGAAGCGCACCCCCAAGATGAGCGCGGACTGGTATCGCGAAGTCATCCGCACCAATCGCCTGGTCTGAGCGAAAGGACCGACCGATGACCACCACGATCGCGCCCTCGCGCCGCGCCTTGCTTGGCGGCCTCGCCACGCTGGGCGCGCTTGCCGCCGCCAGCCCCAAGGCGAGCGCCGGCCCCACGGCGATCCACTATGGCGGCCCCTCAATTCCGCTGTGGCCCGGTGCCGCGCCGGGCGCGCCGGCCGTCTTGCCCAAGCGCCGGATCGAGCAGCGCAGCCAGAGCGCAGCGTTCGACGATCGCTGGCTCTATGGCGTGGCCACGCCCACGATCGAGGTGCGCCGGCCGGCCTATCAGGATGGCTCGGCCGTGATCCTGGTGCCGGGCGGCGGCTATGGCTTCCTCTCGATCGATAACGAGGGGGAAGAGCAGGCCAACTGGCTGACCCAGCGCGGGGTGACCTGCTTCATCCTCTATTATCGCCTGCCGGGCGAGGGCTGGGGCGATCGCAGCCTGGTGCCCTTGCAGGATATGCAGCGCGCCATCCGCCTGGTGCGCCATCGCGCCGGAGAATTCGGCATCGACCCGGCGCGGGTGGCAGTGTTGGGCTTTTCGGCAGGCGGGCACCTGGCCGGCAGCCTGGCGACGCGCTTTGCCGAACAGACCTATGCCCCGCGCGACGCGGCCGACGCGCTTTCGGCGCGGCCTGACCTCGCCGGGCTGATCTATCCGGTGATCACCTTGAGCGAGACATTCGTCCACGCCGGTTCGCGCGACAACCTGCTGGGTCCCGGCGCCACGGCGGCGGCCGCGCGGGCAGGCTCGGTGGAACAGCGGGTGGGCGCCGATACGCCGCCCACGTTCCTGACCGCCGCCTCTGACGATGGCCTGGTGCCGATCCAGAACAGCCTGGCCATGTACCAGGCGCTGCTGGCCAAGGCGCGGCCCTGCGAATTCCACGGCTTCGACCAAGGCGGCCACGGTTTTGGCGCGCGCCTGCCGCAAACCGTGCCTGCGCACGCCTGGCCCGACCTGTTCCACGCCTTTGGCCGGCGGCATGGGGTGTTCAAGGGCTGATCGCGAGGGTTGAGGGTTTCAGCGACCAGCCGAAGCCCTCACTGATCGACCGGCATTTCATCCATGCCGGGCGGGGTGGCGGGCACGGCGACTTCTACCACGCCATCGCTTTCGCGCACCGGGAAGCGGCGCAGGGATGGATAGGCGCCGCCGATGCAGTGGCCGTCAGCCAGGTCGAACCGCGCGCCGTGGAGCGGGCACATCAGCGCGCCGCGGCGGATGCGGCCGGTGGAAAGGCGCGCGGCGGCGTGGGTGCAGCGGTCGTTGACGGCCACGATCGCGTCTTCATGGCGCGTCAGCAGCACCTGCCAGCCGCCGACTGCGTGCACGCTGGCTTGGCCTTCGGCAATATGGTCTGCGCTGCCGATCGGGTGCCAGACTTGCTCTTCCACGGCGCGTTGCTCCTTGTCGGTGGTCGGTTGGTCAGATTTCCACCAGCGTCTTGCCGGTGGTTTGCCCCTGCATCAAGGCGATGAACGCGCCCGGCAGGCTTTCGAAGCCGTGGTGGACGTTTTCGAGCGGCACGAGTTGGCCCCGGCCGTGGAGATCATCGAGCATGGCCTGCGCCTCGGCCAGGCGATCGGCGTGGTCATAGGTCAGGAAGCCGCGCAGGGTCAGCCGCTTGACCACCAGTTGCCACAGCTGCGTCACGCCGTGGGGATGATCGGCATCATTGTATTGCGCGATCATCCCGCACAGCGCGATGCGTCCGCCTTCGCGCATGCGCGGCAGGACCAGATCGAGCAGCGGGCCGCCGACGTTGTCGAAATAGACATCGATGCCCTGCGGCGCGGCGGCATCGAGCGCGGCGGCCAGCGCATCGGGCGCCACGCGGTGGTCGATCGCAGCGTCGGCGCCCAGGCGCTGCACCAGCGCGGCCTTGTCTGCCCCGCCAGCCAGGCCCACCACGCGGCAGCCCATGGCGCGCGCCAGCTGCACCACCGTGCTGCCGGTGGCGCCGGCCGCCGCGCTGACCAGCACGGTATCGCCCGGCCGCGCCTGGCCCACCGCGACAAGGCCCACCCAGGCCGTTAGCCCCACCGGCCCCAGCGCGCCCATATAGGCACGCAGCGGCACGCCCGGTTGCGGCGTAACGCGTTCTAGCCCCAGCGCATCGGGCGTGATGACATAGTGATCGGACCAGGTGCCGAGCACGCGCACCAGCGTGCCCACCGGCCAATCGCCATGGCGGCTGGCCACCACCTCGCCCAGCGACATACCGGTGACCGGCGCATCGATCGCCACCGGCGGCAGGTAGGATGGGCGATCATCAAGGAAGCCGCGGATCGCTGGATCGACCGAGCCGACGCGCATGCGCACCAGCATCTGGCCATCGTCCAGCACCGGCATGGGCGTTTCCACCAGGGCAAAGCAATCGGGCGTGGGCACGCCCACCGGCCGGCGGCGCAACACGATGTGGCGCACCGTTGCGGGCAGGGCGGCCGTGGGGTGAGCAGCAGACGTCATCTGATCAGGCATCCGTCTTCCAGCGTTGTGTTCTTGTCTATCCATGCCTGATAGGCGCTTGGCCCGCCGTCGCGCTCTAGCTTTTTCGCTAGGTGGCGTGGCGCTGGGGCGGGGCGATGATGGCGCAATACCCAGCGGGAAGAGGAACGCCGGCCATGACGCCAGCCGAAATGATCGCCTTTGTCGATGAACTGTATGACCTGACTGCCACCGGGCAATGGGATGCCGTGGCCGCGCGGCTGACCGACGATTTCGTGGTGGTGGAGGCCGATGGCCTGCCCATGGCCGGCACCTATCGCGGGGTGCAGGGCCTGCAGGACCTGTTCACCAAAGTGATGGGATTGATGGATGTGGTGGCGATGGACCGGGTGGAAACCACCGCCGGCGCCAATCACGCGGTGACGATCCTGTCGCTGCGCTTTGCCGATCCCGCCCTGGCGCCGGCCGAGCTGTGCGAGCTGTTCCGTTTTCGCGATGGCAAGGCCTGCGCGATCATTCCCTATTACTTCGATCCGGCGCCAGTGCTGGCCGCCACTGCTGCCAAGCGCGCCGCGCTGGCCTGACCTCCAAGGACCATCCCGACCATGACCGACAAGCCCGACGACATCATGATCCTTGGCCCGGTGCGCACCGCCATCGGCGATTTTGGCGGCGCGCTGAAAAGCTTTGCCGCGGCAGAGCTGGGCGCGCGCGTGATGGCCGAGGCCGTGCGCCGCGCCGGGCTGACGCCGCAGGACATGGAGCACGTGGTGATGGGGCAGGTGATCCCGTCGAGCGGCAAGGACGCCTATCTGGCCCGCGCCGCCGCGCTCAAGGCCGGGGTGCCGGTGGAGGTGCCGGCCTTGACCGTCAATCGCCTGTGCGGATCGGGGCTGCAGGCGGTGATCTCCGCTGCGCAGATGATGCAACTGGGCGAGGCGGACATCACCCTGGCGGGTGGCGCGGAAAGCATGTCGAACACGCCCTATCACGATCACGGCCAGCGTTGGGGCCGCAAGATGGGCGATGCCACGCTGGTCGATGCGCTGGTGGAAACGCTGTCCGATCCGCTCGATGGCTGCCACATGGGGATCACGGCGGAAAATATTGCCGCGCGCCACGATATTTCGCGCGCGGACCAGGATGCGCTGGCAGCGCAAGGCCATGCCCACGCGCTGCGCGCGATTGCCGAAGGGCGCTTTGCCGAGCAGATTCTGCCGATCGAGCTGGTCACGCGCAAGGGCACCACGGTGTTCGATACCGACGAGCACCCGCGCGCTGGCACCACGGCCGAGGCGCTGGCGGGCATGAAGCCGGCATTCCGCAAGGATGGCACCGTCACCGCGGCCAATGCCAGCGGCATCAACGATGGAGCGGCGGCCATGGTCCTGGCGCGGCGCAGCGTGGCAGAGCAGCGCGGCCTGGCGCCGATCGCGCGCATCGTCAGCTGGGGCCACGCCGGGGTGGAGCCGGCCTATATGGGCATGGGCCCGGTCAAGGCCGTGCCGATTGCCCTGGCCCGCGCCGGGCTGACCCTGGCCGATATCGACGTGATCGAGGCGAACGAGGCCTTTGCCGCGCAGGCGCTGGCGGTCTCGCGCACGCTCGGGTTCGATAGCGAGCGGGTTAATCCCAACGGCAGCGGTATTGCCCTGGGCCATCCGGTGGGCGCGACCGGCGCGATCCTGGTGGTGAAAGCCGCGCATGAATTGCGCCGCACCGGCGGCCGGCGCGCGCTGGTCACGATGTGCATCGGGGGCGGGCAGGGTATCGCCATGGTCATCGAAGCGGCCTGATCATATGCAAGATTATTGAAAACGCCTTATTGCGTATGCGGTGGTGCGATTAAATGCGGTAGTGTATATCTCAGGGCCGGATATCGGCCTTGGGAGAATCACGCGCCATGCCGCTCGACCGATCGCGCCTTGCCCGCGACATTCTCGAAAGCCTGTTTCAACGCTGGCGCCGGCCGGTCGTCGGCAAGGGTGCGCCGGGCGTGGCTGCGGTGCCAGCCGATGCGCCGCTCATCGATCGTGCCGCAGCCCTGCTGGAAGAGCGCAGCCAGTCTTCGGGCGTGCATCTGGCGGCTGGCATCCTTGCCGATTATGCCGCGTGCGACGATGCCGGGCGCCACGCGTTCCTGCGCGCCCTCGCCACGCGCTTTGCCCCCGATCCGCAGGCCATTCGTGCGGCGCTCGATGCGCATGATGCCGATCCCGGCCCGGCGCGCCTGTCGGCAGTGACCCGGGCGGCAGAGGCGCCGCGCCAGGAGGTCTTGCGCCGGCTGAACCAGGCGCCGGCCGGCACGGCGGCGCTGGTGGCGATGCGGGCCGATCTGCTGCGCCACTTGCCGCAAGACCCGATGCTCGCGCCGCTGGAAGACGATCTCGTGCATCTGTTGCGCTCGTGGTTCAACCGCGGGTTCCTGGTGCTGCGGCGCATCGACTGGAGTAGCCCGGCCGATCTCTTGGAGCGGATCATCCGCTATGAGGCGGTGCATTCCATCGCCACCTGGGACGATCTGCGCGCCCGCCTGCTGCCGGCCGATCGGCGCTGCTATGGCTTTTTCCATCCCGCGCTTGGCGACGAGCCGCTGATCTTCGTGGAGGTGGCGCTGTGCGCGCAAGTGCCGGATTCGATCGGCGCGCTATTGGGGCAAGACCGCGCCGTGCTCGATCCGCAAGCCGCGCGCGTGGCGGTGTTCTATTCGATATCGAACTGCCAGGCGGGCCTGGCCGGGATCAGCTTTGGCCAGTTCCTGATCAAGCAGGTGGTCGAGGATCTCGGCGCCGAATTTCCCGGCCTGGAAAGCTATGTGACGCTTTCGCCGATCCCTGGCTTTGCCCGCTGGCTGCGGGATGCGGCGGCCAAGGGCGATGCGGCGGCCGGGCAGGCCCTGGCACAAGGCGCGCCCGATGCCGGCTGGGCAGGGGATGATCCCCGCCGCCACGCGCTGATGCGGCTGGGCGCGCGCTATCTGCTGGCCGAGCGCGATGGGCGCGGGCGGCTGCGCGATCCGGTGGCGCGTTTCCATGTCGGCAATGGCGCGCGGGTAGAGCGGCTGTGCTGGCTGGCCGACACCAGCCCGCGCGGGATGAAGCAATCGCTGGGGCTGATGGTCAACTACCTCTACGATCTTGCCAGCGTGGAGGCCAACCACAACGCCTATGCCCGCCACCGCGTGGTCAATGCCAGCGGCGCGATGCACGCACTCTTGGCGCCGGAGCGACACACGCATGCCAAATTGGTATTGCCAGCTGCCTGACCTGTTTTGCTGCTCTGTTAAGCCAGATGGTGGGCGCAACACGGCGTCTTGCCCGATCGCGCGCGGCATATGCAGCATTCTCGCCACATATTCGGCTTTGACTGCGGCGTGGCAACGCCGACTTTGACGCCTTTGCATGCATGAAACAGATGAATAACGATAAAATGAATTGATTTCCGTTCTCCCTAAAACCAAGTCAAGGATATTGGTAAGGCCAAAATGTGTGGCCAAATGAATGAGGGAGGAACCTGTGCGCACAATTACCATCGCGGCTTTGCTGTCGGCATCGATGCTGGCCGCACCAGCTGCCCTGGCCCAGTCCGCGGGCGCTGCTGACGCAGGTGGCGATGCCGTGCAGAACGGCGAGATCATCGTTACCGCGCAGCGCCGCAGCGAAAGCCTGCAGCGCGTGCCGGTCAGCGTTATGGCGCTGACCAAGGATGCGCTGGCGTCGCAGAACCTCAACGATCTGACCCAGATTGCCCGCGCTGCGCCCTCGCTGCAGGTGGGCGTGGACAATTCCTTTGCCGTGCGCGGCATCGGCACGCTGGCCTTTGCCGGCACGATCGACAGCAGCGTGGCCATCGCCATCGACGACGTGAACCTGGGCCGCCCCGTGCTCAACAGCCCGCTGCTCAACGATCTGGCGCGCGTCGAAGTGCTCAACGGGCCGCAAGGCCTGCTGTTCGGCAAGAATGCCTCGGCCGGCCTGCTCAACATCGTCACCGCGCGGCCCAAGCTGGGTGACTATTCCAGCTCGGCCAACCTCGAACTGCTCAGCCGCGACAAGCCCTCTGAATCGGGCAATGCCTTTGGCGTTATCGCGCGCGAGACGCTGAACATCCCGGTGACCGCCAATTCGGCGCTGCGGTTGAGCGGCCTTTATTCCTATCAGGAGCCGGCCACCACCCATGTCGGCGCCTATGCGCCCGGCTCGCGGCACGATCTCAATGCCACCAGCTTTTCCTTCAAGGGCAAATACCTGGCCGAGCTGACCGACCAGCTCTCGTTCTATGCCATTGGCGATTACAACGAAAACCACGGCATCGCCGGGATCTTCGACAACACTTATCGCCAGGTCGACGTAGCCAGCGTCAACCTGCCGTCGCTCAACTCTGTCGGGATCACGCCGGGCAGCCGCAATTTCCTGTTCGGGGGCGAAGCCAGCCAGTTCCGCGACATCAAGACCGGCGGCGCACAGGGCCAGCTGTCTTATCGCATGGCTTCGGGCATCGAGATCAGCAATCTGTTTGCCTGGCGGTTCTATACCCAGAACCAGGCGGTTGACGGCGATTACCTGCCCGGCAACGGCTTGAACACCAATGCCTCGCAATCGCGCTATGACCAATATTCCAACGAATTGCGCGTGGCGCTTCCGGCCGAGAACCGCTTGAGCGGCCAGGTCGGTCTCTATTGGTTCAAGTCGAAGCTCGATCTGGCGCGCCAGTTGGCCGGCAACAGCTACCTGCCGGATGCTGCCGTGCGCGGCTATCCCTTCTGCGTGGGTGCGGTTGCCGTTCCCGGCGCCAACCCGCCGACGTGTTCGCGGTCCAACGTGGCGCAGCTGGGCAGCGATCGCAACTATGTGCAGAACACGCAAAGCTATGCCGGCTTCGGCCAGTTGACCTACAAGGTGGTCGATGGGCTGCAACTGATCGCCGGTGGCCGCGTCACGCACGACAAGATCGACCTGGTCCTGTCGCAGAACCAGCTGAACTATTTCCAGGCGCTGGGCGGCCCGCGTGGCGTATTCTCGTCCAGCTACGCCAACACCGATTTCAGTTGGAAGGCCGGGGCGCAGTTCCAGGCGACGCCCACGATCATGGTCTATGGTTTCTATGGTCGCGGCTACAAGGGGCCGGGCTTCAACGATACGTTCCCCACCGCGACCGCCAATGTGGTGGTGCGCCCGGAAACTTCGCGCACGGCCGAAATCGGCGTGAAATCCAGCTTCTTCAACCGCAAGCTGACGGTCAACCTGTCTGCGTTCCATACCAAGTTCGACGATTTCCAGGTGCAGTCGTTCGACGCCACCCTGGCGACCTTCCAGGTGCAGAACGCCGCCAGCGTCACCTCGAAGGGGATCGAGGCCATGGTCATCGTGGCGCCGTTCACCGGCTTCACACTGACGAGTTCGGCCTCGCTGCTGTCTTCCAAGTTCGACAGCTTTCCCGGGGCGCAATGCTATCCCACGCAAACGACCTATGGGTGCTCTGCCACCCAGTCCACCTTCAATGCATCAGGCCTGACCTTGCCGGCCGCGCCGCGCTTCACCTCCAGCATGCTGGCGCGCTATGAAGTGCCGCTGGAAGGAACGGTCAAGCCGTTCATCCAAGGCAACTGGTATCACCGCTCGTCGATCAACTACACCGTCAACCAGGCGCCCGGCGCCACGGTCGGCCCGATCGACGTGTTCGGTGCCAGCATCGGTGCGAAGCTGTCCAACCGCGTGGAAATCTCGGTGTTCTGCAAGAACTGCACGAACGCGATCAACCCGACCTCGATCGGCGTCGATTCGGGTGACTCCAACGCCCGCAACGCGCGCGGCCAGGCGACGCCGAAGCTGTCCTACACCCAGCAGTTCGGGCTGGATTCGGTGCGATCGTTCGGCCTCAACCTTGCCATGAACTTCTAAGCCATTATCCGGTCAAGGCCCCTGCAGCGCCATCGCGGCGCTGCAGGTTGGTATTATTCCCCCCAGATTTTCCGTTCCACGCCATCGGGATCGCTCAACAGCGCCGGCACATGCTCCAGCACCATGGTGGCGTGTGCCCCGGCGTCATAGCCGTGCCAGGCGGGAAGCCCTGGACCGGCCGGTGCCTGTCCCTGCACAAAGCGCACCATCGCCCCATGCATGCCATCGGCGAGCGGCTGCTCTGCGGCCGAAAGGCCAAAGAACTGCGCCATGCCCGGCGATGTCAGGTGATCGAACGTGAACGGCAGATCGAGCACGTGGGGGCTGTGGCCCTTGAACGGCCCACCCGGCGCCGGAAACGCCAGGCGATAGCGCCACACCGGCGCGCCGCTGTGCGCATGGGCCAGCGCCAGGCGCAGGCACGGCATGCCGTATTCCTCGGCCGTGATCAGGCGCCAGTGGCGCTCTGCCGTGGAAAGATCGGGAAAGGCCTGGGCATAGGCGGCGTCGCGCGCCACCATCTCTGCGACCGTGGCATTGGACAGCGCCTGGGGCTGGATCGGCCCGGCGGCCTGTTCGGCGTTGAGGAACAGGCGGCTTTCATCGGCATTGCTGCCGATCAGCAGCGGCACGCGCGGTGCCTTGCCGGCGCGCAGACGCGCGAGCGGCACCAGCGGCAGCGCCTGGCCATCGACCACCGGGCGGAACGGGAAGTTACGCGGCCAGGCCGATCGCGCCGCGGCCTGTGCGGCCAGCAACTGATCGGTCGTGGCGGTCAGCAGGCGATCCGCACCGCCCAGCTTGGCCACGAACAGGCGGGCAAATTCCTGCGCTTCGGCCAAGGTGTGCACGGTCTGGCCGCCGCCGCTGAAGATCGCGGCGCGGGCATAGAGGCCATCGGCCATGGGCATGCCCATCAGCGTGCCGACGTTCTTGCCGCCGGCGGATTCGCCCGCGATCGTCACCCTCGCCGGATCGCCGCCGAACGCGGCGATATTGGCCCTGATCCAGCGCAGCGCCAGCACCAGATCGCGCATGCCGTTGTTGCCGCTGCCGGCATAGTCGCGGCCCAGGGCTTCGCCGGTTTCCAGGAAACCAAGCGCGCCGACGCGATAGTTGACCGTTACTGCGACCACGCCATCGGCGGCAAAGCGATCACCTGCTGTCAACGCCTCGCCGCTCCAGCCGCCTTCGTTGCCGCCGCCGTGGATATAGACCAGCACGGGATGGCGTCCCGGCGTGACCGGTGCCCAGATGTTGAGCGCCAGGCAATCCTCGGTCATCGTGCCGGCAAACGGCGTCATGCCGGGCTTTTGCGGGCAGACCGGCGCGGGCGCGGTGGCATCGCGCACCCCGGCCCAGCGCGGCGCCGGGCGCGGCGTGGCAAAGCGGGCGGCCTGGCCATAGGGAATGCCGGTGAAAACCCGCACGCCGCCGGCCAGCTTCCCGCGCACCAGGCCACTGCCGGTGGCGATGGTCAGGCCATCGCGGGCCTGCGGAGCGCGCGCGAGGGCGGGCGCAAAGGGCGGCGCGAGCAGCGCACCCGCGCCGATCAGGCCCAGCGCCTGGCGGCGATCGATCGTGGTGGCGCGCATGGTTCAGTTCACCTTGGCGGCAAAAAGGGTGGCATAGGTTTCGCGCAGGGCCTTTTTCTGGATCTTGCCCATGGTGTTGCGCGGCAGTTCGGGCACGAACACCACGCGGCGCGGCTGCTTGAAGCGGGCCAGCTGCCCCTGCAGCGCGCCCAGCACGGCTGCTTCGTCCAGCGCGGCATCGCGCGCCTGGACCACCGCCACGACGCCTTCGCCCATGTCGGGGTGGGGCACGCCGATCACCGCGCTTTCGGCGATGCCGGGGATGGCATCGATCAGCGCTTCCACCTCGGCCGGATAGACGTTGAACCCGCCGCAGATGATCAGATCCTTGGCCCGGCCGACGATCGCAACATAGCCGGCCGGATCGATCACGCCCATGTCGCCGGTGATGAAGAAGCCATCGGGGCGCAGTTCCTCGGCGGTCTTTTCGGGCATCTGCCAATAGCCCTTGAACACGTTGGGGCCGCGCACCTCGATCCCGCCGACCGCGCCCAGGGGCAGGACAGCGCCGGTCTCAGGATCGGTGATGCGCAGTTCCACGCCGGGCAGCGGCAGGCCGACACTGCCGGGAATGCGCGGCCCGTCATAGGGATTGGACGTGTTCATGTTGGTTTCGGTCATGCCATAGCGTTCGAGGATGGCATGGCCGGTGCGCGCGGAAAATTCCTTGTGCGTTTCGGCCGATAGCGGCGCCGAGCCAGACACGAACAGGCGCATGTGCGCAACCAGATCATGGGTGAACGCCGGCTCTGCCAGCAGCCGCGAATAGAACGTGGGCACCCCCATCAGCACGCTGGCGTGCGGCATCAGGCGGATCAGTTCGGCCACGTCGAACCGGGGGCACAGGATCATCGCGCTACCCGCCGCGATGGTGATGTTGGTGGCCACGAAAAGGCCGTGGGTGTGGAAGATCGGCAGGGCATGCAGCAGCACGTCGCCTGCGCCAAAGCGCCAGTAATCCTTGAGCGTGAAGGCATTGGAGGCCAGGTTGGCGCGCGTGAGCATCGCCCCTTTCGAGCGCCCGGTGGTGCCTGAGGTGTAGAGGATCGCGGCAAGATCGCCTGGGCTCGCGGCATATGGGGCCAGATCGGGCGCGTAATCATTGAGGCCAGCGGCCAGCGTGCCTTGCTCATCGGCGCCCAAGGTCAGCCGCGCGGGCACGCCGATTTCGGCGCACAGCGCGGCCATCGCGGCATCGTCCTGCGGGCGGTGGATGAACAGCGCCGGGCGCGCGTCTGCCAGGAAATAGCGCACTTCTGCGGCGGTATAGGCGGTGTTGAGCGGCAGATAGACCGCGCCGATCGCCTGCGCGGCCAGATAGGTCAGCAGGGCCGTGGGGCTCTTTTCCACCTGCACGGCCAGTCGGTCGCCCGGCTGCACCCCGGCGGCGCGGAACAGGCCGGCCATCTGTCCACAACGCGCCAGTGCGGCGCCATAGGTGATCGTCGAAAGATCGGGCAGGATCAGGAAGGGCGTATCGGGGGCATCCAGCGCACGGGCCTGGAAATTGGTGAAAAGGTCCTGCTCCATGCTCATCCCTTTGTGTGTCCGCGATATCGGCGCCGCGGCCGGTTCATATCCCGGCGGGGGCTCGGTGTGCTCTGTGGCACATACATGATGGTTGAATAGGCTTCTAGTGTATGCAAGATGTGTTGTGGAGAAAATTTGCGCATGCAGGATAATCCAATGAACTCCGTCGAGGAAGCGCCCGGCCTGCTCCTTTCCGAGCGGATCCGCATTGCCCTGGCCGACGAGATCACCGCCGGCAGCCTGGTGCCCGGCGCCACGCTGGACGAACAGCAGATCGGCGATCGCTTTGGCGCGTCGCGCACGCCGGTGCGCGAGGCGATACGCCAGCTGTCTGCCGTGGGCCTGGTGGAAATGCGGCCCCGGCGCGGCGCGGTGGTCTCGGGCTTTACCACCCAGCGCATCATCGACATGTTCGAGATGAGCGCCGAGATCGAGGCCATGTGCGTGCGCCTGGCGGCCTATCGCATGAACCCGATGGAGCGCAGCCGCCTGGCCCAGCTGCACGAGGATTCGCTGGCGATGGTGGAGGCGGGCGATCTCGATGCCTACGACCGCCTGAACTGGTCGTTCCACCAGGTGATCTATGAAGGCACGCACAATGCCTTCATCGCCGAACAGGCCATGGCCCTGCGCGATCGCATGGCCGCGTTCCGCCGTACCCAGCTGCGCGAAACCGGCCGCCCGGTGCGCTCGCGCGCAGAGCATGGCGACGTGGTGGCCGCGATCATGCGCGGCGATGGCGAGGAAGCCGCGCGCTGCATGCGCGCACACATGTTCAACGCCTCGATCGCGCTGGAGCGCTTTACCGCCAAGCGCGAGGAACTGGGCGGCGGCTGACGACACACACAAGCCGCTGTTTTTCAAAAACGATAATCGGGAGAGGGCAAGGCTATGGCAATTTATGGGACGGCGCTTCTGGCGCTGTGCACGCTCCTGGGGGCGGTGCTGGGGGAATTGCTGGGCCATGTCCTGCATGTGAAGGCCAATGTCGGCGGGGTGGGCCTGGCCATGTTGCTGCTGATCGCGGCCAAGGCCTGGCTGGCGCGCCGTGGCAAGTTGACGCCGGGCCTGCGCCTGGGCGTGGAATTCTGGGGCCTGATGTATATCCCCATCGTGGTGGCCATGGCCGCGCAGCAGAATGTGCTGGCGGCGCTGGAAGGCGGGCCGATGGTGGTGATCGCCGGGATCAGCGCGGTCACGCTGTGCTTTGCCTTGGTGGCCGTGCTGGGCCGGGTGATGGGCGGCCGCCATGGGTGATATCGTGCAGAAGATCCTGGCCGATCAGGGCTTGGTCTTGGCCTTTGCCGTAGTCGGCGGGCTGATGCTGGCCAGCGTGGCGGTGTCGCGCCATCTCACCGGCGGGCGCATCCACGCCAGCGCCATTGCCATCCTGGCCGCGCTGGCCCTGGCCTGGTGGGGCGGGGTGCTGACCGGCGGCAAGAAGGGCCTGGCCGATGTGCCGGGCCTGGCTGGCCTGGCCTTGATGGGCGGCGCGATGCTGCGCGATTTTGCCATCGTTGCCACCGCGTTCGAGGTTGACGTGATCGAGGCGCGCAAGGCCGGCTTGATGGGCGTGATCGCGCTGGCGCTGGGCACGATCGTGCCCTTTGTCGTGGGCGTGGGCGTTGCCTGGAGCTTTGGCTATCGCGATGCCGTGTCGCTCACCACGCTGGGCGCGGGCACGGTTACCTATATCGTCGGCCCGGTGACTGGCGCGGCGCTGGGCGCTTCGTCTCCGGTGATTGCCCTGTCGATCGCCACCGGCGTGCTCAAGGCCGTGTTGGTGATGACGTTCACGCCGATGGTCGCGCGTCTGATCGGGCTCGACAACCCGCGCAGCGCCATGGCCTTTGGCGGGCTGATGGGCACGGTCAGTGGCGTGGCGGGTGGCCTTGCCGCCACCGATGCGCGGCTGGTGCCCTATGGCGCGCTGACCGCCACGTTTCACACCGGCATCGGCTGCCTGGTGTGCCCCTCGATCTTTTTCCTGATCGTTCGCGCACTGGCCTGACTGCGTATACAGCGCGGTATGGCTGGGTCGCCCGCCAGGTGTTTGACGCGCCGGGCTGGGCATGTCGTGCGCGCTGTGTGCACATAAATGCCACATCACCCAAAACTGGCATACACTATGCCGATCAGGGTTTGACAACGCCGTCAGCGTGAAATACAAAATTACGAAATAGCCGCATTCGGTATGCCCAATCGTGCAGCGAGCCACGAATCAGCATACAGAGCTTGCGCGGTGAACCGGGTTGAGGGTGTGATGGGGGCAAAATCTGCCGGGGCCGAAGGCTGCCCGGCCGGCGCGTGCGCCTCCCTCATACCAGACATAGAAAAATGCCTGATGGGAGCAGACGCATGACAACCACCTTTGCCATGCCCACCGTATGTGGGCCGAAAATTTCCGCAGCGATTTCGCTGGGCGCGCTGGCGCTGGCCTTGGCCATGCCGAGCGCGGCACTTGCCGCTGCGCCAGCCGCGCCGGCTGCCCCTGCGGCTGACACGCTGCCCGCCGGCGTGACCGACATTGTCGTCACCGCGCAAAAGCGCAGCGAGCGCCTGCAGGATGTGCCTGTCGCGGTCAGCTCGGTCAGCGGTGACATGCTCAAGGCGGCAAACCTTACAAATATCACCGATATTCGCTTCCTGGCGCCCAGCGTGCAGTTTGCCGAATCCAACAGCGTGCGCGGCGAAGGCTTTGCCATTCGCGGCGTGGGTACGTTCGCCTTTGCCGATGGCACCGAACAGAGCGTGAGCGTGGTGGTCGATGGCGTGGTGCTCGGCCGGCCGGGCATGGGCACGGGCGATCTTGCCGATGTGGCGCAGGTTGACGTGCTGCGCGGCCCCCAGGGCATGCTGTTCGGCAAGGGCGGTTCGGCCGGCGTGGTCTCGATCTCCACCCGCAACCCGACCCAGAACTTCGAAGGCAGCGCGCGCGTGTCCTACGGCACCGACAACGAGACCAAGCTGGAAGGCGTGCTCAACGTGCCGCTGACCGAAAACCTCGCCTGGCGCACCACCGGTTATTTCAACCACCGCGATGGCTTCATCAACAATGTATACACGGGCCAGACGCTCGGCGGGCAGAGCGAGGGCGGCTTCCGCACCAAGCTGCTGTTCAAGCCGGATAGCGACCTGTCGGTGCTGGCCTCGTTCGATTGGGGCCACCATTCCTCGGCCTGCTGCCAATCGGTGATTGTCGGCACGGTGGGCGCGGCGGCCAACAATTATGTGGTGCAGCGCCTGGCCGCCTACAATATCGTGCCCAGCCTGGATAACCGCGAAACCAATGTGGGCGGTCCGGTCTATCTCAACATGACGCAGTGGGGCGGCTCGCTGCAGATCGACAAGTCGATTGGCGATTACACGCTCACCTCGATCACCGCGTTCCGCCGCTGGGTGCTGCACGACAACACCGACACCGGCTTTACCGATACGCCGTTCTTCCCGGTCAACGGCGCCGATGAAGCGCAGCAGCAGTTGACCCAGGAACTGCGCCTGGCATCGCCCAAGCGCGGCCTGGTCGATTACGTGGTGGGCCTCTATTACTTCAACCAAAACCTCAAGGCGGCCTATCCGCAGCAGGGGCAGCTGGGCCTGCCGGCGTCCACCGCGGTCTATAGCCGCAAGGCGCAGCCCGATATCCAGACGCTGAACTATGCCCTGTTCGGCCAGGGCAACATCAACCTGACGCCGCAGTGGAAGCTGATCGTGGGCGGGCGCTATACCCACGATGACCTGACCATGATCCGCTACAACCGCACGCTGGTCAGCCCCACCGACAATGCGTTCCCCGGCGCGCCGCCGCTGGCGTTTGACCAGACCACCTATCCCAGCAATCGCAAGGCCGACAATTTCAGCTACAAGCTGGGCACCGAATACAAGATCACCCCCGATGTCATGACCTATTTCACCTATTCCCGGGGATACAAGGGGCCGGGCATCGGCCTGGTCAGCGGCTATTCGCTGGGCCAGCCGCTGTTTTCCAACCCGGAAATTCCCACCAACTATGAAATTGGCCTGAAAACCGCGTGGTTCAACCGCCGCCTGGTGTTCAACATCGATGCCTTCACCACCGACATCAAGGATTTCCAGACGCAGATTTCCACGCCGTTCATCTTCAACGGCACCAACCTGGCGATCCTGCAGATCGCCAATGCCGGCAAGGTCCGCTCGCGCGGGATCGAAATGGACTTTTCCGCGCGGCCGACCGACCGGCTGACGATCAGCGGGAACGCGGCCTATATCGATGCCAAGTTTGCCTATTTCCCCAACGGCACGTGCAACTATCCCACGCAGCCCGGCTGCTTTGTCAGCACCACGATCCCCGGCACGACCACCACCGTGCCGGCCACGCGGTTCTTCAACAACACCGGCAACGTGCTGCCCAACAGCCCCAAGTTCACCTATTCGCTCAACGCCAATTATGACGTGCCAGTGACCAGCGAAATCACCGGCTTCATCAAGGCGAACTACAACTATCGCAGTTCGGTGAACTTCAGCGCCAACGGCGATCCGCTGACCTTCCAGCGCGGCTATGGCATTGCCGGTGGCCAGATTGGCGTGCGCGATGCCGATGGGCGCTGGAACGTGGCGGTGTTTGCCCGCAACCTGTTCAACACCCGCTTCGTCACCGCGATCAGCAACAACGGCAGCTATCAGACCGCCTGGCTCACCACGCAGGCCATGCGCACCATCGGCGTGCTGGGCGACGTGAAGTTCTAAGCGGCCGGCCGCGCGCGGGTTCCGTGGAGCCGCGCGCGACGGCCCTTGGCTCAGGCGGTGTGCTGGCCGGGCTGCACATCGCCGCTGGGCAGGATCGCGTCGGCCTCGCCGGCTTCCTCGTATTCGTGGGGGAAGCGCCGCTTGTGGCGGATCGAGGCATAGAGTGAGAGGCCGATGATCACCGCGCCGATCAGGCCGGTAACGATCTCGGGCACGTGCACACGGATGCTGATCAGCATGATCACCGCAAGCGCGACGATGGCATAGAAGGCGCCGGGTTCGAGAAAGCGAAACTCGCTCAAGTGCCCGCCGCGCACCAGGGCCACGGTCATCGAGCGCACGAACATCGCGCCGATGCCCAGGCCCAGCGCGATCAGCAGGATATCGTTGGTGATGGCAAAGGCGCCGATCACCCCGTCGAACGAGAACGAGGCATCGAGAAACTCGAGATAGACGAACGCCGCCGCGCCCGAGCGGACCACCTTGCCGGTGGCAGCATCTTCTTCGCCGCCCATCAGGTCACCGAATTTCTGGACCGCGAAATAGGTTGCCACGCCGGCGAGGCCCGCGATCAGGAACGTCTGCTGTTCGCCCGGGTGCAACCAGAACGAGAGCGCGCCAACCACGATCGCGGTGACCAGATAGGGCGCCAGGGGCAGCCGCGCGAAGGCCGCCAGCGGCCGTTCGATCAGGCCGATCCAGTGATGTTCGCGGTCGGTATCGAAGAAGAACGAGAGGCCCACCAGCATCAGGAATGCGCCGCCAAAGCCGGAAATGCCCACATGCGCGCCGGTCACGATCGCTTCATAGCGCGCATGATCGGCAATCGCGATGCGCGCCGCTTCCCATGGAGAGACGAGCGCGGCGACCGAGACGATCAGGATCGGGAAGACGATGCGCATGCCGAACACGGCAATGATGATCCCCCAGGTCAGAAAGCGGCGTTGCCACAGCGGGTCCATGTCCTTGAGAATGGAGGCGTTGACCACGGCGTTGTCGAGGCTGAGCGAGGTTTCCATCACGCCGAGCACCCCGGCGATGAACACCATCGAGAGCGCCGGGCCAAGCAGCCCGGTCTCGACATAACCGAGCACGCCGGCGAGGATCAGGCAGACGACCGTGAAGATCATCGAGCCGCGAAAGGCTTGCATGGGAATGACGCTTTCTTGTTGCACTATTGGGTCCCGCGCCGGGCGGGCCGGCACGCGTGCTGCGTTAACGGATCGTCGGCGCGGCGCCAACCAACGCTTCACCATGAAAAAAGGCGCGGGTGCCGAATTGTCCGGCACCCGCGCCTCAGGCGGTCCTGCTGATCGGGCGCGGTGCGCCGGTCAGAAGTTCTTGGTCAACGAAATCTGCACCGTTCGGGGCAGCGCGCCAAAGCCCATGAGATCGGCATGCAGCGCATTGGCCGTGCCGGTGCCGCTGCCGGTGAGCGGCGCATCGACACCGCCGTTGATATATTGCTTGTTGGTCAAGTTCTTGCCGATGATCGCCACCTGCCAGTTATCGTCGCTTGCGCCCAGGCGCACGCCCACGTCGAGCACGGCATAGGCGGGATTGCGCGAGAACTGCTCGCCAAAGCCGGAGACGAGATACGACGCGCTGTAGCGCGTATCGATGTTGAGCCCGGCCTTGAGGCCATTGCCCACCGGCGTTTCATAGTTCGCGCCCAGCGTGCCGGTCCAGTGCGGGGCCATGCCCAGCGGCTGGCCCGTCAGGTTCTGGCGCGCGCCGGTGCCGCCTGCGGCGATCGGGGTGCCGGCGGTGGTCAGGTTGCAGCCTTCGGCAATGCTCTGCCCGCCAAAGCACGGCGCGACGGGGAAGTTGCTGTAGGTGGCATCGTTGTAGTTCATGCTGCCATGCACGTTGAGGCCCGACACTGCGCGCGGAGCAAATTCGAACTCCAGCTCGACCCCCTTGGTCGTGGCATCGGCCGTCAGCGTCTGGAACGCCACCTTGACCGAGTCGAAATAGTCGGTCTGCAGGTTCTTGTACTTGTAGGAATAGATATTGAGGTTGAGGCGCAGCTGGTGATCGGCCAGCGTGCTCTTGATCCCGCCTTCAAAGCCCTGCACGGTTTCGGGGTTGAACACGAAATCGGCCGCCGGGTTGGCCGAGGCGAGCGAATAGATCCCGCCGTTGGAGAACCCGCCCGACTTGTAGCCCGTCTTGTACGAGGCATAGACCATCACGTCTTGCAGCGGCTTGTAGGTCAGCGAGAAATCGGGCGACCAGTTGTTGAACACCTGGTGCGCGGTCACCTGCGAGCCGGCCCCCATCGGCCAGACGCCGATGAACGTGGGGCTGGTATAGGGCTGGATGAAGAAGCTGTCCTTGGTTTCGTGGGTATAGCGCACGCCGGCATCGAATTCGACCTGGGGCACGATTTTCCAGATCGCCTGGGCAAAGCCGGAAATGGTCTGCCCGCGGGTATAGCTCGATTTGGTGCCGTCCTGGTACTGGTTGATCCCCTGGCTCGGGATGTTGTTATAGCTGTAGCTGACGAACTGCGCGAAATCGCGGCGGGTCTTTTGATAGAGCACGCCGGCCATCAGGTTGACCGGGCTGTCATAGTGGGTGAGGGCGCGCAGCTCGTTGGAAAAGGCCTGCCAGCTGGAGTTTTCCGTGGCCCAGACCGAGCTAGCGCTGGAATTGAATTCGCACGCGCACAGCCACTGGTTGTTGTTCCAGTTGTAGTTGGTCACGTTGGTGATCGTGACCTTGTCGAGATCATAGTTGAAATTGTTGGTGACGGCGGCGGATTTGTAGCGGTTGTAGAGGCTGCCATCGCCAGCATAGGGAAAGTTCTTGGCCACTTCGCTCGGCAGGTTGTTCTGGTGCGTCACGAAGTTGTAGCCGCAGGTATAGCCGTTGATCTGCGTCTTTCCGGTGGGGCAGTTGTACGCCACATAGTTATAGCTGGAATTGTTGGCCTTGTTGTAATCGAACGAGGCCTTGAGCGTATCGGTCAAGGCGCTGCTCGGTTCGTATTTCAGCGTTACGCGGCCGAGGAATTCGCGGTTGCCCGGCTGGTTGCTGCTGGTGGGATACGAGGTGTAGGTCGGGCTGGGCGTGGGCGAGAGCGGATAGGTGATGGCAAAGGGCTGCGACACGTTGTCATAGTAGCCGCCCCAGGCCTTGGTGCCGCGCACCGCCACGCGCAGGCCCAGATCATCGGTCAGCGGGCCCGATGCCACGCCTTCAAGCTGTGCCTGCTTGGCCTTGAATTCATAGCTGGCCTTGGTGCGGAACTGCCAGGTGGGGGTGGGATCGGCGGTCTTGATGGAAATGACCCCGGCCGTGGCGTTCTTGCCGAAGAACAGCACCTGCGGGCCCTTGAGCACTTCCACGCCGGCCAGGTCGAAGAACCCTTCTTCCAGCACGCGGCCCTGGCCGTAATAGACCCCGTCGACCACCGTCGCCACCGATTGCTCGATCCCGATCGACGTGGAGGACGAACCGATGCCGCGCAGCGCGATCTGCGCAGCCGATCCGTTGGAGGCGTGGCCCACGGTAAGGCTGGGCGTGGCGGCGGCGATCTTTTCGATGCTGGTGATGTCACGCTGCACCAGGGTCTGCGCGGAAATGGCCGTGACGGCGACCGGCACCGACTGCGCGCTTTCCACCCGCTTGCGCGCGGTCACGATGATTTCAGCAAGGCCGCTTTCGTGTTCGGCGGCAGGCGGTGCATCGGCTGCTGCGGGCGGTGGCGCTTCGGCGGCGAGGGCGGCGGTGAACGGAGCAAGGGCCAGCGGGCCAAAGGCGGCCGCAGCCATCAGGCAATGGGCTTTGCGAGGCATGGTACTCTCCCTGGCGAGCGCTGTGGTGCGCGTCTGTTGTGCGTGGCTGGGGTATGGTTGAACTGTTCTGGTCCCAAGCCTTGAGGTTAAGCCACGAGCGCCGCGCCGCGCCTGCCTCCGACAATGGATAGGCCTAATCCTTTGACTAGGTGGCGTGAGCCCGGCGCAGCGGGCAGCACATCGGCCAACGAACCGAGAGGATGATGGCTGGCCATGGCGCAGAACCGCTTCTGGAGATTGGATGCGCGCCCGCAGGGCCACGATTTTGCCAGCGCCCTGTCGCTCTGCACCGAAACGCTGGCGCCGCTGGGCGATGGCGAGGTGCGGATCGCGGCCGAATACCTGTCGATGGATGCCGGCACGCGCATGTGGATGAGCCCGCGCACCGATGGCTATCAACCGCCCCTGCCGCTGGGCGCCAAGATGATGGGGGTGGTGCTGGGCCGGGTGTGCGAGAGCCGCGATCCGCGCTTTGCCCGTGGCACGCTGGTGCGCGGCTTTGGCCAGTGGGCGCAGTTCAGCACCGTCATGCCCGATCCCGCCGGCCTGGTGGCGGTGGACGATGACGTGGCCGATATCCGCCAGCATTTCGGCGCGCTGGGGATGAATGCCTGGACCGCTTATGTGGGCGTGGCCGAAGTGCTGGGCCTGGCCGCCGGGCAATGGCTGGTGGTGTCGGCCGCCGCCGGGGCCACGGGCAGCCTGGCCTGCCAGATCGGGCGCAACCTGGGGCTGCGCGTGATCGGCATTGCCGGCGGGCCGGACAAGTGCCGCTATCTGCTGGAAACCCTGGGGGTTGACCAGGCGATCGACTACAAGAACGAGGATGTCGCCGCCCGCCTCGCTGCAGTCGATGGCGGAGTGCACGGCTATTTCGACAATGTCGGCGGGCCGCTGCTCGATGCGGTACTGCCCAACATGGCGCATTATGGCCGCGTTGCGGTATGCGGGCTGGTGGCAGGCTATGATGCCGACAAGCCGCTGCCCGGCCCGGCGCGTTTCGACCAGATCCTGATGCGCCGGCTGCGGGTAGAGGGCTTTTTCATTCCCGATTTCCTGCATCGCGGCGCCGAATTCATGCCGCGCCTGCGCGCCTGGTTCGACGCCGGCAAACTGGTGGCGACGATCGATGAAACCGTGGGCCTGGAAAACACCCTTATCGCCTATGATCGCATGCTGACCGGCAAGAGCCTGGGGAAAGTGGTGGTGAAGCTGTGACGCAGACAAGGCTGGCCACCCTGGCCGATCCCCTGACCGACTACGTTGCGCGGCGCGATATCACCGATGCGCTGCACCGCTATATGCGCGGGCTGGACCGGCTGGACGAGGCGCTGTTCCGCAGCGCGTTTCATTCTGACGCGCAGATCGATTGCGGCGTCTATGCCGGTGATCTTGATGGGTTCGTGACTTTTGCGTTTGGCTTTCTGGGGCAGATGCAGGCCAGCCACCACATGCTGGGGCAAAGCCGGATCGCAATCCACGATGCCGCCCGCGCCAGCGGGGAAAGCTATTTCCAGGCGTGGCACGGTATCCGCGACGCCGATGGCGCTCCGCGCGATCTGTTCATCGCTGGCCGCTATATCGATGCCTATGCCTGCCGCGACGGGCAGTGGTGCATCGTGCGCCGTACCCTGATCAGCGAATGGGCGACCGATATGGCCGCCACCGGCCAGGCGCACATGAATGCACCGCAAACCCTGCGCAGTGCGCGCGGCGGCCACGATCTCTCCGACAGGCCCGCCTGGTAGGCCCGGTTTACGGGCGCAGCTTGTTCTGCGCCACGCTCACCGCGATAAAGGCCACGATCCCGATCGGAAACCACAGGCCAAACTTGTGGGTCAACAGACCGATCGCAGCACAGATCAGCAGCGCGCCAAAAGGTGTGAGGTTCTTCATGCTTGCTGTCGTAACGTATTGAAATGTGCTTTGGCCACCGTAATTTCCGCGTGCCGAGCCGAACGCAGGTCAGCGTTGTGGCGTCACACCTTCCAGGGTGGCGATGCGGGCGCGCAGGCGGGCTATCTCATCCTGGAGCGGCTGGGTGATCTGCGCCAGGTCTGCCGCGCCGAACCGGGGCGTAATGTGTTGCGGGCAGTTCCAATCGAACCCGACGATGTCGATCACAAACGCACGCTCGCCGATCGCGGCATAGTCTGCGGGCATCAGCGCCGCGACATCATCGGGGTCGCTGGTGGTGCGGGCATGGCCGATCAGTTTCAACCGGCGCCGCGCGGGATAGTCCATCAGGAACAGGCAGACCCGATCGTGGGCCGCGAGGTTACCGGTCGAGAGGAACTGCCGGTTGCCCTGATAATCGGCAAAGCCGATGCGGTTGCCGGAAATCCGGCGGAGAAAGCCCGCCGGCCCGCCGCGATGCTGCATATAGGGCCAGCCGTGTTCACTGATGCTGGCGATATAGAAGCTGTCACGCGCGGCGATGAAGTCGAGCTCACGCGCCGTGAGGATGTCCGCGTCGCCCGCTTGCGCTTCCATGCGCGCATAGGCGGTGCGCGAGCCGTCCTGCTCTTGCAAGGCGCGGGAGTGGGGGCCGAACATGGTTCGCAGGAATGTCTGTGCCATCAGGTCTCGTCCTTGGTAACCGTGTCGGGCGCGGTCCCTGCGTGCGGGGAAGCGGCAAGGGCGGCCAGCAACGTGGCCTGGAGCCGCGCAACGATGCGTTGGAACGAGGCCGCCTCGTCCAGCGCCCGTGCCAGCACGATCGCGCCCTGGATGCCCGACACCGCTTCTTCGGCAAGCGCGAGCGCCAGGCCCTGTCGTACCCCGCCTTTTTCCAGGCATTGGGCCAGCGCCTTGATCCAGCGCGCAAAATACCCTGCCAACTTACCGGAAAAGGCCTGGCCGGCGCTGTTGAGGCCAAGGCACCCGACGATGCACACCCGCCTGCCCGATCGGAAGTAGGCGGTCACTTCAGCGAACATGGCGATGATCGCCGCTTGCGGGTCGGGCCCATCCTCCAGCGGCTGGAAGATCGCATCGACGAACCAGGCGTCGATATTGTCGAGCACCGCCGCCATCATTTCCTCCTTCCCGCCGGGGAAGAAGTTGTAGAGGCTGCCTTTGCCCAGGCCCGTCGCCTGGGACAGCACGGCGAGGCTCGCGCCCTCGAAGCCGTGCTCGCGGAATGCTTCGGCCAAGGCCGGCACCGCGCTCTGGCGATCGGTGAGCACGCGCCGGGTTTTCACAGGCCAAGCTCGCTCAGCGACGGATGATCGTCGGGCCGCCGGCCCAGCGGCCAGTGAAACTTGCGGTCGGCCTCGGCGATCGGCATTTCGTTGATGCTGGCGTGGCGGTTGGACATCAGGCCATCTTCGGCAAACAGCCAGTTCTCGTTGCCATAGGCGCGGAACCACTGCCCGCCATCGTCGCGGTATTCATAGGCATAGCGCACGGCGATGCGGTTGCCGGTGAATGCCCACAGTTCCTTGATCAGGCGGTATTCTTGTTCCTTGTTCCACTTGCGCGTGAGAAAGGCCTGCGCCTCTTCGCGGTTGGTCGCGAACTCAACGCGGTTCCGCCAGCGCGTGTCGGGGGTATAGGCCAGCGCCACCTTGGCGGCATCGCGGGTGTTCCAGCCATCTTCGGCCAGGCGCACCTTTTCAGCCGCTGTTTCGGCGGTGAACGGGGGGAGGGGGGGACGGGACACGTCTGTTCCTTTCGGGAAGCCGGCAGCGGTTCCAGCAGCGAGAGCCGTGGATGCAAGACCAGCATTGCAATGATGACGATGGAGCGATCGATCGCTCGACTCAGCACGACTGTGCCTTGTACTGATCAGTACATCATTTGACCGAATGGTACAAACGGAATTTCGTGCTGCGTTCGCGTGGTGTCAGGCCTTGGCCATGATCTGGGCCTTGTGCTCGGCCTCGGCCGTCTCTTCCTGGCCGCGCTGCCGGGCGAAATGGCGGATGATCCATTCGCGGAACAGGTAGATCGCCGGGTCTGAAAGATCTTCGGCATGAAGCTTGAGGTAATAGCCATAGCCATCGCCGGCCACCGCATCGTAAGGCATGACCAGGTTTCCGGCGGCGATTTCGGGGCCGAACATGTCGATATCAGCCAGGACCACGCCCGAGGCGCCAATGGCATAGCGCACAGCGGAAAAGGCAGTGTCAAAGGCCAGGCCATCGGTGCAGTTGAGCGTGAGACGCTGCTGGTCTGCATAACTGCTCCACAGCAGGCCGCGAGGTTCGTTATCCAGCTTCACATGCAGCAGTTCTGCGGAATTGAGGAATTCCTCCAGAGACTTGCCCTTGTGTTGTTCCCATGTGGCGGGCGAGCACAGCGGCGCGACACGCACCATCCACAACAGGTCGGTGACCATGTCGCCCACGTTGGGCCGGTCGAACACGATCGCCATGTCGAGATTGCCCGGCGGCGCGCCCGTGGCGTTGGAGGTGGACACATCGATGCGGATCTCGGGATGCTCGCGGCGGAAACCGTGGATCAGCGGCAGCGCCGTCTGATAGAGCAGCGAGGGCGGGATGTGCACGCGCAAGGGGCGGCTTTCCATGTCCTGGTTGCGCACCACGTTAAGCGTCTGCTCCATGCGGTCCAGACACTTGCTGACCACGGGCAGCAAGACTTCGCCCGCCGGGGTCAGCTTGAGGCCCGACGCACTGCGTTCGAACAGCGGCTTGCCGATCAGGTCTTCCAGGCTGCTGACATGGCGGCTCATCGCGCTTTGCGTCACCGTCAGCGCCTGGGCGCCGGCGGTAAAGCTCAGGTAGCGGCCCACCGCCTCGAACGCGCGCAGGGCGTTCAGCGGCAACCAGCGGCGATTGATGAGCCCGTTCGGTCCGATGGTGGTGGCTCCCGTTCTTGGCAGTCCGCCCGGCCGGAAAATGCCGGCACGGCCGAAAATGCGCGTTTCCTTGATCTGCGTCAATTCCATCGGATTTTTGTCGCGCGCCGGCCACGGCGAAAATCGCATGCGGGCATGACTTAATCGGATTCGCGAGAGCCGCGCCCCCCGTGCCAAGACCCATGGTGCCATTTTGAAAGGACGCACAAGGGTGAACCTGGTCGACATCAAGGCCAAGCTTGACGAACGCCGCCCCGGGCACAGCCTGCCCCAGGCGCTGTACAACGATCCGGCCATGTTCGATTTCGACATGACCGCGATCTATGGCCGTTCGTGGCTGATGGCCGGTTTTACCTGCGAACTGCCCGAGGCGGGATCGTGGTCCTCGCTCAAGGTCGGGCGCTGGCCGATCCTGATCGTGCGCGACAAGGGCGGCGCGATCCGCGCGTTCCACAATTCCTGCCGCCACCGCGGCGCGATGCTGTGCAAGGAAGGCACCGGCCGTTCGCCGCGCCTGGTGTGCCCCTATCACCGCTGGACCTACAACCTCGATGGTTCGCTGCTGAGCGCGGCGCGCATGCCGGCAGATTTCGACAATGCCGATCATGGCCTGCGCGAAGTGAAGATCGAGATCGTCGCCGGCGTCATCTATATCTGCCTGGCCGACGATGCGCCGCCGTTCGAAACTTTCCGGCGCGAGATGGAAGCCCTGCTGGCGCCGCATGACCTGGCCAATGCCAAGGTGGCCCATGTCGAAAGCCTGACCGAATACGCCAACTGGAAGCTGGTGCTGGAAAACGGGCGCGAGTGCTATCATTGCCAGGCCTCGCACCCCGAACTGGCGCGCACGTTCCCGGTCAGCGCATCGTCGTATTTCGAATTTGGCGAGGCCGATCACGCCGCGCAGTTCGAGGCGCGGATGCAGGATCTGGGCCTGGCCATGGGCCCGGTGGGCGAGGATTGGTGGCAGGCGATCCGCTTCCCGCTCAACCCCGGTATGCAGACCATGTCGATGGATGGGCAGCCGCTGGTGGCGCGGCCGATGGTGGCGGCGGGCGATGGCGACGTTGGCTCGCTGCGCTGGGCGCTGGAGCCGCACAGCTTTGCCCACGCCGTGGGCGATCACCTGTTCTTCTTCAGTGCCATGCCGGTCGGCCCGCGCGAAACCGTGGTGACGGCCAAGTGGCTGGTGCACAAGGATGCGGTGGAAGGCGTGGACTATGACCGCGCCAAGCTGGTGGAGCTGTGGAACACCACCAACCTGCAGGACAAGGAACTGGCCGAAAACAACCAGGAAGGCGTCGATAGCCCCGGCTACACGCCTGGCCCCTATTCGCCCGAGGCTGAAGTGCTGGTGGTGCGGTTCGTCGATTGGTATTGTGCCAAGGCGCGCGAATACCTGGATATGCAGCTGGGTGCCGCGACCTCCGATGGCGCTCCTGTGGCAGCGGCCAAGGATCTCAGCCATGCCGCATGATGCCGGCGGCGTGCGGCCCGAAACCCTGGCCGTGGCGGCGGGCTATGATCCGGCCCAGGCGGGCGGCGCGGCCAAGCCGCCGGTCTATCTGACCAGCACGTTTGTGTATGAATCCGCCGCCCAGGCCAAGGCCATTCACGAGGCCTATTTCGATGGCACCGGGCCGGAAGTGGGCCAGACGCACCATATCTATGCCCGCCTGGGCCATCCCAACCTCGACATGCTGGAAAGCCGGCTGGCGGCGGTGGACGGGGCAGAGGCGGCCGCGGTATTCGCCTCGGGCATGGCGACGCACAGCGCGATCGCGCTGGCGCACTTGCGCCCAGGTGACAGCGTGCTGCATTCCCGCCCGATCTATGGCGGCACCGATGGCCTGCTCAACCAGTTCATGCCGCAATGGGGCGTGACCACGGTGGACATCATCGATGGCTGCAACGCCGATCACGTGCGCGCGCAGGCCGATAAGGCGCTGGCCGCCGGGCCGCTGGCGATGATCGTGATCGAAACCCCGGCCAATCCCACCGCCGCGATCACCGACCTGCCGATGATCGTCGCCCTGGCGGACGAGATCGGTGCGCGCACCGGCCGCCGCCCAGTGGTGGTCTGCGACAATACCCTGCTTGGCCCCTTTGCCCAGCGCCCGATCGCGCTGGGGGTGGACCTGTGCATGACCTCGCTTACCAAGTATTGCGGCGGGCATAGCGATCTGCTGGCCGGCGGTGTTTCGGGCAAGCTGGACCTGATCGTACCGCTGCGGCTGCTGCGCACCACGCTGGGCAGCCACCTTGACCCGTTCACCAGCTGGCTGGTGCTGCGCTCGATGGAAAGCGTCCACGTGCGGTCGGAACGTGCGATGCACAATGCCCGCGTGATCGCCATGTTCCTGCGCGATCATCCCAAGGTGGCCGGCATTACCTATCTGGGCTTCCTGCCCGAAGGATCGCCGCAACGCGCGGTGTTCGATCGCCAGTGCAGCGGTGCGGGATCGACCTTTTCGTTCCACCTCAAGGGCGGCGAGGCCGAGGCGTTTCGCCTGCTCGACGCGCTGCGCCTGATGAAAGTGGCGGTCAGCCTGGGCGGGTCGGAAACGCTGGTGTGCCATTCGGCCAGCACCACGCACTATGCCGTGGCGCCCGACAAGCGCCTGGCCGGGGGGATTACCGATGGCACCATCCGCATGTCGGTGGGGATCGAGCATGAGGACGACCTGATCGCCGACCTGGCGCAGGCGCTGGAGGTGGTGTGAGCGTGGTGGACAGCAACAACGAAGGTTTCACCGGAACCGATGCCCACGCCGTCAATGGCAAACTGCCTGGCGCCGATGCGCATTACGACCTGGTCGTGGTCGGCGCCGGGCCGGCAGGCCTTGCCGCCGCGCTGGAAGCGGCCGCGAACGGCGCCAGCGTGCTGCTGGTGGATGAGCACCCGGTCTCGGCCGCGCAGATGGGCAACGACGTGCCCTATTGGTTCGGCGGGCGGATGACTGGCGCGGTGGCGGCCAAGGCGCGGATGATCGAGCAGGTGTTCATGGCCGAGCCGCTGTTCGAGCAGGCGTTCGACGCCGGCATCGATGTGCAACTGGGTGTCTATGCCTGGGGCCTGTGGCGCAACCGCGCCAATCTGGGCGCGCTGCCCGAGCCGATGCTGGGTCTGGCCGATGAAGAGCGTTCCTGGACCGTGGGGTTCAAGGCGATCGTCCTGGCCACCGGCGCGCGCGATCTGGCGCTGGCGTTCGATGGCTGGGCCCAGCCTGGCGTGATGGGCGCGCAGGGGCTGCATGCCCTGCTCACGCGCTATGACGCCTTTGCCGGGCGGCGTCTGGTGGTGCTGGGCTCGGGCGATCTGGCGCTCGATACTGCGCAACTGGCACTGGACAAGGGGCTGGAAGTTGCTGCCCTGGTCGAAGTGGCAGACGCGCCGCAGGGCGACGCGGCCAAGGCGGCGGCGCTGCAGGCGGCGGGTGTGCCGATCCGCTGCGCCAGCGTGATCCGGGGGGCGCCCAGCGGCATCGATGGCGTGCGCGCGGCGTTGATCGGGCCGGTTTCGGGCGAGGGGCCGGGCGAAACGCTCGAATGCGACACGATCTGCATGGCGGTGGACGTGGTGCCGGCGATCGAGCTGCTCGACGTGGCCGGTGGCCGCATCGTGACCGACAGCGCGCGCGGCGGCCATGTGCCCCAGGCGCTGGCCGGTATGGCGCTGCCCGATGTGTTTATCGCTGGTGATTGCGCCGGGCTGGGCCATGGGCGTGAGGCTGCCGCCGCGCAGGGCCGCGTAGCGGCGCGCCAGGCGCTGGGTCTGGATGTGGCCACGCCCGAATTGGCGGCGAACGAAGCCGATCGGCTGGTCTATCGCCAGGCATGGCTGCGCGCGCTGGTGGCCGCCACGCCCGATACCGTGCACGTGTGCCAGTGCGAGGAAGTGAGCCGCGCCGATCTTTTAGGAGTGCAGCCGCCGCAGTATCTCGCCCGGCCTGAAAAGCTCGGCTGCCGCAGCCTGGAAACGCTGCTGCACGATGGCCCGCCCGACCAGGAGCAGATCAAGCGTCTGACCCGTGCCTGCATGGGCGCCTGCCAGGCCCGGCGTTGCCGCGAGCAGGTAGGCATGCTCTTGGCGATGGGCGCCAACCTGCCGATCGACCAAGCCCCGCGCGCCGGCTGGCGCGCCCCGGTGCGGCCCCTCGCGCTCAAGGTTCTGGCCGACTGGGACGAGGCCGAGGCGATGCGCGAAGGCTGGGACGTGTGGTTCGGCATTCCCACGCAGTGGACGCCCTATCGCGACATCGGCACCGAGCGGGAGGCGATGCACCGCGAGGCGCTGGGCGGCAACATGCACCTTTGATGACGACGGGACGCGACATGACGAAATCGGCAAATGGCGCCTCGGTCATCGTGATCGGCGCAGGGGTGACGGGCCTTTCGGCGGCATGGTGGCTGGCCCGCTCGGGCGTGGACGTGATCGTGCTCGACAAGGGCGTGGTCGGCTGGGAAGCCTCAAGCCGCAACGGCGGCGGCGCCTCGCACTATCAAAGCCCGCTGTTCGATGAAGAACAGCGCCTGTGGCCGATGATGGATGAATTGCTCGGCTATCCCACCGAATACCAGCGCGAGCGCGTGATCATTGCCGTCAGCGAGCGGCAGCTGCACCACTATCACTATATCGCCGGCATGTGTGGCGACATGGGCTATCAGGTGGACAAGATCGACGCGCAGCAGGCGCGCGAGATGGTGCCACTGGCGGGCGACAATTGCCTGGGCGGCATCCACCTGCGCTTTGGCGGGCATGCCAACCCGCAGCGCACGGTGCAGGCCTATGCCTGGGCCACGCAGGATCTGGGCGGGCGGATCATCCAGCATTGCCCGGCGCTGCGCATCGAAACCAGCGCGGGCCGCGCCACCGGCGTGGTAACGCCGCAGGGCACCTTGTCGTGCGACGCGCTGGTGGTGGCGGCCGGGCCGCAGATCTCCGGCCTGATGGCGCCGCTGGGCGTTGACGTGCCGCTCGCCGCCGCGCGTGCGGAAATGATCGTGACCGAGCCGGCGCCGCTGATGCGCTGGGGCGGGGTGGATGGCAACGGCCTCTATGGCCGGCAGACCCTGCGTGGCAACCTTGCCTATGGCGGCGGGCCGCACGAATGGCTTGAAACCGATCCTGCCGGCCCCACCGCGCGCCCATCGACGCCGCTGGCGCGCAACCTGGCGCGGCGCGTGGCCGAACTGCTGCCGGGCGCCGCACATCTCAACGTGATCCGCTCGTGGTCGGGCATCATCGAGAACACGCCCGATGGGCGCCCGATCATCGACCGGCTGACTCACCCCGAAAACGTGACCATTGCCACGATGTCGGGCGTCGGCTTTGGCCTGTCGCCGGCTTCGGGCCATGCCATCCGCGATCTGGTGATCGATGGGCAGGTCAGCTTTGCCGAGATCGACAAGCTCGCCCTGTCACGCTTTGCCGACCTGGCGCCCGATTGGCGCAGCCAGCGCGGGTGGGAGGCCTTGGCCAGCGCGGCGTGAGGCGCTGGCCAATGTCCGTTTGTCTTTGCGCGATCGCGCGGTAGTAAGGTTTCCCGCGCAACCACCCTGCGCGCCTTCCTGCTGTTCGAAAGTTGCACCCCCATGCGCGCATTCCTGTCATTGGCAACGGCTTCCCTGTTTTCGCTCGCCATCGCCGGCCCTGCCCTGGCGCAAGGCGCCGCCCCGGCGGCCGATGCCCCGGTTACGCCGATGACGCCCGATGTGATCGCGCATTTTGACCAGGTGCTGCCCTCGGCCGATTTCATCCGGCGCGAGGCGATGGTGCCGATGCGCGATGGCACCAAGCTCTATACCGTGATCGTGATGAAGAAGGGCACGCGCGGCGGCCCGATCCTGCTCTCGCGCACGCCCTATGACGCCTGGGGATCGACGCACCGCGTGGCGAGCCAGCGCATCGTCGATATCCTGGAAACGATGGACGCCGAATTTGCCGAAGACGGCTATATCCGCGTCTATCAGGACATTCGCGGCATGCACCGTTCCGAAGGCACCTATATCATGAACCGGCCGATCGCCGGGCCGCTCAACAATACCGGCATCGATGAATCGACCGATGCCTATGACACGATCGACTGGTTGGTGAAAAACGTGCCGGAAACCAACGGCAAGGTGGGCGTGATCGGCTCGTCCTACCTCGGTTTCACCACGCTGATGGCCGAAATCAATCCGCATCCCGCATTGAAGGCCGCCGTGCCGGAAAGCCCGATGGTCGATGGCTGGATGGGGGATGACTGGTTCCACAACGGTGCGTTCCGCGTCACCTCGTTGAGCTATGCGACCACCCAGGTGGTCAACAAGGGCGATGGCGGCGGCGATTTCGCGCTGGGCAAGGGCGATGATTACACCCGCTGGCTGGAAGCGGGATCGGTGGGTGATTTTGCCGCCAAGCTGGGCATCAGCCAGGTTCCTGGCGTGCGCAAGTGGCTGGAAAACCCCGCTTACACTCCGTTCTGGTCGGAACAGGCGGTCGACAAGTGGCTGGCCGCCCGCCCCTTGACCGTGCCGACCATGCTCGAAGTGGGGCAGTGGGACCAGGAAGACAGCTATGGCGCGCCCGCAGTCTATCGCGCGCTGGAGCCCAAGGACAAGAACAACGACATGGTCACCCTGGTGATCGGCCCGTGGCGCCATTCGGGCGCGAACCACGGCGGATCGAGCCTGGGCGCGCTCGATTTCACCGGCGATACCGCGCACGAATGGCGGGTGAAGTATCTGAAGCCGTTCTTCGATCACTGGCTCAAGGATGCGGCCGATCCGCACACCCCGCCGGTGCTGACGTATGCCACCGGGATCAACCAGTGGCAGGAAAGCCCACGCTGGCCGATGGGCACGGGCCAGGCGCTCTACCTTGGGGCCAATGGCAGTGCCGGCTTTGCCAAGCCGGGCGTGGCCGGGCATGACGATTATGTCAGCGATCCGGCCCACCCCGTGCCGTTCATCCCGCGCCCGTTGGACATGGACGATGGCGCGCAGTGGAAGCCCTGGCTGGTGCACGACCAGCGCTTTGTCTCCGGCCGGCCCGACGTGGCCGAATGGCAGACCGCCACGCTCGACAAGCCGGTGCACATCATGGGCGCGCCCGAGGTGGACCTCTATGCCGCCACCACCGGCACCGACAGCGACTGGGTGGTCAAGCTGATCGACGTCTATCCCAACGACGTGCCCGAGGCCGCCGACCAGGGCGGGCGCCCGTCGATGGCGGGATACGAGCTGCCGATCGGCATCGAGATTTTCCGCGGCCGCTATGCGCAAAGCTTTGCCAAGCCCGCGGCGCTCAAGCCGGGGCAGGTGGTGCACTATCATTGGGCGCTGCCCAACGTGAACCACGTGTTCCTGCCGGGCCACAAGCTCAAGGTGCAGGTGCAGTCCACGCTGTTCCCGCTCTATGACCGCAACCCGCAAACCTTCGTGCCCAATATCATGTTTGCCAAGCCCGGCGACTATCGCAAGGCCACGCAGAGCGTGTGGTTCGGCGGCGACAAGGCCAGCGCGGTGGTGCTGCCGGTGGTCGCCGAATAGCGGTTTCCTGCGCTGGCGGTGGCCTTTTTGGGATCCCCGATGCTGTGTCGGCTGGGGGCAGGGAGCGCGTGCGCGGTAGCGTGCCAGCGCTTTCGCGCCCAGGGCCGATATGGCACAGTGGCGCGCAATCCCAAGCCTGTGGCAGACGCGAGGCGTTCAACCCGCTTCGCCTGCTGCGGCGCCGAAGGGAAGGTACGAAGGACTGGCTAACTTGCGCATCGATAAACCCAGGGGGGACAGGGGCCGTAGCCCGGCCGAGACCCCGGAGCCCCCGGTTCATCGCCTCAACCTCAACCTGCTTTATCCGCTCGACGCGATTCTTCATGCGCCGACGCTGACCGAGGCGGGGCGACGGGTAAGGCTCAGCCAGTCTGCCATGAGCCATGCGCTGCGCCGCCTGCGCGACCATTTCGGCGATGACCTCGTCATTCATCATGCGGGTGGGGACCAGCAATTGACTTCCCTCGGCATGGCGCTGCGTAGCGAGGTTCGCCGCGTGTTGCGCGATGTGGACGGGACACTCAACTTCGC
This sequence comes from Novosphingobium sp. 1529, assembly GCF_040544855.1. Taxonomy (NCBI): domain Bacteria; kingdom Pseudomonadati; phylum Pseudomonadota; class Alphaproteobacteria; order Sphingomonadales; family Sphingomonadaceae; genus Novosphingobium; species Novosphingobium sp. 1529. Next base: position 493,798 of record NZ_JBEPKW010000003.1, read on the forward strand.
ATTGTCGTTTGATCCGTCGACCAGCACGGGTACGATCACCGTTGCCGCATCCGACGTGGTCGAGCAGATGTTGCTTGGCCCTGTGGTCCAGCGCCTGTTGGCGGCCGCTCCCGGCCTCGCGATCAACATCGTTCCGCTGGATATCGATGTGCCGCAACGCGCCCTGGATCGTGGCGCCGACTTGCTGTTGCTGCCGGCCGAACTGGCATTGCCCGACCTGGAAACGCTCCCCATCCTTACGGAATATATTTCCTGTCTGATATGGAGGGGCCATTCCGAACTTGCCGACCGGTTCGACATAGACGAGGCCCAGTATCGCGGCGCGCGCCACGTCATTGCCGGCGACGAGCGGATGCTGACCATGACGGTCGATCGCAGCACGGCCGACCTGCTCAAAGCACGTCGCATTGCGATGCGCACCAGTTCGCAGGCTGCCCTGCCGGGGATCATTATCGGCAGCGATCTGTTGGCGACCGGCAGCAGTTGGCTGTTTCAGTACTTCGCTTCGATCATGCCGGTCAGGGCCGTCGCGGCGCCATTCGTGCAGGAAGGCGTCGTGACCGTGGCGCAATGGCCAGCCTATCGGCGACGGGATCCCATGCTCGCCTGGTTCGTGGCCCAGATCGAGGCCTACGTCGCACTGTTTTCAGCCAACGTCAGGGCCAGAGATGGCCATTGAACGTGTTCATGCCCGGCATGAACACTTCGAATTTGCGCGTAACCCAAGTGACGCATAGCTTCGGCTTCGACAGCAAAATCCCGCTGGTGCCAAGGGCGCCAAGACAGGGAATGCCGTCGCGCAGGAGGACGGCCGCGGTCGCACCCGATCGGGAAGCGACTGATCTTTCGCCGTAAGGCGAGTCCGTTTTTTGTCACAGGGTCTTGGGTTCACCGGACGGGCAACTGCGCCCGTCTGGGGATGGCGCTCGACCGTGGGGGGAGGGAGTTGCATCGTGCACATGACTGCTAAACGCCGTTATCTTTTGAGCGCCGCAAGCCTGGGTATTCTCGCGCTGGGGGGCGCCGCAATGCCTTCGACTGCGTCGGCGCAAGGTGCGCAGGCCAGCACGGCCATCGACCTGCCAGCAATGCCGATGGCCGAAGCGCTTCAGGCGATTGCAGCGCGAACGGGTGAGCCGATCAATTACGATCCCGATGCGGTCAAGGGCCTGACCTCGCGGCCGATACGCGGTGCGACGGATGCGCAACACGCGGTCCAGGCGGCGATCAAGGGCAGCCACCTTGTGGTCATGCCGGGGTCACAGGAAGGGCTGGTTGTCGCCAACGACATCATCGTTACCGCCCGGCGTGACGAGGCGGAAACGAGCGTGCTCGTCCGCCAGGCGACCACGTCCGATCGCAACGGCCTGGGCCTGCGCAATCAACCGCGCAACACCCAGGTCATTACCGCCAAGACGATCGAGGAGCAGCAGGCCCTCAACATCACCGATATTCTGCGCAATGCCGGCAGTGTTTCGGTGCTGTCCAACAGCCCGAACAGCGGCGCCAGCTATACGATCCGCGGTTTTTCCGCCGCGGGCCTGGTCAATGGCCTATCGACGACATCGCAGTACGGTGTCAGCGCGGGTGCGGATCAGCCGGTCGCCAATATCGAGCGGGTCGAAATCCTGAAAGGCCCTGATGCGCTGATGGCCGGCTTTGGGAACCTGGGCGGCAACGTCAACGTGGTGACGAAAAAGCCCAGCGCCGAGCAGCGCCTTGCCGTCAGCTTTGATACCGGGTCGTTCGGGCTGGTGCGCGGCGTGGTCGATGGCAATAATGCGATCACCGCCGACAAGAAGCTGTCGGCGCGCTTCATCGCCAGTGCGCAGACGATGGATCATAACTATGGTGGCTATACCGGTGACAAGAGTTGGCTGGTTGCGCCTTCGCTACGCTACAAGGACCGCCTGACCGACATCATCATTGGTGTCAGCATCAACGAGGCGACGAGCGGTATTGGCGCGTTCACGCTGTTCGACAACAAGACGCGGCAACTCATCGATCGCGACCCGTCCCGGCCGATCTACGCGGCCAACCAGGGCATCAAGATCAACACCAACCGCTATTACTTCGAGGCGACGCGGCAACTCGTGCCCGGCATCGACCTCGTCGCGCGTGGATCGCACGATGATACCCTGTTAACGACCCGGGCCGCCAGCGTCGGCTACAGCCGCCAGGGCGCGTTGATAGCTGACACCCAAGGGTCGCAGCAGGATGGCTCGTCCAACGCGCTGGACACCTTCCTGCGCATCAAGACTCAGCCTGCCAAGGGCCTGAAAGCCAATTTCAACCTTGGCTACAACTACAGCGATGGTTCGGCCGCGCAGCGCAGCGGGCTGGTCTATAACCGCGCCACCAACCCATCACTGGGCGCCAATACTCCCTTGGTCGTGATCCCGTGGTCCTCGTTCGGCAACGTGCAACTTATCAGCGGCGGCAAGCAGAACGGCGTCTATGGCCAGGCCCTGATCGAGTTCTGGAAGCTCAAGATTCTCGGCGGCGTGCGCAAGAACTGGTTCGAGACTACGTCACAGACGTTCTTTGCCGTGCCTTCGTCCGTGCTGATGCAGCGCAAGAACGGCACCTCGCCCAGTGCCGGCATTATCCTGGATGCCACCCCCGACCTTTCGATCTTTGCCAATTACGCGCGCGGCGAGCAGGCCACGTTCACCGCGGCCAAGGACGGCAGCATCCTGCCCAATGTGATCACCACCAACAAGGAAGCGGGCATCAAGCTCGATCTCTTCCACAAGCGTGCGACGATCAACGCGTCGTATTTCGATATCCAGCAGGATAACATCATCATTCGCGATCCGGCTGACCCCACCAACCTGTTGCCCGGACCGGGCCAGCGCGGCCGCGGCGTGGACCTGAACATTGCCGGACAGCTGTTGCGGGGGTGGACGGTGCTGGCATCGCTTACCCGCACCAATTACAAGCTGTTGACGACCAATGCCCTGCAGACCGTCGTCGCGCAGCAACCGCGCGATACCTACAGCGTCTATTCGACCTATCGGACAAAGCTTTCGGACGACCTCAGCGGCGGTGTGGCGGCGGGCCTGTACGGACGATCAAGTTCCTTTGCCAATCTGCTGGGACAATATGTCGTGCCGGCGTCGCGGCAGGTGGACGCCAACGTGTTCCTGAGCTTCAAGGGTTTCAACCTCAATCTGGGCGTCCGCAACGTCTTCGATCGGCGGAACTACGGCTCGGCCTCGGTCTATACCTACGTGCCGGTGGGCGAGCCGCGCACGGTGCGTCTCAGCATTTCCAAGCGCCTTTTCTGACTGGGTATAATCGAGCGATGATGCCACCGCCTGCCAATGTCGAGGAGGCCCGCCACGAAGCGGGCCTCCAGTCCAACCAACCGGCACGGGAGCGCTGGGCCCACGCGTGGCGGTTGACCACGCGATACTTCGTGTCCGACGATTGGAAATGGGCGTGGTTTCTGGTGGCGTGCTATTGCGCGATCGAAGTGGGCACGACCTATGCGCTGTTGTTGGCCAATCAATGGCAGCGCCACTTCTATGATGCGATCGAGCAGCGCCAGGGTGGGCTGTTCCTGTCGCTGGTTCTTGCTTTCGCGACCATCATTGCAATTCAGATTGGCACGGCGACTGCCCACAATATCGTCGGCTGGACGCTGTCGATCCGGTGGCGGCAATGGCTGACGAACTGGTATCTGGGCCGCTGGTTCGCGCGCGATCGCTTTTACGAGATCGAGCGCCTGCGGATGATCGACAATCCCGACCAGCGCATCGCCGAGGACGTGAAGGAATTCACGTCCATGGGCCTGATCTATGGCACGTCCCCGCTCAGCATCCTGGTTTCGCTGGTGTTCAGCCTCATGCGGGCGATCGCGTTTGCCGCCATATTGGTGCAGACGGCGAGACCGCTTGCCATTCCCTTGTTTGGCTACCGCATCCCGCTGCCCGGTGGCGACCTTGTCTGGTTCGCCATCGGCTATGTCCTGTTCGGCACGGTGCTTATCACCTGGATCGGCAAGCCGTTTGTCCGGCGGCGCATGCGGGAGCAGCATTACGATGCCGATTTCCGCAGCGAACTGCTCCACGTCCGGCGCAACAGCGAACAGATCGCCTTTTCAGGCGCCCAGGGCATCGAACTGCACGGCCTTCGCCAGACCTTCGCCAACATCAGGCGCAACTGGTATCGGCTGATGCTGGCCAATGCCGGGTTGCAGGCGGGGCAGAGCGTCTATCAGCAGGTCATGGCGATCGTGCCGCTGTTCCTGACAGTGCCCAAGTATTTCGCTGGCGCCATTACGTTCGGACAGGTGCAGGCCGCCCGCGATGCCTTCACACAGTTTTCCAGCAACTTGTCTTATATCGTTCTCGGCTATCCGGGCATCGCGCGCCAGATCGCCAACTTCAACCGCTTGAAGGCCCTGGACGACGCGATCGATCACGAACGCCCGCGGGGCATCGGCTTTGCGCCGGGTGGCACGCCGGATGGCGTGGCCATCAGCGCAACCGGCTTGATGCTGCGCCGCCCGAATGGGGAGCCCCTGCTGTCGGTGGCGGACTGGACGATCCGCGACGGGGAGCGCTGGGTGATCGAAGGGCCTTCGGGTACGGGCAAGACCACGCTGCTGCGCGCCATGGCTGGCCTCTGGCCCGACGGGACGGGCCAGGTGGCGATGACCCGGCGTGGCACAGCGATGCTGGTGCCGCAGCGGCTCTACCTCCCGCTCGGCACGCTCAAGAACGCGATCTGCTTTCCCGATCGGTCGGAAGATCATGACGACGCGACCATCGCGGCATTGCTCGAACGCGTGCGGCTCGACGCCCATGTCGCGGACATGCACGCGCTGCGCATGTGGCAGGACGAACTGTCGCCAGGGGAGCAGCAGCGCGTGGCGCTTGCCCGCATTCTGCTGCAGCGGCCCAGCCTGCTGGTGCTGGACGAGGCGACGAGCGCGCTGGACGCCGACAATGCAGCGTATTTCTATCAAGCAGTCCTGGATGCGATGCCGCACGCGACCATCGTCAGCGTCGTCCATAACGAGCGGTTGGCGGCCTATCACACCCACCGCCTGACCCTGCATCATGGCCATGCCAGCTTTGCGCGGGTTGAGGGCGCGGCATGACCGCTTTGTTGACCCACGATGAGGCGGCCTTGCGCGATGCGGCGCAGTGGGCGGTCGAACAGGCGGCCAAGCGCGGCGCGCGGGCGCGCGCCTCGGTTCGGCATGAGGGCATCGCCAAGACGGCAGTGCGCGATGGCGAGATCGAGATGGCCGAGCGCAGCGGCAGCCAGAGCCTTGGCTTGACCGTGTTTCACAATGGCCGCCGGGGATCGGCCTCGACCGCGGGATTCGACCGGGCGGCGATCGACCGCGTGGTGGAAGAGGCGATGCTGATCGCCGCGCATGTCCAGCGCGATCCCGATGCCGATCTGCCGCCGGCCGATCGCCTGGCCTTTGCCGGCCCCGCACCGTTGCTCTATGGCGACAGCCCGCGCAGTGCCCAGGCGATGCTGGAAGCAGCGCGCGCGCTGGACCGGATTACCGCCGAAATCGCTGCGTCGGACAGCCGGCTGCGCGCCGGGGAGTCCGTGGCCTTGGCTACCGAGGGCCTGTGGGCCCTGGCGACCAGCGACGGGTTCTGTCGCACTGCATTGCGCTCCAACGATGCGCGCTGGACGGTGATGCTGGCGCAGGACGATGGTGGCAGCATTTCCGATTTCTGCCAGTCGCAGGAACGGCGGATTGAGGCCCTGATCGCGCCCGAAACGCTGGCGCGCGACGCGGCGGCGCGCGCGCGCCGGGCACTGGGTGCGCGGGCCGTGGGCAGCCGCCGTTGCGCGGTGTTGTTCGACCCGCGCACGGCCGCAACCCTGATCGACATCGTGGCTGGCGCGCTGAACGGGGCATCGCAATATCGGCGCATGAGCTTCCTGCCAGACCCGGTGGGGCGCTGCGTGGCCGCTGCGCATCTGGACCTGCGCGAAGATCCGTTCGAACCTTTGGGGCTGGCAAGCGGCGGCTTCGATAGCGAGGGGATCGCCGGCTCCTCGCGCGCGATCCTGCGATCGGGTGTTGCCGAGGGCTTGTTCCTGTCAAGCTTTTCCGGCCGCAAGCTGGGAATGGCATCGACGGGCAACGCCGATGGCTATTACAACCTTGCACTCACCAGCACGGCCGAAAGCGGCGATTGGGCCGCGATGCTGCGGATGCTGGGCAGCGGGCTGGTCGTCACCCACTTCCAGGGCGGAAAGACCGATCCTGCCAGCGGCAACTGGACGCAGGCAGTGCGGGGCTTCTGGGTCGAGGACGGCGAAATTGTCCATGCCGTCACCGACGTGACGCTTGCGGGCACTGTTCCTGCCATGCTGGCCGCCATTCGCAAGGTCGGGCGCGACGTGGCGCGGATCGGGGCGATCCGTACCGGCTCTATCCTGATCGACGACATGCAATTGGGGGGCAGGGCATGAACGGCGGCGACATTGCGCTCGACCGCGCGCGGGCGCGGTTGTTCGAACCGGCCGGGCTGGACGAGGCGGCGATCGGCCGCGCGCTGGGCGAGCTGGCTAGCGGCGGCGCCGATCTGGCCGATCTCTATTTCGAAGCAAGCAGCACGCGCAGCTGGCAGCTTGAAGGTGGCCGCGTGTCCCAGGGTATGTTTGCGATGCGGCAGGGGGTAGGCGCGCGAACGGTCCACCGGGGCGAGGTGCGCTTTGCCCATTCGGCCGATATCCGCCCGGGCGCGCTGCTCGATACGGCGCGTGCGGTAAGAACGCTGGCACCTGGCGGCGATGTCCAGCGCCATTCACCCGGTGTCGCACTCAGCCGCCGCACCGCCGGCCATGCGCTCTATCCCGCGCTCGATCCTGTCGCGGTTACGGAAGCCACTGCCTGGATCGCCATTCTGGAGCGGATCGACGAACGCGCTCGTGGCCAGGATCATCGCATCGTGCGGGTCGATGCCAATGTCCGTTTGACCGACACGACGGTGCTGGTTGCAGATGCCGATGGCCTGCTGGCGGGTGATGTTCGGCCGATGACCATCCTGTCGATGATCGTGATCGCGGAGCAGGGTGGCCGCCGCGCACGCGGGCAGGCGGGACTGGGACGGCGGGCGGGGCTCGATGGCTTCGATGCCGCCGCGATCGACACCATGGTCGCGACGGCGACGCGTATGGCGCTCAACAATCTCGAGGCGATCCCAGCGCCCGTTGGCGAAATGCCGATCGTGCTGGGGCCGGGCTATCCCGGCGTGCTGTTTCACGAGGCGGTGGGGCACGGTCTGGAGGGCGATCACCATCGCAAGCATCTCTCTGCCTTCGACGGCAAGATGGGCGAGCGGATCGCCGCGCCCGGTGTGACCGTGATCGATGACGGCGGCATCCCAGGGCGTCTGGGATCACTCGGCATCGACGACGAAGGCACCGCGCCCGATCGCACCGTGCTGGTGGACGACGGCGTGTTGACCGGGCTGATGCAGGACCGGCTCAATGCCGGGCTGATGAATGCCCGCTCGACCGGGAATGGCCGCCGCCAATCCTATGCGCACTTGCCGCTGCCGCGCATGACCAACACGTTTCTGGCGAACGGCCACGCGGACCCGACGGACATCATCGCCTCGATCGATCGTGGGATCTACGCCACCGAATTCGATGGTGGGCAGGTCGACATTGTCACCGGTCGGTTCAACTTCACCACGATCGAGGCCTGGCTGGTCGAAAAGGGCCGGTTGGTTGCGCCCTTGCGCGGCGCCACATTGATCGGCGTGGGTCATGAGGCGCTGCGCCACGTCTCGATGGTCGGCAATGACCTCGCGCTCGACAGCGGCATGGCGACCTGCGGCAAACAGGGCCAGTCGCTGCATGTCAGTGTCGGCCAACCTACGCTGCGCATCGACCGGATGATGGTCGGTGGGCAAGCCGGCTGACCTTATTTCCCCCCGAAAGGATCACTTCATGCGCAATGCCAACGAGCAGGATTTCGACGAGATCGTCATGAACAGCGACAAGCCCGTGCTGGTCGATTTCTGGGCGCCCTGGTGCGCGCCGTGCAAGGCGCTCGCTCCGACGCTCGACGAGATAGCCGAGGAATATGCCGAAGAGATGGAGATCGTGAAGGTCGATATCGAGGCCAATCCCGGCCTGGCCGAACGTTTCGAAGTGCGCGGCATTCCGCTGCTGATGATCGTGAAGGACGGGGCGGAAACCGCGCGGACGTTTGGCACCCTGTCGCGCAGCCGCCTCGACGCCTTTGTCGATGCGCATGTGGGAGCAGAGTAAGTGGCGGTGATTGCGTTTCACGGCGACCCCCTGGTCAAGGCGCAGGCGCTCGATCGCCTGCAGCGGCATGTCGCAGCGGGTAGCTTCGTCTATTTCCCGGCCTGGGAAAACGGAAACGCGAACGTTATCGGTGCGGTCGTCGAGGCCGATGATACGCCCGCTTATGCCGAGCGGCTGGGATACCCGCTTGCCTTGGCTGAGACCCTGCCGATGCTGGTCAACGGCTTTCGTCCGCAGCCTGAGGCGGTGCGTTTCGCGCTAGCCTGGCTAGAGCGGACACCGGTGGGCGCGGATCTTACGACGATCGTTTCGCAGCTCGTGCTTGACCTGCTCGCCAACGCGGACCTGGTGAAGCTGACTGAACGATATCCCGATGTCGAGCAGAGCCGGCAGGCGATCATGGCGCTGCACCGCCGCGCGATCGACGGCGACGAACCCGATCGCAAGACGTGGAAAGCCGCGCGCCTCGCCGCCGTTGCTGCGACGGATGCTGTAGATGAAGCGGCGCTGGAACGCCGGGCCGCACAGGTCGTGGAAGCTGCGGCTTGGCCGGGCACCATGCGGACCGTGCTGCGCGACACGCTGAACGGGCTGGGCACCGCCGAACTCCATCTGTCCCTGTCCGAGGCTGGCTGGACCGAGGAAAACGAGAGTCGCGTCTTCCATATTCGCCAGCAGGCAGAGACCGACGGATACAAGGCCGAACTTTCCGGGCTCGACCGCGTGCTGGCGATCCTGGATGCCGATCATCCGGCGCTGGCAGAGCAATTTCGCGTGCGGCTGGATCTCATGGAGGAATCGAGCGCGCGATATCGGGCCCTGGCCTGGAAGGCGATCGAACGGATGGAACAAGCGCCGATCGCCGCAACACGGCTTGCGGCGCAATGACGCTGGAACACGAAATCGCGGGGGGCGCCGGGGTAGACAGCCGGCACAGCAAGGTCTTGATCATCGGCTCTGGCCCGGCAGGATATACTGCGGCCATCTATGCCGCGCGAGCGGCGCTGGCGCCCACGCTGGTCGAAGGGCCGCAGCCCGGTGGGCAATTGACCATTACCACCGATGTCGAGAACTGGCCCGGCGACGCCAGCGTGCTCGGTCCCGATCTGATGGCGCGAATGGGCGAACAGGTGCGCAAGGCGGGCGTCGACGTGGTCGGCGACGTCATCGTCAAGGTCGATCTTGGGCGGGCGCCGTTCCTGGCAATCGGTGATGGCGGCGTACACTATACCGCCGACACGATCATCATCGCCACGGGTGCGTCAGCGCGCTGGCTGGGGCTGGCCAGCGAGGCCGAATTTCGCGGGCGCGGCGTATCGGCCTGCGCGACGTGCGACGGATTCTTTTATCGGGGGCGGATTTGCGCGGTGGTCGGCGGCGGCAATACGGCGGTCGAGGAGGCACTGTACCTGACCAATTTCGCTGAGAAGGTCTATCTGATCCACCGCCGCGACACCTTGCGGGCCGACCGGATCAACCAGGCGCGCCTTCATGCCAATCCCAGGATCGAGATGGTCTGGAACGCTGAAGTGGCCGAGGTGCTGGGCAACGGCGCTGGTGTAACCGGCGTGGCCCTGCGCGACACGCGTGATGGCGCGGTATCGCAGCTGGCGGTGCATGGGCTGTTTGTCGCGATCGGCCACGATCCGGCCACCGCTCTCTTCCAGGGGCAACTGCACATGGACGAGGAGGGCTACATCCTCGTCACCCCCGGTTCCACCGCAACCAGCGTGCCCGGTGTGTTCGCGGCGGGTGATGTGCAGGACAAGCAGTTTCGCCAGGCCGTTACGTCTGCCGGCATGGGCTGCATGGCTGCACTGGAAGCCGAGCGCTACCTGGCCGGGCACAACCGCCATGCGATCGCAGCCGACGGCGCCGACACCGGCCTGACGGTCTGAAAGGGACATCGATGACAACGAACCCGCTGCTCGATACGCTGGCACTGCCGCGTTTTGAGGATATCCGACCTGAACACATCGTACCCGCGCTTGATCAGGCGATTGCCGAACACCGCGCAGTGGTTGCCAGGATCGTCGAGACCCGGCCGACCCGATTTGCCGAGGCATGGATGCCATTGGAACGCGCCGACACGGCGATTGCGGGCATCTGGTCTGCCGTGTCGCATCTTCACGGCGTTGCCGACACGCCCGATCTACGCGCGGCCTATGCTGCCGGCGAAGTGCTGCTGGTGGAAAACCACCTTCAGGTCATGCAGAACGAGGCGCTCTATGCTGTGCTGGTCGCGCTGACCCGGACCAGCGAGTTTGCCGGGCTTGCCGATGCGGATCGCGCCGCCGTGCTGCACAGGGTCCGCGACTTCACGCTCGCCGGCGTGGCCCTCCCGCCTCAGGATCGCGCCCGCTTTGCCGCGCTTTCGGTGGAACTGTCGCAGCTCTCGACCGCGTTCGGCAATGCTGTGCTCGATGCCACCGACGCCTGGTTTGAACATATCGCGGACGAAGCGCTGCTCGCCGGGCTTGCAGATACGGACAAGGCGATGTTCGCCGAGGCGGCGCGGGCCAAGGGCCTTTCGGGGTGGGTCGTCACGCTGCAGATGCCGAGTGTCAGCGCCGTCCTGACTTTCGCGGCAAACCGCGACCTGCGCGAGCGGGTCTATGCCGCCGCCGGCACGCGCGCCTCTGATCAGGGGCCCCATGCCGGGCAGTTCGACAATTCGCAGCGGATCGCCGATATCCTCGTGCGGCGCCACGAGGCTGCCCGGCTGCTCGGCTTTGCCGACCCGGTCGAATGGTCGCTTGCCACCAAGATGGCGCCAGGCGCGGGCGAGGTCATTGCTTTCCTGCGTGATCTTGCTGACCGCGCGAAACCTGCCGCAACGGCAGAGATCGCTGCGCTGGCCGGCTATGCGGCGGCATATCTGGGCATCGCCGACCTGCAACCGTGGGACATCGCTTATGTCAGCGAGCGGATGCGCGAGGCGCAGTATGCGATCGACGAGCAACAGGTGCGTGCCCATTTCCCGGTGGAGCGCGTCGTCGCGGGCTGGCAGCGGCTGCTCTGCCGCTTGTTCGGCATTCGCCTGACTGCGCGGCCCGACATTGCCGTCTATCATCCCGATGCATGCTATTACGACGTAGCCGACGAACAAGGGACGGTCTTCGCGGGCGTCTATGTCGATCTGCATACCCGCCCGGGCAAGCGCGGTGGTGCCTGGATGGCGCAGGCGCGGCCCCGGTTGAACGACGGCAATGTCCGGCGCGTGCCGGTTGCCTACCTCGTCTGCAACTTCGCGCCGAAGACGCACGATGCGCCTTCGCTGCTCAGCCACAAGGAGGTTGTCACCTTCCTGCACGAGACCGGGCATTGCCTGCATCACCTGTTCACGCGCGTTGACCGCCCCAACATTGCCGGCACCAATGGGTTCGAGTGGGATGCAATCGAACTGCCCAGCCAGTTGATGGAGGATTTTGCGTGGCATCGCGCCACGCTGCGCGACATGTCGGGCCACCATGAAACCGGTGCGTCGTTGCCCGATGCGGTGTTCGACACGCTCGTTGCCGCGCGTCATTTCCTGTCGGGCATGTTCATCGTGCGCCAGGTCGAATTGGCGCTGTTCGACCTGTTCCTGCATCTCGGAACGCTGGGAAGCGACCCGATCGAGGTGATCGCGGCGGTGCGCGACGAGGTGGCCGTGGTGCATCCACCGGCCTGGCACCGCTTCCCGCATGCTTTCACCCATATTTTCGCGGGCGCCTATGCATCTGGCTATTACAGCTATCTCTGGGCAGAAGTGCTGGCTGCCGACGGGTTCCAACGCTTTGCCGAGGCCGGCACGATCGATCGCGCCACGGCGGAAAAGCTGCGCGACGACATCCTCGCGCGGGGTGCCAGCCGTTCGGCAGCGGAAAGCTTTCGCGCGTTCCGGGGGCGCGATGCGCAGCCGCATGCGATGCTGGCGCGGCACGGACTGGTCCGTGTGTGATTGCCGTTGCGGGCGGCGTCCTTGTGGGCGTCGCCACGCATTGGCCTTTGCCACGCGCGCTCCAACTTCCCTCCACATTTCCTCCATTGAAGCTCGGTACGGCGGGCCGGCTCAACGCGAGGAAATCCCATGGCGACAAGAGAAGGCCCGATAAAGTCGACACGCACGCCGATCTGGATCGGATTGGGCGGCGCCGGCGCAGCCTTGCTGGCCAGCGTCATCAATCCCCTGCTCGGCTCGGAAGCCAACGAGCAGGTGCAGATCTTTTTTAGTGAAACCGCGAAGTACATCGCCTTTGCGACTACCTTCTTCGTGGTGTTCTGGGTGCTGCTCGACAAGCCCCTGAAGAAACGCAAGCTGTCGCGCAAGCCTTGGCCCAAGCCCAGCCAGGTGTTTCGCGAGGCGCTGTTCAGCACCTGCACGCAGGTGATTTTCATTGCTGTCGATATCTGGACGGCGTTTCTCGTCCCGGCATCGGAAAAAAACAGCTATAGCGACATCGCCACCCACGGGTGGGCCTATTACGCGATGATCCTGTTCTTTGTGTTCGTGATCCACGATGCGTATTTCTATTGGATGCATCGCATCATGCACCACCCGAAGCTTTATGATCGGGTGCACAAGGTTCACCACGAGAGCACCGACCCGACGCCTTACTCGGCGTTCCACTTCCACCCGCTGGAGGCGCTGGGCGAAGCAGGCGCGGCGGTGGCCATGCTCCCCCTGTTTCTCCTCTTGCCGTGGCACGTTTCGATCCCGGTGGTCTGGGGGCTGGGCCAGCTGGCGTTGAACGTGATCGGCCACCTTGGTTATGAAGTCTATCCGTCCTGGTGGCTCAAGGTTCCGGTGCTGAAGTGGAAGAACACCGCGATGCATCACTACATGCATCACCAGATGGTCCGCGGAAACTATGGATTGTATTTCCGCTGGTGGGACAAAATCTGCGGGACCGAGTTCAAGAACCTAGAAACCAAGTATGACGCCCTGTTCAAGGACGCCAAGGTGGCCGAAGTTCCAGCCGGCCAGCCGGCGGGCCAAGCCTGATCGATACTGCTCGCTGCTGCTTGCCCGACGGAAGGCAGCAGCAGCAGCGAGAAGTCTCACTGGCGGGGCAACCCCGGCGCGGCGCCCAGCCCGCGTGGACAAATCCAGCGCTTCGGGAACGACCGAAAGTGGCGGCTGGCTGCCGCATGCGCGATGACGGCAGCCGAGGTGCAAGTTATCAAGCTGGACCCCGGACTTGATCCGGGGGCCAGCTGTTCTGCGTTGTGCAAAACGCCAGCATGGCCGCAACTGGCGTTTCCGGGCATCGCATTCGTCCACAGACCCTAGTCGTCCTGCGACAGTCTCACGACGACCTTGCCGATGGCCGAACGGTTGGCCAGCCGCGCGATCGCGGCGCCGCCTTCGGCGAGGGGGAAGACGCGGTCGATCCGTGGCTTGATCTGTCCGTTCTGCCACCAGTGCAGCAGTTCGCGCACATGGGCGCGATGGCGTTCCGGTTCGCGGGAAACGAAGCCGCCCCAGAAAACGCCGCGCACGTCGCAGGCTTTCAACAGCGTCAGGTTGAGCGGCAAATGCGGTATCCCCGCCGGGAAGCCGGTGACGAGGTAGCGACCTTCCCAGGCAATGCTGCGGAGCGCCGGCTCGGCATAGTCGCCACCCACGGGATCGTAGATCACATGCGCGCCGTGTGGGCCCACGGCCGCCTTGAACGTTTCGGCCAGCGCCCTGGACGCGGCCTTGTCCAAGGGGCCTGATGGATAGATCACCGTGCTGTCGGCCCCGGCCTGGCGCGCGGCGGCGGCCTTTTCCGCGCTGGAAACGGCGGCGACGACCGTGGCGCCAAGCGCCTTGCCGATCTCGATCGCAGACAGGCCGATGCCGCCCGCCGCGCCCAGGACCAGCAGCGTTTCACCAGCCTTGAGTTGCCCGCGATCCTTCAGCGCGTGGATCGTGGTGCCATAGGTGAACACGAGCGCGGCGCCTTCGACCGGATCTGCGCCGTCGGGCAGGCGGATGGCCGAGGCGGCGGGAACGATGACCTGTTCGGCCAGCCCGCCCCCAAGCGTGATCGCGATCAACCGATCGCCGATCGCCCAATCCTCCACGCCCTCGCCCAGCGCATCGACGACACCGCAAACCTCCGATCCCGGTGCGAAGGGGCGGGTTGGCTTGAACTGGTACTTGTCCTCGATGATGAGCACATCGGGATAGTTGATGGCGCAGGCGATGACGCGGATCCGCAGTTCCGATCGACCGGGCTGCGGTGTTGGCAGCTCGGCCAGTTCCAGCGTTTCAGGGCCGCCGGGCGCGCGCGAGATTAGCGCCTTCATCACAGCACCTCGAACAGGCCGGCCGCGCCCATGCCGCCGCCCACGCACATCGTCACGACAACGTGCCGCGCACCGCGCCGCTTGCCCTCGATCAACGCGTGACCGACCATGCGTGCGCCCGACATGCCATAGGGATGGCCGATCGAGATGGCGCCGCCATTGACGTTGAGCCGGTCATCGGGAATGCCCAGCGTGTCGCGGCAATACAGCACCTGCACGGCAAAGGCTTCGTTAAGCTCCCACAGCCCGATGTCGTCCATGCCAAGGCCGAACCGTTCGAGCAGCTTGGGCACTGCAAAGACGGGGCCGATGCCCATTTCATCGGGCTCTGTGCCGGCCATTGCCATGCCGACATAGCGGCCGAGCGGCGTGAGCCCGCGATCGGCAGCCAGCCTGGCTTCCATGACCACGCAGGCCGAAGCACCATCGGACAGTTGCGATGCATTGCCCGCGGTGATGACGCCGCCTTCGACCACCGGCTTGAGCGCGGCGAGCCCGTCTGCCGTGGTCTCCGGGCGATTGCCCTCGTCCTTGGTCAGCGTGACGTCGCGGTGCGAAATTTCGCCGGTGGCCTTGTCGGCAACAGCCATCGTCGCGGTTACGGGTACGATTTCCTGGTCAAAGGCCCCGGCGGCCTGGGCCCTGGCCGTCTGTTGCTGCGAGCGCAACGCATAGGCATCCTGCGCGGCGCGCGAGATGCCATAGCGCTTGGCGACAATCTCGGCGGTCTGAAGCATCGGCATGTAGATGTCTGGTACCATCGCGAGCAGCGCGCGATCGGGTTCCACCCGCATTTGCGGCGTCTGCACCAGAGAAATGGATTCAACGCCGCCGGCAACGACCACGTCCATGCGATCGACGATGACCTGCTTGGCAGCCGTGGCGATCGCCATGAGCCCGGAGGAGCATTGCCGGTCGATGGTGAGGCCCGAGACCGTTACCGGCAGGCCAGCGCGCAAGGCGGCGGTGCGCCCGATCGTGTGCTGCACGCCCTGCGGCAAGGCAGAGCCGATGATGCAATCGTCAATTTCGGCCGGGTCCACTCCGGCCCGCTCGACGGCGCTGCGGATCGCATGCGCGGCGAGCGTGGGGGAGGGGGTGGCGTTGAACGCGCCGCGATAGGCGCGGCCGATCGGCGTACGGGCGGTGGAAACGATGACGGCTTCGCGCACGAGAATCTCCTGATTTTTCAAATCGTGAATTGGGTGAGCCACATGGCGGCAAGAGCAGGCTTGGCGTGCCCCTCGATCTCGATCGAGACATCGAGTGTCTGCTGAAAGCGGCCGGGCGCCTTCTCGGTGATGTCGACAAGTGTCGACGCCAGGCGAATCCGGCTGCCAGAGCGAACCGGCGAGATGAACCGCACGCGGTCCAGCCCATAGTTCACGCCCATCTTGACAGGCGGCATGGCGGGGCGCGTGATCGAGCCATCGAGCCAGGCGAGCAATGACAGGGTGAGGAAGCCGTGCGCGATCGTGCCGCCGAACGGCGTTTGCGCCGCGCGCGCCGGATCGACGTGGATGAACTGGTGGTCGTGCGTCGCGTCGGCGAAGAGATCGATCATCTTCTGATCGACGATGACCCAGTCCGAATGGCGGGTGATGCCGATCTCTGCCTGGATGGCAGCGGTAAAATCGGTCATGCGAATGCCTCTTCCGGCAGGTTGCGCACCAGATCGCTGTGCGTGTCGACCACGCGGAGCCACGCCAGCCCCTGTGGCAGTTCGGTTTCGGCCATGAAACGGCACGCAGCGAGGATGCCGGGGCGCAGCGGACTATCGACGGCGGCCTTCCCGGCCTGGTCCAACCACAACCACATCACGACACCGTGGCCGAAGGCGCGCAGAAACAGCGTCGCATCGTCAAAGGTGTCAGCGCCGCTGCGCTTCTGCAGCCCGGCAATGGTCTGTGCCAGTCGGTCCCAGAAGGCAGTCAGGGCAGTGGCGCAACCGGCCAGGGCGCTATCCGCGCATACCGCCGTGGCGGTGATCCTGTCGCGCAGCATGGCAAGGCCGCGCCCGTCGGAAAACAGGATCTTGCGTCCCAGCAGGTCGATCGCCTGGATGCCCGTGGTGCCTTCGTGGATCGGGTTGAGGCGGTTGTCGCGGTAGAGCTGCTCGACATCGAAATCGCGCGTGTAGCCGTATCCGCCCAGAACCTGGATGGCGAGGTCGTTGGCGGCGAGACCGAACTCGGACGACCACGTCTTGGCCACCGGGGTGAGCAGCGCGAGCAGCGCCTCTGCATCCTCGCTCGCCTGATCGACAAGGTGCGCGCAATAGAGGCAGAGCGCGATCGCACCCTCGGCATAGACCTTTTGCCGCAGGATCATGCCGCGAACGTCGGGATGGTCGATAATCGGCAGCGGATCGCCGCCCTTGGTGCCGACAGCGCGGCCTTGCACCCGTTCGCGCGCATAGCGCAGCGATTGGCGATACCCGCGATAGGCCAGGGCGGCCGCGCCCATGCCAACCCCGATCCGGGCCTCGTTCATCATCATGAACATCTGGGCCAGCCCCTGGCCCGGCGCGCCGACGCGCCATCCGATCGCGCCCTCGCGCTCCCCGAAATTGAGCAGGCAGTTGGACGTGCCGCGAAAGCCCATCTTGTGGTTGAGCCCGGCCACGACGACATCGTTGGGCGATCTATCCGCAAGCCATTTGGGCACGATGAACAGCGAGATGCCCTTCGATCCGGCCGGAAGCGCGCCATTTTCGTCGGTGATCTTGGCGAGGACGAGGTGGACGATATTCTCGCTCACATCCTGGTCACCGCCCGAAATCCACATCTTGTTGCCGGTGATCCGATACCGGGCGCCGTGCTCGTCCTCGCCATCGGGGGTGGCGCGGGTGCGGATATCGCCCAGGCTCGAACCGGCTTGCGGCTCTGACAAGCACATCGTGCCAAACCAGCGCCCTGCGATCTGCGGCCGCGCGAACCGCGTGATTTGCACGGGCGTGCCGAACGCGGTGATGAGACGGGCATTGGCCGTCGTCAGCATCGGATAGGCAGAGGTCGACACATTGGCTGCGGCAAAGACCGCGTACAGCGCCAGCGACGTTGTCGTGGGAAGACCGAGCCCGCCCAGCTCTTCGGGGAAGCTGATGCCGAACAGGCCGAGTTCGGCATAGCGGGCCAGGGCCTGCTTGATCGCGGGCAGAATATGCACGCCATCGGTATCGAGCGTTGGTTCCTGGAGGTCGGCCTGGCGATAGTGCGGCATGAATTCGTCTGCCGCGAGCTTGTGCGCCATTTCCAGCATGGCGAGGAACGTGCCATGGTCATCCCCGCCCAGTGCATCCAGCCAGTCGCCCAGCTGGAAGGCAAGCAGTGCAGCCGAGGGCAATGCGTCGCTGCTCATCAGGCGTGCCCCAACGCGATGAAGCGGCCAAGATGATGGTCTTCGTCGCCGAGCTGGTGGCCAATCATCGTCAGCCGCTTGGCGTAGTGCGAGAGTGGCAGCTCCCACGTCATGCCGATGCCGCCGTGCATCTGGATGGCTTCCTCGGCCACCAGCGTGCCGACGCGGCCGATCGTGTACTTGGCGGCGGAGACGGCACGCTCGCGGGTGCGCCGATCCTGGCCCAGCGCATCGGCGGCACTGATCGCGGCAGAGCGCGCCAGCTCGATCTCCAGCGCCACGGTGGCCATGCGGTGTTGCAGCGCCTGGAACTTGCCGATCGGCACGCCGAACTGCCTGCGCGTGCGCAGGTAATCGAGCGTTGCGGTCTTGAGCACGTCCATCACCGCGACGGCCTCCCAGGCAAGCGCGACGATGCCGGCGGCGATCGCCTGCTCGATGAGGGGGTAGCCGTCCTCGGCCACCAGCGTGGCAGGCGTATTATCGAGGACCAGCTCGCCGCCGCGCCCACCATCGACCATGGGATAGCCGCGCACCTGGGCGGCCGCCTTGTCGAGAAGGAACAGGCCGATGCCGGCTTCATCGCCCGGTGCGCCGGCGATCCGCGCCGAAACGAGAATGCGATCGGCCGCCTCGATCTGCGGGACAACCGCCTTGCGACCATGGAGCGCCCAGCCCTCGCTGTTGGGCAAAGCATGGGTTTCGACGTCGTGGAGATCGTACCGGCTCTGCGGCTCTTCATGCGCAAAGGCGAGCAGGGTGGTCCCGGCGATCACCTCGGCCAGCACCTCGGCCAGCAGCGCGTCCTGCCCGCCCGCTGCCTTGGCCAGTGCCTGGCCGGCGATCAGCGTGCCAAGGAACGGCTCGACCACGAGTGCCTTGCCCAATCCTTCGAACACGGCCGCAATGTCAAAGCCGGTGCCGCCAAAGCCGCCCGCTTCCTCGCCGAACAGGGCACCCACGACACCCAGTTCCGCCAGTTCCGCCCAATGTGTGCGTGACCAGCCTTCGGGCGACGCGCTGATCTTGTTGCGGATGTCGAACGGGTAACGCTGCTGGAGGTAGCGGCCGAGCATGTCGGCCAGCATCTGCCGATCTTCGCTGTGGTGGAAATACATGGCTCAGAGCTCCAACAGGGCTTTGGTGATGATCTCGCGCTGCACTTCGTTGGAGCCGCCGAAGATCGAGAGCTTGCGGTTGTTGAAATAGTCCACCGCTACTGGCGCGGCATAGTCCGGCCCAATCGGCGCGCCGTTGAAGCCCTCGTCCAGCGCCTCGCTGACAAAGGGCTGGGCGTATGGCCCCAGCGCGCGCCGGGTGAGGCTGGTGATCTCCTGGCGGATCTCGGTGCCGCAGATCTTGAGCATCGCGCTCATTTCCAGCGGCGCCGACCCGCCGCTTCCCGAAGCGGCCAGCACGCGCAGGTTGGTGAGCTTGAGGTTCTCGAGGTTGATTTCCAGCCGGGCGAGACGCGCGGCGAACAACGGGTCTTCCGCGAGCGGCCGGCCCCCCTTGCGCTGACTCTGCGCGATTTCCTTGAGGTGGTTGAACGCCGCCATCGAGCCGCCAACCCCGGCCAGGCCCGCGCGCTCGTAAGTCAGCAGGTATTTGGCATAGGTCCAGCCCTTGTTTTCCTCGCCAACCAGGTTTTCCGCCGGCACGCGCACATCGGTGAAGAACACCTCGTTCACCTCGTGCTCGCCGTCGAGCAGGATGATCGGGCGAACTTCGACGCCAGGCGTTTTCATGTCGATCAGCAGGAACGAGATGCCCTCCTGCTTCTTGCCCTCGGTCGAGGTGCGCACCAGGCAGAAAATCATGTCGGCATACTGGCCAAGCGTGGTCCAGGTCTTCTGGCCGTTGACGACGTAATGGTCGCCATCGCGCACCGCGCTGGTTTTCAGGCTGGCAAGGTCAGAGCCGGCGCCAGGTTCGGAATAGCCTTGGCACCACCAGTCGGTACCGTCGAGGATACGCGGCAGCCAATGATCCTTTTGCGCCTGCGACCCATATTTGATCAGCACCGGGCCAAGCATCGAAACGCCAAACGGGACGATGCGCGGTGCGTGGGCCAGCGCGCTTTCGATGTCGAAGATCGCCGCTTGCGCCACCGACCAGCCGGGGCCGCCATATTCCTTGGGCCAGTGGTTGGCATACCAGCCGCGCTCGTTGAGGATGGCGTGCCATTCGACCATGTCCTGCTTGGTGAGCCGCTTGCTGGTGCGCACCTTTTCGGCGATGCGCGTGGGCAGCCGATCCTTCAGGAAAGCCCTGACTTCCTCACGGAAAGCCATTTCCTCGGGCGAGAAGTGGAGATCCATCAGATCAACCTTTCAAACAGGCCGCCATGCGGCTGGCGGGGGGCAGGGGCAGGGCGGAGGCCGCCGCGACAAGCGGAGCAGGGCATCAGGCCACGCCCGCCTGGGCGTTATCGGCATGGGTGGCGCGGATGAGCTTCTTGTCGATCTTGCCGACGCTGGTGCGGGGCAAGCCCTCGACCACGGCAAAGCGCTCCAGCTTGGCATAGCGGGTGATGGTGCCTTGGCTGATCGCTGCCTCGATCGGCGCGTTGAGCGTTTCGAGCGTCAGCGCGGCGCCGGGCCGTACGACCACGACCGCCAAGGGCCGCTCGCCCCATTTGGCGTCTGGCATGGCCACCACTGCCACTTCCACCACACCTTCGGCAGTGGCGACGAGTTCCTCCAGCTGGATGGAATCGATCCATTCCCCGCCGGTCTTGATCACGTCCTTCAGCCGGTCGCGGATGCGGATGTAGCCATCGGGATCGATCGTCGCGATGTCCTGCGTGTGCATCCAGCCGCCGTGCCACAACGTTTCCGAGGCCTTGGCATCGCCGGTGTAGCAGGGGGTAAGCCAGGGCGCGCGCAGCACCAGTTCGCCGCGCGTCTGGCCGTCATGCGGCAAATCATTCATGTCATCATCAACGATCCGCGCAGAAATCATCGGGGCCGGGACCGTTGCGGTCAATGCCTGGATTTCTGCCGCGTCATCGCCTTCGGTGCCGGGGCGGATACGCGCGACCGAGACCAGCGGCCCGGTTTCCGACATGCCGTACCCCGCGATCAGACGCATGCCCTTGCGGCGCCCTTCGGCGCAGAGTTGCGGCGACAATGCCGATCCGCCCACGGTGATCGTCCAGCCGCTGACATCGGTGCCGGTCTTTTCGGCCGCATCGAGCAGCATCCGCAGGATGGTCGGCACGCAGTGCGAATAGGTCACCTTGTGCTGCGCGTGCAGCCGGCACAGCATCTCGGGCTCGTACCGACCCGGATAGACTTGCGTCATGCCCAGCATCGTCGCGACATAGGGCACGCCCCAGGCATGGACGTGGAACATCGGCGTCAGCGGCATGTAGACGTCTTTGTAGGCAAAGCCGGTGCCGTCGGCCGCGCCGAACGGCGCGTTGCACGCCAGCGTGTGGAGGACCAACTGGCGGTGGGTAAAGCACACGCCCTTGGGATTGCCGGTGGTGCCGGTGGTGTAAAAGGTGGTGGCAACGGCGTTTTCGTCGAAGTCCTCGAACGGATAATCCGGCGAGGCTGCGGCCGACAGCGCTTCGTACTCGCCCTTGGCAAAGGCCGGCAGCGCGCCTTGCGTGCCATCCATGATGGCGACCACTGCCTTTACGCCGGGCAGCGATGGCAGCACGGCTTCAACCAGCGGAAAGAAATCATGGTGGACGAGCAGGATCTCCGCCTTGGCGTGGTTCAGCGTGTAGGCAACCTGCGGCGCGGGCAGACGCACGTTCACCGTCTGCAGCACAGCGCCCATCATCGGAACGGCGAAATAGGCCTCGAGATAGCGGTGGCTGTCCCAGTCCATCACCGCGATCGTCATCCCCTGCTCGGCACCCAGGTCCGCCAGCAGCGAGGCGAGCCGGCCGACCCGCCCGGCAAACTCGCGATAGGTCCAGCTGCCCTGGTCGCGATAGACGATCCGCCGGTCGCTCGCCGTGGTCAGGGCACTATCGAGCAGGTGGCGGATGGTCAGCGGGAAGCGATAGGCCTCGGTCGCCGGTTCAGCGAAGCGTAGCGGCATGATGCTCTCCTCTTGTCTTGTCTTTTTTGTGCGTCGCTTATCGGTCGAGCGGCTTGCCTTGCGCGGCGCAGTCCAGCAGCAGCGGCGAGAGCGTGAATTCGGCGCCCAGCGCTTGTTGGTAGCGTGTCAGGGCCTGCGCGATCTTGTCCAATCCGACCGTGTCTGCCCAGAACATCGGCCCGCCCTTGTGACGCGGCCAACCATAGCCATAGTTCCACACGACATCGATGTCCGAAGCGCGTTGGGCGATGCCTTCTTCCAGGATCTTGGCGCCTTCGTTGACCATCGAGTACAGCGTGCGCACCATGATTTCCTCGTCGGAAATATCGCGCGGGACGATGCCAGCCCTGGCGCGGAAATCATCGATGATCGTCGCGACGACAGGCGATGGCGTCGGCCGCCGCTTTTCGTCGTAATCGTAGAAGCCGGCCTGCTTCTTCTGGCCCCAGCGGCCCTCGGCGCACAGCGCGTCCTGAAGGCTTTCGATGCGGCTGGGATCGCGATGCCAGCCGATATCGACGCCGGCGAGGTCAGCCATCTGGAACGGCCCCATCGGCATGCCGAAGTCGGTATGCACGCGATCGACCTGTTCCGGCGTGGCGCCTTCCAGCAGCAGCGCGTTGGCGTTGGCCTGGCGCGGGATCAGCATGCGATTGCCGATGAAGCCATAGCAGACCCCGGCCACAACCGGCACCTTGCCGATTTTGCGCGCGATATCCATGCCGGTGGCCAGCGCATCGGGCGCGGTTTTGGCGCCGCGTACCACCTCGACCAGCTTCATCACGTTGGCGGGCGAGAAGAAATGGAGGCCAAGCACGTCCTGCGGGCGCGTGGTTGCCGCCGCGATTTCGTCGATCGAGAGATAGGAGGTATTGGACGCAAGCATCGCGCCCGGCTTGGCGATGCCGTCGAGCCTGGCAAAAATCTCCTTCTTCACGTCCATGTTTTCATAGACCGCCTCGATGATGAGGTCGCAGTCGGCAAGCGCTGAAAAGTCGAGCGTCGGGGTGATCAGGCCCATCGCCTTTTCGACCTGCTCGGCGGTGAGCCTGCCCTTGGCGGCAGTCGCCTCATAGTTCTTGCGCATGACGCCGATGCCACGGTCCAGCGCATCCTGCGCCATCTCGACCATGGTTACCGGGATATTCGCCGAGAGGAAATTCATCGAGATGCCGCCGCCCATCGTGCCCGCGCCGATCACGCCGACCTTGGTGATCGGGCGGAGCTGGATATCCTTGGGCAGGCCATCAATCTTGGCCGCGGCGCGCTCGGCGAAGAAGACGTGGCGCAGCGCCTTGGACTGCTCGCCGGCGACGAGTTGCTGGAACAGCGCGCGTTCCTTTTCCTGCCCTTGGTCGAGCGGCAGTTCGGTTGCCGCCTTCACCGCCGCGATGCAGGCTTGGGGCGCGTCGAGGCCCTTGATCTTGCGGGCATTTTGGGCCGCAAACTGTTCAAACACTGCCGGATCGGCCGAAACCGAACGATCGCCGGTGCGGCGGGGCGCAGTGAGCGTGCGGGCATAGGCGATCGCCTCGGCGGCAAGGCTTTCGTCACTTTCGGCCAGTTTGTCGACGAGCCCGGCCTGCGCCGCCTTGCTCGCCGCGATCGGCGTACCCGAGACAATCATGCCAAGCGCGGTTTCCACGCCGACGAGGCGCGGCAGCCGTTGCGTGCCACCGGCACCGGGCAGGATGCCAAGCGAGACTTCGGGCAGGCCCAGCCTGGCCTTGGGGCTGGCGATCCGGTAATGCGCGCCCAGCGCCACCTCCAGCCCGCCGCCCAGCGCCATGCCATGAATGGCGGCGACCACCGGCTTGGCGCTCGCCTCGATCGCATCGACCACCTGCGGCAGCCAAGGATCGACCGGCGGCTTGCCAAACTCGGTAATGTCGGCGCCACCCGAGAACATCTTGCCGGCGCCGCGAATGACGATCGCCTTGATCGCCGGATCGCCCTGCGCATCGGCCAGCGCCTTGGCCAGCCCCTGGCGGACCTGCGCCCCCAGTGCATTGACCGGCGGGTTGGCCATGACAATCTCGAGGACGTCGTCGTGAAGCTTGGTCTCGATCATGGGATATCTCTCGTCAGAAGGACGTCTCGCCCAGGCCGCGCGGCCGGGCGAAGGGATGGGAGGAGGAGAGGCCGGCATCGACGACCAGGGCATGGCCGTTGACGTAGCTGGCCTCGTCGGACGCGAGGAATGCGACCGCGGTGGCGATCTCGATGGGCTGGCCGCCGCGCTTGAGCGGGTTTAGTTGGCCCAGCTGGTCGCTTTTGCCCTTGGCACGGGCGCGTTCGTAGAATGACTGGGTCATGCCCGTCTCGATCAGGCCAGGGCACACCGCATTGACGCGAATGCCCGATCCGCTGAGCTGCTGTGCCGCGGTCTGCACAAGATTGATCACCCCCGCCTTGGATGCGGAGTATGCCGGGCCACCCGCGCCGGCCCGCAGCCCTGCGACCGAGGCGGTACAGATGATCGCACCGGCGGTTCCGGCATCGAGCATGGCCTTGGCGCCATGCTTGATCGCAAGGAACGGACCGATCAGGTTGACCTGCAGCAGGGCCTGCCAATCCTCCGCCGACTGGTCGAAGATGCCGGCCATGCCGCCGCTGATCCCGGCGTTGGCAAAGATCACATCGATTCCGCCATGCGTCTGGATTGCGGCGGCGATCATCGCGATGACATCGCCTTCATTGCCCGCGTCCCCGCGCATCGCGGTAATCGCGGAATGGGCGGCAGCCGTCGCTTCCACGCCATCGGAAAGGTCGACCGCCAAAACCCTTGCGCCTTGTTCGGCAAACAGGATGGCCGCGGCGCGGCCAATTCCCGATGCCGCGCCGGTGACGAGGACACTCTTGCCGGCAAACCGCGCGTTCACAGGCCGCCCCGGATAGTCGTGCCACCGTCAACGACAATGCCCTGGCCGGTGACATAGGCGCCGGCTTTCGAAGCGAGGAAGACCGCCGCGCCCGCGATCTCGTCGGGCTCGCCAATGCGGCCGAGCGGGGTGACGCGCTTGAGCGCGGCCTCTGCCTCCGGGTCTTCCCACAGCGCCTTGGCAAAGTCGGTGCGGATCACCCCGGGTGCGATGGCGTTGACGCGCACGTTGTGCCTGCCAAATTCGATCGCAAGGTTGCGGACCAGCTGGAAATCGGCGGCCTTGGACACGTTGTAGGCGCCGATCACGTCGGACCCGATCAGCCCGCCGATCGAGGAGACGATCACGATCGCGCCGTTCTCGCGCTCGATCATTTCGGGCACGACCATGTTGACCAGCCAGTGATTGGCCAACACGTTGTTGTCGAAGATCTTGCGGAACTGCTCGTCGGTGATCCCCGCCATGGGCCCGTAATAGGGGTTGGAGGCCGCGTTGCAGACGAGGATGTCGATCTTGCCGAACCGCTGGCGCGTTTCCGAGACCAGCGCCTGCAGCATCGCCTTGTCAGAGATGCTGGCAGCGATGGCGATGGCGCGTTCCTCGCCATGCGTGGCGTTGATGGCGTTGGCAACTTCCTCGCAAGCCTGCTGCTTGCGGCTGGAGATCACCACCTTGGCACCGGCATCGGCATAAGCCTCGGCGATGGCGCGGCCAATGCCGCGCGACGATCCGGTGATGATCGCGACTTTGCCGGTCAGATCGAACAAGTCCATGTTTATCGCTCTCCTTATGCGGTGGCGCCGGCCTGGCGTGCTTGTGCCCAGGCGGCCTGGGCCAGCGGCCGCAATTTGGCGACGGCTTCTGCGGCCCTGCTGCTCGAGGCATTGCCATCGATCAGACGCTTCTTGATGCCCTGGACGATGCCGACCAGGCGGAACAGGTTGTAGGCAAAATACCAATGCAGATCGGGCAAGGCGTCTCGCCCGCTTGCCGCGCAATAGCGGTCGACCATGGCACCAAGCGGGGGCAGCCCTTCGGCCGCGAGATCGAGGCCGGCGAGCCCCGACCGCCCGTCACGCGGCATCGCCCAGTTCATCGCGAAATACGTGAAGTCGGCCAGCGGATCGCCGATCGTGGTCAGCTCCCAATCGAGCACCGCTGCCACCTTGGGGGCAGTGGGGACATAGATCAGGTTGTCGATCCGGTAGTCGCCGTGGATGATCGCGGTGCGGGTCTGCGCGGGCACTGTACGCGGCAGCCAATCGATCAGCTTGTCCACCTCGGCAATGTCGTCCGTCTGCGCGGCGCGATACTGCTTGGTCCAGCGCTGGATCTGCCGCTCGAAATAGTTGCCCGGCGGTCCGAAATCACCGAGCCCGACGGCCTGGTGATCGATCGCGTGAAGCGCCGCCAGCGTATCGACCATCGCCTCGTAATAGGCATGGCGATCGGGCTTGGGGATATCGGGCAGCGTGCCATCCCACAGCGTGCGGCCCTCCACCAGTTCCATCAGGTAGAAGGCGGCACCGATCACGCTCTCGTCCTCGCACAGCGCAATCGGACGGGGCACGGGAAATCCGGTTGGGGAAAGGGCCGAGATCAGGCGAAATTCACGGTCGACCGCATGGGCCGACGGCAGCAACTGGCCAAACGGCTTGCGCCGCAGCACGAAATTTCCGGCCGAGGTTTCGATGCGGTAGGTGGGGTTGGACTGCCCGCCGGCAAACTTCTCCACCGCGCGCAGCTCGGCAGAGGTGGCCTGTTTCAGCCATCCCGCCAGCTTGTCCTGGTCGAGATCGCTCATCGCGCGGCGTCACGGTATTTGCCGAGTTCCGCGCGGGCGATGGCGCGGGCGTGCACCTCGTCAGGGCCGTCGGCAAGGCGCAGCGTGCGGATGTTGGCCCAGTCTGCCGCCAGCTGGAAATCGCCCGAGACGCCAGCGCCGCCATGGGCCTGCACGGCATCGTCGATGATTTTCAGGGCCATCATCGGCGCCTGCACCTTGATCATCGCGATCTCGTTGCGGGCGGCCTTGTTGCCGGCGCGGTCCATCATGTCGGCCGCCTTGAGGCATAGCAGCCGCGTCATCTCGATGTCGATGCGGGCACGGGCGACGCGTTCCTCCCACACACTGTGTTCGGAGAGGCGCTTGCCGAACGCGGTGCGCGATACCAGCCGCCTGGCCATGGCCTCCAGCGCCTCCTCGGCGGCGCCGATCGTGCGCATGCAGTGATGAATGCGGCCCGGCCCGAGCCTTCCCTGGGCAATCTCAAAGCCGCGGCCCTCGCCCAGCAGCAGGTTTTCCGCCGGCACGCGCACGTCGGTCAGCGTAACCTCGGCATGGCCGTGGGGGGCGTGGTCATAGCCATAAACCGACAACAGCCTCTCGACCTTCACGCCGGGCGTATCGACATCGACCAGGATCATCGCCTGCTGGCTGTGCGCGGGGGCATCGGGATCGGTCTTGCCCATCACGATCGCCAGCTTGGCGCGCGGGTCGCCCATGCCAGACGACCACCACTTGCGCCCGTTGATCACATAATGATCGCCGTCACGCCGGATCGAGGTGCGGATGTTGGTCGCGTCGGACGAGGCGACCTCGGGCTCGGTCATCAGGAACGCCGAGCGGATGGTGCCCTCCATCAGCGGCTTGAGCCAGCGATCCTTCTGCGCCCGCGTGCCATAGCGGTGCAGCACTTCCATGTTGCCGGTGTCGGGCGCCGAGCAGTTGAACACTTCCGAAGCCCAGCCAATGCGCCCCATCTCTTCGGCGCAGAGCGCATATTCAAGATTGCTGAGCTGCGTTCCCTCGAACACGAAGCTGTCGTCCACATGGCTATGGCCCGACGCCGGCGGCATGAACAGGTTCCACAGCCCGGCAGCCTTGGCCTTTGGCTTGAGCGCCTCGATCGTTTGTGATGGCGTCCAGCGATCGCCGGTGTTCACCTCCGCCCCATAGGCTTCGACCTGCGGCCTGACGTGCGCAGCGATAAAATCGCGCACCGCGCCTTGGAAGTGCCGCTCACGTTCGGTGAAGGTGAAATTCATGGATCCTCTCCAGAGGCTGGCCGACTCAAGGGCCATACCCTAAGTTCTAATTATGCCTGACCATGACGCATCTCTGCAGACCTGTCCAGCATGACTCGACAAGCAAAACGAGATATATTGCGTAAAATCGGCACGGCTCGTCGCTTTGTCAAAACTGACCCGATATTCGAATCGCAGTTTGGGGCGGTGCAATCTGTGGGTCGACAGCCGCGGCGCGAGTGGCGATAAGGCATGCATGTGCGACACCATCCCCCCCATGCCTGGCGCGGAAACCGGCGCTGCCTTGGTCGATAGCGCGACCCGCTTTGACAGGCAGAAGCAGCGCATCGTCGATGCGGCGACGGCGCTGTTGAACGACAAGGGCATGCGCGGGATGACGCTGTCTGACGTGGCGACCGAGCTGGGCCTGAGCACGACCAGCGTGACCTACTACTTCCGTCGCAAGGAGCAGCTGCTGACGGCGGTGTTCGAAGACACGCTCGGCCGGCTGGCGGCGATGGTGGATGCAGCGCAGGCAGAGGCGACGCCCCGCGCGCGCGTTGCCCGCTACGTCGAACTGCATTTCGAGCACTTTGCGGGAACCCTGCGTCAGTCGGAGCGGCCGCTGGCAAACCTTTCCGAAATTCGCTCGATGGACGAGCCGGCGCGATCATCGCTGATCGAGCAATATCGCGGCACGCTGCGGGCGATCCGCAGTTTCTTTGGCCCGGCCCGCGATGCCTCGCACCGCGACGTGCTGATCGCGCGCGCGCACATCCTCAACGAGGCGCTGCTATGGCAGCGCACATGGCTCGGGCAGTTCGCGATCGGGGACATGCCCAATGTCCGGCAGCGTTTTTTCCGGATTCTCGACGGCGGTATCCTCACGCCCGGCACGGCCTGGGACGTTCGCGTGTTCACGCCGGGGGCGGTAACCGATGCGGGCGACCAGGAAAGCTTCCTGCGCGTGGCAACGCGTTTCATCAATGCCACCGGCTATCGCGGCGCGTCCGTCAAGCGGATCATGGCGGAATTCAATCGCACCAAGGGCAGCTTCTACCATCATCTCGATTCCAAGGATGATCTGGTCGTCGCGTGCTGGCGGGCCAGCCACCGTCGCCTGGCCGATTTGCAGACCAGGGCCAGGGCCGAGCAGGCATCGGCGTGGAAGCGGCTTTCCGCTACGGTGCAGTCGGCGCTGCAGTTGCAGTTTGCCGACGAGTTCCCGCTGCTGCGCGTGACGGCCTATCAGGCGATGCCGCCTGCGGTCCGCGCGCTGGCGCTGCGCTATGCCCAGCGCACGGCGCTCGGCATGATGGGCGAACTGGTGGAGGGCATGGCCGAAGGCGCCGTTCGCCTGGTCGATCCGTTCATTGCCGCACAGTTTCTGCTGGCGGCCATCAACGCGGCTTACGATCTGCAGGGGTGGCGCAAGGATCGCTCGCTGGCCGTGGTGATGGACGCCTACAAGTCGGTATTGGGCAACGGCTTGTTCGCCCCGGAGTGAGGGGAGGGCATTTTCCGCGCCGCTCGGCTGGCTTGTATAATATAGTCAGGGCTATAATACCTGCGGCCATGTCGCAATCGCTGGGCAACACTGCATGACCGAGTCCGGGCCCCTGGTGCTGGTCGTCGAGGACGAGCAGAAAATCGCTGACATCATCCGGGCCTATTTCGAGCGCGAGGGCTACCGCGTGGTCCGCGCCGCCGATGGGGAGGAAGGCGTCCAGAACCACTACCGGCTGGCCCCGGACCTCGTCATCCTCGATGTTAAGCTGCCCAAGCTCGATGGGTTTCAGGCCTTGGCGCGGATGCGCGCGCATTCCGACACGCCGATCATCATGGTAACCGCGCTGGGCGAGGATTACGAACGGCTCGCGGGGTTGCGCATCGGGGCAGACGACTATGTCGTCAAGCCGTTCAATCCGGCCGAACTGGTGGCGAGGTCTGCCGCCGTGCTGCGCCGGGCAAGGTCGCAAAGTGTGCCGCAGCGGCTGCGGATCGGGGTGATCGAGATCGATTGCGATGCGCATCTCGTGTCGGTTTCCGCAGGCGAGGGGCCGCGCCGCCTGATCGAGACGACCATCACGCAATTTCGCTTGCTCGAATATCTCGCCCGCGCGAGCCCGCGGGTGGTCGGTCGCGGCGCGCTGCTCGATGCCTGCCTGCCGGAAGGAGAGGCGCTTGAACGGACCGTCGACAGCCACCTGTCGAAATTGCGGCGCAAGCTGGAGATGGCCGGGGCCGGTGACGTGCTCGAAAGCGTGCGCGGCGTCGGCTATCGATTGTCGGCGCGATGATGTGGCGCACGCTGCGCCTGCGCACGCAACTGGCGGCGGCGATGATCCTGGCCATCCTGCTGGCCATCCTGTTCGGCTATGTCGGGCTCAATCTCTTCGCGCGATGGCAAGAGCAGATGATGCTCAATGCACTCGATCCGGTTGCGCGCCAGACGCTGATGGAGGTCAACGCCGGGGGAAGGCCGCCGGCGGCAGCCGCTGTCGCGCTCTACAAGGAACGGGTGCGGATCGCGCAGACCATCGACCACGAACAAAGCGTGCTGCTGATCGGATTGGCTGCGCTGGCATCGATGTTCGGCATCGCGGTTGGCCTGGCGCTGGCCACCCGCCTGGCCCGCCCGATCGAGGCAGTGAGCCACGCGGCGCGCGCGATCACCTCGGGCGATCTATCGGCGCGGGCGGCCGAAGGGCCGCCTGGCGCGGGCGAGCTACGGCAATTGCTGTCTGATTTCAACAGTATGGCCGAGGCGCTGGAAGCCTATGACCGTGATCTGCGCGAAGGCTCTGCGGCCATCGCGCACGAGTTGCGCACCCCGCTGACGATCTTGCGCGGGCGGCTGCAAGGCCAGCTGGATGGCGTGTTTGCCACCGATGGTCCCGCGATCGCGGCGCTAATCCAGGAGGTGGATCTGCTCGCGCGCATCGTTGAGGATTTGCAGACGCTCAGCCTGGCCAATACCGGCCGTCTCGAACTGAATGTGCGTTTGGCCGATATGGCGCTGCTCGCCGCCACGCACCTGCACGCCCTCGAGCCGATCCTGGCCACGGCCGGTATGCGCCTGGAAACGCGCCTCGCGCCGACCCTGGCCGAGATGGATGAGCAACGGCTGGGACAGGTCCTGCTCGCGCTTGTCGACAACGCCCGCCGGCATGCCGCAACAGGTGGGGTGGTCGAAGTCGAAACGAAAATTGACGGCGCCAGCGCCTTGCTGATCATTACCGATCGTGGTCCCGGTCTGCCGTCGCACGAGCCCGATCAGGTTTTTCGCCGCTTTTGGCGGGGTGAACCGTCGCGCAGCCGGGTGCACGGAGGCAGTGGCCTTGGCCTCGCAGTGGTGAAAGCGGTTGTCGAGGCGCACGGCGGGACAGTCCTGGCAGGCGACCGCCCGGATGGTGGCGCGGTGTTCCACGTACAGTTGCCGCGGCAGCAAAGGCGGGGCAAAGCCTGATACGCTGCCCCGCCGTGGCCAAACCGGCAGGACCTCAGCTGTCGTAACCGGGCAAGCGGCGATCGAGCTGGCGCAGGAAACCCGGCCAAGCCAGCATCGCCGATTTTGCGCGTCCGGTACTCACCTGCTGCCGCACTTCTTCCTGCGCAGCGGCCGGCGCGAGCATCACCTTGTCCCGCCCGATCGACAGCGCAGCCACCTGCTGGGCACATGCCTTTTCAAGGTAATACATGCCGAGCCACGCCTCTGCCGCCGTTTCTCCCACCGCAAGCGTGCCATGGTTGCGCAGGATCATGGTCTTCTTGTCCCCCAGGTCGGCGACGATCCGCTCGCGCTCCTCAAGATTGAGCGCGATCCCTTCATACCCGTGGTAGCTGATCGAGGGCAGCGCGATGAGCGCATGCTGCGTCAGTGGCAGAAGCCCCTCGCTATGGGTGGACACGGCAACGCCGTGATCGGAGTGGAGGTGCATGACGAACCGGGCGTCTTCGCGCGCGCCGTGGATCGCCGAATGGATCGTGAAGCCGGCCGGGTTGACCTTGTATGGCGTCGGCTCGATGATCTTGCCATCCAGATCGATCTTGACCAGCGACGAGGCCGTGATCTCTTCGAAAAACATCCCATAGGGATTGATCAGGAAGTGGTGATCATCCCCGGGCAGTCGCGCCGAAATGTGGGTATAGATCGCGTCATCCCAGCCGTGCAGGGCGACAAGCCGATAGAGCGCGGCCAGCTCTACGCGGATCTGCCATTCCTGCGATGCGGTATCGGTCTGTGCGGCTGTCCGGTCTGCCGGGGCGAGCGTGTCCATTTCAGTTCTCCTGTCCATCAATCGCTATCGTTATTGCAACCGCGGCGCTGATCCCGGCTGGGCCTCGCCGCGCCCAGTTTCCGGGCCGCTATGCGTAGTGCGCATGCTACCGCACCGGCTTGACCCAATCAATAGCGATAGCTATTAATATGAGCGCCCGCCGCTTTGCCGGCCCGGAACCGCATTTCACAGGGTCAAGATGGCCGAGGCGCTGGGGCAGGGGCGGTGTTTGGCCACAGCAAAGGACAGCGATAGCATGGGGCTGGGTAACGCAGCGCGGATAATGCCGCGCGAGGACGCGATCGATCCCGATCTGCCGATCATCGATCCGCACCATCATCTTTGGCAGGATCATCCCGAAAGCCACTATGCGGCAAAGGCGGTGCATCCGTTCAACGATATCTTTGTCCAAGACCCTGTGTATCTGCGCGACGAGTTCGTGGCGGACTTGCGCACCGGCCATAACATCATCGCCACGGTCTATGTCGAATGCGGCGCATTCTACCACGAACACGGATCGGAGAACGATCGCGCGCTGGGTGAGATCGAACGGGTCGTGGAAATCGCGCAGGTATGCGCGGGCGATCCTTGGGGAGGCCAGCCGTGCGCGGCGATCGTGGGCTATGTCGATCTGACCAGCGATGATGCCGCTGCGGCGCTGGCGCGCGCGAAAGCGGCCGGCGCGGGCAAGCTGCGCGGAATCCGCAACATCGGCCCGCATGACGACGAACGCGTACTCGGCCCGGTCGCCCCAGCGCCCCGTGGGCTCTATGGCAGCGACGCCTTTCGGCGCGGCTTTGCCGCATTGGCCGAGGCAGACCTCTCGTTCGATGCCTGGGTATTCGCGCCGCAGATCGGGGAAGTGACGGACCTCGCCCGTGCGTTTCCGCACGTGCCGATCATGCTGGATCACGTTGGCACGCCGCTGGGAATCGCCCGGCATCGCGGCACGCTGGCAGCGACCTTTCCCGATTGGCAACGCGCCATCCGGGAACTGGCGACCTGCCCCAACGTCTACGTCAAGTTGGGCGGGCTGGGCATGCCCTTCACGATGCTCGACGGCCTCGGGCCTACGCAACGCGTTGGCTCTGAGACTCTCGCGCGCCTGTGGCAGCCCTATATCGAAAGCTGCATCGAAGCCTTTGGGCCGGACCGTGCGCTGTTCGAAAGCAACTTCCCGGTCGACCGCTGGGGCGCAGACTATGTCGAAATCTGGAACGCGTTCAAACGTCTGACGCGGTCCGCCTCGGCAGACGAGAAATCGTGGCTGTTCGCGCGCTCTGCTGCCAAATTCTATCGTCTCGACGTTCCCATCACCTGACATACCGTCGACCGCCAGGAACGGTCCTGTTGCGCGCCCAAATAAGAAGGCCTGCCCCGGCATGCGGTCGGAGCAGGCCTTCTCGCGACGGCGGTCTGCGCGCCTGCGTATCAGGCGGGGATCACGCCAGCCGCAGGCAGAACCGCTTCTGCACCGGTTCGGTCACTTTCCAGGTTCCGGTGAACCCTGCCTCGACCATGAAGGCATCCCCGGCCTTGACGCTGACCGTCTCGCCGCCATCCGCAGTCAGTTCGATCGCGCCTGCGATCAGATAGATATATTCGTGATAGGGCGTGTTCTCGGAATGCCAGGTGCCGGTGGTGGAATGCCAGGTCCCGGTCACCATGGTCTTGTCTGCCGTCTGGAATTCGAGCCACGTCTTCATCGTGGGAGACCCTTCGACAGGTTTCCAGTTGTCAGACGGGTTGGGATTGAAGAGCCCGGTTTCCGGGGCCGAAATTGCAACGCTCATATCGCATCCTTTTCATACGTGCTTGGGCAGGTTGATTTGGAATTGTGGGAGAAATTATTCAGCGCGGCGCTGCGCAGGTTTACCCCTGGCTGGCGTAACCGAGCACGGCTTTAACCTCGACGAACTCGTGGAAGCCGAAATCGCCCCATTCGCGGCCATTGCCGCTGCGCTTGTAGCCGCCGAACGGCGCCATCAGATCGCGGGCGCCATTGATCGATACCTGGCCCGCACGCATCCTGGCTGCCACCTTGCGCGCCGTGTCAATATCTGCCCCGCTGACATAGGCGGCGAGCCCATATTCGGTGTCGTTGCCGATTTCGATTGCCTCGTCGAGCGTCTGGTAGACCATGATCGACAGGACGGGACCGAAGATTTCCTCCCGCGCGATGGTCATGTCAGGCGTCACGTTGGCGAACACCGTGGGCTGGACATAATAGCCGTTGTCCAGGCCTTCGGGGCGCGCGACCCCGCCGGCGACCAGCGTGGCGCCTTCATCGATGCCTGACTGGATAAGCCCGCGAATCTTGTCGAACTGGGCCTGCGAGGCAACGGGGCCGATCTGGGCGTTGCCATCAGGCGGCCCGACCGTGATGCTGCTTGCGGCAGCCCGCGCACTCTCGATCGCTTCGGCCATGCGCGCGGCCGGCACGAGCATGCGCGACGGCGCATTGCAGGACTGGCCGGAGTTGATCATCATGCCCTGCACGCCGCCGGCAACGCTTTGCGGCAGATAGGCATCGTCGAGCACGATGTGCGGGCTCTTGCCGCCCAGTTCCTGCGCCACCCGCTTGACGGTTGCGGCAGCGTTGCGCGCCACTTCGATGCCTGCCCGCGTCGATCCGGTGAACGACACCATGTCGACTTCGGGATGCGAGGAAAGCGGCACGCCCACACCAATGCCGTCGCCATGAACCAGGTTGAACACACCAGCGGGAAGCCCGGCGGCCTCCAGGATCTCGGTGAAGATCTGCGCGGAAAAGGGTGCGATCTCCGATGGCTTGAGCACCATGGTGCAGCCTGTGGCAATGGCCGGCGCCACTTTGCAGGTGATCTGGTTGAGCGGCCAGTTCCACGGCGTGATCAGCCCGCATACCCCGATCGGCTCGCGCGCGATCAACGTCTGCCCGCGCTCCTGCGTGAATGGAAACGTCTTGAGAATTTCCAGTGCGGTGGCGAGGTGTGCCAGCCCGATCTGCACCTGGGCATTGCGCGCCAGCGAGACCGGCGCACCCATTTCCTCGGTCACGGCTGCGGCAAGATCGTCGGCGCGCTTCTGGTATTCCGCCAGAATGCTGCCCAGGATGGCGAGCCGGTCTTCCCGGCTGGTGGCAGACCAGCCAGGAAAAGCGCGCCGCGCTGCGTGAACGGCCTTGTCGACGTCGGCAGCGGTGCCCAGCGCAATACGGCCGGCGACAGCCTCGGTCGCGGGATTGAGGACATCGAGGGTCTCTTGGCCTGCCGGTTCAACCCATTGGCCGTCGATGTAAAATCGTGTGTACTCGCGCATGTCGGCTCCTCTCAAATCGGCGTGCCCGCGGTTCATCCGAACCAGGCGGGGGTGGTTGTGTATAGAGTAGCTATAAATATCGTTGTTGGTCGTGCCGGCGCTGCGACGGCAAGGCGTTGTGCAGTCAGGAAGCTGGCACCAGGCGAAGCGGAAAGCGCTCCATCTGGCCCATGGCGTGCGCCGGAATCCATTGCGGCGCTGCCGTTCCGGGGGTGAGCGTCAGGCCGCGGGCCATTACCGCGTCGAGCAGCACTTCGATCAGCATCACGGCCACATACCGGCCAGGGCAAATGTGCTGGCCACCGCCGAACGTCGTGCTGCCCTTGCGCGAGCGATCGAGGTCGAAGCGCAGCGGGTCGGCCACAGCCGCTGGGTCGAAGCCGCCGATGCCCCACATCAGCGAGACGATCGCGCCGCGGGGAATGCGAACACCCGCGAAGATGACCTCCTCCATCGCCCAGCGGGGCAGGTGGATCACGGGCGGCTCGATGCGCAATGCTTCGAAGATGGCACTGGTCACAAGTTGCCGGTCAGCAACCACCCGCGCCAGGGCGTCTGGATTTTTCAGCAGCGCGAACAGCGTGTTGGCGGCGGCAAGAGCCGCGGTATGAAAACCGTCGATCAGGTTGCCGGCCAGCATGGCGCCAACATCGCGCGGAACGATTCCCGCCTCGTCGGGATCGTCCGGCAGGTCGATCCGCCGGAGGTCGTCGGCCAAGGCAACGACGAAGAGATTCTCGCCCCGACGAAGGCTGCGCTCGGCCGCTGCCCTGATCACGCGCCAATATCCGCGCATGGCGTTGTCGAGCACGATGTAGTCTTCGGCGTTGCGGTTGAAGTGAAAAAGCCGGGTCAGGTCCTGCGTATAGGCCTGCATCGCCACGATTTCGTCAGCGTCCATCTCCAGCATGCGGCCCCAGAACCCGCAGGTGAGCCGTTCGGCGACGTCGCTCATGACGTCTATCTCGCCAAAAGGCGCAAGATCATCGAGGATTTGCTGTACGGTTTCCTCCGCCACCGGCCGCATCGCGCTCACCTCTCTGGGGCCGAGGCGGGAAACCAGCGCCTTGCGCACCGGCCGATGGATCGGCGGATTGGCGGTGAAGACCTGGTTTGCCACCACGCGCGCGACTTCGGCACCCAATGGCGGCGTGGGATCGTCCATCCGCGTGAGCGATTCGCCAAACAGCACCCCGGCGGGAACGTTGCCGATCTGGGGCAGGGCGCCCAGTTTCTGCAAATCCGCATTGCGGAAAACCGCCAGGTTCCCGTCCTGGTCCTGAAGGAAACGAGGCTCCGGGCCGGCAAAAACGCGCTCTGCAAAGGGGCGGATGCTATCGCGGCCGCCGGTGAAACCGAACTCGGCAAGCGTTCCCAGGCTTCCGATCTCGACACTGTCCATTCGTCGCATCCCTTCTCGTCAAGCGCAGCGGCAGAGTAGCGCATGCAGCCGACATAAACAATAGTCTGGACTATTCTATTGGCTGCGGTATCTGTGCATCTGGATGGAGCGAATCGTGCCTTTGAGAGGCGCTTTCGGCGGCGCGTTTCGCGCAAGGAGGGCTCATGAGCGATCAGACCGAAAAGCAGGCAAGAAACCAGCTGGCAGAGGCTTACCGACGGGTTGTGGACCTCGGCCTGACCGAGCTGTCTTCGGGAAACCTGAGTGTCCGTTTCGGTAATGGCATGCTTATTTCACCGGCGGGCGCTGATGGCGACAATATTTGCGAAGAGAGCATTGTCTATGTCAACGCATCGGGGGACTGGGACAAAAGTCTCAATCCGTCGAGCGAGTGGCAGTTGCATGCCGGCATATATCGCAACGATGTCAATACCACAGCAATCGTGCACACGCACTCCGACAATTGTGTTGCGGTGTCGTGCCATTGCCATTCGTTGCCGCCGTTTCACTACCTTGTCGGCTTGTTCGGTGGGGACGACGTTCCGTGCGTGCCGTATTCGACCTTTGGCAGCGAAACGCTGGCGCAAGATGTCTCGCACGCGCTGATCGACCGCTACGCCTGCCTCATGGCCAACCACGGCATGACCGCGCGCGGGCCTTCGATGCCCATTGCGATGATGTTCGCCCATCGGCTCGAGATCCTTTGCCGGCAATATCTCCTGGCGCAGCAGTTGGGTGAGCCAAACCACCTGTCGGCCGAAGATATGGATGCGTTTCGAGAAAAGATCTCGAAGATTTCCTACGGACGATAGGGTATATCTTCTTCAGGCGGAATTTTCCGTAACCGACTGAAAATCATATACGCCGCTGGCTTTTGCTGAAAGCTGATAGGTGCGTGATTTTATTATGTCGATCGTAGCGGATGATTTCTGTCGCTTCGTTGCAAATGGGGTTGGCCTGATTCGATATTTCCGACCTTTACGGAAAGCGAATTGACAATCTCGCAAGCTCAAAATTACATAGTCCACACTATCATTGTCGAGGTTTCTATGGATCGTACTGCCGATCGCGATCTCAAGGCTCGCGCACTCAAGGTCATTCCCAACGGCATGTATGGCCACGAGGCGGTGCATGCGCTGCCTGCCACGTTCCCGCAGTTTTTCGAGCGAGCGGAAGGCGCATACATCTGGGATGCCGATGGCAACCGCTATCTTGATTTCATGTGCGCCTATGGGCCGAGCTTGCTGGGGTATCGGGATCAGCGGGTGGACGCGGCGGCCGCTGCGCAGGCGGCAAAAGGCGACACCATGACCGGACCATCGCCGGTGATGGTCGATCTTGCCGAAGCACTGGTTTCGATGGTGACCCATGCGGACTGGGCGATGTTCTGCAAGAACGGCACGGATGCCACCAGCATGGCGATGGTCGCCGCCCGCGCGCAAACCGGCAAACGGATCGTGCTCCTGGCCAAAGGCGCCTATCATGGCGCGGCGCCCTGGTGCACGCCCAATCCCGTTGGCGTCGTGGCCGAAGATCGCGCCATGCTGCGCTATTACGAATACAACAATGCCGAGAGCCTCGAGGCCGCGGTTCGCGATGCCGGCGAAGACCTGGCCGCTATTTTCGCCACGCCGTTCAAGCACGATGCCTTTTTCGACCAGGCGCTGCCCGATCCGGTCTATGCGCGCCGGGCACGGGAGCTGTGCGACGAAACCGGGGCGATGCTGGTTGTCGATGATGTGCGCGCCGGTTTCCGGCTGGCGCGGGATTGCAGTTGGTCGCTTGTCGGCGTGCAGCCCGATCTGAGCTGCTGGGGCAAGGCCGTGGCGAACGGACAGCCCTTGTCCATCCTGCTGGGATCGGATCGCTGCCGCAAGGGCGCTGGCTCGATCTACGTCACCGGCTCCTATTGGTTCGCGGCCGTGCCGATGGCAGCCTCGCTCGAGACGCTGCGCATCATCCGCGAGAGCGATTACCTTGAACAGATGATCCGCATGGGTGACCGGCTGCGGGCCGGGTTGGCCAGCGCTGCCGAGCGGCACGGGTTCGGCCTGCGCCAGACGGGGCCGTCGCAAATGCCGATCATGCTGTTCGACGACGATCCCGATCTGCGCGTCGGCTTTGCCTGGGCAGAAGAGATGCTGCAGCGCGGTGTCTATATTCATCCCTGGCATAACATGTTCATCGCCGCCTGCATGACGGAAGCTGACATCGATATGGCGGTTGCTGCGGCGGATGGGGCGTTTGCCGCGACCCGGGGGCGCATGGCCGAGTTGCAACCTTCGCCGGTGATCCTGGCAATGGCAGCAGCGAAAGCTGCGGAAGAACTCCAGGCCCTGGCCTGAACGCATGCTGCGAGGAACAACCATGGACCAGTCGATTGATCTTCTCACTGTCGGCCTGCTGACAGTCGATATCGCGGTGCGGCCGGTGAACGAGTTGCCGCCGATCGATAGCGGCATGTTGGTGGAATCGATCCTGCTCTCCCCTGCGGGAACGGCCGGCGGGGCTGCCATGGTCGCCGCAAAGCTCGGGCTGAAGGTCGCCCTTGCATCGGCAATCGGTGACGATCTGCAGGGAGTGGCGGTTCGCCATGGCCTGGAAAAGGCCGGGGTTGATCTTCGTTTCCTCGTCACCAACGAGCAGTTTCCCACCTCCTCGACGGTGCTTCCCGTGCGCAGCATCGGCCAACGTTCGACCTATCATATGGTCGGCGCGAGCATGGTCACGCCCCTGCATGAGGACCTGGCAGCGGCGCTGCCCCAGATCCGGGCCATTCATTGGGGAGCGGTAAACTTCCCTGGCATTGGAGAACAGGCCGTCGCGATCCTGAAGGCGGCAAAGGCGGCGGGCGCGTTCGTGACCTGCGATCTTGTTTCCCCGCGTGAGGGGACGATGGAGGATCTTGCCCGCATCCTGCCTTATGTCGATCTCTTCATGCCGAGCCTTGCCGAAGTGCTGCACCTGCACGGCAATGACGATCTGCGCGCGGCAGCCGATCGGTTCATTGCAATGGGCGCGGGGGGATGCGTCTTCAAGCTTGGCCACGAAGGCGCCATCCTGTTGAAGCCGGATTACGCGGTGCAGGTGCCCGCTTTGCCCATCGATCCTGTCGACACGACAACCTGCGGCGATTCCTTCTGCGTGGGGTTCCATGCCGGGCGGCTGCGCGGCCTTGATGAAGAAGCGTCGCTTTGTTTCGCGACGGCAACCGCGGCGCAAGTGGCGATGGGCTTGGGCACTGTCGGCGCGCTGTCCAGCTTTGACGAAACCATGGCGCTGTCGCGGAGTGTTGGCGCGTCTTCCTAGCGATTGCTGGATATTGCCCGGCACTGCGGATAGTGGATCAGGAGGTAATCTGAAAGTTCAAGGAACAGCGATGGCACGGCCGAGAAGAGCAAAGAGCGGGAGCGACCAGGATGTCGAACTCAATACCAAGCTCGCGCCGTCGCAGGATCGCTCCAAGGTCACGTTTGAAATCATTCTCAAGGTCGCCGGCGAGTTGCTTGGCGAGGTGGGCATCGAACGTCTTTCGACCAATATGATCTGCGAGCGTGCGGGACTGACCCCGCCTGCGCTTTATCGTTATTTCCCAAACAAGTATGCCATTCTCAGGGAGATGGGCGATCGGGCGATGAAGGCCGAGGATCGTGTCGTGTTCCGCTCGATCGCGACCGGGCAGCTCGGTTTCGATGGTCCGCTCGAGCAGGTTGTCGAACATCGCCTGGATCTTTTGACGAAGGTGCGGCGGGCAGCGCGCAGAGTTCCGGGCGGCGAATGGATCTTGCGGGTCATGCGGGCGGTGCCTGTCTTGCAAGAGGTGCGGATCGGCTCGACGCAGGCTGTTTCCGACGTGCTCTTTGCCAAGCTCCACGCGCAATATCCCGGCGTGGACGAAACGCGGTTGAGAGCCGCGACCCTGCTGAGCACGGCGCTGGGCAGTGCGACGAATGATCTGATCTCCGACATGCCCGAGTGGGGCGAGGAGATCGGGCGCGAGTACGCGAACATGGTCAGTCTCTATTATCGCAACCTGCTGGGTGTGACCGTCGAGGCAGCAGCAGGCGACGAGAAGGCAAGTTGACCCAGGGCGGCGGTGGGCTTTGCGCGCCACCCGATGGCTATACTGTGTTGCCGATGCCGACGGAGCGAAGTTTGGAATAATAGTACCTTGACCTTGCAAAAAGGAGCGGCACGGTGACAGCAGATAGCCAGGCGAACGCGGGGCGAAGCGCCTCCAGCCGGGGCGCAATGGCAGCGGCGCTCTTGATCGGTACGGTCGGGCTCGTCATTGCCGGCGTCCAGCCGGTTTTCTTCGGGGCGCTGCTCGCCGCTGACCGTCTTTCGGCGGCCCAGGTGGGCCATGTCGCGGCAGCCGAACTCGTCTCGATCGGCATAGGCGTCGTCATTGCCGAGTCGTTTCTCGAGCGCGTTTCGGTCTGGCTCTCCACGCTCGTTGCCCTGGCGCTGGTCGCGTCGCTCAATCTCGCAACGGTTTGGACCAGCGGCTTGGGCGTTCTTTTCGTGCGTGGGCTGGTCGGCCTGTCGGCGGGTGTGCTGGTGTGGATGACCACCGGCGTCATTGTCCGCTCCGCGCGCCCTACGGCGTTGTCGGCTGCGTTTCTGTTGACCCAGGCGATCGTTCAGTTCGCAACCTCCACCGGCCTTGCCATCGCCGCTCCCAATGCCCGCGATGGCGTGCCGGTAACGATCGCCGTCCTGGCGGTCGTCGCGATGCTGCTGGTTCCATTGCTGCCCAAGCGCTTGAATCCGCTGCCGCGTGATCCCGCGCAGGTATCGGGTCTGCCCCCGCTGCGGGGGTGGGTTGTCCTGGCGGCGTCGCTCTTGATCCAAAGCTGCATCGTTGGGGCATGGGTCTATTTCGAGCCGCTTGGCCGCCAGGCCGGCATGACACCGCAGCAGGTTGCGTTTGCGGTGCCGGCGTCGCTGGGGGCGCAGGTGGTGGGCGGCTTTGCCGCGATATTTCTTGCCCGGCGCCTGCCCTGGTTTGTCTCGCTGATCGTCTCGAGCATCGCATTGAGCGCCGTGCTGTTCATTTTGTCCACTCCGCCAGGGGCCACGGCCTTCTTCGTGCTCGAAACGCTGTTTGGTGCGGTATGGATTTTCATCACCCCATTCCTGACGCCCTTGTCGATCGAAAACGACCCGACGCGCCGCACGGCACTGTTGGTCCCGTCCGCGGTCCTGGTCGGATCAGGGTTGGGGCCGCTCGCTGCATCCACGCTGGCTGATGATGCCAGTGCGGGCCGCGTGCTTCAGCTGTGCGCATTGCTGGCCATTGGCGCGACTCTGCTCATCGTCGGTCTCTATGTGACGCGATCACGCGTCGCAGGCGGCCAGGCCGCACCCCATGCATGATCGTCAGGCAGGTCGAAAGCGGCCGAAAATAACGATTGCATAGACTATCATAATATAAGGGATTCGGCAGTGCTCGGGGCTGCTTTTCAGCAGCGTCGCGGGCCTGTGCCACAGCGTCACCGATCCTGCAGCGATCATTCGTGATTCGATTCGCCAAATTTGTGGTGACATCGCCAGGGCGCGCCAGTCTGGCAGCGAGCCTGCAATCCGCAGTGATCATACTATAGTGCTGTAAATACGCACAAAAAGTGGCGATTCTACAGCGATCGAGTCGCCCTTTTGCCGGGTTTGGACGCGCCATCGGCGGTCCTGCTCAAATCGGGGCGACGGCGATAATTGCTGCGTTTGGGCACCGGGAAGGCGATACGGGATAGCTGGATTTTCGGCGGTCTTGTGCGGGTTGCGATGGGTCCAGTCACGCTAAATCCACCGCCCCATTATTCCCCTATTGCCAAGGTATGTCGAACATGTTTCAATAGCACTAGCTATCGCAATGAGGCCGCATTCGCCCACTGCGAAAAGGCCACGGTCCACAACAAAATATGAGGGGGGCTTATGTCCGAGCAGTTGCTAAATCGAACGCTGTTGATGACGAGCGCGATGATGGTTCTGGGATATGCTGGAAGCGCTGCCGCCCAGGCGGCCCCTGCGACCACGGCGGTAGCCGTGGCCCCGGATTCCAACCAGGTCGGTGTGATCGTGGTCACAGCGCAGCGCCGAAACGAAGATATTCAGAAGGTGCCGGTATCCGTCCAGGCGCTGTCCGGCCAGGACCTCCAGTCGATTGGCGTCAAGAGCACCGAGGATATCGCCCAGGCGACCCCGAACCTCATGATCCAGAGCCCCATGGGGGTCGGCAATCAGCCTTTGATCAGTATTCGCGGCATTGGCCTCAATGACTTTGACAGCAACAACGCTGGCCCCAACGGCGTCTATATTGACGATGTCTATATCAGCGCGCCCTCGGCGCAGAGCTTTGCGATTTTCGATCTCGACCAGGTGCAGGTGCTCAAGGGGCCGCAGGGCACGCTCTATGGGCGCAATACCAGCGGCGGCGCCCTGCTGTTCACGTCGAAAAAGCCGACCGACCAGCTGACGGCCGACGTCCATATCGAGCAGGGCAACTATAACACCACGTTTGTCACCGGCGCGGTCGGCGGGCCGATTACGGACAATCTCAGTGCGCGCATTGCGGTCGTCTACAATCATTCCGATGGCTTCATGCACAACGACTTCTACGGCATTTCCGCCAATGGCACGAACAGCAAGGCCGTGCGCGCACAGTTGCTGTGGAAGCCGACGCCGAACCTGAAAATCCTGCTTAGCTCGACCGCCGGCCTGGTCAACAACGTGCCCAACGAATATCGCCATATCGGCACGTTGAAGCCTGGCACGCAAAGCGATCCGGCGCCGGTGGTGTGCTCGGTCACCGATGCCTATGCCGGCAACTGCGTCGATATGTTCGGCTTCGGCACGCCGTCCAACTTCTATCGCGGCCAATACAACCGCACCCAGTATCTGCGGAACCTCAATCTCAACGAAACCGCCCGGATCGACTACGACCTCGGCCGCGTGACGTTGACCTCGATTTCGGCCTTTCAACACAACGACAAATACTTCCCCGAGGACAGCGACGCCAACCCGGCCAATCTGGTCGAAGCGACATTTGGCGTGAAAACCAACACCTACACCGAGGAATTGCGTGCGGCGTACACCTCCGCAAAATTCAACTGGGTGTTCGGCCTGTACTACCTCCACGAAGATCTCCGGCAGGATCAACCGCTTGATCTCTTCATCGATGGTGATCTCTACGGCGGCTTCGGCATTCCGGCCGGCGCCGGCAATTTCGATGGCATCGCTCAGCGTGCCTATGACCACAGCCATCAGAAAACCGATTCCGTGGCTGCGTTCGGCCAAGCCGACTATACGCTGGGCAACGTGACGTTCACGCTTGGGGGCCGGCTGACTCACGAAC
Source organism: Novosphingobium sp. 1529 (assembly GCF_040544855.1). NCBI lineage: Bacteria > Pseudomonadati > Pseudomonadota > Alphaproteobacteria > Sphingomonadales > Sphingomonadaceae > Novosphingobium > Novosphingobium sp. 1529. The sequence goes on from NZ_JBEPKW010000003.1 coordinate 538,006, forward strand.
GCAAGACGTTCGAGTATGACGCGTCGCGGCAATACCAGTCCGGCGGTCGCGGCAATTTCGGCCCGCTGGAAGGGTTCATTTCTTCGGACCAGACCCAGACCAACACCAACGCCACCTGGCGCGCTGCGGTCAGCTATCGCCCGACCGATGCGATCCTGACTTATGCCAGCGTCGCAACCGGTTTCAAAAGCGGTGTGTTCAACGGCAGCTTCCTGAGCAGCGACCCCGAGCAAGCGCTGTTTCAGCTGCAGCCGGTCAAGCCCGAGCGGGTGACAGCCTATGAAATCGGGGCGAAGACGAGCTGGTTTGATCGCCGGCTGATCTTCAACGTTGCCCTGTTCTACAACGACTATATCGACGAGCAGATCTTCGCGCAGGTTCCGCAGACCGTGAACACCGCGGCCGGGCCGATCCAACAGATCACACAGGTTCTGGCCAATGCCCACAAGGCACGTACCGAGGGCGTCGAGGTGGAACTGACCGCCGCCCCTGTTCGCGGCTTGACCTTCACCCTGGCGCCGGCGTGGCTCAATGCCAAGATCATCAGCGCAGGCTTGCCGATGTTCGAGGGCGCCACGCCGCTCGATGGCAATCGTCTTGCCAATGCGCCCCGGTTCAGCTTTTCCGGAACCGCCAGCTACAAGATTCCGCTCGACGCGTTGAATGGGGATCTCAATTTCCGCTGGAATTCAAGTTATCGCAGCTTCCAGTATTTCGACTCGACCAACGACCCCTATATCACCCAGAGCGGGTACTGGATTCATAACCTGAACATCGTTTACCAGAACAAGCATGGCTTCGATATCGGTGCTTATGTCCGCAACGTTGCCAACAAGAAGTACGCGATCGGCGCGGCCGACCAGACGGCGCCGTTCGGGATGATTACGCAGACGGTCGGGGCGCCGCGCACCTATGGCGTGCAGGTTTCGTTCCATTATTGACCATCGTTGCAAGCATGGGTCGGCCAGGACGTGTGATCCCGCCGGCCCATGCGTGATGGATCTTTTGCAGGAGTGTTCGGCACGATGCCCTGGATGGCTGTTCGCGCTGCTGCGCTGATCGTGGCTGCCTTTGCGGCAGGAGCGCCGGCGGGCGCACAGGTATGGCGGGCGAGTTGGACGGCATCACCCGCGCCGTCGTTGCAGGCGGGCCCGGGTGTTCCGCCGGAAGTCGTTAGTCCGGTCATCGCGAACCAGACGATCGTTCAGGTCATCCGCCTGAGCGCGGGTGGCGATGCGGTTCGCCTCCGCCTGTCCAACGAGTTCGGTGCGGCGCCGTTGCACATTGGTCGCGTGACGGTTCGCCTGCTCGATGCGGCAGGGGCGAAGACGGTTGGCGAGCCGCGGGTGGTGACCGCCAATGGCAACGCCGACTTTACCGTGGCGCCCGGATCACCGCTGGTCAGCGATGCCATCGCGATCCGCGTTCCCGCGCGCGCCCAGCTCAGCGTGGCGATATACGTCGCAGACGAGAAGGTCGCATGCACGTGCCACGCCGATGGGCAGGCCTATACGCTGCTCTCGCCACCCGGCGATTACACCACGCGTGCGTTTACCCCGGCGTCCCGCTCTCCGGCGCGCCCGTTCTTGACGGCGGTCGAGGTGCAGGGCCCACCGGGCCGGGTAATCGCGGCATTGGGGGACTCGATCACCGACGGCTATATGTCGACCCCCGGCGCCGACCGACGGTGGCCAGACTTTTTCGCCGCGAGACTGCATGGCACGGCGGACCTTGCGTCTGCGGCGGTGGTCAACGTGGGGATCAGCGGCAATCGCGTCCTTGCGCCTGATCCTGTGGCGATCTTCGGGGTTCCAGCCCTGGCGCGGCTCGATCGGGATGTGTTTGCCATGACCGGGGTTACCGACCTGATCGTGTTGGAGGGTATCAACGATATCGGCAGCGCGCCCGAAACGCCGGCCGCCGCGCTGATCGCGGCCTATCAACAGATCACCGCGCGGGCCCACGCCCATGGGATCAAGGTTCACCTGGCGACCATACCGCCGTTCGAAGGCGCCGACTATTATTCCGAGGCGGGCGAAGCGACGCGGCAGGCGGTGAACGCCTGGATCAGAAACAACCCCGGCGATGGCCCCGTGATCGATTTCGACGCGGTTATACGCGACCCGCTTCGTCCCAAGAGGATGCGAACGGATCTGCAGTCGGGCGACTGGCTACATCCCAACGATGCGGGCTACCAGGCGATGGCCGATGCCATCGCAATAGACATGTTTCGGAAATAGTGGACAAGCCCGGCGCGGCGATCGATCCGCGCCGGGCTCGCGGCCTTATTCGGCAGCCTCGATCAGCCTGGCAACACGGCGGCGGGCCAGCACGGCGCCCTTGTCGATCGGCAGCATCTTTGGCCCCAGCGACCACAGGTCCGGCGTTCCCATCTGCCGCTGGACCTTCTCGATCATCGGTTTGTCCTCGACCTGGAAAGCGTGGATCAGCTGTTCGCGCAGGACAGCGTTGAACGCGGCGTCATCGATCAGGAAATTGCGCGTGTTGCAGCTGAAATAGTGCGTGCTGGTCAGCGTTTCGGGCGTCATGTTGTGCAGGTTGAGCGTGTCGATGCCGCGCTCGGGCTTGCCCACCGGATGCCCGCCAGCGCGCAGGACCATCAGCGCCGGCGCATACCAATCCACCTCGGTCCACAGTTTGGCCGGCGATTCCAGGTTGAAGGCCGGCGGCGCATCGTCGCTGTCCGAACGCCAGGCGATGGAGAAGTGATCGGCATGTTCTTCCACTGTCGACTTGGCCCGTGTGTTGAACCCGCTGCCCAGGCTGCTGGCGTGCAGATAATCGGCGTGGCTCAGATCGAGGATATTGTCGGCGAGCAGTTCGTAGTTGGCCTGGACCGCGGTGTGCAGGCGCAACTGTGCCGTTTCCGGCGCGGCATCGATAAAGGAAAGATCGGGCAGCAGGTTTTCGTCCGGCTCTTGTTGGCCGACCCAGATCCACACCGCCTTATGCCGCTCCAGCACCGGGAAACTGGCGACCGCAAGCGTCGAGGTCGCCGCGCCGTGCGGGTTGCGGACGCATTGGCCGGCGGTATTGAACACCAGGCCGTGATAGGGGCACGCGATGGTGTCGCCTTCCCGCTTGCCTTCGCTGAGCGGCGCAAAGCGGTGGGGGCAGCGATTGTCGAGCACGGCCATCTTGCCGGCGTCGGTGCGGAAGGCGACCATGGGAATATCCAGCACCGTGCGGGTCAGCACGGCACCATCGGCAATTTCATCGGCCCAGGCGAACTGATACCAGCGGTTTTGAACAAAGCGAGCCATCACGTCATCTCCACTGCTGCGTTGGGTGCCGTGTGATCGGCCACGATCGTGCGCTCCTCGACCACGAACAGCGCTTCCTGCCGGCGGTCCAGCAGGCCAGAAAGGTGTGATTGGGGTTCCTCGATCACCGCGCGATAGGCATCGATCGCGCGCCACGTGTCATCACTGTCGAACCACAGGCTTTCCACCCCGGCAAAGGGGCTGAGCGGCGCATTGGCGATGAAGTTGGCGGGAAGGTTGGCGTCGGCCTCTCCCGCGATGCTGATGCTGCGGGTCATGCGCCGGAGGAACGGGGCAAGGGCCGGATGATCGGCGATGCGGCCGGCTTCCTGCGCCCAGGCCTGGGCAAACGCGGCAGGCGGCGACGCGTGGTTGCTGGCAATGAACCGCATGAGCTTGAGTGGGGCGGCGCCCGGCGCGCGCACGCCAACCTCCTGAGTCCGGGTGGCCAGCAGGATGATGGCACTGTGGCAGACGAAGTTGAGCTCGTCGGGCTGGATGGTTTCGCGGTAATAGGGATCAGCGATCGAACGGGCAAACGCTGCCCCGTCGGGAAAGCTGATCTCGCTGAACGAGTCAAAATCAGGCCCGGCCACCCATCCTGCCGCATGGGTGCCATAGACTGCATCGAGAACGTGATTCTGGATGTAGCTCGTCATGTAGCCGGGGTTATGCGCCACCGTTGCACCATGAACCTGCTCGGCATAGCGGGAATAGTCGCGGTGAGTCATTCCCGCGCGGCGGCGCCCGCCGATGATCATCTTCAGCATCACGTTCTCTCCGGCTTGATCAGTACTTGTATCCAAGGCGCACGCCATACGTCCGGGGCGGGGCATAGACCGACGACAGCACACCGCCGGCTGGCGCCACGTACTGCGTGAACAGTGGCACCGCCTGGTTCGTGATGTTGCGAACATAGCCGGTGATCGACCAGCGTTCGTCGGTCGATCCGAACGTGGCCGAGGCATCGAATGTCCAGAACGAACCGCTGTTCTGCTGCGCGAGATATTCGAAACCGACGACGCTGTTGGACCGGTAGCGGGCATCGCCGTTCAGCACGAGCTTGCGATCGCCGAGCGGAATCGTCTGCTCGATCCCGCCGTTGAGCGACCAGCGCGGCGAATTGTAGCTGGGCTTGCCGGCGCAATCGATCGCGTAGACAGCCGCGCCGCCCGCAGTTGTCGGCGTTACGGCACAGCCCACGGCCGGCGGGGGTGAAGCCGCATCACGGGGCGTGTTGTAGGTATAGCTGGTGGCCTTGGCGTCGAGATACTGGACCGTCCCGCTCAACCGCGTGTTGCGCGTAACCAGAACCTGCGCTTCCACATCGACACCCTTGATGGTCGAGGTGCCGATGTTCTCTGTAAAGTAGTTGGTGGCGTTGTTGGCATCCAGGCCATAGTGCGACACCTGCTGGTTGCGATAGCGCCAGTGGAACAGCTCGATGTTCAACTGCACGCGGCTGTTGAAGAACCGGTTCTTCGAGCCGAGCGTCCACGCCTCGACATATTCCGGGGCGAAGGTTTCGTGCCCTGGGGCGTTGGAGAAGCCACCCGAGCGATAGCCCGTTTCATAGCTGGCGTAGAGCAGCGATGCGCGCGCGACATCGTATTCGGCGGCCAGGCGATAGGTCACGCGGCCCTTGCTGATCGCGGCATTCACCTGGTTGGGAATGTAGAACAGGATGTTGCCGGCCGAACCATAGGGCACCGCGTTGGCTGGCCCGGGCAGGGCAGGTACGCCTGGCACCTGGGCAAGGGTCTGGACAACCGGCAGCGATGGCCCGCCAAAGCAGCCGGTGCCGAACGGCGGCGGCGCATTGTTGCACAGTTCGACGAGCGTGTCGGAGCTACCGTTGAACGTCTTGCTGTCGTGCGTGTAGCGCCCGGCCGCGACAAACCGCAGGGCATCGCCAAGATGGGCGGTTACCCGTCCAAAGGTGGCGTAAGACTTGGTTTTCGACGTGAAATCCTGGAAGGAGATGATCTGGTACTGGTTGATGCCATACTGCCCCTTGACGGTTTCGTCGAAGTAGTAGCCGCCGATCAACCAGTCGAACGGACCGACCCGCGGACCTTGGAAGCGCATTTCACCGCTGAACTGGCTGTCGTTCTCGCGGTTGAGCGACCCTCTGAACGACGGGCCGTTGAACAGGTTGTCGAGTTTGGAGTGCCGGTAGGCCGGCACGATAGTGAGCGTGCCGCCGGCCAGATCGGCATTCACCTCGCCGGTCAGGCCCCAGTAGGTGTTGTTGAGATAGGGGCGCACCAGCGGCGCCGGATTGATGAACGTGCCGGGAATGACCGCTTGCGCAAAATAGGCGCTGCCCGAACGCGACAGGAGGCCGCTGTACGGATCAACGTTTGCCGGCGTGAACGTGTAGTTCGCCGGGGATGTCGCGGTTGCGGGCGTGCCTGGCGTGAAGTTTTCCGTGCCGACATAGCTGCCGCCAACGCCCCGGCCGCCCTGATGCGAATAGTCACCGCTGATCCTGACGGTCACGCCGGGGCTCGGACGGACGAGCAACTGGGCGCGGATGGCCTGGCCCACTTCATCAGACGTGCCGTCCTGGTTGTAGCCGTCCCGGTTCACGATCTTGCCGGCCAGGCGGAACGCGGCATCGTCACCGATCGGCAGATTGGCTGCTGCTTCGACGTCAATGGCATTGTAGTTGCCGAAACCGCCCGAAAGCGAGACGGACCGCTCGCCCAGCTTAGGCTTGGCCGGAATGACGTTGATGGCCCCACCCGTGGCGTTGCGGCCGTACAGCGTGCCTTGCGGCCCCTTGAGCACCTCGATCCGCTCCAGATCGAAGAACGTGCCGGTGGTCGATGTCGGCCGGCCCAGATAGACGCCATCGAGGTTGAACGCGATCGCCGGGTCGGAATAGCCGTTGTTGGTGAAGTTGCCGACGCCGCGCACGAAGAACGTGGTGTTGGCGCCGCCGCCTTGCTGCACCGTCAGCGCGGGAACCGTGGCGTTGAGCGTCGTTGCCGTCACCACTCCGGCGCGCGTCAGTTCCCCTGGCGAAACGACATCGATCGCCACGGCGGCGCGCTGCGCGTTTTCGACCCGGCGCTGCGCCGTGACGACGATCTCGGCAAGCCCGGTGGTTTGCCCGGATGGTTCGGCCTGGGTAGTGGCTGCAGGCGCCACGGCAGCGCCAGGCGTGGCGACTTGCGCGGCAGCGGTCATGGGAAGCGACACCGCCGCAAACGCAGTGCCGACCAGCAATAGTGCCTTCATCATTTCTCCCCTTCGTGGCTCTCTTGGGCCTTGTTGGGGTGATTAAGCCTGGTTTGCCGGGGTTGGGCAAATTGCATGTTCGCACCACATTATTCGCATAGTGAATGATCTGGGCATTTCCCTCGTTTTCAGTGATGATCCCTTGCTGCTATAGCCGGGGGCATGACGGCTCCGCTCAACCTGGCTTCGCTCGACCTCAACCTGATGGTCATCTTCGATGCGCTGATGAAGGACCGCCATCTCTCGCGCGCCGGTGATCGGGTCGGGCTGAGCCAGCCAGCGATGAGCCACGCCCTGCGTCGCTTGCGCGGGGTACTGGGCGACGATCTGTTTATCCGCCGCGGCGGTGCCATGGATCCAACCCCGCGCGCGCTGGCCCTGGCCGACCCGATCGGCGGTGCGCTCGACCGGCTGCGCGCCGCGTTGGACACCGAGCCCGAGTTCGAGCCGGCCACGGCGGAGCGCAGCTTCACGCTTACCATGTCGGATGCGAGTGCAGCGCACCTGCTGCCCAACCTGATTCCCCGCCTGCGGGCCAGCGCTCCTGGCGTGGACATCGACCTGCTGGCATCGGGCGCGCGCGAGGGGACCGAGCACCTGCTATCCGGCGCGGCCGATCTTGGCCTGGGCGTATTTCCCAACCTGCCCGAACGCCTGCACTGCGAGCCTGTCCAGACCCTGAAGATGGTCTGCATCGCCGATCGCGCGCACCCGGCACTGTCTGGCGGAATGACGCTTCAGGCTTTCCTGACGCTGCCGCATGTCGGCGTGGATATCGGCCAAGGCACTGGGGCGAATGTCGACTCGCTCATCGAAACCATGGGCCTGCGCCGCCGCATCATGCTGCGCGTGCCGCATTTCCTGATCGTTGCCAGCGTCGTGATCGGGTCAGATCTTCTCGCAGTCGTGCCATCGGCGATCCTGCGCGAGGAGGAGAAGGCCCATCTGACGATCCACGAGCTGCCGGTTGCCCTGCCGGAAATTGCCATCCACATCGCGTGGCGCGCGCGTCAATCGCAGGATCCCGCCCTCCGCTGGCTGAGGAAAGCGGTGGCAGAGGCCATACGTCAGCCGTTCTGGAGAGCCACGCCGATCCAGAATTGCGCCTGCCGCTGATTGGCCGTGGATCAAGGCACTCAAAAACCCGTCTGTTAACAATTCATTCTTGCAGCCGATGTACCCCGAAATGGGAGTTGCTGCGGGCAGACACGGGATGGACGACCTCCACGGCAAGAGTGCGGTCGATCTGCAATTCGCGCTGATCGATCAGGCGCTGGACAAGAGAGGCTTTGCGCTGCGCTTTCCGCGCGTGCTGGAAGAGCAGTTCGAGCAGGAGACCGGGCCGGTGCGGGTGCGCTGGTATGTGCGCATGGCGCTCTTGTCCCTGGCGCTGTTCGATTCGCTTATCGTGCTCGACTATTTTTCCCTGCCCGATGCATTTGGCTTGGCGTTGGTCCTGCGGTTCGGGCTGGTGACCAGCCTGACGGTCGCGGCGGTCTGGATAACCGCGCGCCATCCTCCCGCCGCCGTGCGCGAGGGGCTGCAGGTGGCACTCTCCACGATCATGGCGCTTTCCATCTATATGCTGGTCGTCGCCAGTGCGAGCCCGCTGCGCGAGAACTACCATCTGGGCATCCTGTTCGTCATGATGTTCACGGTGATGGTGCTGCGCCTGCGATGGCGCTACGCCCTCTTGGCAGCGGCCGCCACGGTGACTGTCCAACTCCTGACCCTGGCCAGTCTCCAAGACGCCTCGGTACAGTCGAAAGGCGCATCCGCCTTCCTCTCGCTCGCCTTTGCCGGTTTCGCGCTGGTGGCGCTCTACAGCCTGGAAAAGATGGAGCGGCGCGGCTGGCTGCGTTCGGTTCGCGATCGCCTGTGCGCGCAGGTTTTCGAGGAACTGTCGATCATCGATCCGCTGACCGGGCTGGGCAATCGGCGTGCCCTGGAACAGTGGGTCACTATCCAGCGGCAGGTTCATGTCGGCCGGCCGGTATCCGTGGTCATGGTCGATATCGATCACTTCAAGGCCTATAACGATACGTTCGGCCATCTTGCCGGGGACGACTGCCTGCGCCGCATTTCGGGGTTGCTGGTATCCGAGGCGCGCAAGACGGGTGACCGGGTATGCCGGTTCGGCGGGGAGGAGTTCATTGTCTTCCTCATCGACATCGATCAGCCGACCGCGATCCTTGTTGCCGAACGCATGCGGCGCGAAATTGCCGCGCGGCGCATACCGCACAGGGCACCGATCGGGCCGCCCTTTGTCACTGCCAGTTTCGGCATTGCGACAGGCGCATTGACGGATGATTTCGATCTCAATGTGCTGATCGAAGGCGCCGACGCCGCGCTCTACAAAGCCAAGCAGCGCGGGCGCAACTGCATCGAGCCGCCGCTGCTGGGCCTGGCCGAGCCCTTGCACGCCACCGGATAAGTGCTGGCGCTGCCTTCGCCCTGCGGCGGTCAGACGACCAGCAACGCGTCAGGTCGAAGGGAACAGCTCGGGATGGGACAGAAGCCGGCGCTGGCGGGCATGGAGGCCCATGACGATGACCAGGAAGCCGAGAAGACAGGCGCCCGCGACGATCAATGCCCCTCTGCTGTCGGTGGCCGTAACGCTCAGGGCACACAGCAGCGGGCCAAGGCTGGCACCGAGCGCCTGGGCGCCGGGGACGAGCAAGGTGGCCCGCCGGGTGGGATCGACTTCGGCGGTGAAGTTGAGCTGATACGGCATCAGCAGGCCCCAGAACACGCCGAAGCAGACGGCGCACAGCGCAAAGCCGATGGGCCCGGGCAATTGAAACAGGATGACGATCAGCGCCGCGTTGCACGCCACCGAAATGCCGTAGATCCGGAAAAACGAAACCTTCGGCGCGATCGCGGCGGTCAGCAGCGACCCCACGATCGAGGCTGCCACCGTCACTGCAAGGACGAGGCCGATCAGGTCTGATCCGAGGTGGGCTTCCGTGCCGATTTGCCCGAGGTAGGAAAAGAAGCCGAAGACGAAGGCGTAGACCAGCACCACGCCCAGCAGGCTGAGCGCGCCGGCCGGTGGCAGCTTTTGCGCGGGGTCCCCATCGGACTGATCGTCGGCGACGGCGGGCAGCCGGTTGGGCACGCCAAGCACGAAGACCGCCGCGAGCGTTGAAGTGCCGGCCAGCGCCAGGAACCCACCGTTGGCGCCCCAGGCCGGCATCAAGGTGAGCGGCAGGAGCGCCGAAAACGCCACCTGGACCAATCCCTGCAACACCATCAGCACGGCGCCGAGCTTGGAGGGATTGCGCGAGCGCGCCAGCAGAAGCGAAGGGATCGACAGCAAAACCCCCGCGCTGAATCCGGCAATCCCGCGATCGACGTACAGCAGCGGCGCTGCATGGCGCATGCTCATCACGTTGGCAGCGATCAGCGCCATGGCCGCAAGCAGCCCGCGCAGCCGCAGATGAACCGGCTGGAGCCTGGCACTGGCCAGCGCCACCCCGGAGGCAAGAGCAAGGAACTCCACCGTCACCGCGCCGCCCAGGCCCGCGGCCGATATCCGGCCTTCGTTTACCAATGCCCCGAACAGCAGCGGCTGAATGCCGGCGATCACCAGGGCAAATGTCCCCACCGCCATCACCGCTGCAAGCTCGCGGTGCGACGGCGGATCGAGCAGCCAGGCCTGCCGACGCTTCACCGATGTAGCCATACGCGCTCTCCTCGCCGGTGGACCGCCGACGCATTGAGGCTAGCTAAAACTATACACCTGTCAATGGCGTGTCGCCGCCGTCCGGCTCATGACGTGGTCAAGCGGCTCATGCCGGTGAGGATCAGGGCAGCTTCCTTGAACAGAGTCGAGCGGGCAACCCGGTCTTCTTCGAGGGCCAGTTCATCGACCACGAAGCCGAATTCGGCACGAATGCGCAGCCTGGCCCACAGCGTTTCATCGGAAAGGTCGGTAATGGCCGGGCGGTAAAACCGGAACATCTGGTCGGTGAACCGCCGCTGCCATTCCAGCCGCACATGGGCAAGATGGGGCAGCGCGCGCATCGCGCGGATGGTCCACACGCCGCCGGGCTGCGTTTCGATGATCTCGGACGCGGTGCGAAACCAGTCTGCCAGCAGGATCGGGTTTTCGCTGGTGTCCAGCGTCGCGCCATTCTTGAAAAGCCAGACGGCAAAGGCATCGAACTGCCGCTTTTGCAGCCGCGTGGCGAGTTCCTCGATGATTTGATACTTGTCATCGAAGTAGCGATAGAGCGCTGGTGGGGTGAGCTGCGCGCGTTCGCAGATCGCGTTGGTCGTCAGCCGCTCGAACCCGACTTCGCCCAGCAATTCGCCGGCCGCGGCGATTAGCTTCTCGTAGGTTTCGATCGCCCTGCGCGAGCGCGGAACCACCTTCGTGTCTTCCAGATCCTGGTTGCGCGCCGCGTCTCGCTTTGGAGTCGCGCGGGGGCGTGCGGCCTTGCTTCCAGCCGACGATGCGCGCGCTTTCTTGAGAACTTTATTCTCGCCTGTCGCTGTGTCTGCGACGGTTTCCGTTTTTCCTGCCATGCCTTCCCCTAACCGAAAAAGCGCCGCCACGCGACAGCTGGCGGTGGGAAATGCATCCATGCCCCCCCCTGTCGATCGGCCTATTGCCAAATGGATAGTTTTAGCTAACTTGTCACAAACAGATGAGGAGCAGATCGATGGGGAGAAGCACCAAGACCAATCGCATGATCGGCGCAGCAAGCGCGACGGCGCCCATGGCACTGATCGTCGCAGCCTTGCTACCCGGCCATGCGCTGGGCCAGACCGCACCGGCTGCTGCGGGCCAAACCACGCCAGTGTCGAGCCAGAGCGGCGCTGTCGGCCAGGGTGATATCGTGGTCACGGCACAGCGTCGTAGCGAGAACATTCAGGACGTGCCGATCACCATCGAGGCGTTCTCGGGTGACTCGCTCAAGAAGCTGGGCGTCGAGGCTGCCGCCGATCTCGGCAAGATTGCGACCAACGTTGTGGTCTCCCTGCCGCAAGGCGCAGGAAACCAGCCCGCGATCACCATCCGCGGGATCGGGCTGAACGTGAACAATTCCAACAATTCCGGGCCGAACGGCATCTATGTGGATGAGTTCTATCTCAGTGCTCCCACCTCGCAGGCCTTCGCGATGTTCGATCTGGATCGTGTCGAGGTGCTCAAGGGGCCGCAGGGGACGCTCTATGGCCGGAATACCTCGGGCGGCGCGATCAACTTCATCACGGCCAAGCCGACGAATACGTTCGAGGGCTATCTCGATGCGCGCTACGGCAATTTCGATACCTCGCAGATCAGCGGCGCGGTCAGCGGCCCGCTGAGCGACACGCTCTCGGCCCGCTTTGCCTTTGTCCGGAACTATTCGGAAGGGTACAATTACAACACGTTCCTCAATCGTCGCCAGAACGGCGCCGATGATGAGTCCTTCCGCGCGTCGCTGCTCTACAAGCCGACGCCGGATCTGCGCATTCTTGTTGTCGGGCATGTCTCCCATGTCGATCGGCTGCCTGACAATTACGCGCATCTTGGCGCGTTCGAGCCGGGCTCGGTCGAAACCGGATCGCCCGTGGTCTGTTCGGTTGCTGCAACCTATGCCTCGCACTGCGTCGACATCTACAACCAGCCGAGCGACCCCAAGCGCTATTCCATCGCGTCCAGTCGGACAGAGCATCTGAAAGTGACGGACAGGGGCGTTGTCGGGCGGATCGAATGGTCGCCGGGCACGATCACCGTCACGTCCGTGACTGGCTATAATTACAACCAGCGCATCCTGCCCGAAGACAGCGACTCCTCGCCCTATCGCGAGTTGGAGGTGAACTGGGGCAACAACAGCAACGAGTTCACCCAGGAATTGCGCGTCAACCAGACCAAGGAAAACTACAACTGGGTGGCGGGTGTCTATTACCTGCACGAGCGACTGAACCAGAACCAGGATTACGCGCTTCTGCTCGACATCGACCGGTTTTACGGTCCTGGCGCGGGCGATGGTCTGGCCAGCCGGCAGTTTGCCCGCAATACGCAGGTGACAGACGCCTATGCCGCGTTCGGGCAGGGCGAATACAACCTGACCCGCACGCTGCGCCTTGTGCTCGGCGGCCGGTTTACCCACGAGCGCCGTTCGTTCCTGTTCAACAGCCAGGTGCAGTACCAGAGCGGCGGCATGGACAACTTCACGCCACTGGCTCAGGTTGCCGACAGCACGAGCCGCCTGCAGAATTCCGCATTCTCCTATCGCATCGGCCTGAATTTCAAACCGATGCCTGGCGTTCTTGCCTATGCGACCCTGACGACAGGCTTCAAGGGCGGCGATTTCAATGGCGGCTTTCTCAGCCCCGACCCCGCCCAGGCCGCCTATCAGCAGCGCCCGGTGAAGCCGGAAAAGGTGACAACCTACGAAGTGGGCATCAAGACGACGTTCCTCGATCGCGCCGTCACGTTCAATGCCGCGCTGTTCTACAACGATTATCGCGACATGCAGCTGTTTGCCCTGGTGCCCAGCCCGATCGGGCCGCTAAATCTTGCGGCCAATGCCGAAAAGGCGCGCACCTATGGCGCGGATATCGACCTGACCGTTCGCCCGGTCCGCAATCTGACGTTGAGCGCGCAGGTGGGTCTGCTGAACACCAAGCTCGTGCGGTTCCTGCTGGTGGCCGATCCCACCGTGCCAGACTATTCGGGCAACCAGCTGGCGTTCTCGCCCAAGTTGAGCACGTTCCTGCAGGCGCAGTACCATATCCCGATCGGCGAAAGCCAGGCGATCGACCTGCAATACAGCGCCACCTACAAGGGCCGGCAGTTCCTGGACGCGACCAACGATCCCTATACGACGCAGCAGGCCTATTGGACGCAGGACGCACGCGTCGCGCTGACCATCTCGCAGCTCGAGCTGTCAGCCTTCGTGCGCAATCTCGGCAACACCTACTACGCCACCGCTGCGTTCAACAGCATCAGCCCGTTCGGCTACGTCCAGCCCAACTATGCGCCGCCGCGCACCTATGGCGTTGGCGCGAAGATAAACTTCTGATCCAGGCACAATCCCTCTTCAGCGAGCGAACCACCATGACCCATACCCTGACGCTGCTGGCCGACGATCTGGCCTTCGGCGAAGCGCCACGCTGGCACAACGGCGCGCTCTACCTTTCCGACATGCACGCCAACCGCGTGCTGCGCTATTCGGAAAGCACCGGGTGGGAGGTTGTGGCCGAACACGATGGTCCCGTCTCTGGCCTGGGCTGGTTGCCGGATGGCGACATGCTGGTCGTGTCGATGCACGACCGCAGGATCCTGCGCCACCGCAACGGCGTGTTCGACGTGCATGCCGATCTTTCAGGCATTGCCACGTGGCACGCGAACGACATGATCGTGGCGCCAGACGGGACTGCCTATGTCGGCAACTTCGGCTTCGATATCGACACTCATCCCATTTCGCCGTGCACCGCGAGCATCGCGCGGGTTACGGCCGATGGCACGGTGTCGACGGCGGCGGCCGGATTGTGGTTTCCCAACGGCATGGTCATCCAGCCCGACGGCGCCACGATGATCGTTGCCGAAAGCGGCACGCGCGTGCTGACCGAACTGACGATCGCAGCCGATGGCGCGCTGGTCGAACCGCGGCTCTGGGCGCGATTGCCCGACGATGCACTGCCCGACGGCATTTGCCTGGATGCCGCCGGCTGCGTCTGGGCTGCCTCGCCTACATCGCGCGAAGTGCTGTGCCTGCGTCGGGGCGGCGAAGTGGTCGATCGCATCGCGACCGAGCAGGAAGCGATCGCCTGCGTGTTCGGCGGTGAGGACCGGCGCACCCTGTTCATCCTCACCGCCGACAGCAGGACGCCGGCGATCGCGCGCGACGTGCGGACGGCCCGGGTCTATGCCGTGCGAATGGACGTGGCCGGCGCCGGCCTGCCCTGACCGATCATCGTTGCAGAAGGTGCCTCGGTCCGCGCACGCGGGCCGAGGCACGCTGTTTCAGGCCGCTTCGCTCTTGCTCTTGCGGCGCTCCGCCAGGTTATGTGCGCCCAACTGCTCGGCCTGGCCGGCAATCTTCAGCAGTTCGGCCGCATTGCCACCCAGCCGCCGCACGAACTTGGCACGGTCTGCGGGCATGAACACCTCCAGCTTGCGCCGGCGCATCGCCTCCAGCACCACTTGCGCGACATAGTCGGCACTAACCGCGTCAGAGAGGAATGCCATGGGCACTTCGTCGCTGGCCGCCTCTGCCTCCAGCATCGGCGTTTCCGTCGATGTGGGGTGGACGATCGTGAAGTTCAGCGGCGAATCCCGCTCTTCCATGGCCAGGCCGAGGTGGAAAGCGCGCAGTGCGAACTTTGCCGCGGCATAGCTGGCGAGCCCCGGGAAGGGCAGGAACGCGGTCATGCTGCACACCGTGACGAAGTGTCCATGCCCCTGTTCCCGAAAGCGCGGCAACGTGGCGACCATGCCGCGCATTGGCCCCATGGCATTGACTTCGAGTGTCAGCGCATGATCGGCCATCGCCACGTTGCGAACGTAGCCGGTCCGCACGATCGCCGCGTTGTTGATCAGCACGTCGAGCCGGCCGTACTGCGCCCATGCCAGGTCGAGCGCCGCAGACCATTGCGCGTCCGAGGTAATGTCGAGCGCGACGCTTTGCGCGCGCTCGCCGATGTCCTGGGCAACGCGTTCCGCGCCGGCAACATCGATGTCGGCGATCAGCACCCTGTGTCCCTGCGCGGCAGCAGCGCGCGCGATGGCAGCGCCGATGCCGCTTGCGCCACCCGTCACAAGGACAATCTTTTCCTTCGTCTTCCGCATTCGTCTTCCTCTCTGAACCGACGGCAATGGCACCCCCGCCCAAATGGGGCCGGCGTGCCGCCTGCGCGGAGACTCTCGCAAGCGGCGCAGCCCTGACGGAGGTGCCCCCAAGCCTTGGTAGGGCGTCCACGCGCGGATTGACAGATAAAAAATATAGTGAAAGCTATACAGATTGAATGGTCTGCGGATATGATGGTTCGTCCGGTGCGGACAGGAGAAGGAAGATGGGGATGGCGGAGCCAGAAGCACTCGCGGCAACAGCCGTCGGCGGCGGGCATTTTCGGATCAGGGGATTGTCGCATCTCGCGCTCGTCGTGGCCGACGTGGCGGTGACCACGGCCTTTTATCGCGATCGCCTGGGCATGGCGGTGATCCACGACGGCAGGGCCGAGGAGGTGCCGAACGCAAAGGGTATGATCGGGCAACTGCTGCTGGAACTGGAGCAGCGCGAGGCCAAGGCTGGCACCGATACCATCACGCCTGCGCTCACCGTGGACGATATCGATGCCGCGTTCGCGGCGCTGGCCGATGTGCGCATCGGCGTGGCGGACCAACCCGATGAGATGTTCGGCGTCCGCTATTTCTCGGTCCGCGATCCCGATGGGCGCGCGGTTGAGCTTATTGCCTTCCCCAACGGGGAGGCTGACCTGGGCGCCTTCGGGCGCAAATTCTTGGAAGGCAGCGCCGCATGACCCAATCGCTTTCACCCGAAGCCCGCCTGGAGGAACTCGGCCTCGTGCTGCCGCCGGCGATCCCCTCCATCGCCAACTTTGCGCCTGCCCTGCTCGATGGCGGCTTGCTCTATCTTTCCGGGCAAGGCCCGCGCGATGCGGCCGGCTACCGCTTTGGCAAGGTCGGTGCCGACGTTTCTGCGGACGAAGCGCGCGAGCATGCCCGGCTGGTGGGCCTTTCGCTGCTTGCCGTCATACGCCAGGAACTCGGCTCGCTCGATCGCGTCCGGCGCGTGGTGCGCCTGTTCGGCATGGTCAATGCGACGCCGGACTTCGTGCTGCATTCGCGCGTGATCGACGGCTGCTCTGACCTGATGTGCGCGGTGTTCGGCGAGGAGGCTGGCCGCCACGCGCGATCGGCAGTGGGCGTGGGCTCGCTGCCGGGGAACATCACGGTCGAAATCGAGGCCGTTGTCGCGGTGCATCCATGAGCGGCGCAGAGCAGACCCCGCTGCGCTTCGATGGTGATCTGTCGGGCACGCTCATGCCCTGGGACAAGGGGGTGCCGGGGGGCGGCGGACCGATCCCGCTGGCAGACGTGGCGGGCAAGCGCTGGAATCTCTTGCGAGAAGACCTTCCCCTGCCGGTCGCGGTGCTGGACGGAGACAGCCTAGAGCGCAACAGCCGCTGGATGCGGAGCTTTGCGGCCGAGCACGGCGTGGCGCTGGCCCCGCACGGCAAGACCACGCTCGCCCCGGCGCTGTTCGACCTGCAGATGCGCGATGGCGCGTGGGGGATTACGGTATCGACACCCCACCAGATCGCCGTTGCCGTGGCGGCCGGGCATCGGCGCATCTTTGTGGCGAACCAGCTGATCGGGCGCAGCGGCATCGCCTATGTGCTGGATCAGCTTGAGCGGGATCCTGAGCTTGCCATCTATTCGCTGGTCGATTCGCTCGATCTGGTCACACAGCTCGCCGCCGTCGCAGCCGGGAAAGGCGGTCGTCGTGCGCTGCCGGTGCTGGTCGAAATGGGCTTTGAAGGCGGGCGCACCGGATGCCGAACGGTGGAGCAGGGCCTTGCCGTCGCGCGGGCGGTGGCGGCCTCGCCGTACCTCGAACTTGCCGGGGTCGAAGGCTTTGAAGGTATTATCCGCAAGGCGGACCTGGAATCCACGCTCGACGCCGTGAACGCGTTCCTGGGCCAGGTTGTTATGCTTGCACAGGCGTGTGACCGGGAAGGGCTGTTCGCCTCGGACGATGTGCTGCTGAGCGCGGGCGGATCGGGCTTTTTCGATCTGGTCGTCACCGCGTTCAACGCCGCCCGGTTGGAGCGCCGTACCACCACGCTGCTGCGCAGCGGCTGCTACATCACGCACGACTCGGGCCTGTACACGTTCCTCTTCTCCCTGTTGAACATGCGGGCGCCCGAACTGCTGGCCGAGGATGCGCCAAGCCCGGCCTTGCGCGTCTGGGCCTATGTGCAATCCATGCCAGAGCTCGGCCGCGCGATCGTCACCATGGGCAAGCGCGATGTCGGCTTTGACGAGATGCCCAAGCCGGAGCTTTGGCATCGCCCCAGCGCAGACATGTCGGCGCCGCAGGCGCTCACGCCAGACCATCAGGTCATCGCACTCAACGACCAGCACGGGTTTCTCGATATCCCGCGCGATTCCCCGCTGCGGGTGGGCGACATGATCGGCTTCGGCATCTCTCATCCGTGCCTCACTTTCGACAAGTGGCGGGTGCTGCACGTGATCGATGGCGCGTTCGACGTCGTCGGATCGATCCGGACCTATTTCTGAGCACACAAAAAACTGGAGAGGAATTATGGCAAA
Organism: Novosphingobium sp. 1529; assembly: GCF_040544855.1. NCBI lineage: Bacteria > Pseudomonadati > Pseudomonadota > Alphaproteobacteria > Sphingomonadales > Sphingomonadaceae > Novosphingobium > Novosphingobium sp. 1529. The sequence goes on from NZ_JBEPKW010000003.1 coordinate 555,829, forward strand.
CCCGCTTATCGAACGCCTCAAGCGCGGCGAAGTCTGCGTCAACGGGTGGCTGCTGGCATCTGACAGCTATGTTGCCGAGGTCATGGCGCAGACCGGCTGGGACAGCCTGACGATCGATCTGCAGCACGGGCTGCATGACTATCGTTCGGCGGTGGAGAGCCTGCAGGCCCTGCATGGCCGCGGCCCGGTGCCGCTGGCGCGCGTGCCGTGGAACGAGCCGGGCATCATCGGCAAGATCCTGGACGCGGGCGCATGGGGCATCATCTGCCCGATGGTCAACAATGCCGAGCAGGCGCGCGCGCTGGTGGATGCCTGCCTCTATGCGCCGCAGGGTGCCCGCTCCAACGGGCCGGTTCGCGCCGGTTTCTATGGGACGGCGTCGCCCTATCAGGGGATCGCCAATGCCAATGTCCTGGTTCTGCCACAGATCGAGACGGTCGAGGCGGTGGAGAATCTGGAGGCGATCCTCGATGTGCCGGGCATCAGTGGCGCCTATGTGGGGCCGAGCGACCTTGGCCTGGCGATGGGGCTCGCGCCCGTGCTCGATCGTCAGGAGCCGGAAATCCTGGCGATCTACGATCGCGTGATTGCGGCCGTGCGTGCGCGCAATCTCATTGCCGGCATCCAGAACGGAACGGCCGCCTATGCCGCGGAAATGGCGGCGAAAGGCTTCCAGATCGTGACCGTGGCCACCGACGTCAATCTGATGGGCATGGCCGCGTTCCAGGCCGTGACGACGACGCGCACGCTGATCAAGCAGTCGGCATCCACAGAGGCCGCGACCGCCTGATCATGACCAAGAGCTGGTGCGCGGCCTGGCCCGCGCACCAGCTCTTTCGTCAGTCGCGGTAGCTGGGATCGATACGGTCGAGCTTGCGCAGCAGCGCCGGCCATGCCAGCCGCTCTGCCACCAGGCCCATGCCGGCAGGCGATGATTGCAGCGCGACCTTGGACAGCGTTTGGGGCGGCGGAGCATGCAGCGCATCGCGACCGGCCGACAGCATCAGGACCTGCGCCTCGCAGGCGCGCTCGAGGAAATAGAGACGCAGGAAGCAGGCAGCGACGCTCTTCCCGACCACCAGTGTGCCATGGTTGCGCAGGATCATCAGGTTGGCGTCTCCCAGATCAGCCACCAGGCGTTCCCGTTCCGCCAGATCCACCGCAAGTCCTTCATATTCATGATAGGCCAGGCCGCTGCCGGCGATCATCGCGGTCTGGGTGTGGGGCAGCAGCCCGCCCTCCATGGCCGAAACAGCCTGGCCATGCGGGGTGTGAAGATGCATCACCGCGGCAGCGTCCTCGCGCGCCATGTGGATCGCCGAATGGATCGTGAAGCCGGCGGGATTGACCGGGTGCGGCGTCGGGCTCACCGGATTGCCATCGACATCGATCTTCACGAGGCTGGACGCGGTGACTTCCTCGAACATCAGGTCGTATGGGTTGATCAGGAAATGATGCTCGGGCCCGGGGATGCGCGCGGACAGATGGGTGAAGATCAGGTCGTCCCAGCCGAAATGGGCGACGAGCCGATAGGCCGCGGCCAGGTCGATCCGGATCTGGCGTTCCGCCGCTTCCACGGAATCAGGGGCTTGCGTGGCGTTCAGGGTCATGCGTCTCTCCAGTGGTTATTGCCGCAAGGATGCCACAGACCGGCTGGTCGCTTTGTCGATTGGCCGACATTTTCCTGCGGCCCAAGGATGATCGAATGACAAAGGAAGCGCAGTTCCTTGCGGCCATGCAGGGCGAGAGCGAATGGTTTGCGAGCCTGGCCGATCCGATCCAGGCGCAGCTGGCCGCCGCCGCGCAGGTGCGCCGGGTCAAGGATGGCGAGGCGGTCTATCCCAGGGCGATGCGCCCGACGGGCTGTACGCCATGCTGCAGGGCCGCGTTCGCCTGATTGCGTGGAGCCCGGGCGGCGTCGGCTGCCTGCTGCTGCTCGCCGCCGAGGGCATGTGGTTCGGCGAAGTCTCGACCATCGATGCCGCGCCCCGCCAGCAGGACGCGATCGCGCAAGGGGCGTGCCAGGTTGCCCGGATACCGCTTGCCGCGATTGCGGAGATTGCCGCACAGCAACCCGAACTGTGGCGGCATATCGGCCGGCTGGCCTGCACGCATCAGCGCCAGGCGATCAGCCACATTCAGGATCTCCTCAGCATGCCGCGCGCCGCTAGGGTGGCCAAGGTGCTGCTCGCATCAAGCGCGGGTGACGATGCCCCGGTGGCGATGACCCAGGACGAACTTGCCGGCACCTGCGGCATGGGACGGCAGACTGCCAATGCCATTCTGGGCACGCTGGAGCAGGCCGGCATGGTGCGGCTGGGCTATCGCGTGATCTGGATTCTCGATGCGGAACGCCTGGCGCGCGTCGCCATGGGCGAAATCTGCCGCACCAACAAAGAATAGTATTTACTATATGAAATTTTGCGGTAGCGTGCGGCAACAGGCACACCGCTTGCCGGCGGGCAGGCGTCCACCGCGCGGCGAGCCAGGGAAGGAATATCTATGTCTGTTGCCGGAACATGGAACATCATCGTCAACTCGCCGATGGGGCCGATGAAAAGCGTGACCACCTTCACAGTTTCGGGGGATAGCCTGACCGGCACCGCCACCGATGCCGATGGCGCGCCGCACCCCATCCAGGACGGCAAGATCACCGGCGATAAGGCGCGTTGGAAGATCGACATCACCAATCCGATGCCGCTCTCGCTCACGTTCGATGGCACCGTGGCCGAAACCAGCCTGAACGGCAGCGTTTCGGCCGGCCCGTTCGGCGCGTTCTCGTTCACCGGCGAGCGCGGCTGAGCACCTTCCAGCGCACCTGCTTCGACCCTGGCGGGCCGGGGCGTGCGCGGATCATCCACCCATCCTTCCACGTCCGGTTCCGGCGCGCCCATCGCCCCGGGGCTTGCTTGTCCGGGACAGTGTTCCATGTCAGCGCAACCATTGCAGGGCGACGTCCCGCGCCAGTCGATCAGCGACCTTGCGGACCTGCCCCATCCTTTCGAAGCGGGTTTTTCCGAGGATTTCGCCGCGCTGTTCGGAACTGCCGAACGGCTGTTCAAGGCGGGTAGCAAGCGCATCGTCGTGTTTCGTGGCGAGGATCTGCGCAGGATCGCCGCGCTTCCGGCGGTGGGCAACATGCCGCTTCGCGCCCTTGCCGAGCGGGCGATGGAAGAGGCGGGGGACGATCAGGCCGAGCACGACCAGCCCGATGTGTCGAACTTTGGCCGCATCCTCTTCAATCAGATTTTCACCGCCAATCCGCCGCTCCACGGCCCGACCCGCCAATTGCTGGCCAAGCCGTTCGGCATGAAGCAGGTGGCCGCGTTCGACGATCTGGTACGCGGCGTGGTGGACAAGGTCCTGGCCGAGGTTGCCGGGGCGGGCGAGATCGATTTCGGGTTCGACTTCACCGAACAGGTCACTGCGGGATTCTGGGGCGCGCTGATCGGTCTTACGCCATCGGAGCAGCGCCAGGTCGTCGAGCAGGTGCGCGCGATGACGTCGTTCTTTTTCCTCGTGCGCACCGCTGCCGAGACGGTTGAGGCCAACGCGGCCATCGGCGCCTATCTGTCGCTGATGGCCACGGCGATCGAACGGACATTGGCCGAAGGCAACAATCCGCTGCTCGCCACCATGGCGGCGGAGTTCGATGCGATCACGATTGAAGGCAAGCCGGAAAGCGTGGCGCTGTCGCTGGCCGCCAATCTGATCGACGGGTTCCATACCGCCGCGCTCGCTGCCGCCAACGCCACATATCAGCTACTCCGCCATCCCGCTGCGGCGGCAGAGGTGCGGGCGGACGCGCAGCGGGTCGGCGCCGCGATCGACGAGGGCCTGCGGATGTCGTCCCCGGTCATCGTGACACACCGCTATGCGCTGGAAGACTTCGTGTTCGACGACGTGCTGGTGCCGGCCGGAACCGCGATTGCCATGCTGTGGGCGGCAGGCAATCGCGATCCCGATATTTTTGACGATCCCGGCACATACAGGCTGGAGCGGATGCGGCGCTATGACGCCACCTTTGGCGGCGGCATTCACCTGTGCCCGGGCCGCAATATCGCCCGGTTGATGGTTCATCGCATGCTCGCCCGGCTGTTCGCCCCTGACGTGCGGATCGAACTGGCCGGGCCGGTGGAGTGGATCACCCAGTCGACCATGCGCCAGCCTTACCGCATGCCGGCGCGGATCGACATAATGCCGGCCTAAAATTCCGCCAGCAGCCGCCCCATACCGGAAATGCGGTCCTTGATCCCAAAGCTGCGGAGCGCGTGCCAGTAGGTGGCGGTGTTGATCGCGATCACCGGCTTGCCAAGGCGGGCCTCGTGTCGCGCGGCGATGTCGACCATCGACAGGTTGGTGCCCACCTGCACGATGGCATCCACATCGTCGCCATCGAGATGGTCGATGACAGCGTCGAGCCGATCTGGCGTCACTTTGGCGATATCGGTCCAGCGGCGGCATTGCAGCGGGACATCACGCTTCACCGCAAAGCCGCTTTCCTCGAGAAACCGGCGGACTTCGGCGTTGGCGACAGGATAATAGGGCGAGACGAAGCTCACCGATTTTGCGCCATAGGCATGGAGCGCGGCGGCAACCGATTCCGCGCCGATGGACGCGCCCACGCCCGCCACCTCCTGAACCTGCGCCTTCCATGCCCGTGCGCCATCGACGCCGCCGTAAAAGGTGACGGCCGACATGCCGAGCACGAGGTAGTCGGGCTTGCAGGTCATCACCGATCGCACCGCATCGAGGGTGTTTTGCGCGATCGCCGTGGTGCCGGCGATGAAGTCCTCGTTGGTGAGGGCGTAGGGGTCTTCCACCCAGATGCGCGAGACGTGGTTGGTCACGCCGTCGGGGCGCATTCGCTCCATATCGGGTTGGACGACGGTGTTGGTCGAGGGCGCGACCACGCCGAACAGCGCGCGCCAGCCCAGTACGTCGGTCATTTTGGCAGGTCTCCTGTAGTCACCACGCCGTCACGCGATCTGCGCGGCGAGGTCGAGGCTTTCGAACATGGCCTGGCGCAGCATGTAGGCGCGGCGCTTGTCGTCATCGGCCAGGATATCGAGCATGGCGCGGCGACGGGCTTCATGCGCATTGTCCTGGTTGCCGCGGATGAATTCCATGTTCTGGCGGGTCTGCGTCTGGGTGAACGTGTGCGTCACCGTACGACGCTGGCGGTCGAACAGCGCCAGGCCTGCCTCGGCACTGGTGTTGCCGGTGATTGCCGGCGCCAGCTTGTCGAACAGGTTGAACGCGTCATGGATGCCCGAATTCATGCCGAAGCCGCCGAGCGGGTTGTTGAGGTGGGCGCTGTCGCCGATCAGCATCACGCGGCCTTCGCGGAACGACTTGGCGACGCGCTGGTGCACTCGGTACAGTGTGCGGTGTCGGGTTTCCACGCTCGCGCCGTCGCCGGTGATGCGGTCAAAAATGGCGTTCTTGTTGGCGTCCGAGCGCAGCGTCGTCTCGTCCACATCGCCGTTGACCGGCACCAGCACCCGCCACAGCGAGGGCACACGCAGCAGCACCAGCCACTCGGCGGGGTCGCTGACGTAGTTCACGTAGGCGAGGTTGGGCAGGTAGTCTGCCAGCTCCACCTCGGTGGACAATGTCAGGAAGCGCTCGGGATAGGTGAAGCCATCGAATTCGATGCCCAGCCACTTGCGCACGATCGAATTCGCCCCGTCGGCGCCGATCAGGTAATCGGCGCGGATCGTCTCGACGCCGGTCATGGTTTCTACCCACAGGTCGACCCCGGCCTCGTCCTGGCGGAATGTCAAAAGGCGGCTGTTGAAGCGGATGTCGGCGTGCGGCAGCTGGGCGAGACCTTCCGCCAGTGCGCGCGAGAGATGATACTGTTCGCACTGGATACGGAAGGGATAGCGAGTGACGTCGGCGATCTCGGAGAGGTCGAACGCGATCACTTCGCCGCTGGCGCGGTCGCGCCAGTGGAACACCGGTGCTTTCAAGCCACGATCGAGCAGCATTCGGGTGATGCCGATGCGGTCGAGCATCTCGAGCGTCGGGGGATGAAAGGTGGATGCGCGCAAGTCTTGCGCGCAGTCGGCGCCCGTCTCGAGCACGATTACCGAGATACCTTCCTGCGCCAGCAGAGTCGCCATGACCGTGCCGACGGGTCCGGCACCGGCGATGGCCACCTGGCAGCGATTATGCCCTGTCATTTCCGCATTCTCCGATCAGCACCGGCCCATCGCAGGAGCCGGTGAACACCCGGCGGTTATGAACGCGACCACGGTGCCAGGAGCAGGACGCGGGCACTCTATCCACCTGCCGGTTAGGCGATCAGCACGCGTGTTTTTCCAACCACTTGGCAGCGCTGGAGAGGCCTGGCCCGGGCGGCTGGCTCACCGCCTGTCGGCGATTTTTGGGGTAAGCGGCGGCGCGCGCAGCCGTGCATGCGAACGCCTTGGCCACGGGCCCTACAGTTCGGGGTCGATGGAAAAGGCAGGCAATTTCGATGGCGGACCCTCTTTTGCGTGCGCGCCTGGCCGAGGGCCGCTTCTTCATGGTGCCCGGCGTGCAGGACATGATCGCTGCCGTGATCGCGCGAAAGGTCGGTTTCGAGTTTGTCTACGGCACCGGCTACTGGCTGACTGCCTCGGCTTTTGGCCTGCCCGACGCCGGCATCGCGACCTATACGCAGATGCGCGACCGGATGGAGACCCTTGTGCGCACCAGCACCGCGGCTGTCATTGCCGATGGTGATACCGGCTATGGCGGCCTTATCAACGTGCATCACACGGTGCGCGGCTACGAGGCCGCCGGGGTCACTGCGATCCAGCTTGAGGATCAGGAGTTTCCCAAGAAATGCGGGCATATGCCCGACAAGCGGATCGTGCCGGTGGAGGATATGGTCGAGCGCATCAAGGTTGCCTGTGCGGCACGGCACAGCCGCGATTTCGTGGTGATTGCCCGCACCGACGCCCGCCAGTCCGAAGGCGAGCAAGGGGTGCTGCGGCGGCTGCGCGCCTATGCCGAGGCCGGGGCCGACGTGCTCTTTCCCGAAGCGCTGGTCGAGGAAGAGGAAATGGCACGGGTCTGCGCCGAACTGCCGCTGCCCTGCATGGTCAACATGGCAAACGGCGGGGCCAGCCCGATGCTGGAGCCGACGCTGCTGGCAAAGCTGGGCTTTGCCTTTGCGATCTACCCCTCGCTGACCAGTCTGGCTGCGGCGCAGGCGATGGAGACCGTGCTGCGCGCGCTCAAGGATACCGGCGCCGGAGACCCTGACGGACTGTTTGATTTCAGGGAATTTTCCGCATTGATCGGGATGGACGAGGTGCGCGAATTCGAACGCCGATGGTCGCGGCCATCCGTCTAGGCGGCGTGCAGGACGGCACGATCTCGGCATGGCGCGAGGCTGATTTATCCGCCTGTCGGATAAAACCTTGATAAAATCGGTGAAACGTCATTTTCTCGTCACTCTTTGATCCGGGTCAAAGACGTGGGGAAATTGGTCACATGGAAAAAGGCGTTCCGATTCGGTCCATCACCCGCTCGATCGCGGCGCTACGCGCGATCAACCGGGCAGGTTCGCTCAACATGATGGAGATCGCCAAGGCGTCGGAGGTGCCATACGCCACCGCCTGCCGGATCGTGCAGACGCTGCTGTATGAAGGGCTGATCGAGCAGGAGCCGGCGCGCAAGCGCTACCGTGCGACGATGCTGGTGCAGACGCTGGCCACCGGATACCAGCAGGACGATGCGCTGGTTCGTGCCGCGCGGCCGCACATTGTCGAGTTGACGCGCCGGTTCGGTTGGCCCGTGTCGATCGCCGTGCGGGTGGGGCGCGAGATGATGCTGCGCGATTCCACGCATTCCAACGCGTCGCTCACGTTCGAGCACTATTATCCTGGCTTTACCCTGCCGATCCTCGACAGCGCGTCGGGCAAGGTCTCGATGGCCTTTGCGCCGGACGAGGAGCGCGAGATGATCCTGCGCTTCATGCGTGTGTCGCAGGACATCGACCTCAATTACCTGGCAACGGCGGAAGTTGGCCTCGATGTCGAACGCATCCGGGCAGATGGCTATGCTGTGCAGGGGCGCAACTATCATAACCTGACACCGGGCAAGACCTCGTCGATCGCCGTGCCGATCTTCCGCCACGGTCGCTTCGAAGGGGCAATGACGCTGGCATTCTTCGTGGCGGCGATGAAGCTGTCCGAGGGGATCAACCTTTATCTGGCCGACATGAAGGCGACCGCCGACGCGATCAGCCACGCGCTCAGCAACGAGGTCATGGGTCACGCTTGAGCAGGCATGGGCCTGATGAAAATAGGGGGGCAGCATCGTGGATGCCGCCCCCCTATTTTGTCGCTCGCCCGGCCTCAGGCGTCGCGCGTCAGCTGGCCAGGAATGTGGCTTTCATGATTGGCGAGATACCATTCGGCGATTTCCTCGCGGGTGGCCCACCACACGCCGGGCAATGACTTGGCGTGCGCAATGAACTCGCGCAGCGCGCGCACCCGGTGCGCACGGCCCGATACGTGGGGGTGCAGGCCCACGTTCATGATCCGCCCGGTTTTGGCACCCTCGGCATAGAGCACGTCCAGTTCCTCGATCAGTGCATCGCGGAACTGGTCGGTGGTGTAGTTCTTGCGGGTAATGAAGGTAAAGTCGTTGATCTCGTTGGAATAGGGTACCGAAACGATCGGGCCGTGCGGGGTGCGCAGCAGGAACGGCTGATCGTCGTTCATGATGTCGCAGTAAAAGGTGCAGCCATATTCGGCGAGGATATCGGCAGTCTGCATCGTGCCGCGCAGCGACGAGGAGAGCCAGCCCTTCGACTTGCGCCCGACATAGTTTTCGAACTGCGCCAGGCTGCGCAGCACAATCTCGCGTTCTTTCTCAGGTGCTTGTGCAAAGCTGGTGAGCAACTCGCCCTGTTCCCAGTTGTGCGTCAGCAGCTCCCACCCGCGTTCGAGCACCGCATCGGTCATCGCTTTGCGGCGTTCGAACGTGACGGCATTGGTGGTGCAGCTGGCCTTGACGCCCAGTTCGTCGAACAGCTCGATCAGCCGCCAGATGCCCACGCGCTGGCCATATTCGCGCCAGGTATAGTTGGGGAAGTCGGGTGTATTGCCGGGCAGGGTGTCGGGCAGGATCGACGGACCACCGGCGTAGTAGGGCTTGTCGGTGTCCTTGGTAAGATCCCACGTTTCCAGGTTGAAAGTCAGGATCAGCGCGACGCGGGCCCCGTTCGGCCAGATCAGGGGCTTGCGCTGCGGCAGCGGGACGTAATCGTATTCCATGGTGCAACTCTCTGCTGAAACCGGGACCGAACCCCAATGGGGTGCAACGGGACGAATACCTACCTTTGCGGCCGTGGTGTCGATCCGGTCGCCCGCGATGACCACCAGTCGGATAGGCCGGGCGGGAAACCGGGCGCACCCGGGCCGGATGCTAGCTTGAAGGTGAATCGCCAAGGCTTTGCAATGGCCTGCATGCACGAAGGGAAGGCACGCCGATGCGCGACAATGATGATCTGATGGCCAACTATCGGAAAGCCTATGACAATCGCGTGGGATTTGGCCACCGTCCGGCGCTGATCCTGATCGATTTCTGCCAGGCCTATTTCGAGCCGGGCAACCTGCTGTACGCGCCCGTGGAAGCCGCGCTGGAATCCGCGCTGCGCCTGCGTGCGCTCGCCCGCGCGGCGGGCGTTCCGGTGGTTTTGACCAACGTGGTCTATCAGGCCGGTGGCTTGGACGGCGGGCGCTTCTTTGAAAAGGCAGTGCCCTTGCGCAATTTCCTCAAGGGCAGCCCCACTGCCGCGTTCGGCCCCGGGCTTACCCCCTTCGCCGACGAACTGGTGGTCTCGAAACAGTATCCCAGCGCGTTCTTCGCCACCTCGCTCGCATCCACGCTGACGGCGGCAGGCATCGATTCCGTGATCCTCACCGGGCTGACGACATCGGGCTGCGTGCGCGCCAGTTGCGTCGATGCCATGTCGCACGGCTTTCGCACCGCCGTGGTGGCCGAGGCCTGCGGCGATCGGCATCCCGACCCGCACGAGGCCAACCTGTTCGACATGAACGCCAAGTACGCCGACGTGGTCAGCGAGGACGAAGCCGCGCAGTTCCTGCGCTCGCTCGTCTCCGGGGCCGCAGCGGTATGACCGCGCCTGGCGCCGCGCGCGTGGCCCTGGTGACCGGCGCTGCCGGGGGGCTGGGTAGCGCGATCGTCGAGCGCTTCAGCGCCGATGGCTTTACCGTCGAGCGCGCTGACCAGATCCGCCCGGGCGGGGCAGAAGACATGCGCGCCCACGTTTGCGACGTGCGTGATCCCCGCGCGTGGGAGGGGCTGGCCGCAAGGCTTGCGGCGCGCCACGGGCAGATCGACACGGTGGTTCACGCCGCTGGGTGGTATCGTCCGAACCTGCCCTTTGCCGAACTGTCGCCCGATCTGTGGCACGACCATCTCGCCGCCAATCTGCACAGCGCCTACCTGGCCTGCCGGTTCCTGTTTCCGCTGCTGTCGCGCCACGGCTCGGTCTTGCTGTTCAGCTCCACCCTGGCCAGCCGACCGACGCCACTCTCGCTGGCCTATTCAGTGGCGAAGGCAGGCGTCGAGACCCTGGTCCGCGGGCTCGCTACCGAGGCGGGCGCCAAGGGCCAGCGGATCAACGCCATTGCCCCCGGCCCGGTCGACACCCCGATGTTGCGTGGCAATGCCCTGGGCGCGGAAGGCGCGGCGGCCCTGATGGCCCGCCTGGAAGCGCGGGTGCCGGGCGGCCGGCTGGTTACCCGCGAAGAAGTCGCGGCGCTCGCCGCGTACCTGTGTTCGCCCGCTGCAGCGATGGTCAACGGGGCAGTGATCCCGCTCGATGGCGGCCAGGGTATCTGAGACCAGACGCCCAGCGTCACGCCCTTACGGCAAGACCAGCGGCAATCCCCCCGTCACCCGGCGCCAAAACCCTTCCGCCCGCGTGGGCACGGACGGAAGGGCATGGTCGATACGGTGTGGACTAGAGCTTGTAGGACACCGCGATCTTGACCAGGCGCGGCTCGTTTTGCAGGCGCGACTTGCGGTTGACGCCATAGTTGGAGCCGGTGACGTAGAAGCGATTGTTGGTGAGGTTGTCGGCCGACAGCGTCACGTCCAGCTTGCCGTTGTCCGAGGTCCAGCCGACTGCGGCATTGAGCAGCGTCTGCGCCGGCATCTGCGAAATCGCGACGAGGCCCGGGTCCACGTTGTAGGAACTGCGATAGGCCAGGCTGCTCGACGCGTGCAGCGTCCCCATACCCTCACCGCCCAGGCTGTGGCGCGCGTTGAAGCCGATGTTGTATTGCCACTTCGACACACGGGGCAGGGCATCGGCGTTGGCGCGCGCGGCGGCGGTGTTGGCGTTTAGCTTGAGGTACTTGTCCAACGTCAGCGATCCGTTGCCGAACAGCGTGAGGCCGTGGACCGGCTCGGCCGTCACTTCCAGTTCGGGGCCATGGACCAGCGCCGTGCCTGCGTTCTGCGTCACCACCGAGGTGCCGATGTAGGTGTTGGTCTGAATTTCGCCAAAGCGATTGACGAACCAGTCCGCGTTGACACGCAGGTGATGGTCGAAGAATTCGCTCTTCATCCCCGCCTCATAAGCGGTCACCGTCTCGGCGCCATAGGGCGTGTTGAACAGCGTCGGGTTGGCAACGACCGAGGCGTTGAAGCCGCCGCTCTGGAAGCCGCGCGAGATGCTGGCGTAAATGAAGATGTCCCGGGTCGCCTGGAAATCGATCTCGCCCTTCGGGCTGAAGTTCGTGAACGACAGGTGCCCGCCAACGGCGGTCAGCGTCTGGCTGGGGAGGAACAGGCCGTTGGACAGCGTGGCGTCGATGTCCTTGGTTTCGCGGGTGTAGCGGCCGCCCAAGGTCAGCGAGAAACGCGGGGCAAAGCGCCAGGTCGCCTGGCCAAAGCCGGCATAGCTGTTGGTGACCTGGTGAATCGTGTCGGGCAGGACCTGGTAGCCCAGCACGTTGTCGTTGAAGACCTGGCGGATCGTCTCGTGGAAGTAATAGCCACCGAGAATGAACTGGACGTTCCCGCCGACATCGCCGGAGAGCTGCAGTTCCTGGCTGAACTGGTGGTTGATCATGTTGCTGCGGCGGTCGAAGCCCGCGGTGTACGCGCCGGTGGTGGCATTGACCTGCCCGCCATAGACGTCGAAGCGGAAGCGATCGTCGCCGCGGATGTAGCCGGTGATCGCCTTGAGTTTGAGGCCGTTGTCAAAGTCATAGCCCAGCGTCAGGTCTGCATTGATCTGCTCGTTGAAACTGGAAGACGGGATCGGGCTGATGTAGGTGCCAAAGGCGCCGCCGGTTTCCTTGAGCCCTTCGGTGAAGTTGATCTGCGCGGCGCCGTCGCCCTTTTCATGGGTGTAGGATACATTGGCCTTCGCGCTGAACGGACCGTCGCCGATCCAGGCCAGGCCAACACGCGCGCCATATTGTTCGTCCTTGCCGCGCTTCCCGCCGATCGCGGGCGCATCATAGTAGTCGCCCTTGTACTGGTGGAAGCCCGAGACGATCACGGCCAGCTTGTCGGGGGCGATCGCGGTGGAGAAGGTGGCCTTCTGGTCGTTGTAGTCGCGGCTGCCATAGCTGCCCTCAGCCGAGCCGAACGTGGTGCCGTCGGCCTGCTTGCGCACGACCTTGACCGCGCCGGTCAGGTTGTTGCGGCCATAGAGCGTGCCCTGCGGTCCGCGCAGAACCTCGATCCGGTCGATATCGTTGAACAGCAGGTTCGTGCCGGAAAGGCGCGCGTGATAGACATCGTCGACATAGAAGCCGACCGCCGAATCCGTGAAGGCGAAGCCGGCGTTGGCCTGGCCCGCGCCACGGATGAAGGCCGCCACGCTCGATGAACTGGCCAAGGCCGACGTGAAAGAGACGTTGGGCACATGCTGGGCCATGTCGAGGACCGAGCTGACCTGCATGGTCTTGAGGGAGTCGCCGGTAAAGGCGGTGACGGCGACCGGGGTGGACTGCAGGTTCTCGCTGCGGCGCTGCGCGGTCACGGTGATCACCTGCAGGCCGTCGGTGGCGGCTTCGTCCTGCGCGGCGCTGGCATTCTGGGCATAGGCCGAAGGGCTCGCCGTCAGGATGGCAAGCCCGGCCCCTGTCAGCAGGAGGCCCTTGAAGGAGAGTGCAGTCCTCATGTTGTCCTCGTCTTTCTCGTTGTGACGCCTTGGCAGCGTTTCACCGATGAATAGGCCCTATCAGCGGCGCGAAGGCCCGATGCTTGCGCAAGACTCTCCGACTGGCGATCAGCCGCGCGTAGGTGATGTTGCGTTGCGGCAACATTTTCCTAGGATCAGCTGGCAAACGGCACAGGAGCAGGCGGTACATGGATCAGCGCGTTGCAGCAAAACCGCAGGTGACGGCAACGCCATCGGCTCTGTCGGAATTTCGCCGCGGGTGGAGCAGCGTGCTGGCTGCCGCGCTTGGCGTGGGCGTGGGTACCACCGGGCTACCGTTCTACAGTTTCGGCCTGTTCATTGCGCCGCTCTCCGCCGCCTACGGCTGGTCGCGCGGCCAGATCGGGCTGGGCATGACCTGCCTCAGCCTGGGCGCAATCCTGCTCTCGCCGTTTCTGGGAACGGCGATCGACCGGCTCGGCGTGCGCCGCATCGCGCTGGTGTCGCTGGCAGGCCTTGCCGTCGGCTTTGCCTTGCTGGCCGCTGCGCTCGGCTCGCTGCCGGCCTTCTATGCGGCCTGGATCGCGTTGGCATTTCTGGGGGTTGGCACCACGCCGATCACGTGGACGCGCCCGATCGCACTGCTGTTCGATCGCGGGCGCGGCTTGGCGTTGGGCCTCACGCTGCTGGGCACTGGGCTTGTCGCGCTGACGGCGCCGCCGCTGCTGGCCGCGGTTATCGCCATCTGGGGGCCGCGCGGCGGCTATCTGGCGATGGCGGGCGTGGTCGTGCTGGTGGTCATGCCGGTGGTCGCGGCCGGCCTGCGCGAAGGCCCGTCAGGGCGCAGCGACGCCGTGCCGCATCCCCGTTCTGGCCTGACGCGCCAGCAGGCACTGCGCTCGCGCCAGTTCTGGCAGATTGCCATCGGCGTGTTCCTTCTGATCGTGGCCCAGTCGGGCGCGACCGTTCACCTCGTGCCATTCCTGGCTGACCACGGTCTTACCCCTGGCCTTGCCGCCAAGATGGCAGGATCGCTTGGGATTTCGGTTATCGTCGGGCGCGTGGTGATTGGCCTGCTGCTCGATCTGCTGCCGGGCACCCTGGTGGCGCGCTGCGTCCTGCTGATGCCCGCCGCTGCGTTGGCGCTGCTGTTCCTGGCAGGGCCATCGCTGCCGATGACGGCCTTGGCGATCCTGCTGCTGGGGTTTGCCGCCGGCGCCGAGACCGATCTGGTTGCCTACCTGACGAGCCGCTATTTCGGGATGCGGGCCTACGGCGCGATCTATGGCCTGCTCATGTCCTGCTTTTCGCTGGGCGCAGCCCTGGGCGCGCCGCTGGCGGGCTGGTCGTTCGACTTGACGAACAGCTATGACGGCGCAATTTTCGGCGGTATCGCCTGCTTTGTTGCCGCTGCGGCGCTGCTGGGAACGCTGGGCGCCTATCCCACAGACCGCGTGGACGAAGAGCCGGCCTGAACAGCGCCGCGATCCGGGATGCGGTCAGGCCAACAGCCCGATCGCCATTGTCAGCAGCCCCAGCCCGGTTGCCATCATCAACCGCAGCCTCTGCCATCCTGCCGGCCACTGCACGTGCCGCGCCAGCGCGCGGTCTGCCAGCGGGCTGGCCAGGATCAGCAGGCCGAGCGTCATCAGTTCCGGCCGTGGCCAAGGGGCGCCGACGCACCAGGGCAGCAGCATGGCCCAGCCGATCAGGCTGGGCACCACGGCCAAGACGTGGAACCAGGCTTCCTTCACCCCGGCCAGCATGCCGGCCATCCACCACAATCCGCCCAGAAACGACAGGATCAGCGCGGCATAGCAGCACGCGGCGGCCAGCGCAGTCCAGCGATCCTCGCCACCATGGAGCACCATCAACAGGCAGAACGCCTGCGGCGCAATGCCGGCAAGGCCAAGGACAACGAGCGGGCGGGGCAGGACAACGGTCGACATGGCCGAGCAAAGCACCATTCCCGCCATCCCCGGCAAGCTGCCCTTTCAGGCGAGATCAGGATTTCGGCAAGGCATAGGCGATGATGGAATCGCCCAGCCGGGTGCCGAGCGAGCCATGGCCGCCGGCCACCACCACCACGAACTGCCGCCCGCTGGCCGGAGAGCGATAGGTCATCGGCGTGGCCTGGGCGCCGGCGGGAAGGCGGGCGCGCCACAGCACGCGGCCAGTGGTGGTGTCATAGGCGCGCAGGTAATAGTCGAGCGAGGCGGCCATGAACGAGAGCCCGCCGCCGGTCATCATCGGGCCGCCCAGCGAAGGCACGCCCAGCTTGAGCGGAATGGGCAGCGGCGTTTCATCGCGGATCGTGCCATTGGCATGGCGCCATGCCACCTTGCCGGTGACAAGATCGATCCCCGCGACATAGCCCCACGGCGGTGATTGGCACGGCAGGCCAAGGCGCGAGAGGAACGGCCCCATCGACACGGCGAACGGCGCGCCAGCATTGGGGTTGAAGCCATGTTCGGCCGAACCGCCACGATCCGATGCACCGGCCGGCCCGTCCTTGCCATTGCCGGCGCCCGGCCGCTGCGGGATCAGGCGATCGACAAAGGCCATGTAGTTGGGGTGGGCAAAGGCCACCTGACGTACCGGATCGATGGCGAGGCCGCCCCAATCCATCACCCCGAAATTACCGGGAAACACCAATGTGCCGCGGGTCGAGGGCGGGGTGAACGGCCCTTCGTGGCGATAGCGGCGAAAGGCGATGCGGCAGGCCATCTGGTCAAACAGCGTGGCGCCCCACATGTCTGCCTCGCGAATGCGCGGCGGCATCAGCGAGATGGCCGAAACCGGCTGGGTAGGCGAGGTGAAATCGCCTGGCGCCGCGCCGCTGGGCACGCGCATTTCGTGCACGGGCTGGACGGGCAAGCCGGTGCGGCGATCGAGCACGAAGATATTGCCAGTCTTGGTCGATTGGACCAGCGCGGGCACGCGGCCCTTGCCGGGAATGGTCAGGTCAACCAGCGCGGGCTGGGCCGGCACGTCCATGTCCCACAAATCGTGGTGCACGGTCTGGAACACCCAGCGCGCCTGGCCGGTCTTGATGTCGAGCGCCAGGATCGAGGTGGCAAAGCGCTCGGTATTGGGCGGGCGGTTGCCGCCCCACTGGTCGATCGCGCCCATGCCCATCGGCAGATAGATGAGGCCAAGGTCTTCGTCGGCCGCCGCCGTGCTCCAGCTGTTGGGGGTGGAGGGCACGGGGGGATGGTTGGGGCCCAGGGGCGCTGTGTCTTCCGGCCGGCCGGGATCGAACGCCCACACCGGCTTGCCGGTGGCGATGTCAAACGCCTGGATCGCGCCCGAGGGCATATGGATCGATGCGTTGTCATAGATCGCCCCGCCCACCACGACGAGGCCGCGCGTCACCAGCGGGGCCGAGGTGAACTGGAACCAACCGGGCTTGAGGCCGGGGCCGGTGACGGCAAGGTTGACCGCGCCACCCTTGCCAAAGCCGGGGCACAGGCGGCCGGTGTGGGCATCGAGCGCGATCAGCCGCGCATCGGCCGTGGCCATGATGATCCGTTGCTGGCACGATCCATCGGCGCTGCGCGTGGCGCCGGGCCAGTTGGCATCGTGATACGATACGCCCCGGCAGGTCAGGTGCTGAACATGGCTGGGCACCTGCATGTGCGGATCATAGCGCCAGCGCACTGCCCCGGTTTCGGCGTCGAGCGCCAGCACGATATTGTGCGGGGTGCAGGCATAGAGCGTATCGCCGACCTTGATCGGGGTGAGTTCATAAGTGATTTCTTCCGGGTCCCCCGGGCGGCGGCTGTCGCCGGTGTCCATCCGCCAGACCTGCTTGAGTCCGGTGACATTGGCCGGGGTCAGTTGCGCGAGCGGCGACCACTTGGTGCCGGCCCAGGTATGGCCATAGGCCAGCCAGTCCCCGGCGTCGGTGCCGGCGGCCAATGCCGGCGCGGCGCCACGCGCACCGGGCAGGGCGCCGTCCCATTCGTGCGGGCTGCGCAGCATGGCGGCAAGGCCGATCGCGCCGGCCAGGATCAGGGCGAGCGCCAGCGGCCCGGCATTGCGCCACCAGCCCGGCCGGGCGGGCACCAGCCGCCGTGTGATCCAGGGCAGCAACAGCAGGGCGCCGAGGATAAAGATCACGTCGCCACGCGGCACCAGCGCCCACCAGTCCAGCCCGATTTCCACCAGTGCCCAAGCCAGCGTGGCCACCACCAGCGCGGCATAGAGGTGCAGCGCCGCCACCTGGCGCCGCCACAGCAGCACGGCGCAGGCGATAAGGGCCAGCCCCGCCGGGGCATAGAACCAACTGCCGCCTTCGATCGCAAGCCACAATCCCCCGCCCAACAGCACCATGCCGCACAGGGCCAGGACGATCGCCATGATCGCCAGGAGCTTGGAAGTCTTGGCCATTGCTGCTGTTTCCCTGTCTTCGCCGGTGGTTATGGGGCGCCAGGAGAGAACTCGTATTTGCACCCATTTATCCCTCAATTCTGCCACTTTTTTGGCAGCGATCTTCTGCATGGTACCCTAAGCGATACCCTCAAAATTTTCTTGGGGAGGTTTGAGTTCTTGGTGCCATCGACTCACCCCGCCGAGGGCGCAGCGTAACTATTACGGAGTCCGGACCGTGAAGATACAGTTGTAGGATAGTGGCGCCGGAACCTGGGGCCGCTGCATCATCGAATATGATGGGCCGAGCTACTTTTATACGATTCATCAACGATTGCACTTACGCTTCTCACACCGACATCGTGTCACACGGCGTGCAAATTTGGTTTGACGCACATTCCGTGCAATTCGGCTCATGTTGGCGCCATAACCCTGGCTTTGAGCAGGTCGATTTTGGCGCGCCCAGTACCATCTGGCGCGTGATGACCTTTAAGCGGTTGACCTTGCCCTCGACCTGACGGCTGGACCGCGGCGTCGAGATCGCGGCGGCCATCGCATCCTTGTCGGCCTCGACGCTAGCGGCGAACGCA
This sequence comes from Novosphingobium sp. 1529, assembly GCF_040544855.1. Lineage (NCBI taxonomy): Bacteria > Pseudomonadati > Pseudomonadota > Alphaproteobacteria > Sphingomonadales > Sphingomonadaceae > Novosphingobium > Novosphingobium sp. 1529. The sequence continues at coordinate 573,940 of NZ_JBEPKW010000003.1, forward strand.
GCGAGCTTGGTCTTCGCCGCCATGGCGATCCACGGATCGAGCCGTGCCTTCTCCTTCGAGCGCATCATCGCGTGGAAGCGATCAAGCGCATCGCGTGTGGCGATCAGCGCGGGCACGGCCTTCTCAATCACTGCGTTGATTAGGGCGGCCTGGGCCGAATCGGCATTGCGATCGGTAGTCTGGGATTAGTTCGGCCTATCGGTGACGCGCTTTACATTGAGACGCAAGCTGCAGGCGATGGGCTAAAGAAAGCTGTCCGCCCGTCCCCGTCGCCCTGGGGCCATATCGCCGGCCAACCTACGGAGTCAGCGGCTCGCTGAATGTGTACCGGGGGCAAAGCACGTGCGTGCAACGGAACCGTCAAAACGACAACTGCAGTCTGACGCCATTCCCGCTGATCGGCGCGCGGATCGGCTGTGAATCGACGTTGAGGGCATCGCACCGTCCGAGCAAATCGCGAGGGTGGCCGCCAGCTGGCGTGACATGTCGACAATCCCGTTGACCACAATCCGCCGTTCCACGAGCAAACCTGGTAGCCGCCAGTTCGGCGGCGTGAACAAATTCCACAACCCCTTCGGGGCTGGACCTAAAATCGTCATTTCCGCGTCGGCTCGTCGCACAATATTCCCGATATTGTGCTTCCTCGCCTCCTTGAACTGGCGGTTTTTGCCTCCAGCCGGGCGCTGTGGACAAATTTGAGCCAGTATCTGGTTGTGGCGAGATGGACCATGCCGAGGAAGCTGTTTGCCAGTTGGTCGTATCTGGTGGCGATGGCGCGGTTGATCTTGAGATGGCCGAACATACACTCGATGCGATTGCGCTGCTTGTAGAGCGCCCGATCATATTCGATCTTCACGCGGCGGTTTGACCGGCCGGGGATGACTGCCTTGATCTTTCGCTCGGCGAGATCGGCGCGGATGGCATCGGCGTCATAGCCTTTGTCCGCAAGGAAGGCATCGGGTGCCTGCTCAGGCAGGTCGATCAAATCATCATAGGCCTTGCAATCCGCCGCCTCGCCGCCCGTCAGGTGGAAGGCGACTGGCCGTCCATGGGCATCAGCCAGACAGTGAAGTTTACTGGTGAACCCGCCCCGCGAGCGGCCAAGAGCGCGTCGATGAGTCCCCCCTTTCCGCCCGCTGCCGAAACATGGGCGCGAACGGTGGTGCTGTCGATGCTGTAGTGGCCGCTGTCCGCCATGATCTCGGCCAGCGTCACGGCGACGGCCTCCCAGACCCCGGCCTCGCTCCACCGCCGGAACCGGCTATAGATGGTGTTCCAACTGCCATATTTGGGCGGGACATCGCGCCACGGAGCGCCGCAGCGGAGGCGCCACAGGATGCCATTGATGATGGAGCGGTTCTGCTCGGGCGGCATGCCTCGGCCACGGTTTGCAGGCTCGATGGGCAATAAGCCCTTCAGAACACGCCATTCCGCTTCTGTAAGATCGCCCCTGCTCAAGCCTGCCTCCAAAAAAGCAGCCTTGAATCAAGGCTTGGTGGCAGCGTCAGCTATAGATCCGGTGGCGATAGCGATCCGAACCATATATGCCTGCCATATGGCATCGGACCTCTTCACATTCATCTGCGAATACGAGGGCGGGACATACGTCTCCCAAGTCCTTGCCATCGATCACGAAAAAGCACTGGTCGAATGGGCCACCCTGCTGCGCAAAGAACAGCCGATCGAGGGGGCATCGGATCACATCGCACAAGCCGCCTGCGATGAGTTGTACAGCCATATTGTGCCCCTGACTGGACTAACAGGTGTTTGGTGCTGGAGCGCAACGGTCATGGATGACCTTGCTCTGGTCAACATCGTCCGTTCAGCGCAACCGTCATAACCGATAGTCCGCTTCAAGCGCCAATTTGTCCACGCCGCCTAATGTCCCATGCTTTTGAGGCCATTGCTGTGCACTCAATGCTGAACCCCAGTGGAGTGGGGTGGATAACGCGCGGAAATGTGTCGCGCGACGATCTGGATGAGAAAGCGCGACAATCAAGATGAGAATCCGGTGTGTCGGGACCGGCGCAGGGCGTAGCCCGTAGCCGGTCCCGA